>NZ_JACNMP010000002.1 GCF_017592335.1 Pseudaestuariivita rosea | reverse complement strand
CGAGACGCCGCCGAACGCACGATAGAGGCAACATGGCGCAGGATCGGTAAGCTGCTCGACCGCTTCACCCCGCAGGAATGTGCGAATTACCTTGTCAACTCAGGATACGCTTCAACCTGATCTCATCTTGCTCTAGGGGGTGTCTCGAGTTGTAAAATGTGCAATTTACACATTTAATTTTGCTCTTGTATATAGAAATGTGTAATTTACACATCCGGTTTGCCCCTCTGGACGTGGCCGGTTCTATTCCTTATATCTTTAATCAAGAAATAGCAGAGGCACCCGATGACCCAGGCAACTCCGCCCCTGGAAGGCGAACCGCTTATCAAACCGTCCAGCACAGACCACGCACTTTATGACAGCGTGGTTGAGGCCTGTCGGACCGTCTATGATCCCGAAATCCCGGTCAATATATATGACTTGGGGCTTGTCTATACCATTGAAATCAATGATGAAAATGAGGTGGGCGTCACAATGACCCTGACCGCCCCCGGCTGCCCTGTGGCCGGTGAAATGCCCGGATGGCTGGCCGAGGCGATCGAACCCCTGGCAGGTGTCAAACAGGTCGATGTGCAACTGACATGGGAACCCCCATGGGGCATGGATATGATGTCTGACGAAGCCCGACTTGAACTGGGCTTCATGTAACCTTTTAATACCAAAGGGAAAAAATGCGTGCACGCAGGGCGCGCCTGCGATCAAGACGTCGTTTTCTGTCTAGCTTCATTTTCATTTTTGCAAAATACTCTTGTTCTTTTTCGTATTCGCTTAAAGCTTGGCAGGGCTGGATTGGAAGTTTTGTTTTGATATGATCCATCGTGATCTCCTTTATGCCTAAAGAATATCGAACAGCCGACGCACTTGCCTACAGCGATAACAGCAAGTAGATTTTCATTTATGAAAACAAAACTCTCATGGGATGACTTGGCCCTGTTCGCAGCGGTCGCGCGCGCGGGCGGTCTTGTTCCGGCAGCCAAAACGACCGGGACCAGTCCCGCGACCCTCAGCCGCCGCATGACCGCCCTTGAAAATCAGATGGGCCGTCGCCTGTTTCACCATGGCGCGGCCGGCTATACCATCACCGCCGACGGACGCGCGCTGTTGGCTCAGGCCGAGCGGATGGAAACAGCTGCAGCCGACATTTCGCAGTGGCAGAAGCAGCGCGCGGGCCCGGCCCGTATCCGGATTTCAGCCGGGACGTGGACATCAATGCAACTTGCTGATAATCTTATAGAATTCTGGCGCCCTGACTGTGACTGGGTGCCAGAATTTCTGCACTGCAACCTTGATATGGACATCGCTCGGCGCGAAATAGACATCGGCATCCGCAACCGGCGCCCTGATCAACCTTGGCTGGCCGGGCAACGGGTCGGGTACGTCGATTTCGCCGTTTATGCTCGTGATACAGATGTGAAAGGTTGGATCGGAACCAGTCACGACGCAGCCGCAACGCCATCAGCCCGGTGGGTGATGGAACATCACGGCGATGACATCACAACGACAGTCAACGACCCACGGCTGGCGATGGCGATGGCTGCCTCTGGCGTCGGACGCGTCGTTTTGCCTGTGTTTGTCGGTGAATACTACAGCAATCTTGTTCGATTATCCAGTTCAATCAAGGACTTACGATCAGAAGAATGGCTGGTCAGCCACCATGAAGGCCGTCACGAACGCCCTGTCCGACAAGCCCTGACAGCATTATTGAGCTTCTTAGGCAGCCGCACCAGTCATTTGGACAACGATCCCCTTGTGACTGAGGCAACACTTGCCTAGATTGTAACTGAAGGAGTTCAGCATGTTTTCGATCCCGGGCAAGCAAGCCGTTACCATAACACCTGCCGCCGCACGGCAGATCGCGAAACTGATGCAGAAAGACGGCCATATGGGGCTGCGCATCGGTGTCAAGAAAGGCGGCTGTGCAGGTATGGAATATACCATGGATTATGTCACGGAAATCGATCCCCATGATGAGGTCATCGAACAGGATGACGCCCGTGTCATGATCGCGCCGATGGCGCAAATGTTCCTGTTCGGCACTGAGATCGACTATGAGGTCTCACTACTGGAATCCGGTTTCAAATTCCGAAATCCCAATGTGGTCGATGCTTGTGGCTGTGGCGAATCCATCAAATTTAAAGACACGGCCAACGCCTCAGTCTCGGCAAAAGTAAGCTAAACATGCCTGTGGGTTTATTCAGCCCAGAACAAATCCATCTAGGGTTGGAATTTGCCTGTTTTTAAATGGCCTGAGTAATTTTGTAACAGTTTTATGACATATTCCTAACGTTATCTTACCTTACGTCATACCATGGGACGGGGACGAAGGTAACAGCCTGAAAGGGCTGCGTAACGAGGAAGGGATTTGCCATGAAGAGTTTTATGGGTCGATCACGTATGGCTCTGCTGGCCATCAGCGTATTTTCACTAACAGCACCAGTCAGCCACGCCGATCGCGTGCTATTGGAAGCGCCGGACGGAACGGTTCGGTTTGAAGGCGAACTGATCGCTTTGAACGACACTGAATATGTTCTGCAAACCGGGGCCGGAAGTATTCGCATTTCACGCAATAAAGTGAACTGCACTGGCGCGGGATGTCCGACAATTGAAAAACCGCAGGCGGATCTGGTCATTCGCGGCTCGGACACGGTCGGCGAAGAGCTGATGCCATTGCTGATCGAGGGCTATGCAAATCAGCTGGATGGATCCATCGGGCGCAGCACGAAGGTAGGCGCTGACACAACCAGTCTTGAGGTCACGAATATGTTCAGCTCGAGAGAACCTGTTCTGGTGACCGAGGTTCAGGCCGCAGGCTCCAGCACCGGGTTGCGCGCACTGATCGAAAACCAGGCAGATATCGCGATGTCATCGCGCCCTGCACGCCCGTCGGAAGTTGAGGCCGTCGCTCAGCAGGGTCGTGGCAACATACTGAATATCAGCCAGGAATACGTGATTGCGGTCGATAGTATTTTGACGGTCATTTCGCCGGATAATTTCGTCAATGAGCTGTCGGTCCAACAGGTGGCCGAGATATTCTCGGGGCGTATTCGCAACTGGTCCGAGGTTGGCGGCCCAAACATGCCAGTCACCGTTTACACCCGCCCGGCCACATCGGGTACGCGCGGAGTGTTTGAGGAGAAAATCCTTGAACCGGTCAATTTCGTCATGTCACCCAATGCCGTCGTTCTGGGATCGAATGAAGAAATCGCCGAAGCTGTGACCAGGGATCGTGGCGGGATAGGATATGTTGGATTTGCATCAAAGCGCGGCACGAAGCCCGTCGATTTGATTGCCAGCTGTGGCCTGCGGATGAAGGCCACGGATTTCTCGGCCAAAACCGAAGAATATCTGCTGGAACGTCGCCTGCGCCTGTTTGTGGATAATGGGCCACGGACCGAGCATGAGCGGGGATTGCTGGACTTTGCGATTTCGTCCCAGGCTGACGCACTGATCCAGAAGGCGGGCTTTATCGATTTGGGCATCAAAGTCAGCTCGGATCCGTTAGATACGAACATGCTGATGCAATCTGCGTTGGAAAGCAACGAAACGCAGTCACTGGAAGCGCTGCGCAGAATGCTAAACGACCTGAACGGTGCACAACGTCTGTCCACGACATTCCGGTTCGAAACAGGCTCGGCCCGGCTGGACAACAAATCGCTTCGTGATGTGAAGCGCGTTGTCGATTATCTGAGCCAGCCACAGATGCAAAATCGCGAGGTGATCGTCGCAGGCTATACCGATGATTTCGGCAAGTTCGATGCCAACGCCCGCCTGTCGGAAAGCCGCGCCTTTGTTGCGCTGCAGACGCTGCTGAACCACCCAGATGCGGGTGAATTGCGGAATATGCGTGTGCGGTCGGTGGGTTACAGTGAACTGGCACCGGTGGCCTGCAACGATACCACCGACGGGCAGCGCAGGAACCGCCGCGTGGAAATCTGGATCAAGTAACCGCGCAGGACTACCGAAAGACTTGACCTCTGCCCCTGTGCTTGCCATGCCGGTATCAGGGACAGAGGGGAATGTCAGATGCGCAAGAAAATGGCCGCCGGAAACTGGAAGATGAATGGGACCGCCGGTGATTTGGGTGAAATCGACGCCCTTATGTCCAGCCACAGTGATCCGTCTGTCGATATCCTGATCTGCCCGCCCGCGACCCTGATCAGCCCGATGAAGACGCGTATCGGCGATGGGGCCATCCATGTGGGCGGTCAGGATTGCCACATCGAACAGTCCGGCGCCCACACCGGCGATATCTCGGCCGGGATGCTGGCCGATGCGGGGGCGTCCCACGTGATTGTCGGGCATTCAGAATGCCGCGCCGATCATGGCGAAAGCAACGATGATGTCCGCGCCAAGGCCCGCGCCGTGTGGGATCAGGGCCTGACAGCGATCATCTGTGTCGGCGAAACGCTGGAACAGCGAGAGGCCTCGAACACCCTCGATATCATCATCGGCCAACTGGCGGGATCGATCCCCGATAATGCGACGGGGCACAATCTGGTGGTTGCCTATGAACCGGTCTGGGCTATTGGTACCGGCAAAATTCCGACGCTGGACCAGATTGGCGAGGTTCACGACTTCATCCGCGCCCGGCTGGAACGCCGCTTTGGCAGTGGTGTCGGGCGATCTGTCAGGCTGCTTTATGGCGGGTCAGTCAAACCGTCGAATGCGGCCGAGATTTTTGATGTTTCGAACGTGGACGGTGCTTTGGTCGGCGGCGCATCGCTGAAATCCAGCGACTTTTCGCCAATTATCGCAGCGTTAGAGGCCAGTCTTTAACGATTGCCACAAATTCCCAGACTGTTTCCGCTTTTTTGACACTTTCTTAAGTACATCAGCTTTATGTGACCAACATGAGTTCGGAGTGCAGGATGTTACGTGCTTTTCTGGTTAGCCTGATTTTGGGTTTTGCAGTTCTGGGGGCCAGTGCGGCCGAAGCCTGCCGCAAGGCGAATATGCCCCGTGGGGCTGATCGGACGATCCCGACATCAAACATCAATCAAAATCTGTTCAGCAAAGCGGTGCTGGTTGAGGTGAATTATCAACGATGCCGCGCGGGGCTGCGCCCGTTGCGTAATAACGGCAATCTGGTCAAAGCGGCCAGCGGTCACAGCGCGTGGATGGCCAAGGCACGTAATCTGTCCCATAAATCGACCCGGCGCGGTCATCGCACCGTCGCCGACCGGATCAGCCGCAACTACGGTAATTTCTCTCGGGCGTCCGAAAATATAGCCACCGTTCAGCGGTATTGGCTGGACAACGGGCGGACGTTCTACACCAAGAACCTGGCCGAGTGTCATTTTGAAAACGGTCGCCGTGACCGCATTCCACCACACAGCTACCGGTCATTGGCGCAATGGACCGTCAAACTTTGGGTGGATTCGCCATCACACCGTCGCAACATCATGGACCGCGATGTCAAACATATCGGCACCGCCGTTCAGTTCGATCCACGGCACAAGAATTGCGGCGCCTATTACGCGACGCAGAACTTCGCCAGCAAGTAGGTCAGGATGGGGCCTTCGGCCCCGCCCCTTCTAAGGCATCGTCTTCAAAACTAGAACGCGCGGCTTTAAGCCACCCGCCCGGTGTGAAACACCGGGCAGCGACCGTCCGCCCCCATGGGCGGGCGCTTCACGCCCACCCGCGGACGGTCGCTGCCCTCTGTATCACAGCATTTATGTTTCTGATTTGTGTGGCGGTGCTCTAATTGGCCAATGAATAGACGACCGTCACTGTCGCCCGAATGTCCATCTGACCTTCTGCAATAGGCACCGCGGCGCGTTCCATGGACTGCATCTGCATCGTCGGGCCTGGTCCAACGGGCTGCTGAATAAATTCGCTGATCGACATCACGGGACCAACAGCCGCACCCGCGGCCTGCACATAAAGTTCGGCCCTGGCGCGGGCATCGGCCACGGCTTCCTGCCGCGCCTGGTTCATCGCCACATCACTGTCTCGCAGTCCAAAATTCAACCCATAAAACTGGTTCACACCGTTTTCCGTCACGATCCCGATGATATCCCCCAGACGATCAAGGTCCTTGACCTGAACACTGACGGTATTCGACACACGATACCCTGAAATCTGCGGGGGCTGATCCTGCCTGGCACTATTGCGCACATAAAGCGGGTTCAGGTTCAGATTTGATGTCTGAATGTCTTCGGCGGCCACTCCGTTTTCCTGCAACAGCGACAGCATCTGCGCCACCGTTTCCGAGTTTTCCGTCAACGCCGCGCTCGCCGTCGCCCCATCACTGATGACACCCAACTGAAGGGTGGCCATGTCGGGCGTCACCGAAACCTCGGCCTGGCCCTGCACTGTAATCGTCCGCTCGGTCTCGGCCACAGCCGGAATTGCCAATGCAATAAACGATAATATCAAAAGTAACCGCATATCCTGTTTCTCCTATATCTGTCTCGACACCCTTATGACGCGCCATACCGCCGATTTCTTGGGCTGTGCCTTTCGCACGGCGGAAACCTGCTATAAGACTTATTTAATCAGTTTTTGGTCGAAGATGAGACTGCATTTTCAAAAGGTCAGCGGACGGCCTATCGTATGAAGCCAAGCTTTGCGCTTTTTCTATCTGTCGGTGAAATCCGACTTGTGTGTCGCGGCCCGAACGGGTGGGACAGCGTTGGTGTGGCCGATATTGAAGATGAGGCTCTGTCTGATCGTCTGTCTGAATTGCGCAGCACGGCCGTGTCACTGGATCGCGGGCCGGTCACCACCAAGCTGATCCTGCCTGAAGATCAGATCAAATATCTGGACTTTCAGATAGATGCCAATGCTGATGCGGACGATCAGGTCAGGCAGCACCTGCAGGGCGCCACCCCCTATGAGTTGGATCAACTGGCCTATGATTATGTACAGGTCGGTGAAACTGTTCAGGTGGCGGCGGTGGCCCGGCAAACCCTGAAAGAGGCAGAGACATTCTGCGTGGCCCACGGCTTTAACCCTGTGTCATTTGTCGCAAACGCCGATCAAGATGTGTTTCAGGGCGAACCATTTTTTGGCCCCACCCGATTTTCCCAAGATATTCTTGAACACGGTGACCGCATCGAACCCGATACACAACCGGTTGTCGAAACAGGGCAACAGGCTGAACCCGGCCAGGTCCCATTTACGGATATATCGCTTTTTGGCGATATCACCTTGGGCGATGAACAAAGCCAGGGCGAAAATCTTTTCGCACAAGCCGAAGCGCCAGACGATCAGGCAACCATAGATCAGACTGAAATGGTCGAAACTGACCTTTCGGAGAACCCGGACAGCATTGAAAACGATACCCCCCTTATCCTGACAAAGCAATCTGAGCCTGAGCCTGAGCCTGAGCCTGAGCCTGAGCCTGAGCCTGAGCCTGAGCCTGAGCCTGAGCCTGAGCCTGAGCCTGAGCCTGAGCCTGAGCCTGAGCCTGAGCCTGAGCCTGAGCCTGAGCCTGAGAAGGCTGTTCAGGATCAGCCCGAAAAACAAGAGCTTCTTTCAGACGATACCGCATTAGACAAAACTCATGTGGAACCGGAAAAGGCAGCAGAACCGGATCAACCCGCCGTGGCTGCCGTCACCACCGATCAAGCGCCCGCAAAGTCCGCTTTCGGTGCCCCAAAATCAAATGACCGGTCGATAAAAACCGACAACGTGCCCAAATACGCAGCAGCGATTGCGGCCGTTATTCTGGTCGCCACAATCCTGTTCACGGTGCTGGGGTCAAACGAACGCCCCCAAGGCGCACCCGCTTCAGACACGATTGCACAAACCGACCGCCCAGACACCGATGTCGCCCTGTCTGATGAGGAAATCGCCGATCAGGGCATCGCCGAGGCCGACCAGAATGTCGTCGCCTTCCCGATTGCCGTCCCAACCGAAGCGGCCGACAGCGCGACAATAGACCTATGGCAGCAGGCGCCGGATGCCATGGTGCCCCCATCACCCAATACCATCGACGACCTTTATATCGTGTCGCTCGACCCAGCCGTCGCCGTGTCGGATGCTGTTGCACTGCCCCCGGTCCGGCTGTTTGACCTGCCGTCGGTCGACACCTTGGCAGTCGCCCCAACACCCGAAACGGAACTTGTCGAACCCACACCGGATGGCGCCACGACACCCGACGGTGTGACGGTCTATACTGGCGCACCGCCGATCATACCGCCTGTGCGGGAAGACCAAGAAGAGACCGTTCAAACGGACGAAACCCAACCCGATCCACTGGCGCTGTTTCGGCCAAGGCCGCGGCCCGATGATCTTGCTGAACAGGCTGAACGCGCACGTCTGGGCGGCCGAACCATAGACGAACTATCGACCCTGCGCCCCCTGATCAGACCTGATGATCTGGCCTCGTCCGAACCGACACCGCCACAACAGGGGCTTGGATCGACCGTTGTGCTTGAAAATCTTAGCCCGGATACCAACAATGCCGTCGCGGAAGCCTTGTCCGGGTCGCCTCTGGCTGTTAACAGATCGCCAACACCCAAAGCCAGACCGCGAAATTTTTCACAAATAGTGAACAATGCAACGCGTCCGGCTGCCCCCGCCCCACGCCAGGCCCCCGCGCCCGACGTGATCGATATTCAGCCATCGCGGCCCTCGGGCCAGACGGTGGCGCAAAATGCAACTCTGACGAACGTGATCAATATGCGGCAAATCAATCTGATCGGTGTTTTCGGAAAGCCGTCCTCGCGCGAAGCGCTGGTGCGCCTGCGCAACGGTCGCTATGTCAGGGTGCAGGTAGGCGATACATTGGATGGCGGTCAGGTCACCGCCATCGGTCAAAGCGAGTTGCGATATGTCAAACGCGGCCGCAACATATCGCTGCAGATGCCTGGCAACTGACGACGGCTATTCTGCCGCCGTTCCCAAAACACCGCGTTCGATCTGGTCTTGCTCGATCGACTCGAACAGCGCTTTGAAGTTACCCTCGCCAAAGCCGTCGTCACCCTTTCTTTGAATGAACTCGAAGAAAATCGGCCCGATCACGGTTTTTGAGAAGATTTGCAACAAAATACGGGTCTCGCCGCCGCCCACGACACCTTCACCATCGATCAGAATGCCATGTTTCATCATCTTTTCGATCGGCTCGTCATGCCCTTTCACCCGGTCATGACTTTGGTGATAATACGCCTCGGGCGGTTTCGGCATGAATTTCAACCCACGATCCGCAATCGCATCAGTCGCCGCATAAATGTCCCTAGCCCCCACAGCGATATGCTGAATGCCCTCACCGTTGTACCGCCGCAGGTATTCGACAATCTGGCCGTTTTCGCTGCGATCTTCGTTGATGGGAATACGGATGCGCCCACAGGGCGAGGTCAGCGCGCGGGAATAAAGCGCTGTATATTTGCCCTCGATATCAAAGAAACGGATTTCGCGGAAATTGAACAGATCACCATAGAACTTGAACCAGACATCCATATTGCCCTGATGGACATTATGCGTCAGGTGATCGAGGTAATAGAACCCCACGCCCTGTGGATGCGCCTTATCGCACCAGTCAAATTCATCGTTATAAGGGTTCGTTTCATAATACTGATCGATAAAGTAAATCAGCGATCCGCCGATGCCCACAATTGCCGGAACATTCATCGTCTTGCCCGCGCCGTCATAGGGTTTCGCGCCTTTTGCAACTGCATGATCGAAGGCATGCTGCGCATCCACCACACGCCAGGCCATCGACGGCGCGCAGGGCCCGTGTTCCTGCACAAAGGAATGGGCATGACTGCCCGGTTCATTGTTCAGCACATAGGTGATGTCGCCCTGTTGCCACAGCTCAATCGCCTTGGTCTTGTGCGTCGCCGTGTGGATGTAGCCCATCTTGGTAAACAGGTCGCGCAGCTGATCGGGGTCGGGGTGCGCAAATTCCACAAATTCGAACCCATCGGTCCCGGCCGGGTTCTGATCGGTGATTTCAGATTTTGGCGCATCATGCGGAAAAGGGCCCATTTTTTATCCTTTCAAATGGTCACAGTGAAGAGATATGTCATCTAGCCTGTGATTTCTGCGCATTCTGCCATATGGTTTTTACGAATAATGCGCAAAACGCGCTTCAATACCGCAAAGAGTGCACGATAAACGCATGACATTGGATTCGATTGATCAACGGCTTCTGGCCGCACTGCAAAAAGATGCCCATCTGACGTCGCAGGAACTGGGCGAAATGCTGCATCTGTCTGCCAGCCAGATCGGACGCCGCCGCCAAAGGCTTGAGGCCGAAGGCATCATCCGACACTACGCAGCGCGCCTGAATGCACATAAGCTGGGCCTGACGGTTCAGGCCTTTGTTCAGGTGGCGCTTAAGGCCCATGGCCCTGAAAATGCCAAATCCTTCGCACGGCTGATCGACAGCCGACCCGAAATCACGGGTGCCTGGGCCCTGACGGGCGAGGCTGACTATCTGCTGCGCGTCTATGCCGAAGATCTATCGGCGCTGAACAGTGTCATCCACGACGTGCTGCTGCCACATCCGGCTGTGGCGCGCGTGCAAAGCCAGATCGTGATGGACCAACTTAAGGCCGACGCGCCTTTGCCAGTGTAGGGATAAGACATGGAAGGTTTTCTGCTTCAGGCAACGATTTACCTTGGCGCAGCAGTGGTGGCGGTGCCGATAGCCTCACGCCTTGGGTTGGGATCGGTGCTGGGATACCTGCTGGCCGGTATCATGATCGGCCCGGTCCTGGGCTGGGTCGGATCAGAAACGCAAGACCTGCAGCACTTCGCGGAATTCGGCGTCGTCATGATGCTGTTCCTGATCGGCCTGGAACTGGACCCGCGCGCGCTGTGGAACATGCGGGACCGGTTGATTGGGCTCGGCGGTCTGCAGATCGGGCTGACGACCGTTCTGATCATGGGGGCCTGTCTGACGCTTGGCTTTGACTGGCAACCGGCGCTGGCGATCGGGTTGACTTTCGCACTAAGTTCGACGGCCATCGTCCTGCAAACCCTGTCGGAAAAGGGGCTGATGCAAACCAACGGTGGGCGCAGCAGCTTTTCGGTCTTGCTCAGCCAGGATATCGCGGTCATCCCCATGCTGGCGCTGTTGCCCCTGCTGGCCACGGGCGCCGACATGCATTTGGCGCCCGACGGATCGGTCGATCTGGGACATAGTACCGATGATCATGGCCATGCAACCATGTCGCTGGTCGAAGGACTGCCGGGCTGGGGCGTAACACTGGTGACCCTTGGCGTCGTCGCCACGATCATTTTCGCCGGCATCTATCTGACGCGGCCCTTGTTCCGTTTTATCCACCTGGCGCGCCTTCGGGAAATGTATACAGCCTTTGCGCTGCTTATTGTTGTGGGCATTGCTGAAGCCATGATCCTGGTGGGGCTATCCCCCGCCCTAGGTGCATTTCTGGCGGGCGTCGTTCTGGCAAACTCGGAATTCCGGCATGAGCTTGAGGCCGACATCGAACCCTTTAAGGGGCTGCTGCTTGGCCTGTTCTTTATCACCGTCGGGGCGGGCATCAATTTTCAGGTTCTCTTTGCAAATCCCGCCACGATCATCGCGCTGACATTACTGCTGATCCTGATCAAGGGGGGCGTTCTGTTCGTCATAGGACGTATGTTCGGACTGAAAGGGCGGGATCGCTGGCTGTTTGCCCTATCCTTGGCGCAGGCGGGTGAGTTCGGCTTTGTACTACTGTCCTTTTCGGTGCAGCAAAACGTCATCGACCCGATGGTGTCGCAGCAACTGCTGCTGATCATTGCACTGTCGATGCTGATCACGCCGCTTTTGTTCATGTTCTACGAATTCCTCAGCGGTCGGATGACCGATACGGGCACCCAGGAACAGCCTGCCGACACGATTGATGAACAAAGCGAAATTATCATCGCGGGCATCGGGCGCTTTGGTCAGGTCGTCAACCGCATGGTCCAAATGTCGGGGTTCAAGACAACGGTGCTGGACAACGATCTGTCGACGATTGAACTGATGCGAAAATTCGGCTTCAAGGGCTTTTTCGGCGACCCAAGCCGGCCCGAGCTTTTGCACGCCGCAGGGCTGGCACAGGCAAAGGTTCTGGTAGTCGCGATGGACGACCCCAAGGCCTGCACCCGCATCGTCGAAAATGCCCGTCGCGAACGGCCCGATCTGCACATCATCGCGCGCGCGCGGGATCGGATTCACGTCTATGAACTTTACCGCGCGGGTGCGGATGACATTGTGCGGGAACTGTTTGATTCCAGCCTGCGCGCCGCACGATATGTGCTTGAAAATATGGGGCTATCTGAATTCGAAGCCGCTGATGCCGAAACGAATTTCTATAAAGTCGACCGCCATTCGCTGCGCGAACTGGCCGACGTCTGGAAACCCGGCGTGCCCGTCGCCGACAACCCCGAATATATGGAACTGGCCCACAAGCTGCGTAAAGAGCTTGAAACGGCACTAGTCACCGAACTGGATGAAAAGAAGGAACAGAAAGAGGCTTAAGCGCCTGCGAAGTCAGTATGAACGTGCTGAGGGCAGCGACCGGCCCGAGGGTGGGCGAGAAGCGCCCGCCGTCGTGCTTAAAGCACGCCTTTGGCGTGACGGGGGCGGGTCGGGCGCTGCCCGGTGGTGCCCACCGGGCGGGAAAGTTATATCAAGTCCTGACACACCCCTTAAGTCCGCCAGAACTGGATCGTAAGGATCGCATAGACGGCCATCAGCTCAAGCCGTCCGATCAACATCGCGGCCGACAATATCCATTTCGCGGCATCGTTCAGGTCACCGAAGTTCCCCGCCGGGCCGATCTGTTCCCCCAAGCCGGGACCGATGTTCGCCAGCGCGGCCGAGGCGCCGGAAACAGAGGTGATGAAATCCAGCCCCGTCATCCCCAACAGCACCGAAAACACGCCCAGGGTCAGGATAAACAGCATGAAAAAGGCCATGACCGAATTCAGAATATCCTCACCCACGGTGCGGCCATCATAGCGCGGGGTGAAAATGCCGTGCGGCGAATGCAATTTCTGGATCTGCGCCTTGATCGATGTAAACAAAAGCTGATAGCGGAAAATCTTTATAGAACAAGAGGTTGAGCCAGCACACCCCCCAATCAGACCAACAAAAAACAACATCACCACAGGAAAGCTGCCCCAGGTCATATAGTCTTCGCTGGCGTACCCCGTCCCCGTCAGGATCGACGTGACGTTGAACAACGCCTTGCGCAGGCTTTCTTCCGACAGACCGGCCCGCATCCAAAGATAAAGCGTCAGGATAGTTGCCAAAACCAGCGTGACGGTCAGAAACACCCGGATCTGGCTGTCGTGAAAGACCGCCGTTGGGCTGCCGGAAATCATCTGAACGTACCGCACAAAGGGCAATGCAGCCAGCACCATGAAAATCACCGCCACATATTCAGCCGCCGCAGGCAACGCGCCGAAGGATGCATCATAGCTGGAAAATCCGCCCGTTGCGACGGTCGTCATAGCGTGAACCACCGCATCGAACATCCGCATGCCGCAGGCCAGATAGGCAAAGGTGCAGGCGATTGTAATCGCGATGTAGATCACTGATATTCTTGATGAAATCTCGGTCGCGCGTGGCAGGATTTTACCAAAGGTATCAAACCCTTCGGACCGGAAAATCTGCATACCGCCTACCCGTAGTTCGGGCAGAAACACCATCGCTACAACGATGATGCCGATCCCACCCAGCCACTGCATGATCGCACGCCACAGGATCAGGCCCTGGGGCAGATCATCAAGGCCCGAAAAAACCGTCGATCCGGTGGTTGTCAGCCCTGACATCGCTTCGAAAAACGCATCTACAAACCGCGCCTCAGTCGCGCCCAGAAGAAACGGCAAAGCCCCGAAAAACGGCAACGCCAGCCAAACTGATGTGGTCAGCAGAAAGGTCTGCTGGATCGTCAGCCCCTGTTTCACGCCATTGGCACAGGCCACAGCGATCAGCCCCCCGGAAACAATTGTAATGATTGCACTTTCCAAAAAGACCGCCCAATGCGGATCACCAATGAGAAGATCCATCGCCATGGGGGCCAGCATCGTCAGACCAAGGGCGGTGACGAGCAATCCGATAACATATCCAACAGGGCGCAGATCAAACATTATGCGCAGGGTTGGCGTCAGCCGCCTGTGAAGTCAAGCGCGCAGCTCTAATCGGCGGGGGCAGGTTTGGCCAAGGCCTCTTCATCCTCGGACGGGGCGACCAGACAGAGCCGCAGCAATGGTGGAACCGTCAGCAGCGTTAGGAAGGCTGACATCGATAAACCGCCCACAACCACGGCGCCCAGACCGCGATACAGCTCGGATCCTTCGCCAGGAAAAACCACCAGCGGCAGCATCCCCATGATGCTGGTCAGCGTGGACATGAAAATCGGCCGTATCCGGTTTTCCGTCGCTTCCTCAATCGCATCGATCGGGTCCATCCCTTCGTCGCGCAGATGATACAGCGCCTGGTGGACGATCAGAATGGCGTTGTTCACCACGATCCCGATCAGAATGATGAACCCAAGCAGGGTCAGCATATCAAGCGGCTGCGTCTGGAACGTGTTCAGCAGCGCCAGCCCCCCAACGCCGCCCGCCGCCGCCACAGGAACCGAGATCATGATGACCAGCGGCAGAACGAAGCTTTCAAACAGGATCGCCATGACCAGGAACACGATGATCAGCGCAACGATCAGGTTGATCTGAATGGCCTCCCAGGTCTGGCTCAGTTGGTCGGCAGTGCCGGACACGCTTAGCCGAATGCCGGGCGGCAGCCCCTGTTCCTGCAAGGGGTCTATGACTTCGGCCTGCAACAGCTCAACCGCGGCCTCCAGCGGCAACGCGTCCGACGGCCGGATTTCCAGCGTGACCGTCCGCAGCCGGTCGCGGTGGCGAATTTCGGTGGGGCCCGCCGTCACCCGGACTTCGGCCAGTGCTGATACCGGCACGATCTGGCCCGATGGCGTCACAACCGGGAATGACCCGATATCTTGCGTGCGCAGGTCCGACAACATCGACCGGTCGCCCATCAGCACCAGGTTCAGACGGTCGGCGCCTTCGGTAATCTCGGCCACGCGGACACCGTCGTTATAGGCATCGACTGTTATGGATAGCGCGCCCGCGTCCAGCCCCGCATCGGCCAAGCGCAGCCGGTCGGGGATCAATCGCACCTCGGGCGCGCCCAGCTCAAGGCCGGGGATCGGACGGAACTGGTGACCTTCGGACCGGGGCAGCAGGCCCGAGACGATCCCCGCCGCCTGCCCGGCCACACCCAATATCTGTTCCAAATCCTGACCCGACACATTCAGCTCAATCGTACGGCCCCCGCCGACACCGCGACCAAACAGCGACGGCTGCGTCATGAACCCAAAGGTGCCCGGTTCGGCAAAGATCGGCCCCGACAAGATCGGGATCAGTTCCGATACGCGCGTACCATCAACCGCTGTAGCCCCGACAAAGCTGTTGCCGGGCGTGGCGACAAAGAAGAAGTTGTCGACCGTTGGCGTGCCGTCTTCCAGTGCCAGGGCCGGTGATGCCTCCCACAAGGGTTGGGCGGTGCGTTCGATGCGTTCGGCAATGGTTTCGGTCGTATCCAGATTGTATCCGGGGGGCGGAATGATCAGACCGAAGACCAGATTGCGGTTGCCTTCGGGCAGATATTCAAGACGGGGCAAAAATACATAAGTTGCGATAGCAGCCGTGCCACCGATCAAGACGACCATAAAAATACCAAGGGTTCTGATACGAACCGTGGCGCGTATATACATCATGACCAGCGCCTTGAACCCGCGTGCAAGATGGTCAATTCCGGGCAGCTTCAAAGTGACCTGTTCGCCCTTTTTCAGCAAACGGCTGGACAGCGCGGGGATCACCGTGACCGCGACAACCAGCGACAACAGGACCGAGACTGAGATCGCAACGGCGATATCCCGGAACAGCTGCCCGGCCTCAAGCTGCATGATCAGAATCGGCACAAAGACCAGAACCGTGGTCAGGGCCGACACCAGGATGGCGCCCCAGACCTGTTTTGCACCGCGATAGGCGGCCTCGCGTCGGCTTAAGCCCTGTTCGCGTAATCGATAGATGTTTTCCAGCACCACAATTGCCGCGTCCACAATCATGCCGACGGCAAAGGCAATCCCAGCCAGCGAGATTACGTTCAGCGTGCGGCCCGTCGCCGCCATCGCCACAAAAGTCGCCACAATGGAAACCGGGATCGCCAGCGACACGACCAGCGTCGCGCGTGGGCTGCGCAGGAACAACAAAAGGATGGTCGCCGCCAGAAGCCCGCCGATCCAGATGTTTTGCGTGACCAAATCAATCGCGCCCTCGATATAGATCGTTTCATCATAGACCTGCTGAAGCCGCAGGTTCTGTTCGGCCACCGGGCCAACGGCCAGTTCGTCGATCACACGGCGCACTTCCTCCATCGTCTCGATCACATTGGCGCCCTGTTCGCGCACGATGTTAAAGGCAAGTCCCGGTTCGCCGCGGAACCGCAGGCGCGCGGTGGGTTCGGAAAAGGCAAAACCCACATCAGCCACATCAGCCACGCGAACACGGCCCAGGGCGCCGGTGCCCGCTTCGGACCGTAAAACCACACTTTCGATGGCCTCGACCGTATCCAGGCTGCCCTCGGCCCGGACAACATAACGACGCTTGCCCTCTTCGATATCCCCTGCCGAGATCGAGATGTTTTCGGCCCGCAACCGGTTCACGACCTCGGGCACCGTTAGACCAAAACGGGCCAGACGGCGCGGATCGACAACGATCTGCAGTTCGCGGGTCACACCACCAAAGACATTGACCGCCGATACACCTTCGACCCGTTCCAGCCGGTCTTTCACGACGTCTTCGACAAAATCGCCATAGGTTGCCATAGGCCTTGTGTTGCCTTCGCCCGCTGTGACCAGCACCCAGGCAATCGGGCTGTCATCATCGCCCGAGGTATTCAGCGTCGGTTCGCTGGCCTCATCGGGGTAATTGCCGACCCGGTCCAATCGGTTCGACACCAGCAACAATGTCTCGGTCATATCGGTGCCGATAGCGAATTCCAGCGTAATCTCGGCCTCGCCCGTTTGCGAGCTTGAGGTCATGATATCCAGCCCCTCAAGCCCGCGCAGGGCCTCTTCCTGAGGATTGACGATTTCACGCTCAATCTCGATCGGGGCGGCGCCGGGCCAATCTGTCGATATCACGACAATGGGATTGCGCACGTCTGGGGCCAGCTGGATCGGGATGCGGGTCAGCGCGATGGCCCCGAACAGAATGGCCATGACAACCGCCGCGATAACGGCGACGGGGCGTTCGATGGCAAAGCGGATGGGGTCCATGGCGTCGTGCCTCTTAGTTTGCGCTGCTGTTCTGTGCCGCGGCCATATCCGCGGGCTGGATGGGCTGGCCGGGCCGCAGGCGTTCATTGCCGCGCACGACAACCTGATCGCCTTCGTCCAGACCGCTAAGCAATTCGAACCGGTCGCCCATCGCGACACCCACTGTGACCGACCGCGGTTGGGCCGTACCATTGTCATTCACAAAAACCGTCCAGCCGCCGCGCCCCTGGACCAAAGCGTCCTTGGGGACCGACAGCACTTCGCGCGGGGTATCGACAGGGATCGAAACCGTGATCGACTGACCAACTGCCACAGGGCGCCCATTTTCCGGAAAGATTGCGTTGAACCGCACCGGCCGCGTCCGCGTCGCTGCAAATTCGGTGGGCAGGATCGCGCGAACGCTCAGGTCGACCTCATACCCGTCCTCGGTCTGGGCCAAGACGATCAGATCAGGCGTCAGCGCAGCGATGTACCGCGATGGCACATTGGCCTCGACCTCAAGCGCGCCCACGTCCAACAGCCGCGCCACCGATGCGCCCACCTGAATGAACTGCCCCGGATCGGCACTGACCGACAGAACAACACCAGAAAACGGGGCGGTGATGCTGGCCCGGTCCAGATTGTAGCGCGCCTGCGCCAGTGACGCCTGAGCATTCAGCAGACGTGCCTCGGCTTCGGCCAGTTGTCCGCGCGCTTCGGCCAGATCACCGGTTGCCTCGTCAAAGCGCCCCTCGGAAAAGGCCGAGGTCCCGCGCAGGGAATCGATCCGCGAAAAATCACTGCTGCGGCGCTGAACGCGGGCGCGGGCCACGGCGATACCTGCCTGGGCCTCAGCCAAAGCCGCCTGGGCCTGATCCAGTTCGATCTGCAGCAAATCCGTATCCAGCTGCGCCAAAAGCTGGCCTTGCTGAATATTGTCGCCCGTCAGCACATCAACGGTCGCAATCAAACCACTGACCTGGGCCGCCACATCACTTTCGCGCGACGCAACAATTTCACCGAAAACCGGCACGGTTTCAGACAGCTCTCGCACCTCGACCGTTTCAACACCGACAACTGACGGGCCGCCCTGCGCCAGCGCGGGCGTCGCATTAAGAGACACCGCTGCCAGGGTGATCACGGCGATGCGCGACATATTGGAAAGACTCAGTTGCATTGCCCACCTCATCCACTTTCAAATTGAACTTAGGGCATTCGTTCAAACAGCAACACACCCAAATGCATTATGTGCTCACGATCAGGTCAACTGAGCCGGATTGCCCGTTATTTCCGCAAATGACTTGGCCCCCGGAAAAATGCCACATATATCAACATCATGTTTGCAGATTTCCTGAAACGCCTTTTGGCGACCGACCCCGAACCCCTGAATGATCTGGATGCCAGGCTGGCCCTGACGGCACTGCTGGTGCGCGTGGCCAAGTCGGATGGTTTATATGAAGCCTCGGAAAAAGAGCGGATCGAACGGATCACCTCGGCCCGCTATGGCCTGACACCGGTGGGCGCGACCGAACTGCGTGGCGATGCCGAAACACTGGAAAGCGAAGCGCCCGACACTGTCCGCTTTACCCGCGCCATCAAGGACGCCGTCGTCTATGACGAACGCGCGGGCGTGGTTGAGGCGCTTTGGGATGTGGCGCTGGCCGATGGCGTACGCGACGATGCCGAAGACGCCCTCTTGCGGCTGGTCGCCAATTTGCTGGGGGTCAGTGACCGCGATTCGGCCTTGGCACGGCAAAGGGTCGAAGCCCGCCATCAATGATCGCAGCCCTGCCCATGTATGATCGGCCCCAGACGCAGGATGCGAATGACCGGTTATGGGCCCTGGTGCATGGGCATCTGACGGATCTGGGCATTCCATCCCCGCCTGAACTGACCCGCGACCGCCCGTTGTGGGATATCTGGATAGCCCCCGATCTGGTTCTGGCCCAGACCTGCGGCGGCCCTTACCGGGAAAAACTGCACCCCACGGTCACGCTGGTCGGCACGCCCGACTACGCCCTGCCCGGTTGCCCCCCTGGGTACTACAACAGCGTCGTCATCGCACGTCAGTCGGGCGACGCAGACCCTTTCGATAGACCCCGCCTGGCCTACAATGACCCGCTGTCGCAGTCCGGTTGGTTCGCCGCCAAAAGCTTCGCGCGACACCACGGCATTACGTTTTCGGCAACATTAGAAACCGGCGCACACGCCAATTCAGTCACTGCTGTATTGAACGGCCAGGCCGACCTGGCCTTCATCGACGCCCACACCTGGCGCATGATCTGCAAATGGGACCAGACCGACGGCCTGACAGAACTGGCCCGAACCCAGCCCACCCCCGGACTGCCCCTGATCACAAGCCCTGGCCACGACAGACAGGCCCTGTTCGACGCGGTCCACCAATCAATCACCGATCTACCCGATCACGACCGCACAACGCTTGGGATCGCCGGTCTGATAGATATTTCAGCAGACGCATATCTTGTGGCCTAAGGGCCGACAACGGTTATAGATAATCCGCCACATGGTACATTCAGGGAACCCACTGCAACTTGACTGTTACAGCGTTATCCTGATTGATCGCGTAATGTTAAAGGCGATGAAACAGTTCACTTTTTACCTTATCATGATGGCTTGTGTTGCATCAGCGCAAACTGATCGCAACATAAACGTCTTTTTTGGCTTTGACTTCATTTTGGCGCCCATCACCGTAAAATGGGCCTGCGGAGGTGCACGGGATCAGGATTTGACTGCATTAAAAGCGCTTATTTCCGCATTTCCCGAGGACGCCAAACGGGCCGATTTGCAAGGTTATATTGATGACATGCTGCAGGTGCCCGTTGGTCAGGCAGGCTTGGTGCAAATACTTGGAAATAGAATAACAGACGAACAATCGGAACAACTCTGCAATGCCGCACGCCCGCTTAGTATCGTTTGGGCCACCCCACAGCAACTCATGAATGAGGATAACGATCGCGATATGCCCGAAGAACAAAGAAAGACATGGGCAGCGTTTTGGCAAGTCATCGAAAACATTTAATGATCAGGTTAAGATCATAATCAGCTGGCATCAAAAGTCTGGTTTAAGCCTTGTGGATAACATTTCAACGAAGCCACTGACCGATCAGTTTCGATATTTGACATTGCTTCACCTTCTACAAAATCCCACCAAAGGGAAAAGTTATCAGTCCACGTGATCAATTCACCCCATTCATTCCTGCCCAATCAACATGCAACGCCCGAACATTCCGCACGATATTTAACGATTTTTTCCGGTTTTCGCTGCGTCAAGCGGAATGAAAGCATTGCATTTGACGGAAAACTGCGCCCTACTATTAGTCCTCATTAACATGGGAACGCATGTGTCAGACAACCCCGTCATAGAGATTCGTGATTTGCACAAATGCTACGATGAACTTGAGGTTCTCAAGGGCGTCGATATCACTGCAAAACGGGGCGATGTCGTATGTTTGATCGGATCGTCGGGGTCAGGCAAATCGACGCTTCTGCGCTGTGCCAATCTGTTGGAAAACAGCCAGCAGGGTGAGATTTTGTTCGAAGGCGAAGCCGTTCACTGGAAAGGTCAGGGGCTGTCACGGCACCCCGCGGACCGCGCGCAGATGATCCGCATCCGGACCAACCTGTCGATGGTGTTTCAGCAGTTCAACCTGTGGGCCCATATGACCATCCTGCAAAATGTGATGGAGGCACCGGTGACCGTCCTGCGCCGCGACAAGGCCGAGGTTGAAGAGGCCGCGCGGATGTATCTGGACAAGGTCGGCATCGGCGATAAATGCGATGTCTATCCCGCGCAATTGTCGGGCGGCCAGCAGCAGCGCGCCGCCATTGCCCGTGCCCTTGCGATGGAACCCAAGGCGCTGCTTTTCGACGAACCCACCTCGGCCCTGGACCCCGAACTGGAACAGGAAGTGATCCGCGTGATCAAGGCCCTGGCGGCCGAGGGACGCACAATGATCATCGTCACCCATGACATGAATCTCGCCCGTGATGTCAGCGACCACGTCGTTTTTCTGCATCAGGGCCTGATCGAAGAGGAAGGCGCACCAGACGCCGTTTTCGACACGCCGCAATCCCCCCGCCTGCAGCAATTTCTGTCTGCCGGCAAAGCGGCCTAAAACAAAAAAGCCAACAGGAGAGTCAAACCAAATGAAAAAAATAATTCTTTCAACCGCCGCCCTGGCGCTGACCGCCAGCATGACCTTTGCCGCGGGTCACGGCACCACTGTCCGCATGGGCACCGAGGGCGCCTACCCCCCCTATAACTTCATCAACGATAACGGTGAACTGGACGGGTTCGAACGCGAAGTGGGTGACGAACTTTGCGCCCGCGCTGAACTGACCTGCGAATGGGTCATGAACGACTGGGACTCGATCATCCCAAACCTTGTGTCATCTAACTACGACACCATCATGGCGGGCATGTCGATCACCGACGAACGGGATGAGGTTATCGATTTCACCCAAAACTACTATCCACCTGCGGCCTCGGCCTATGTCGCGACCAGCGACAGCGTTGATATCACAGGTGGCGTGGTTGCGGCGCAGGCCACAACGATCCAGGCGGGCCATGTTGCCGAAAGCGGTGCGACATTGCTGGAATTCGCGACCCCCGATGAAACCATCGCTGCCGTCCGCAATGGCGAAGCCGACGCGGTTTTCGCCGACAAAGACTTCCTGGCCCCCATCGTTGAAGAAAGCGGCGGAGAGCTGATGTTCATCGGTGATGATGTTCCACTTGGCGACGGCATCGGGATCGGTTTGCGTGAATCTGACACAGAACTCAAAGCAAAGCTTGACGCAGCCATCACCTCGATGAAAGAAGATGGTACGCTGAACGAATTGATCGTCAAATGGTTCGGTGAAGGCGCACCCATCTACTAATCTGAACGGTGGGGCCCTGATCGGGCCTCACCCTGACTTGGTTTATGTTTTCATTTTGCACCGACCCCACAACGCTAGCTGACTGGCAATGGATGGCCTGCTACCTGACAACGGGGAAGCACATGGCCTTTTACGCCAGCTTTGGAACGGTTTTACTGTTGCTTGCAGTGACGGCCCCCTTGGCACTGGCCTTTGGCTTTGCAGGGGCTGCAGCGGCGCGGTCGGCACTCCTGCCTTTGCGCTGGTTTGGCAAATCCTACATCGCCATTGTCCGCGGCGTACCCGACATCGCGTTTTTTCTGTTCTTCGTCATCGCGCTTGATCAGTTTTTTGAATGGATCAGACATCAGGCGCTTTGCCCCGACTGGGATCAGCCGATCCGACAGGGCAATGATTTCGTGGTCTGTGCCGCAGCCAAACTACCCCTCAATACGGCGCCCCAATGGATGCACGAAGGCTATGGGTTCTTCCTGGCCGTCCTGACCTTTGCCATCGTCTTTGGTGCCTTTTCCGCGAACGTGCTGTTCGGCGCCATGCGGGCGGTGCCACTGGCCCAAATGGAAACCGCAGCCGCCTATGGCATGAGCACCCGCCAAAGCTTCTGGCGCATTCTGGTGCCGCAGATGTGGGTCTATGCCCTGCCCGGCCTCAGCAACCTGTGGATGGTTCTGATCAAATCCACGCCGCTTCTGTTCCTTCTGGGCGTCGAAGATATTGTCTATTGGGCGCGCGAACTGGGCGGCACCAAGACGTCGCGGTTCACCGATTACCCCCATGGCGATTGGCGCATGTGGTATTTTCTGGGGCTGCTGGTCTTCTATCTGGCCTTTACCAAGATATCGGAAATTGTACTTGATCGACTGACACGCCGACTGAACCACGGTCAGGCGACCAGCGGTGGGGAAAAACTGCGAAGGGCCGCCGCATGAGCTGTTGGCAAACCGTTCAGGACTACGCCTTTCGGTCCCTGGGCTACGGCGAACGCCTGCTGCCGCGCAGTGACTTTACCCTATGCGAACAGGTCACGCTGATCGGGTCCGGCATGATCTGGAATATCTATTTCGGCCTTTTTGCCCTCATCAGCGGGTTTTTCCTGGCCGTGCTGGTGGCCCTGGGCAAGGCATCGCCGCTGTTCTGGGTCCGCAAACCGTCCGAGTGGTTCGTGTTTATTTTCCGTGGCTCGCCGCTGTTCATTCAGTTCTTCTTTGCCTACTTCCTGTTCCTGTCCTTCCGTCAGGCCGACGTCGGCCTGGGCTGGCTGACAAACGCCTGGGCAGGCGCGCTGGTTGTGCTGTTTCTGAACACCGCCGCCTATTCGGCCGAGATTTTCTATGGCGCCCTGCAATCCATTCCAAAGGGCGAGGTCGAGGCCGCCGACGCCTATGGCCTGTCCGGCTGGAAACGGTTTCGCCGCGTCGTCTTTCCCACCATGCTGCGCCTGGGCTGGCCTGCCTATACGAACGAGGCGATCTTTCTTTTCCACGCCACAGCCCTGGTTTTTTTCACAGGCTTCCCCGCACAGCAACAGCGCGGCGATGCGCTTTATTATGCGAACTATTTCGCGGACAAGACCTTCAACCCCTTTGTCCCCTATCCCATTCTAGCGGTCTTCTTTATCCTGATGACCCTGGCGATCATAGGCGTCTTCAGCCTGATCAACACACGCCTCAACCGCCACCTACCCCAACAAAAGCGCCCGAAACTGCGGATCAGACCGCAGATCATTCGTTAGAACTAGGGCCCCTTTCTGTAGTAGTTACAACAGATGTAAGAGAAAGCTGAGGGCAGCGCCGGCCCGAGGGTGGCGCAAACGCGCCGCGGGCCACCTCTGAAAACCCCAAAAATGTGCGATTTGCACATGCGATATGGCCACCGCACGGTGTCTTTACTTTCACGACGTTGCGTTTGTTTCATTCACAGCCCCCACCCCGCACCTGTGGCAAAACACACAATACGCGCCAAGCCGTTGTTTTCAGGGTATTTCCGCGACCTCAATCTTATGCCACAAAGCCCCATGTCCAATCAGCCCGCCCCCCTGCGCATCGGTGTCGTTGACCTGAACGGTCAGTGGCGAGGCAAGCGTCTGCCGCAGGAATTCGCCAATAAAACCAACAGGATGCCGCTGTCGGCTCTGAACGTCGACATCTTCGGCGCTGACATCGAAAACAGCCCGCTCCTCTTCGCCACCGGCGACCGAGACGGCGTGTTGCACCCCACCGACCGCGGCCCTGTTCCCATGCCCTGGCTGGACCAACCCGGCCACTTGATCCCGCAATGGATGTATCGCGAAGATGGTCAGCCCTTTGCCGGAGATTCGCGGCATTGCCTGGCACAAATCCTTGATAAATATGAACAAAAAGGTTGGACAGTCCAGGCAGCGACCGAGCTTGAGTTCTATCTGGCCCGCGACATCCAGCTTTCAGCACCCGCAAGTGCCGCGCTTTATCCGTCGGACAACATCCTGTCGCTAGCCGAGCTAGATCATTTTGAAAGTTTTTTCAACGACTTATACAGTGGTTGTCAGGCAATGGACATCCCCGCCCAGGCCGCGATGTCGGAATGCGGGACTGGCCAGTTTGAGGTCAATCTGATCCACCGCGACGCCATGCAAACCGCCGATAATACATTATTATTCAAGACCCTAGCCAAAGGTCTAGCCCGCAAACACGGGCTGATCGCCACCTTCATGGCCAAGCCCTTTGAACAGGATGCGGGCAACGGTCTGCATGTGCATTTTTCCGTCCTTAATCAGAGCGGCGAAAACATCTTTGACGATGGAAGTGCCATGGGAAATAACCTTTTAAAACACGCGATTGGCGGGTGCCTGCAGGCCATGGCGCCGTCAACCTTGTTCTTTGCACCACACCAGAATTCCTACGACAGGTTTGTCGATGCCTCACACGCGCCCACCGCCGCCTGTTGGGGCTATGACAACCGCACAGTGGCCCTGCGCATCCCCGCTGGTCCACCCAACGCGCGCCGGATCGAACACCGCGTCGCGGGTGGCGATGTGAACCCCTATCTGATGCTGGCCGCCATTCTGGGGGCTGCATTTATCGGGATCGAAGATCGCACTGATCCGCCCGCGCCTATCACCGGCAACGCCTACGCTCAGGACCTGCCGGGCCTGCACACCGACTGGCAAAGCGCGATCAGGGCGCTGGAAGACCAGTTTCTGGCCCGCATCTTTCCCCAACAACTGCTGGACAACCTGCACCGCACCAAGCTGCAAGAGGTCCGTAAATTCGCCGATCTTTCGGCCCAGGACCGACTGCTGGCCGTCGTCGAAGCTGTCTAACATCTTATTTCGCTTCCACTTTTTCAAAGGATTGAGTATTTTATCGAAAGACGGGCGAAAACGGGGCACCCATGAAAATCGGCATTCTGCAATGCGGTCATACGCCCGATGAAATTCGGGCCTGCTTTGGCGATTTTTCCACTTTGTTCGAAAACATGCTGGAGGGCCACGGGTTTGCGTTTCAGACTTGGAATGTTGTCGACATGCAGTTTCCCGGCACCGTAGATCACGCCGACGGGTGGCTTTTGACCGGATCGGCCCACGGAGCCTATGAAAACCATCCCTTTATTCCTCCGCTTGAGACATTGATCCGCGATATCTATGCCGACGGGCGCCCCATGGTCGGCATCTGTTTCGGCCATCAGATCATCGCCCAGGCGCTTGGGGGCCGGGTCGAAAAATTCAGCGGTGGTTGGGCCATTGGCAGGCATCTTTATGAATTTGACGGTCTTGGGTCTGTTGCCGCCAACGCCTGGCATCAGGATCAGGTGGTGGATCTGCCTGCGGGCGCGCGGGTCATTGGCTCAAGCGCACATTGTGCCAACGCGGCGCTGGTCTATGATAATCGGATTCTGACGGTTCAGCCGCACCCCGAACTGACAAACCCCGTGATCGCAGATTACATCAAGGCCCGCCGTGGCACCGGCACATATCCGGATGCCTTGATGGATCGGGCCGAAGCTGAAGTACAGACTCCAAATGATGCGGCTATATTGGCAGACCAGCTTGCCGCATTCCTGAAACGTGATCAGAGGCCACAATGACCGATTGGATCGAAAATCTGCCCCCTACGGCCAAGGCCTATATCGACGGGCAACGCGTGGACGAAGTGGAATGCGTCATTCCCGACCTGCCCGGCATCGCGCGCGGCAAGGCTGTTCCGGCCACGAAATTCGCCAAACAAGGGTCTTTCTTCCTGCCCAACTCGATTTTTTTCCAAACGATCACCGGGGGCTGGGGCGAAGCGGCGGGACCAGAAGGCTTTGTCGAACCCGACATGATCCTCAAACCCGATATGACAACCGCGACAGCAGCGCCCTGGACCGCTGATTGCACATTACAAGTCATCCATGACGCTTTTGACACGAAAGGCAACCCCGTCGAAATGGCCCCGCGCAACGTGTTGAAACGCGTTGTGAAATTCTACAACGACCGCGGATTGACCCCGATTGTCGCGCCCGAGATGGAGTTCTTTCTGGTCGCCCGCAACATCGATCCGGCCAAGGCGATTGAACCCATGATGGGCCGCACCGGCCGTCCCGCCGCCGCCCGTCAGGCCTATTCCATGAGTGCGGTTGATGAATACGGACCCGTCATCGACGACATCTATGATTTTGCCGAAGCCCAGGGGTTTGAGATCGACGGGATCACTCAGGAAGGCGGCGCCGGTCAGGTAGAGATCAATCTGCGCCACGGCAACCCCGTGCGGCTGGCCGATGAGATCTTCTATTTCAAGCGACTGATCCGCGAAGCGGCCCTGCGCCACGATTGTTTCGCCACCTTCATGGCCAAACCAATCGCAGGCGAACCTGGCAGTGCGATGCATATTCATCATTCTGTGGCCGATCAGGACGGGCAGAACATCTTCTCAGATGCAGACGGCAGCGAAACCCCCGCATTTCAGCATTTTATCGGCGGACTGCAGAAATATCTTCCAAGCGTCATCGCGCTGCTGGCGCCCTATGTGAACAGCTATCGCCGCTACGTCAAAGATCACGCAGCACCCATCAATCTGCAATGGGGGCGGGACAATCGCACAACGGGCATTCGCATTCCCATCTCGCCCCCGGAAAGCCGTCGCATCGAAAACCGTCTGGCGGGGATGGATTGCAACCCCTATCTGGGCATCGCCGCGTCGCTGGCCTGCGGATATCTGGGACTGATCAATCAGGAAACGCCTTCTGAAGTCTTTCGGGGTGATGCCTATGACGCCGACGAAGACATCCCGCGTGGCCTTTATGCCGCGATGGACCTCTTTGACGCCGAAACCCGGATACACGAACTGCTAGGACCCGAGTTCTGCCGGGTTTATTCGATCGTCAAAAAGGCCGAGTATGACGAATTTCTTCAGGTCATCAGCCCGTGGGAACGGGAACATCTGTTGCTGAATGTTTGACCGGCGCAAAGCGTTTTGGTGCCGATGACTCAGATATGACAAGAAAGCCTTGGACTTTATACAACCAATAGCAGATTAAAGCCGCACTGGTTCGGATCATTGACGCTGATTCACTATTTTGAGGTGATGGTTAAAAGATTGTTAATGTTTTAAGTCCAGCTTTAACGAATGTTGGAGAATACGTTGAAAGTTCTAGTCGTCGAGGATGATGCAGCCCTGTCGCATCTGTGGTGCGAGGTATTCGAGGGCGCGCAGCACGTCTGTTTCGAGGCCGCATCGCCTGAAGACGCACGGAAAACGCTGATGACAACATCCTTCGATCTGGTTGTGCTGGATCTGTACCTTGGATCAGACACTGGTTTGTCCGTTGCGACACTGGCAACCTACAAGAACCCCAACTGTAAGGTCATCGTTGTCACAGGCAGCACCGTTTTCCCCCGCGGCGAACTTTTTGATATGGACCCGGCCATCGCGTCGGTCCTGCGCAAACCCGTCGATATCAGCGAATTGCTGGCCGTCGGCGAACACTGCGTTGCGCACGATCAGCCGCAGCTTATGTCATAGGGGGCCTTGCGGCGGGTGATCTGATCAGATTATCTGCCGCGCATGTCAAAATACCGCTTTACTGAAATCGTCGACGCTTTGCCTGCATCGGTTCCATTTGTCGGACCGGAAACGCAGGAACGTCAAAGACAACAGCCCTTTGCGGCCCGCCTTGGCGCCAACGAAAGCGTCTTTGGCCCATCTCCGGCCGCGCAAAAAGCCATATGCGACGCAGGTGGGGATGTCTGGATGTACGGCGATCCGGAAACTCACGACCTGCGGCAGGCTCTGGCGGCCCATCATGGCGTCGATGCAGCAAATATCGTGGTGGGCGAAGGCATCGACGGGCTTCTGGGCTATCTGGTCCGGCTGTTTGTCGGCCCGGGCGACGTGGTCGTGACCTCGGACGGGGCCTATCCGACCTTCAACTATCACGTGCAGGGCTATGGAGGTGTGTTGCACAAGGTACCCTATCGTGATGATCACGAAGACCCCGCCGCACTGATCGATGCCGCAACAGGCACCCGCGCCAAGCTGATCTATCTGGCCAATCCCGATAATCCGATGGGCACCTGGCATGGGGCGGCAGCCATTGAAAGAATGATCGAATCTGTTCCCGACGGATGTGTCTTGGTGCTGGATGAGGCCTATATCGACTGCGCCCCGGCTGGAACCGCGCCCGCGCTGGATGTCGCAAATCCATCGGTCATCCGGATGCGCACCTTTTCTAAGGCTTACGGACTGGCCGGTCTGCGTGTGGGCTATGCGATTGGTCCAGCGGCGCTGATCACTGCCTTCAACAAAATCCGCAACCACTTTGGCGTTGGCCGCCTGGCGCAAGCTGCGGCCATGGCGGCGCTGCGGGATCAGGCCCATCTGTCCGATGTCATCGCGTGGATCAAAGCCTCGCGGGACCAGATCACAGATATCGCACGGCAAAACCGCCTGACGGCCCTGCCATCGGCCACGAATTTTGTGACAATCGATTGCGGTCGCGATGGCCGCTTTGCCCGCGCCGTTCTATCCGGTTTGATTGAAGAAGGCGTCTTTGCCCGCATGCCGTTTGTGGCGCCGCAGGACCGCTGCATTCGGATCAGCTGCGGAACATTCGCCGATAACGCTGTTTTTGCGAATGCGCTGCCGTCGGCGCTGGCCAATGCGCATAAAAAAAGCGGCGACACCAGGGAGGAGGAAGGTGCCGCCGCAGATTAACAGAAAACCCAGGGAGGAGGAGAGGGTTTCCTGAACCGTAAATTCCTATCGATCGTAAACCGCCTCATATGCTACGCGACGCAGCATGGTGCGGTTCAGGCCAAGGTCGCTCAGCTCTCGGTTCGTCAGCGACTTCAGCTCCGCCAGTGTGGTCTTATACAGTTTGTAGCGCGCATAACGCTGTACCAGACCAGCCAAACCGGCTTTTGTATTTTCAAACACACCGCCCCGTGCGGCGCGAACTTCACTCATATGTGCCATAGCTCTACTCGTTTAATTTTGCGTTACTGCCTTGGATCTGTAAATAACGCATTGCTGCGTGTGCACAATAGCCGCACAAACAATGCTGCCATGCAGAAAATGCAATTCGCAGGCGCCCAAACGAACGGCATTAAGCTTATTGATTAGGCGCCTGAATTCAGGGGTTGTCCCGCGGCGAAAAGTGAACATTTAAGACTGACGGATACCGGGGGCGCCAAATGACAACAAAACAGACTGTATTACAGGCACTTGACCAACTGACCCTGCCCGACGGCGGTACATTGATATCCCGTGACATGGTTCGGGCGCTTTCCGTTCAGGACGGCGCCGTTCGCTTTGTGATTGAAGCGCCCTCCCCCGAAATCGCGGCAAAAATGGAACAGATCCGCCAAGCCGCTGAAAAAATCGTGATGGATTTGGACGGCGTGTCGCAGGTTTCCGCTGTTCTGACGGCGCATGGTCCGGCGGCACAGCCCAAAACTGCGGCGCCAAGCCTAAAGATTGGGCGGCATCCGGACGGACAGAAAGGCCCAATGCAGGTCACAGGGGTTGACCGAATCCTTGCCATCGGCTCGGGCAAGGGGGGTGTAGGCAAATCGACGGTGTCTTCAAACCTTGCCGTGGCGCTGGCCAGGCAGGGCCGCAAGGTCGGTTTGCTGGATGCCGATATCTATGGCCCCTCGCAGCCCCGCATGATGGGCATCAACAAACGCCCCGCCTCCCCCGATGGCAAAACCATCATTCCACTGCAGGCCCATGGCGTCACGCTGATGTCGATCGGCTTCATGGTCGACGAACAAAAAGCAGTTGTCTGGCGCGGTCCGATGTTGATGGGCGCACTTCAACAGATGTTGGGCCAGGTTCAATGGGGTCAGTTGGATGTGCTGATCGTCGATCTGCCGCCGGGCACGGGTGATGTGCAACTGACGCTCTGCCAACGCACCCACCTGACCGGCGCCATCGTTGTCAGCACCCCGCAGGATGTTGCGCTGCTGGATGCACGCAAGGCATTGGATATGTTTGCCACGCTGAAAACACCGGTTCTGGGCCTGATCGAAAACATGTCTTCTTATATATGCCCTGAATGCGGTCACGAGGCGCATCTGTTTGGTCACGGCGGCGTTGCGGCTGAAGCCGAACGGATCGGCGTGCCGTTTCTGGGTGCTCTGCCGCTACATTTGGATGTCCGTCTGGCCGGGGACGCAGGCCTGCCCATCGCCACGGGCGACAGCCCCCAAGCCGAGGCCTATGCCCAACTGGCTACGCGCCTGGTAGCTGGCGGGATGGCCTAGGGATTTCATGGCACTCATATCTATCTATTAAGAAAATGACGGGTCCAAACCCGAATCCACGCCGAATCATGCGTTGAAATTCCGATGATTCTCAGAAAAATCGTACTGTTTTGACCTGACTGTTAAGGTACGGGCTACGCTTCAAGCAAAAAAATTTGCACTTAAGGGAATTCGTGGGAACGGGTATACAGCACCACATATAGTATACATATATGAATTATGCGCTAATTGAGGTGTATTTTAGGTAAAATCTATATATCGTCCAAAATACAGTTTCCCGCCCATTCCCACAAAGTCCCATTTTTTTGTTGATTACCATGAAATCCCATGTCATCCCTATACCCACAGATGAGGGACGGGCTAACGGGGCAACTAAAGAACCCCATAAGAGCACCAAGTCAGGTTTCATACAGGCACCCGCTTTCATCGCAAGACAGATCCGACGCGTGAGCGAGCAGACATCCCCCCAGGTGGCATGCGCAGTTGGACAACCCGCGAGGGACTTGGCGGCGGATTGGGCAGTGGCAGCAGCTCAGTCCGCCGTTTTCCTTCCAGGGCCGGCGGTAAAACAAAAAGAAAATCCGGGGGCAGGACAAAAAGGGGCCGCAGGACAGTGGTTCGCAGGTTCAGAGGTGAAAGCCACCATAAGGTGGACAGTAAAGGGCGGGTGTCTATCCCAGCCCTTTTTCGCCGTGTCCTGCAGGCCGGTGACCCCGAATGGGTCGAAGGCCGACAGCCTCAGCTTGTTATTGTCTACGGCGATCATCGCAAAAAGCGATTGGATTGCTATACAATGGAAGCCTTCTACGAAATTGAAGACGAAATCATGTCCCTGCCGCGCGGGTCGATGGAACGTAAGATCCTTACCCAGACGATGCTGGGGCCATCCCTGACCACAGAAGTCGACCGCGACGGGCGTCTGGTTCTGCCGATCAAGCAGCGCGAAAAGATCGGCCTGACGTCCGAGGCATTTTTTATCTCGGCCGGCGACCATTTCCAAATCTGGAACCCCGACACCTATGAGGCCGAGGAAAAGACCGACACCGAAGCCTGGCTGGACAATCAGCCCGAAGACTTCGATCCCCTTATCCTGCTGGATCAGAAGAAAGGGGATTAAGGCATGGCGGCTGCCGCGCAAATCCCTGATGATGCCCCCCATATCCCGGTCCTGTTGCGCCCTTTGATGCGGGCGGTTGAACCAGTGTCCGGCATCTGGCTGGACGGCACCTTTGGCGCGGGCGGATATACACGCGCGCTGCTGGACGCAGGCGCAGGTCAGGTGATCGCGATTGATCGTGACCCAACCGTTTTTGTCATGGCGCAGTCCTGGGCGGCCCAATACGGTGACCGCCTGCGCATGGTGCAAGGCACGTTTTCGCGGCTGGACGCCTATGGCGAGGCGCTGGACGGTATTGTGCTGGATCTTGGCGTCAGTTCCATGCAGCTGGATCAGGCCGAACGCGGTTTTTCTTTCATGAAAGACGGCCCGCTGGACATGCGCATGGGCGACACCGGACAAACGGCCGCTGATATTGTGAATAGTGCCAGCGAAGCAGAACTGGCTGATATCCTTTATCTTTTTGGCGAAGAACGGGCGTCGCGACGGATTGCGCGGGCCATTGTCAAAGCACGCGATCAGGCGCCGATCACGCGCACCCTTGCCCTGGCCCAAATAATCGAGGGCTGCCTGCCCCGCGCCAAACCGGGTCAAAGCCACCCTGCCACCCGGTCCTTTCAGGCGCTGCGCATCGCCGTAAACACAGAATATGAAGAGCTTTATCAGGGGCTTATGGCAGCCGAACGCGCGCTAAGGTCCGGCGGAAAACTGGCCGTCGTGACCTTCCACTCGACCGAAGACCGGATGGTCAAACGCTTTTTGCAGCAACGCTCGGGCCAGTTGGGCCGCGCCAACCGCTATGCGCCAGAAACCCAGGAAACGCCCGCGCAATTCAGACTGCTGTCGCGCAAGGCCATCGGCCCGGACGATCAGGAACTGGCCGAAAATCCGCGATCCCGCTCCGCCAAACTGCGTGTGGCCGAACGCACCGACGCACCACCTGGCGATATTGACGCAAAAGACATCGGAATGCCGCGACTAAGGGGGAAAAACTGATGCGGACATTTCTTTTTATCACATCTGCGCTTGCGGTCATGGGCCTTGCCTTCTGGGCGTATCAGCAAAACTATAAGACCCAGCAAGCCCTGTCCGAGGTTCGGCAATTGCAGCGCGACATCGGCAGTGCGCGTGAACGCCTGTCGGTCCTGCGTGCGGAATGGGCCTTTCTGAACCGCCCCGACCGGCTGCGCGATCTGGCGGATCTGAACTTTGATCGCCTGGGCCTGCTGCCCATGACGCCCGATCAGTTCGGTCAGGTTGATCAGGTGACCTTCCCCGAAGATCCGCCGCTACCGATCACCACGCCGGTCGAAACCTTTGCAAGCCGTGACCTGCAGGATCAAGGCGAATGACCAGAACACCGCTGCGCCCCCTGCCCCGTATCCTAAGTGCCCGGGAACACGGCGAAAATCCGGATGCGATTGAGCGTGAAAACCTGCGCCTGCGCCATGAGGAAATGCGCGATAAATCCCGTGACCGCGCTGAAGGCCGGTTGCTGGTACTGGGTATCTTTTTCCTGTGCGCCTTCCTGGCGGTCGGCATGCGTATGGCCGTTCTGGCCGCAAGCGAACCGTCCGAGCCGCGCATGGCCGCAGCCGGTGCCGCCATCGTCAACCAGCGCGCCGATATCGTGGATCGTAACGGTCGCATTCTGGCCACGAACCTGCAGACCTTTTCGCTTTACGCCCAGCCCCCGGTGATGATCGACAAGGAACATGCCGCGCGTGAGCTGGTTAAAATCTTTCCCGATCTGCAGCAGGATCAGCTGATCAAGCAGTTCACCGGCAATCGCAAATTTATCTGGATCAAGCGGCGGATCAGCCCCGAACAGAAACAGGCCGTCCACGATATCGGTGATCCCGGGCTGCAATTCGGCCCACGCGAAATGCGACTTTATCCCAATGGCCCTGTCGCATCACATGTTCTGGGCGGCGCAGGCTTCGGGCGCGAAGGCGTGTCCTCGGCCGAGGTTATCGGCATTGCGGGCGTCGAAAAGCAGTTCGACCGCTATCTGCGCGACCCGGCCAACAGCACGGCACCCTTGCAATTGTCGCTGGATCTGACCCTTCAGGCCGCGACCGAGGAAGTCCTGGCCGGGGGCATGCGCCTGATGAATGCCAAGGGTGCCGCAGCGATCATGATGGACATTCATACGGGCGAGGTTCTGGCCATCGCCAGCCTGCCCGATTTCGACCCCAACAATCGCCCCCGTCCCCTGACACAGGGCGACCAGTCCGACAGCCCCCTGTTCAACCGCGCCGTTCAGGGTGTCTATGAGCTTGGCTCAACCTTCAAGATTTTCACGGCCGCTCAGGCCCTGGAACTGGGGCTGGTCCAGCCCGAGACAATCATCGACATCAAAGGGCCTTTGCAATGGGGCCGTTTCACCATTCGTGATTTCCGCGATCACGGCACACAGCTTTCCGTAACGGATGTCATTGCAAAATCGTCAAATATCGGAACCGCCCGCATTGCACTTGATATCGGGTCAGATCGTCAGAAAAGCTTTCTGCAGACCCTTGGTGTGACCGAACCGCTACCTTTCGAGATGATCGAGGCGCACACCGTCAATCCGCTTTATCCCCGTAACTGGTCCGAAATTTCAGTCATGACGATTTCCTATGGCCACGGCGTATCGACCAGCCCGCTGCATCTGGCCGGCGCCTATGCGTCGCTGTTAAATGGCGGCACCAAGGTCACGCCGACCCTGCTGAAACAGGATGGCCCGCAAAACGGCCCGCGCGTGATTTCAGAACGCACCTCGGCCCAGGCGCGCACCATGCTGCGCAAAGTGGTCACAGATGGGTCGGCCACCTTTGGTGAAGTGCCAGGCTATCACGTAGCGGGCAAAACCGGCACCGCAGACAAACCCCGTACGAACGGCGGCGGATATTATGATGACCGGGTGATTGCGACCTTTGCCAGTATCTTTCCGGCCCATGATCCGAAGTATGTTCTGGTGGTCAGTCTGGACGAACCCGTTGAAACATCGGGCGAAGAACCCCGGCGCACGGCGGGTTGGACGGCGGTACCCGTTGCCGCCGAGATCATTCGGCGCACGGCCCCCTTGCTGGGCCTCAGACCACAAGTTGAACCCGGCCCCATAACCGGTGTAACACTGACCGCAAATTAAGGGCGGAAGGCAAAAAATGGGCGCTGCTGAGAATCAAACGAAATCACTGGCGGCCCTTGGCCTGACCGCACAGGGCGGACAAGAGGCGCGGATCACCGGCATTGCGATCGACAGTCGACAGGTCAAGCCGGGCTATCTGTTCGCCGCCCTGCCGGGCACCCGCGTGCATGGGGGTGAATTCATCCAATATGCGTTGCGGATGGACGCCGCGGCCATTCTGACCGACGCGCAGGGCGCGCGCATTGCAGCCAATGAACTGGCCGGGTCAGATACGGCCCTGATCATCGCCGAAGACCCTCGCGAAACCCTGGCCTATGCGGCAGCACTCTGGTTTGGCAGGCAGCCCGACACAATGGTCGCCGTGACCGGCACCAATGGCAAGACATCTGTGGCCAACTTTACCCGCCAGATATGGATCGAAATGGGCGTGCCCGCTGTCAATCTTGGTACAACAGGCGTCGAGGGCGCCTGGACCGCCAAACTAGGGGGGCCTCCCACCACACCTGACCCGGTCACCCTGCACCGCGCCCTGTGCGACGCGGCCCAGGCCGGCGTGACCCACGCCGCGATGGAGGCCTCATCCCACGGCTTGGACCAGCGCCGCATGGACGGCGTGCGCCTGATGGCTGCCGGGTTCACGAATTTCAGTCAGGATCATCTGGATTATCACAAGACGTTTGAGGCCTATTTCGATGCCAAGGCCGCGCTTTTCACACGGGTATTGCCCGATGACGGCACAGCGGTGATCAATATCGATGACCCCAAGGGCCGTGATATGGCAGATATCGCGCGCGACCGGGGGCAAAAACTGTTGACAGTCGGCCATGAGGACGGCGCGGACCTGCATCTGCGCAATCAGCGGTTCGACAGCACCGGCCAGGACCTGCTGTTTGACTGGAAGGGCAAATCCTTTCAGAAACGCCTGAATCTGATCGGCGGTTTTCAGGCCGAAAATGTTCTTGTCGCGGCGGGCCTTGTCATCGCAACGGGTGGCGATGCGGCTGATGTCTTTGACACCCTGCCCCATCTGGTCACCGTGCGCGGACGCATGCAACTGGCTGCCACACGCCAGAATGGCGCTGCGATCTTTGTCGACTACGCCCACACACCCGATGCGGTTGCCACGGCCCTGACGGCCATGCGCCCCCACGTGATGGGGCGGCTTATCGTCGTCATTGGCGCGGGCGGCGATCGTGACCCCACAAAACGCCCCCTTATGGGCCAGGCCGCCGCCGAAAACGCCGACGTCGTCTTTGTCACCGATGACAACCCCCGCAGCGAAGACCCCGCCGTCATCCGTCAGGCGGTCATGATGGGCGCCCCCAATGCAACCGAAATCGGCGACCGCACCGAAGCCATCCTACGCGCCGTCGACGCCCTGGGCCCCGGCGATACGCTGCTGATTGCGGGCAAGGGGCACGAAACGGGCCAGACCATTGGCGATGACGTCTTCCCCTTTGACGACGCCGAACAAGCCAGCGTCGCCGTCGCGGCCCTGGACGGGGGGATTTAGCATGGCACTTTGGACCTCGGCCGAGGCCGCAGCGGCAACCGGCGGCACCACCACAGCGGACTGGCGGGCGACAGGTGTCTCAATCGACACCCGCACGCTTCAGCCCGGCGATTTGTTTGTGGCCCTGAAAGACATCCGTGACGGGCATGATTTTGTAGCCCAGGCCTTTGAAAAAGGGGCAGCGGCGGCCCTGGTCAGTCGACGCCCTGACAATGTGCCGGACGACGCGCCTCTACTGATCGTGGAAGACGTATTGACCGGCCTGACCGCATTGGGCATCGCCGCCCGCACCCGCACCGCAGCGCGGGTGGTGGGCATCACCGGATCAGTGGGCAAGACCTCAACCAAGGAAATGATGCGCGTTGTCCTGTCGATGCAGGGCAAAACCCATGCGGCCGAGGCCAGCTATAACAACCACTGGGGCGTGCCCCTGACCCTGGCCCGTATACCCACTGACACCGACTATGCCGTCATCGAAATCGGCATGAATGCACCAGGTGAAATCGCGCCGCTGTCCCGCATGGCCCGACCCCATGTGGCAGTCATCACCACCGTGGCCGCCGCCCATCTGGAAGCCTTTGATAGTATCGAAGGCATCGCGCGCGAAAAGGCCTCGATCATCGACGGCCTTGTTTCGGGCGGCACAGCCATACTGAACGCCGACATTGATACGGCGGGTATTCTGCAATCAAAGGCCGCCAAAAAAGAGGCCAAACAGATGCTGTTCGGCCATATGGGCGCGGATTTCCGGCTGCTGAACGTCAAACTGGCGGAAAACGCGACCGTTATTCAGGCCGATATCCATGGCGAGGCGACGCTGTTCAAGCTGTCCTCGACCGGTCGTCACTTTGCGATGAACGCGCTGGCGGTTCTGGCCGCGACCGAGGCCCTTGGCGCCGACCTGGCCCGCGCGGCCATCGATATCGGTCTGTGGCGCCCACCCGCAGGACGCGGCATGCGTCAACGGCTGGTGCTGGATGATATAGATGAAGGCGCGATCGTTGACCTGATCGACGACGCCTATAACGCCAACCCGACCTCTCTGACCGCAGCGCTTGAGGTTCTGGCCGCAGCCCAACCTATCCACAACGTCGGACGCATCGCCAAGGGGCGCCGCATCGCCATTCTGGGCGACATGCTTGAACTGGGTGACGATGGCCCCGACATGCACCGCGCAATCGCCGACGATCCGTCCATGGAACTTATCACGCGGGTGCACTGCGTTGGCGCCCTGATGCGGCACCTGTGGGATGCCTTGCCCCCGGAAAAGCGCGGCGAATGGGTCGAAAACGCAACAGATCTGGCCCAGAAAGCCCACCGATTGGCCGATCCGGGTGATGTCATTCTGGTGAAGGGATCAAAAGGCAGTAAGGTCAGCCTTGTCGTTGAAGCGTTACAGCGGCTAGGTCATCCCAAAGATATAACAGAAAACGGGACAGAGTAGATGCTATATTGGCTGACCGCCCTTTCAGACGGCGGTGATTTTTTTAACCTTTTCAGATACATCACCTTTCGCGCAGGCGGCGCGTTTCTGACGGCGCTGGTCTTTGGGTTTTTGTTCGGCAAACCGCTGATCAATGTGCTGCGCAAACGTCAGGGCAAGGGCCAGCCGATCCGCGATGACGGTCCCGAAAGCCATTTTTCCAAAGCAGGCACCCCCACGATGGGCGGCCTGCTGATCGTCGGCGCGCTGCTGACCTCGACCCTGATGTGGGCGCGGCTGGATAACCCCTTTGTCTGGATGGTATTGTTTGTCACCCTGGCCTTCGCCTTTATCGGATTTGCCGATGATTATGCGAAAGTTTCAAAGCAGAATACCGCTGGCGTGCCGGGCAAAATACGGCTTTTGCTTGGTTTCATCATTGCGGGCTTTGCAGCCTATTGGGCCGCGATATATCACCCTGATGAGCTGACAAATCAACTGGCCTTCCCTGTTTTCAAGGATACGCTTCTGAACCTTGGCTATCTGTTTATCCCCTTTGCCATGATCGTCATCGTAGGCGCTGCCAACGCTGTGAACCTGACCGACGGACTGGATGGGCTGGCCATCATGCCCGTAATGATCGCCGCCGGAACGCTTGGCATCATCGCCTACGCCGTGGGCCGCGTGGATTTCACCGAATACCTCGACGTGCACTACGTGCCCGGTACGGGTGAAATCCTGATCTTCTGCGCGGGGCTCTTTGGCGGGGGCCTGGGCTTTTTGTGGTACAACGCGCCCCCCGCCGCCGTCTTTATGGGCGACACCGGATCGCTGGCGCTTGGCGGTGCCCTGGGCGCCATCGCTGTGGCCACCAAACACGAAATCGTTCTGGCCATTGTTGGTGGGATTTTCGTGGTCGAGGCGCTGAGCGTCATCATCCAGGTGCTTTACTTCAAACGCACCGGCAAACGCGTCTTTCTGATGGCCCCGATCCACCACCACTACGAAAAGAAAGGCTGGGCCGAACCCCAAATCGTTATCCGCTTCTGGATCATCGCCCTGATCCTGGCCATGATCGGCCTGGCAACGCTGAAGGTGCGGTGAACCCTGGCCCGGAATCAAGCCGAAGGCGCCGGGCCATCGCCGGCTCGCACCTGCGCAGTCCCGGATTTACTCCGGGACCTCAAAGTCGGGTGACCCCGTGCATAAAATACCGGCTGACAATCAATTCCTGTTTACGTAAGAACGACTTATGATCCCCGTCCGCGGATATGAAGGCCGAAAGGTCGCTGTACTGGGCCTCGGCCGCTCGGGCCTGGCCACAGCACAGGCGTTGCAGGCCGGTGGCGCCACAGCATTGGTCTGGGACGACAGCCCCGAGGCCCGGGAAAAAGCCGAAACCCAGGGCCTGACCCTGCATGACCTGACCCGCCAAACGGCATGGACCGACATCGCCGCGCTGATCGTGTCCCCCGGCATCCCGCATCTTTACCCCGACCCAAACCGCATCATCGCTGCCGCCTGGGCCGCGGGCGTGCCTGTGGATAACGACATTGGCCTCTTCTTCCGGTCCTTCGCCACACCCGACTGGGACGCCTACGACACCACCCCGCGCATCATCGCGGTCACCGGATCAAACGGCAAATCCACCACCGCCGCCCTGATCCACCATATCCTGCATCACAACAATCGCCCCACCCAACTGGCCGGCAACATCGGCCGCGGCGTGCTTGACCTGGACCCCGCCCACGATGGCGAAGTCGTAGTGCTCGAACTCAGCTCCTACCAAACCGACCTCGCCCGCGCCCTGACCCCCGATATCGCGGTCTTCACCAACCTCAGCCCCGATCACCTGGACCGGCACGGCGGCATGGGGGGATACTTCGCCGCCAAACGCCGCCTCTTCGCCGAAGGCGGCCCCGACCGCGCGATCATCGGCGTCGATGAAAACGAAGGCCGCTACCTGGCCAACCAACTGGCCGAGGGGCCAACCGACGACCGTGTCATCCGCCTGTCCGTCGCCGAAAAGCTGAAAGGCGACGGCTGGAACATCTTCGCCCGCAAAGGCTTCCTGTCTGAAACCCGCAAAGGCAAACAGGTGGCCAGCATCGATCTGCGCGACATCGCCGCCCTGCCCGGCGCCCACAACCACCAGAACGCCTGCGCCGCCTACGCCGCCTGCCGCGCCCTGGGCCTTGGCCCGCGCCCCATCGAACAGGCCCTGCACAGCTTCCGCGGCCTGCCCCACCGCAGCCAGATCGTCGCCGAAAAAAACGGCGTCCGCTACGTCAACGACAGCAAAGCCACCAATGTCGACAGCGCCGCCAAGGCCCTGCAGGCCTTCACAAACATCCGCTGGATTGTCGGCGGCCTCGGCAAAGACGGCGGGATCGAGGCCCTGACGCCCTACCTCAGCACCGTCACCAAAGCCTATCTGATCGGCCACTCCGCCCGCGATTTCGCCCTGCAACTGGGCGACACCCCGCATGAGATCTGCGAAACCATCGACCGAGCCGTCACCGCCGCCCACCACGATGCGGGGCCCAAAGACACCATCCTCCTCGCCCCCGCCGCCGCGTCCTTTGACCAATACCCCAACTTCGAAAAACGAGGCGAGGATTTCATCCGCTGCGTCGAAAAACTGCTCTAAGCCCGTTCAAAAGCGTCGTCCAGAAAACCAGAACCGCTCCGCCCAACCACTCCCGCCCGGTGGGACCACCGGGCAGCGCCCGACCTCCCCCACGGGAGGGCGCTTCTCGCCCACCCGAGGTCGGCCGCTGCCCTCTGGCTCATAGCGTTTATGTTTCAGATTTTCTGGCCGCTGGCGGGCCAAAACATCGTACTCTACCGCTGAAGAATGTCAGTAGGGTGATCGAACAAACTTCCGACCTTAATTATTGTTTTTCCGGTCCGTCCCCCAAACTCGGCACTTTGCCTTTCACCAAGTTTACGCACGGTTTTAGCGCTTGAGCCCACGTAGCAATCTCGAATTAAAGGTGCAGCTAAAGAAAAGCTCATATCATTTCCACTGCGTTCTTCGGACTTCACTGGGAACTCCAGAACCGCCAGAAAAGCAGCAGTCTCAAGGTCCAATTCAATGAACCCCACCATGCACTGAGGCGATAAATCTGGCGAGATGACTCGATCCAAGGTCACCTTTAGCTCTGCGCCATCGGTCATCAGGTAATTGTAGAATTGAGCGCATTTTGCCCAATTTCTCCCTAGCGACGCGGGAGACAAAGACGGCATTTCTACACCCGACCGATGCGTTATATCAAGCAGCTTCGAAATCATATTCGAGGGCTTAACATAAGAGATATCGTCTTGCCCTTGGCCCAGTTTCATTTGGCCCTCCGCAATTGGAAATCCGTCACCGATTATGCTGAACGAAATTGGGCCCATTTCCGACCAAGATAGTAACTGAAAAAACTGGCTCAGCTGCCGGAGAGTAAGTATCGCATCAAAGTCGAGACTCAGGTCAAAATGAATTTTCTTGCCATTTGACACCACAAAACTGGAAAACCATGTATCGATGCGTACCTTCATGGCCTCAGGTGGTAAGTCGGGGATTGTTGGTGCTGTAAGCGTTGCGTCTACGGTCATGGACGCGCCTCCTTCTGAACGAAGGACAAGTTGGCATGCTTTCGTTGCCTGAGAGCGCATTCTTGCAAAACTCGGTTTTCCCGCAAAAATGGCCGGCGACGATGGGATATTGAATCGAGTCTCGGTCATGCTAACAAACTCCACCGGTATATTGTCAGTTAGACCGAGCTGATGATCCACAAGCTCTTCTATTCCTTCTAATGGTCCAAATTTCACCTCGCCTTTCCAACTTCCCTCATCATATCCGACTGATTTCTCTATCCTCCGCTTTTCACCGATGTAGTCCTGTGACAGGCTCTGTATCTCCTTTACGAGCCAGCCAATAGGATCCGACGACCTATCTTCGGTTTCCGACAAAGTGAATTGCGTGTACGTTTTGTTCAGCGGTTTACCTTGATTTCCAGCCTCTCGCACTCGTTTGAGAGACCGCTCAATCTCATTTTCCCAAAAGTGTCGGATAAAGACGCGTGGATGAGGAGAGTCTTGATCCAAGATAGCGACGATAAAGCAAGGTAGATGGCTTTTGGCAAAGGCGCGCGCATTGCTCAAGCTAAGCTTCACCACGGGCTTTCCCTTTTCTAATGCCTTGACTTGAACCTCACATTTTCGGATTTCGCCAACTAAGTCGGCTGATCGCCCCTCGGCTGTCGGCATCGGCACTTCAACAAGGAAATCCCATCCATGGTCGTCCTCTTCCGACTTATTGCAAGTGATGTTTGCTTTGGAACACAACAGGCTGAAATACTTTTCGGCTGGTCGTCCTTTTCGTTGATCCAATTTTTTCACCGTTCAAAAATACAAAACGAAATTGTCCCCAACTAACGATCTGAAAGCCGATTTAGGTCAATTCAACTCATGATAGAGCCTAACACCGCATTGCTCGTTTTAGCAAGTTGGCGAAACCTACCGTAGGCGTTCGACGAATCGATGCACTGGAGCATGTTGATCGGTGAATGAATAGCTGGAATAGGCCATACGCTTGACTATGCAAAGTCCGCTTCCTACGCATCGCTGACATTCGGTCCGAGTGCAGTAACCGTGATTGTGGGCTCATAGCCGACATCTCAACTTTCTTACCCAAACCTTAACACTGCAAACTTTGCAAAGTTTTTGATTCGATTTTTGTAAAGTTGCAAAGTTTGGCACCGTGCGGTGCGATTTATGATGCGTTAATGACCCGCGGAAATGGTTAATTCGGGCAGTTTGTTAAAGATGTCTGACGGGACCGCGCGCGTTGACATCAAACTTATCCACAGGGCGATTTCGTGAAAAATCTGCGGGAATCAGGAAATCACGGCAAATCCCGCGAAAAATGTGTAAATTGCACATCTGAATTGCCCGGTTTTGTGGAAAATGTGCAAATTGCACATTCAAAAACATCATAGAACGGCGGGTTAACTTTGATGACGTTGCGTCTTGACCCGCGGGCGAAACCTCTAACTGGCCAGGGCTGTTTTTGGCCCCATCACCTGCTCAGCCGCGCCCGTCAAGGCATTGATAATAAAGTCTAAATCAGGTTTTTTCAGGCGTGCGGGCAGCCGCACATCGCAGGCCCGCATCAGCATCGCGCGCGTTTGCGGCAGCTCGGGCAGGTCGTCGATAAATTGCCAGTTCCAGAACGCCCGCGCATTGTCATCGCTTAGCCCAAAGACCTGCACACTGACACCCCGCGCCTTGGATTCCGCCGCAAAATCAAGGGTTTGCCGGTCGCTCATCCCAACCAGATTGAACTGGATCGAGTCCGGCGCCCGCTCCTCCGCGCTCAGTTTATCCGGCACCGACAACCAATCCGACCTGTTCAACTCCCCCGCCACATAATCATGATTGGCCCGCCCATCCCGCACCCGCCGCGCCACCTCACTCAACTGCGGCCGGATCACCGCCGCCGACAGGTTTTGCAGCCGCAGGTTATAAAGCGGTAACTTGTTCTGCCACTTGGAAAAATTGTCATGAAGCACAGGATGCTTTTTCCAGTTATGCTCATAGGCGCCCGACATGATCACCGCCCGTGCAACCAGATCGGGATCATTGGTCACCATGATCCCGCCTTCGCCCGCATTGACTAACTTATAGGATTGAAACGAAAAACAGCCAACGCGCCCTATCGTCCCAATGTTTTTGCCGTGCCACGTGGTGCCAAGGGAATGGGCGGCATCTTCGATCACAGGAATATCGCGCGCATCGCAAAGGCGCATGATCGCATCCATGTCCGAGGTGTGCCCGCGCATGTGGCTGATGATCACGGCGCTGATATCCTGATCCAGCTTGCGCTCGAAATCATTGATATCAATGCGATAATTCTCGCCGACCTCACACAGGACAGGTTTACATTCCGCATGCACCACCGACGACGGCACCGCCGCAAATGTGAAGCCCGGGATCAGAACCCGTGCGTCCCGCGACAACCCTAAAGCCTTCAAAGATAAGAACAAAGCCGCCGAACAGGACGACACCGCCAGCGCGTAATCCGTGCCCATCAGTTCCGCGAATTCTTTTTCCAGCAAGGCCACCGGCGCGTCCGATGGGGCCGTGTAGCGAAACAGATCACCGGATTTCAGCAAGCGGTCAATTTCCGCACGTGCTGCGTCAGGAATGGGTTCGGCATCGTAGACATTAGGGGCGACAGTCATTTCAGATATCCCGAAAGTTATTTTTGGTTATACTAAACAAAAAGAATAAACCGCGCTACCCCCTTTGAACGAAAGCGGCAACCCATTGAATTGAAGGGTTTTTTCGGCTCAGGTCGTCTTGGCAATAGGCACGATGTCGCCAATCAAGCGCATCAGGGCACCAAAATATCCCGCACTGCGCGCCGGGCGCGTCGGGTCCGATGTGATGGCAATTGTCAGTTCAAGATCAGGCAAAATGCAGATCAACTGACCGCCATATCCGCGTGCCAGGGCAAAGTTATGACCCTGGGTGCGCCCAAGAAACCAGCCATAGCCATAGGCAAGCCCGGAAAAGAAAGAACGCGTTCGGGGCACAAAGGATGTTTCGACCCATGTATTGCTAAGCACCTGTTGATCCTGCCAAATTCCACCCAGGCGGTACATCTCGCCGAACCGGATCATGGACAGGGGTGACAGCGCCATTTCGTTGCCGCCCAGATAGTTACCCTGCGGATCCTGCGCCCAGGCACTGATCCGGATACCAAGCGGGTTACCCAACCGCTGACGGGCCTGAGACAACAGACTGCGGCCCGTCGCGCGGGCCAGGGCAACGCCTAGAATGTGAAAACTGCCCGTGGAATACAGCATGCCCTCACCCGGTTCGCGGATCATCGGGCGGCTGAGGGCATAGGCCACCCAATTCGGGCTGGACACCCAATCGCCGTAATTCGCCCCTGATGTCCGCTCAAGCCCCGCCTGCATCGTGACCAGATCGGCCAGGGTGATATCGGCAACCCGTGGGTCGGCGCTGGCGGGGATCAGATCAGGCACGATCTGCCCGAGCGTTGCGTCGACGCCCAATACCTCATCCCGGTCAATGGCTGCGCCCATCAGTGCGGCGACAACCGTCTTGGACACCGATTTGACATTCACCGCACGTTCCAGCGATGGGCCGCGCAACACCTCGCCCAGTCTGATTTGCCCGGCCTGAGAAATCACCAGCGTGTGCATCTGATCATAACTGCGCGCCAGATCCATTGCAGGCGCCCATTTGTTGGCAGCCTGGGAAAACAGCGCTGTGGGCATCGAAGCCGCAGCGGCAGTGGAAAACAAAACGGAACGACGTGTGGGCATGGCGGATCAGTGTTGTTGCGCGTTTCCGACCAATGTGAGCCTTTTTTCGCAAAACCCCAATAAGAATATCGTGAGGATGCCCTAAACCCCGAACCGGTCGCGTAGGCTAAAGGCGAACATTGCAGCACTGGTCATGGCGGGTCCGAATATCCGCCCCGCGGGCAATGCGGGTGTCGGCAGATTTGCGATCAGATCAAAATCAGACCGATCACCTGCAATTGCATCCGCCACCAGTTTTCCGCACAGGATCGACAGCGCTACGCCATGACCCGAATAACCGGCGGCTGCGAAAAGACCCGGTTCAACCTCGGCCAGATAGGGCAAACGGGTGGATGTGACGGCCAGCGTTCCGCCCCAGGCATGGGTCAGATTGACGTCTTTCAGTTCCGGATAAACACGGGCCAGATTGGCGCGGACCTTGGCCCGAATATCCTTGGGGTACTTGCGCCCATAGCTTTCGCCGCCCCCGTAGACCAACCGCCCGTCCCGCGTTTGCCACCAGTAATTCACGACAAACCGGCTGTCGGCGACAGCCACGGGGCGGATCATCGGGGCACGATCACCCAGGGGTTCGGTCACAGCCAGATAGTTATTGATCGGCAGGACATGAGACGCCGTCTTGCGGTTCAGATGCGTTCCATAACCGTTACAGGCCAAAAGGATGTTCTTGGCCCGCACCACGCCGCCATTGGTCTGCACCCTGCCCGGTTCAACCTTATGCACCTCGGATCGTTCATGAATTTCGACACCAGCGGCCTGTGCGGCGCGCGCCAGACCCAGGACCAGGTTCAAAGGGTGGCAATACCCCGCACCTTCGTCCAGCACACCGCCTTTGAAGACGTTAGAACCGATCAGCATCGCCAGTTGATCGGCGTCCAGTTTCGTCAGGCTGCGGTAATCGTAGTTGAACGACAGATGATCGGCCTCGGAATGATGCTCGGCCACTTCGCCCTGGGTCAGGGCCGCGTGAATGATACCGGGTCTGTAGTCAGCATCGGGCGCATGGTCGGCGATCAGGGTCCGCACCAGCGTTTTGCCTTGTCCAGCCAGCGCCCACAGCGCCTTGGCACGATCCCGCCCAAGATGGTCCGCCAGCCAGTGAACATCCTTGTTGAACCCCGATCCGATCTGACCGCCGTTCCGGCCTGAAGCACCGAATCCAATCCGCTGCGCCTCAAGCACGATGACACTTTGGCCGGCTTTGGCCGCGTGCAGGGCAGCCGATAACCCCGTATAGCCCGCGCCAACCACACAAAGATCAGCGCTTTTTTCGCCTTTCAACGCAGGCTGCGGCGCAAGCATTGTGGCCGTTTCCGCGTACCAACTGTCCGGATACTGACCCGGCGTGTCGTTCACATAAAGATAGCTCACTCAAACAGCCCCACTTACTCACCCGGTCCGATATTAAGCACTGCGGGACGCCAAGGTAAAAGAATTTTATGAGTTCAAGCGCGATCATCTTTGGGTGAGGCCATGACGACATAGGAGGTGATCGCGCTGACATGGGGCAAGGTGCCCAGCACCTCGGTATGGAAATGTTTGTAGGCGGTCAGATCTGATACCTCGACCCGCAGGATATATTCGACCATGCCGGTGATGTTGTGGCATTCGCGAACCTCGGGCGCAGCCGCCATCGCCTGTTCAAACGCGGCCTGGGCATCCCTGGTATGAACAGACAGCCCAACGGCGACATAGGCAATAAATCCGATCCCGATGGCCTGTGGATTGATCACAGCCTTGTACCCGCTGATCACACGCCTGCGTTCCAGTTCCTGAACACGTCGCAAACAAGCCGAAGGCGACAGCCCGACCTGTTCGGCCAGGCCGGTATTGCTGATCCGCCCATCGGTGGCCAGAACACGCAATATTTTGCGGTCTATTTGGTCTAGTTCCATCATTTATTGCAAAATAAAGCAGTCAGGCGATTGTTTTGCAATGATTTGCGACACAAAGGGCGATAGATATTTGTGTATGATAGACCCTGCGCTGATCCTGCCCCTTGTTCTGTTCGCCTTTGCGTCAACCGGTACGCCGGGCCCAAACAACATTATGCTGCTGACCTCGGGTGCGAATTTCGGATACCGCCGCACTGTTCCGCATATGGTCGGTATCTGGACCGGGTTGGTGTCAATGCTGCTGATTATGTCGACAGGCCTGGGCGAGCTGTTCGACAGATATCCGGTGGCCGAGATCATTCTGAAGGTTGCAGCAACCGGGTACATGCTGTGGCTGGCATGGAAAATTGCCCGTGCAGCACCCGTTGAAGGCGGCGACGCAACAGGTACGCCTATGACACTGCTGCAAGCCGCAGCGTTTCAGTGGGTCAATCCAAAGGCCTGGGCGATGTGCGCCACTGCGGTGACTCTCTATTCGGTCGGCAGCGGATGGTTGGCCATGGCCATTCTGGCCATCGTATTCATCATGGTGTCATCTGTCACCAACAGCACATGGATCGTGCTTGGTCAGCAAATGACCCGATTTCTATCAACGCCGGGTCGCTTGCGTGCTTTCAATATCACAATGGCCCTGCTGCTGGTGGCGTCGCTTTATCCTATCCTGCTTGGCCAGGGTTCGGCCGGTCAGGCCGCCGCCGCACCGGAAATCAGTGCACAGTCACCGGACTGAAGTCGTTCTGACGGGCCAGTACAAAGGCCAGACTGCGGTCGGCAACCAAAGCCAGCTGCTCGCCCTCGGCTGTGTGGACAGCGTAAAGCGTTTCCAGACCATCGGCCTGTTCCTGAAGCTGCTCAGGCAAATCAGCCACTGCGATGGGTTTTACGTAAACAGTCCGCTCGCCCAAAACCGAGGCCAGATCATAACGTGTATTCATAACTTACCCCTTCTTTATCTGGATTGTCTGCACAATACTGTCTGGCACCGATCGGTTCAGATCGACGTGCAGCAATCCGTTTTCCATCGTCGCTTCACCGACATCGACGCCATCGGCCAAAACGAACGACCGCTGAAACTGACGGGCCGCGATACCACGATGCAGGAACATACGATCCGTATCGTCGTCCGTCTGTCTGCCGCGCACGACAAGTTGCCGATCCTCGACCGTGATGGACAGGTCACCTTCACTGAAACCGGCAACGGCCAGTGTGATCCTGTAAGAGGTCTCAGACGTCTGCTCGATGTTGTAGGGGGGGTATCCGTCGTTCCCGGATTTCGCCGTGCGTTCAACCAGACGCTCAAGCTGTTCAAACCCCAGAAGAAAGGGGTGTGACCCCAAAGTCAGTTTTGTCATTCCTATCGTCCTTCAAAAGCGACGTTCGTGAATGGCCCCTTTCTGGCGACCAGTTTTGTCAAATATGGGGCGCAAAATAGCCCTGCGCAAGGGGCAAGGGTCTTTGCGAAAGGCATTCAAATTGCTATGTAAGGGGCCTTGGCAAGGGATTTACATGGATGAATGCACCGGGCGAGATGAAAACCGAGGAAGTTCTTCGGATTGAGCTTGAGGTATTTCGACGCGAACACCGCGATCTGGACGAAGCGATTGCCGCCCTGCATGAAAAGGGCACGGGCGATCAGTTGACCTTGCAGCGGCTCAAGCGTCAGAAGCTGGCTTTGAAAGACAAAATTGCCCAGATCGAAGACCGCTTAACCCCGGATATCATTGCGTAAACGCTTTTCCTGCGTATAGTGCCGCTTCGCTTGAAGGAGGCGGTGAATGAAAGTCGGCATTATCATGGGCAGTCAGTCGGACTGGCCGACGATGAAAGCAGCAGCGGACATACTGGATGACCTCGGTGTGGGATATGAGGCCAGGATCGTTTCGGCCCATCGCACGCCCGACCGTCTGTGGGACTATGGCAAGACGGCTGTCGATCGGGGCTTGCATGTGATCATCGCGGGCGCAGGCGGGGCTGCGCATTTGCCGGGTATGATGGCGTCGAAAACGCGGGTGCCGGTGATCGGGGTGCCTGTTCAGACGCGGGCGTTGTCAGGCGTCGACAGCCTGTATTCCATCGTGCAGATGCCCAAGGGATTTCCGGTTGCGACAATGGCAATCGGGGCCGCCGGGGCGGCCAATGCAGGATTAATGGCGGCTGGTATTCTGGCCTTGCAGGACAGCGCGCTGGCGGAACGGCTGGATCGGTGGCGTGATGCGCTTTCGGCCTCAATCCCCGAGGAGCCTGTGGATGACTAAGCCGCTGCCGGTCGGGGCAACCATCGGTATTCTGGGCGGTGGGCAGTTGGGGCGGATGCTGTCGGTTGCGGCGTCGCGGCTAGGGTTTAAGTGCCATATCTTTGAGCCCGGCGCCGAGCCACCCGCCGGGGACGTCGCCCATCAGGTCACAACGGCGTCTTACAATGACACAACCGCGCTGCAGGCCTTTGCCGATGCGGTTGATGTCATCACCTATGAGTTTGAGAATATTCCCGTTTCCGCGCTTGATATGCTTGACCCCCGGTGCCCCATTCGACCTGGCAGGCAGGCGCTGTCTGTTAGTCAGGATCGGCTGACCGAAAAGTATTTTCTGACCGGCCTTGGCCTGACGACCGCACCCTATGCAGCGGTGGATACGCTGGATGATCTGCGCGCCGCAGTGGGTCAGATCGGGACGCCCGCCGTCCTGAAAACCCGTCGTTTTGGCTATGACGGCAAAGGACAGGTGCGGATCAGCGAACAATCCGATTTGGCGGATGCTTTCGCGGATCTACAAGGCGCGCCTGCCATTCTGGAAGGTTTTGTCGCGTTCAGCCATGAGGTTTCGGTGATCGGCGCACGGGGGCTTGATGGACAAGTCGCCTGCTTTGATCCGGGCGAAAACCTGCATCGCGACGGCATTCTGCGCACGACGACCGTGCCCGCCCGGCTAAGTGCCGCGCAGCGGGCGGATGCGGTTTTGTTGACCGGCAGGATTTTGAATGAGCTGGAGTATGTTGGCGTCATGGGGGTTGAGCTTTTCGTGACGCCCGGTGGTCTGATCGTGAATGAGATCGCGCCACGGGTCCATAACTCGGGGCATTGGACGCAAAACGGATGCGTGATTGACCAGTTTGAACAGCACATCCGGGCCATCGCGGGATGGCCCCTGGGTGATGGGACGCGGCATTCGGACGTGGTGATGGAAAACCTGATCGGTGACGATATGACCCGCGTGCCTGCGCTGGCACAAGACGGCGCGGCGCTGCATCTTTATGGTAAGGCAGAGATTAAGCCGGGTCGGAAGATGGGGCATATCAACAGGGTGATTGGCCCCAGATGACCTAGCGCCCCGTTTTTATTAGGGATAATGCAACGCCACCCAGCACCAAGGCGGAGGCCAAAGCGAACCGCGTGGTGAGCGTTTCGTCCAGAAATGCGATACCCCCCGCCACGGCGATGATCGGAACGGTTAGCTGTGAAACCGCAGCGCGTGTTGCGCCCAGGTTGGGCAGGATGCTGTACCACAACGCATATCCCAGTCCCGAGGTGATCGCGCCCGATATAATGGCGAGGATTGTTCCGTTGAACGTCACCTGGGACGGAACCAACAGAAAAGCCAGCGCGCCCAGTGGGACAGCCAGAAGGAAATTGGCGGCGGTCATGTTAAGGGGCGCCTGGGCACCCCGCCCTGCCAGCGAATAAACGCCCCACCCAAGGGCGGCGGCGGCCATCAACAGACTGCCTGAAAACGGCGGAATATCAGCGCCCGCGGGCCACATCAGATAGATCAGTCCTGCAAAAGCGATCACTGCGCCGATCCACCGTTCCAGCGGGACCTGTTCACGCAGGATGAGCGCCCCCAGAAACATCGTGACTTGCACGCCACCAAACAGGAGCAAAGCCCCGACACCGGCATCAAGCGTGATATAAGCGAAGGAAAAGCCAAGGACGTAGAGAGCGAGCGACAGCGTGCCAACAGCAGAAAAAGGCAGTTTTTGTTGGTCTTTACGGGAGGTTAGCCAGACCAGAGCGACCAGAACAACAGCGCCGGACAGGATACGGATGGCGGCAAAGCTGGACGCGCCCATCGTGCCATCGGTGAGTGCGAGGCGGTTCAGGACGGAATTGGCGGCAAAGGCGATCATGGTCAGTGCGGTCAGCAGGATCAGACGCATGGGGCTGTGATCCAATTGAGGCGCTGACGCGCCGCGTCTTTTATCTCAGGCCCTGTGGGCCTTCGGGATGCCTGCGGCGCGAGTATTTTTGGAACAATAATGGTACCGGTCACGCAGCAACGTCTTGGGCAAGGACCCCGGCAAGCGAATTGGTCGAGCTTTCGGTGATTCGGACACGGACGAGTTCGCCGCGCATGGATTTGGGTGCCTGGACATGAACGGCGTGCAAATATTCTGATTTTCCAACCATTTGACCGGCCAGGCGGCCTGGTTTTTCAAAAAGTACAGTGACCTCTTGCCCGACCATGGCGTCCTGTATGCTGCGTTGTTGTTCGTTCAGAAGGGCCTGCAGCCGCTGCAGGCGATCACTGGCGACATCCGGATCGACCTGGGCGCGTTCGGCTGCGGGGGTGCCGGGGCGGGTGGAGTATTTGAAGGAAAAGGCCTGGCCATAGTTTACAGCGCGGACCAGAGCCATGGTGTCTTCGAAATCCTGATCGGTTTCGCCGGGGAAACCCACGATGAAATCACCCGACATCAGGATATCCGGGCGCGCGGCGCGGATGCGTTCGATCAGGCGAATATAGTCCTCGGCCGTGTGCTTGCGGTTCATCGCCTTGAGGATGCGGTCACTGCCGGATTGCACGGGCAGGTGCAGGTAAGGCATGAGTTTATCGCAGGTTCCGTGCGCTTCGATCAGCGCGTCGTCCATGTCGTTGGGGTGGGATGTGGTAAAGCGGATGCGTTCCAGCCCGTCGATATCATTCAATTGCCAGATCAGATCGGCCAGGGAAGTTTCTCCCTTCGCGCCTATGCCGTGATAGGCGTTAACATTCTGACCCAAAAGGGTAATTTCGCGCACGCCGCGATCCACCAGATCGCGCGCCTCACTCAGAACCTGATCGACGGGGCGTGATACTTCGGCCCCGCGGGTATAGGGCACGACGCAGAAGGCGCAGAATTTATCGCAGCCTTCCTGCACCGTCAGAAAGGCGGTTGGGCCGCGTTGCGCCTTGGGGCGGGATTTGAGGTGATCGAATTTGTCTTCTTTGGGAAAATCGGTGTCGAGCGCCTTTTGCCCCTTGGCCACCTGCTGTTCCATATCGGGCAGGCGGTGATAGCTTTGCGGGCCGACGACCAGATCGACCATGGGTTGGCGACGCATGATCTCGGCGCCTTCGGCCTGGGCGACACAGCCTGCAACGCCAATCTTCAGATCAGGCTTTTCGGCCTTCAGACCCTTATACCGACCCAGTTCCGAATAGATCTTTTCAGCTGCTTTTTCCCTGATGTGACAGGTGTTTAGCAGAATCATATCCGCGTCATCCGGCGTGTCGGTCGCCACATACCCCTGACCACCCAAAGCTTCGGCCATGCGTTCGCTGTCATAGACATTCATCTGACAGCCATAGGTCTTGATATAAAGCTTTTTCGCGTTTTCGTCTGACATGGATATGTTCCGGATTTTGGCGGTGCGCCCTTCTACCGAAAAGAGGATGGGCTTGCAATGTGTGGACCGCGTCGGGCAATAGGGTTTTGAAAGAGGCGTGCGATGGTGTTCGACAGTTTTGACCAGTTTCTGAAACAGCCGGGGTCGGTCCTTGGTAAGGGGCCGATTGCGCTGATTTTTCTGGAAGATGATGTCGAGGTCGCGTCGACGCTTAGACACCATATTTCACTGGGGTTTCAACAGGTTCTCGCCATTGGCGCGCCCGGTATCGCCATTGATCCTGCCCTGTTGGATCAGGTCACGCGCATATCCGAAGTGATCACGAAACCGGGCCTGCGGGAAGAGATCATCAACAAGCTGATCGCGGCCGCGCCGGGCGTCTGGTTTTACTATTGTTTCAACGCCGAATATCTTTTCTTTCCCTTTTGTGAAACTCGCAGCATCGGCGAAATGCTGACCTTTCATACGGAAGAGCGGCGCGAGGCCATGCTGAGCTATGTTATTGATCTTTATGCAGAAGATCTGGCGGCCTGCCCAAACGCCGTGTCTGTTACAGCGCCCTTTCTGGATAAATCCGGGTACTATGCGATCGGTCGTGAAGATGCTGAAAACGACTGGGCGCCCAAGGATCGGCAACATGATTTTTTCGGCGGACTGAAGTGGCGGTTCGAAGAACATGTGCCGCAAAAACAAAGGCGTATCGACCGTATCGCGATATTCAAAAGCAAACCGGGGCTGAAAATGCTGCCGGGGCATTTATTCAATGATGAGGAATACAATACCTATGCCTGCCCCTGGCACCATAATCTGACCGCGGCGATCTGTTCGTTTCGAACAGCCAAGGCGCTGCGGCGCAATCCGCGATCCCGGCACGAGATCGGCAGCTTCAAATGGCATAATTCCGTGCAATTTGAATGGAGTAGCATGCAGTTGATGAACCTGGGCCTGATGGAACCCGGGCAGTGGTTCTGAGGAAAACGTAACGTTGTCATGGCTGTGCACCACGTATTCTCTGTGCGTTGCAGCAGAATCGACACACAACCCAATTTCTGTCGTCAGGGCTTTCACAGTCTGCCCAACGAACAGGCAAAATCGGCGGATATAGGCGACTATATGTCTTCAACCGGCAATAGATTGCGCGAAGGACAAAGCAGAGAAATGGAAATAAGACATCCGTCGCATTTATCTTTATGCACGGCTGCGGTAGCAACACGGCAGAACATAGTTTTGTCGATACTTTATGGTGAGTTTTCTTGCGTATACTCTATCTTGCACATGATTTGTCGGACGACGCCATTTGGCGTCGGGTTGAAATGCTTTCAGTTGGTGGGGCCGAAGTACACTTGGCGGGGTTTTCCCGCAAGGAACCCGCGATCAAAGGGCCTGCACGCACGATGCGGTGTTTCGGGCTGACCTTCAATGGCGGGTTTCGTCAGCGGATCGGGGCTGTGTGTCAAAGCTATATCAGCCTGCGGGATTTGCTGAAAGGGACACCCAAACCCGATGTGATCATTGCCCGTAATCTTGAAATGCTGGCGCTTGCACCCAAGGTACGGCGCGTCTTGAAGGTGCGCAAAGTACCGATTGTCTATGAATGTCTGGATATCCACGCGCTGATGCTGCGCAAAAACCCGATCGGTGCAATACTGCGGGGCATCGAACGGCAGTTGATGCGGCGGACGGCCCTGCTGATCACCAGTTCGCCTGGGTTTGTCCGCAACTATTTCGAACCCTATGGCCAGAATGCGCCCGAAACGATGGTGATCGAAAACAAGATGCTATATACGCCTGCAAGCAACCGCAGTGTCGGGATTCAGGATGATACCATCCGGATCGGATGGTTCGGTATTCTGCGCTGTCAGGCATCGCTGCATTTGCTGGATCAGATGACGCGCGACGCGAACGGGCGCATAAAAGTCAGTCTGCGGGGCAAGCCTGCTTATGATGTCATGCCCGATTTCGACGATGTGATTGCCGACAATCACTATCTGAGTTTTGGCGGCCCTTATCGATATCCCGATGATTTGGCCGAGATTTACGGGCAGGTCCGGTTTTCATGGCTGATCGATCTATACCAGCAAGGCGAGAACTCAGATTGGTTACTGCCGAACCGGCTTTACGAAGGCTGTGCCCATGGCGCGGTGCCCATCGTAAGGGCGGGCACCGAAGTCGCCCGGTTTGTCGAAGCGCGAGATATGGGCATTGTGGTTGGCGATCTTCACCCCGATACCATTGGGGATGCGCTGCTGGAAATGTCCGAACAGGATGTGCTGGCAGTCCGTTCCGCTGTTGCATCGCAACATCGCAGCGCCTGGACTATTCAGCACGAAGACTCATTGGATCTGGTGGACAAACTGTACAGTCTGATCCCGGATCACGCCCAACATTCGGCACAGATACTGGCCGAACAACACGGTTAAAAACCCGATGCGCGCGTTGATCGTTATTCCCTGTCTGAACGAAATCGCGCATATCAAGCCGCTTTTGCAGCAGCTTTTGCCCTTTGTTACGCAAAACGGCGGGCAGATTGTCGTGGCCGACGGCGGCAGCACCGATGGCACGCGGGATGTTGTGGCGGGGATGGCCGAACAGCATGAACAGATCATCCTGTTGGACAACCCCAAGCGCATTCAAAGTGCGGGCATCAATCTGGCCGTGGACCGGTTTGGCGCTGATCATGATGTGCTGATCCGCATCGATGCCCATAGCGCCTATCCCGAAGATTACTGCGCCATTTTGCTGGAAGAGGCCAAGGCAACGGGTGCGGCCAGTGTCGTTGTTGGCATGGTCGCCGAAGGCGCGGGCCTGGTTCAGGGGGCCAACGCCGCGGTGCAAAATTCGCCCCTGGGGACCGGCGGGTCAAAGCATCGTGCGTGTCCGACGGGGGACTATGTGGTTCATGGTCATCACGCGCTGATGCAGATCGCCGCGTTTCGCCAGGTGGGCGGGTATGATGAACGTTTCAGCCATAACGAGGACGCCGAGCTGGACTGGCGTCTGGTTCAGGCGGGGCATCAGATCTGGCTGACGAACAAGACATTCGTCACCTATTTTCCGCGCAAAAGCATGGATGCCCTGGCGCGGCAGTATTTCAACTATGGCAAGGGACGGGCACGGACGATGTTGAAACATCGCATGAAGCCCCAGGCCCGGCAGTTGATCGTGGTGATGGTGGTGCCGTGCCTTTTGCTGATGGTGTTGACGCCGATCACTATGCTAGCCGCCCTGCCCGCCCTGATCTGGCTGGTGGCGTGCCTTTTGGGCGGGGTTTACATTGCGGTGCAACATGTATCGGCGGCGCTGATCCTGACGGGTGTGTCGGCGGCGGTGATGCATGCGGCCTGGTCGGCGGGCTTCTGGTGGCGGTTGCTGCAAACGGCGACGGGTTGTGACCCTGTGCAGACGGTGGGCGCGCAATGACCCTGATCGATATCTGCATGTGCACCTTTCGCCGCCCGCATATGGTGGATGCTCTGGCCAGTCTGAATGCCTTGCAGGTGCCCGAGGGGCATGAGGTCCGCGTGATCGTCGTGGATAATGATACGGAACCGACGGCAAAAGCTGCGGTACAGAGCTATGCCGAAACGGCGCCCTTTGCGGTGGTGTATCTGCATCGGCCCGCTGGTAATATCTCGATCGCGCGGAATGGTGCACTGGACCAAAGCGACGCGCCGCTGATGGCGTTCATCGATGATGACGAGGTCGTGACGCGCGATTGGCTGGTGCATCTGGTGCAGACCCATCGCGACACGGGCGCAGGGGTCGTGCTGGGCCCGGTCGATGCCACTTATCTGGACAGTGCGCCGGGCTGGATGAAGCGGGGGGCATTCCATAACACGCGCCCTGTCTGGGTCAAAGGCCAGATCAAAACCGGTTATACCTGCAACGTGCTGCTGGATCGCGGCCAAGCTGCCTTTGACGGGCTGAGGTTTGATCTGAACAAGGGCCGCACCGGTGGTGAAGACACCGATTTCTTCAGCACGCTTTTTGATCGCGGTGTGGCGTTTGCCTATGCGGCGCAAGCGCTGGTGACCGAGGTCGTGCCCGAACATCGTGCGCAATTGTCCTGGCTGGCTGAACGGCGCAGACGGATGGGGCAAACGCAGGCGGCAGTCTATTACATGGACCGACCACTGTCCGGACGGATCAAGGCGATGGCTCTGTCTGTCGCCAAGGCGGGCTTTTGCATGGCTGGGGCGTTGCTGATGTACCCCATCGCGCATCGGAAAAATGCGTGGTATCTCAGAGGGATGTTGCATATTGGCGTTCTAGGCGCGATGCTGGGTGGGAAGACCGTTGTGCCCTATGGGCTAAGTGATACGACTGCGAATTGATGATGACGCATAATAATTGTGCAAATGCGCAAGACCTGCGCGGAAATCCGGCGATATGCCCGTTGAAGTTGGGGGGCCTCTGCCCCTTTGCTATGTAAAATTGTACCTATAGCACCCAGAGTGGCATATCTGCCCATGCCAAGGATGAGTGGACCGAACAGATGACCCGCATTGGCCTTCGCTTTAATGAAAGTGCGAACGTGATCCAGCCCGGCGATGCGGCCGAGCCGATCAGTTTTGAACGCCTGCTGATCCGGCTTAAACGGCAAAAAAAGGTCATCGGACTTTGCGCAATTCTGGGTATCTTTGCGGGTATTTTCTATATCGCGACAACCCCCCCGATTTACTACGCCGAAGCGCAGGTTCTGGTGAACAATCGCCTGAACGAGGTCATCCAGCAGGCCGCCGTCAGCGATGGTGATATCCGCGATGATGCCGGCATTCAGAACGAAATTCATATCATGCGCTCGGCCCCGATTGCGCGGCAGGTCGTTGCGGATCTGGCGCTTTATGAAGATCAGGTTTTTCTGAACCCGCCCAGTTCAGCGATCGGATCAACGATTGGCGGATTGCGGTCGATGATTGGGGCGATGATCCCCGATCGGGCGTCCTCGGGCCCTGTGATCGAGTTTTCCGACGCTCAAAGACAGGCCTTTGTCAGCGACAAGATCACGCAACATCTGCGCAAATCGATCCGCATCGGGCGGGTTGGGCAGAGTTATGTTCTAAGCGTCGGATATGTGTCGCACGACCCCAATCTGGCGGCCAATGTCGCTAACGCCTTTGCGCAGGCCTATCTGGATGATCAGTTGAACGCCAACCTGGAAGCAACCGAGCGCACCATCAGCTGGATGCAGGATCAATTGGCGGAACTGGCGGTCAGTTCGCAACAGGCCGCGCTGGCTGTGGAACGATTTCGATCAGCTAACAACCTGACTGCCACACAGGGGCAGTTGGTCAGCGAACAGCGTCTGGATCAGTTGAATACACAGCTGAACCTGGCCGAGGCCGATGCCGCGCGCGCCATGGCCCTGGCCAACCGTTATGAAAACCTAATTGAACAGGCGAATGAAGGCGTGATCGACCCCCGCGCTGTGGTCAACACCACTGATGATAATCGTCTAGCCGAGTTGGAAGAACGGTATCTGAATATCTCAAACCGTTTGGACGATGTTATCGAACAGTTCGGGGCAGATCATCCACAGGCGCAGATATTGACCCGACAACAGGCTGAAATGTCTGATGTACTGCGCCAGGAACTGGCCCGGATTTTCAATGAGGTCAGCGCGCAGGCCGCCATCGAACAGGCCCGCGTCGATGCCATTCGCAACAGTGTGGATCAGGCGACGTCCCAGACGAATGCCGCGTCGCAGGCGCAGGTCGAACTGATCAACATGGAAAAGAATGCCGAGGCCCAGTCGGTCAGCTATGAAAACCTGCGCAGTCGCTATGAGGCCCTTCTGCAACAGAAAAACGCACCCCGCATCAATGCCCGCATTCTAGCCGATGCCGTGCCGCCGCGCGATGTGGCCGCGCCACGCAAGTCCAGCGTTTTGATGAGCAGCCTTGTTCTGGGCCTTTTGCTGGGGTTGGGCATTGTGGCTATGCGCGAATTCCGTGAACGGTTTTTCCGCACCGGCGACGAGATTGAGGATGAGGTCGAGCAGAACTTTTTGGGCTATCTTCCCCTGCCCGCACAAAAACGTGGCCGTTTCGATGGGCTGAAGCAGATGTTTCGGCGACGTAGCCTGAAAAAGGCTCCACCGCCGTCCCTGACCTTCAAAATGGCATCGCGTGTGCTGGAAGAACCCCGGTCGGCCTTTGCCGAAACGCTGCGCAATATCCGCTTTGCGCTTGGGGTGTCGGGTGATGACACCAGTGGTTGCAAGGTGCTTGGCGTGACCTCGGCCCTGCCGGGCGAGGGTAAATCGACGGTATCATCAAACCTGGCGCTGCTGCTGGCGATGTCGGGGCACAAGACGTTGTTGATTGACGGTGATATCCGCAACCCCGGCCTGACGCGCGGGCTGAAAATTCCGTCCGAAAAGGGGCTGCTAAGCTATCTGATCGGTGATGCCACGGTCGATCAGGTGACACTGGGCCATGACGTTGAAAAACTGCATATCATACCCTGTTTCACCAATGAACGGCTGTCTCATTATACCGAATTGCTGACGTCGAAACGGATGACGACACTGCTGACAGACGCGCAGAAGAAATACAGCTATGTGATCATCGATCTGCCCCCGCTAAGCCCTGTGGTGGACGCGAAAGTCATTGAGCCCTTTGTGCATAAATTCCTGCTGGTGGCCGCCTGGGGGCAGACCCCGCGCGCCGTTTTGCGTCAGCAGTTGCGGCTGAATCCGAAGATTCGGCAGAAAAGCCTGGGCGTGGTGTTGAACAAAGTCGATATGGAGCAGCTGCCAAGCTATGTGTCCTCAGATACGGGCGAGGCCTATATTTCGACCTACGCGAACTATCATAAAGCCTAGCAAGCTTTAATCATCTGCTGAAATACTGGTCTGAACGGCTAAAATTATCACAGCTGCCCAACAAATGACCCAGAAAAGTCAAGGTCTGACCATGGCAATGTCCTTGCCTGATGGCAGAATGTTGCATAACGTCGACGACATCTCAGTCGTGGCGCAGATGGTATAACAAAAAACCGAGGGCCATATGACACATAATGAGACCAGGGAGGAGTACGGAGAAATGCGGATCACGGCGTTTTTGCTTTTACTCGCTATCAGCGTGATTGCCGTTGGCGCATGGTCCATATCCTCGGGTGCCACGGTCGGTGTGGTCACGGCGCGGGTCCTGATTACTTTGGTCGCCCTTCAGTTTGGATATCTAGCCTTGATTATCCTGTGGTCGATGTTCGGCACGTCGGTCGAAGCAAAACCAAAACGCAGACCTTCGACAATGGTTCCCGGCCCGGCCAGAAATTCGGAAAATACTAAAGTTTCATAGATTTACACTCCTTAATCCGGACCCATCTTCGGGTTTTTCAACGCGGCGGACCACGCCGTCTTCCAGCACAAACATCTGGTCAGCGATGCGTGCCAGCGAAATCTGATGTGCGATGATCAGCACGGTTGTTTCGCCGCGCAATGCCTTGATCGTGGCGCCAATGATCATCTGATTTTGCGGGTCGAGCGCGCTGGTGGCTTCGTCCAAAATCAGGAACGCCGGGTTGCGCAAAAGCGCCCGCGCCAGGGCAAGCCGCTGCCGTTCCCCCCCTGACAGCAGGGCACCGCGGTCACCGATTTCGGTATCAAGCCCCTTTGGCAGGTCTTGCACGAATCCCCTGGCCTGCGCGCGGTCAAGCGCGTGCCATATTTCAGCGTCCGTCGCGTGCGGGCGGCCCAGGGCGACATTGAACCGCACTGTGTCGTTGAACAAAAATGTGTCTTGCGGGACATAGGCGATCTGATCGCGCCAGCTTTTGATATGCGCGTCGGTCAGGGGCGTGTCGTCCAGCGCCAGATGGCCCGTTGTGGGGCGCAAAAGCCCCATGAAGATATCCGCGGCCGTGCTTTTGCCCGCACCCGAAGGCCCGATCAGCGATGTGATTGACCCGACCGGCAGGGTCAGTGTTATATCGGCAAGCGTCGGCCGGTCGTCATACCCGAAGGTGATATCACGCAACGCGATGCTTTCCTGCGGGCGCGGCACGGCTGGCAGATCAGGATCGGGGCGTGTCGCGGTTGGCTTCAGGTCGGATTTCAACTGTTGCAGCGCGGTAAAGGCGCCGATGTTCGTCAGCACCTGTTGCGCCTGCATTTGCAGGTTCAGAAAGCGCGGCGCGACGCGTAAAAGAACCAGGATCAGCACAACAAGTTCCGCGAAAGGCACCTGCAGCACGGCCAGCGCGACATAGACAAACCCGGCCGCACAGGCTGCCGTCGCGATCTGCAAAAGCGCGGTGCCCAAAGTGCTGCGGCGGATATAACGCACGCCGTCGCCGCGCCCCTTGTGCAACACCTGATCCATCTGATCGTAGTACTGCTGTTCCAGGTTCATCGATTTGGCCAGCTTCAAGGCGCCCAGCAACTCGGCCACGGTGCGATACTGCGCCTTGCGATTGGCGATGATCTGTTGGCCGAACAGAGTGGCCTGACGGCGAAAGGGATACAGCAGGACAAAGGCCAGAATGCCGAACCCAAGCGAAAACAGCGTCATCGGGACCGATACGATCAGGCAGATGCCCGCATAGATCACCAGCATCACGATGGTTTGCAGAATGCTGAGCAAGGCAAAACCGGCGGCCTGAACCCGCTGCACCTGATCCGTCATGGCATGATCCAGATCTGATGCGCGCAGCCGCACGAAGGCGTTCCAGTCGCTGTCGCCAATGCGGCGGAACAGGTCACTTTGGACACGATTGGAAAAATCGGCTATCAGCGTGCCAAGGTAGACCGATTTATAGCGATTGAATAAGGCCTGCAGCGTGATCAGCCCGACAAGGCACATCAGCAAAACCGCCAGACTGATCTGAACATCCGGCAGCGTCCAACCCGCGATCTGAAACTGCCCCAGATCCAGCACCAGCGCCTGACCCACGGTCATGCCGACGATCGGCAGAAGCAGCAAAAGCGATATACCTTCGGTCAGCTGGCCCAGGCACAATAGGGTCAGCGCGATCCACCAGCGGCGCCCGCCCCCCTGCCGGACGTAGCGGGAAAAGGATATGATCTGACCGGTTGTGCCAGTCATGCCACCTGCCCCCGTTTCGGTACCCGCGTCTGTAACAGATCGACCACCTGGTGCAGTTTATCCAGACCTGTCGGGACCTGCAGGATGCAAACCGGCACTTGCCGCGCCAGACTGGCGGCCATTTCAAAATGACGCTTTGCAACCGGGCCCGACAAGAAATCTGTGCCGAACCGCGGCGCATAGGCAAAGCGCAGCAGCATGGCCAGGGCATTCTGGCCCTGAAGCGTTGTGATCTGGGCCTGGGTTCCGCGTTCCAGCACATAAAGCGCGGCCAGCGGCATTGTGCGGTTTTCAAAGGCCGACGACAGCAGCTGGCGCTTTTTCTCGATCACCTCGTGCACGTCCGGTCGTGCGACAGCATCTGACAAGGCGATGGCTTGGCGCGCGTCGTCCGAAAGTTTGACCTGCGCAAAGGCGGGCGCGATCACGGGCTGGCCTGCGGTGTCGAACCGGATCGGCGCCAGATCGTCGGACAGCATCTTGTGACCGGCACGGACAAAGGCCGCTGTGGTTGTCGATTTGCCCGCCATCTTGTCCCCCATAAAGACGACGGCCTGATCATTGATAGAAACAGCTCCGGCATGCAGCACGAAGGCCCCGCGGTATTGCAGCGCGATGGCCATCACAGGGCCCAAAAGCGGAAAGGCGATCAGATCGTCGGACAGGTTAGGAAAGGCATCGACGGTGATATTGCCTTGGGCATCGATATGGAAGGCCCCGACGGTTTTCCAGTAAAGCACCGCGTGATCGTCCCCAAAATCCTGTGCAAAATTTTGACCCGTCAGGTGATCTGCCGCGACGGGTCCGCGGCGAATGGTCAGGTCGATGGCGCCTTGGGGCGACGGGACGAGTTCGGGCAGAAAGATGTCGGACGATAGGGTCAAACCAAAGGCGCGATAGATCCGGGTCATGCGGGCACCTGTCGTTTGGGCGTTGCGGCTTGGCTTTCAAGCTGCCGCAACCATAGCCCGACCCAGGTGGCGCGCCACAGACCGAAGATGTCGTTGCGGTCCGCCTTGTGGCGGTTCCGGGTCACGCGGTCATAGGTCTGACGCAGCGCCGTGGCCTCGACATAGTTAAACAGCGTGCAGTCAGAAAACACGATATCGCGCAGGATATCGCCATCCTGATCCAGCATCTGACGCAGCATATGGGCCGTAAAATCCGTCTTGGACCGGCGCCATTGCACGGCTTGGGGCAGGATATCTGTCATCGCCTGACGCAACACCCACCGGGTCCAGCCGTTGTTCAACCGGTCCGAAGCTGGCAGGCTGGCGCAGAATTCCACCAGGTCCAGATCAAAGAAAGGGAACCGCGTTTCAACGCCGTGGGTCGCGGCGCAGGTGTTCAGTACCTCAAACGCGTGGGGGATCAGCGGGTCCTGCAGGGTGGCGCGATAGCGGTCAAAGGGCGTGGACCCGATGGCCTTTTGCCGGGCTTGCAGGCGGTCGATGATGCCATTGTCATGGGTGAAATCCTGCCGCAACAGGCGACGCCAGGCGGGAACAGCGGCGGTGGTTCTGCGGAAACGGCTGGTCCATCCGCTGACGCGCGACAACGGGGTGTGCGTCATCAGGGCGCTTGAAAAGACGGCCCAGGGGCTGAGACCATCGAGCCCGGCGGTGCCTGCGGCCTCAACCCACAGCTTTCGCCAATGTCCGGCGCGGGCCAGCTCAGACAGGCGTTCGAAGCCGTGGCCGATGACCTCATCCCCGCCGTGGCCGTCCAGCAAGACCCGAACACCAGACCGGCGCGCAGCAGCGTAGATCGGGCGTGAGGTCACATGCCCCGGCGCCAGAAAGGGATAAGCCTGTTCGCCCAAAAGACGCCCCCCCCCGGCAAAGGCCCCACCCTGCCCTGGCTGGACCATATGCGGCCGGACCGCATATTGATCGAGCGTTTGCTGGATATACGGGCGTTCGTCCAGATCGGGATCGTTGAAGATCAACGAAAATACGGGCAGATCCGAGCGATACCGCTGCGCAAGGCATGCGATTGATGACGAATCCAGCCCGCCGCTGAGCATGGCGCCAACGTCGCGCCCCTTCATCCGTCGTTTCACCGACTGATCCAACAGCTGACGCAATTGTTCGGAGGCGTCATCGATCTGAAGTTCGGTTTGCCGAAGCGCCCAATAGCGCGACAGCTTTGCGCAGCCCTTTGTTACAGTAAGCGTATGTGCAGGCGGCAGGCGGGTCACATCGGCAAAGCCTGTCCGAGCATCATCGCTTAGATGGCCCACCAGAAAATCAGCGATGAAGTTTTGATCGGGGTGCAGGCCCCCCATGGCAGACAGGATCGGGCCGGGTTCACTGGCCGCTATGAATTGGTCATCCTGAGAAGTGTAGAAAAACGGTTTGACCCCGAACGGATCACGGGCGCAAAAAAGCTGTTGGGCGGATTTATCCCATATCACAAAGGCAAAATCGCCGCGCAGGTGATGCACACAGTCAGCCCCCCACTTGCGATAGGACAGCAGGATCAGGGTTGCGTCATCGGCGGTCGTGACGCCCAGCTTTCGCGCCAGATCAAAAGGATCATCCAGTCGCGCGTCCAGCGTCAGCAGCAGATGTGGATCGCCAAGCTCATAAGGCCCCGGCCCCGTCTGATCGGTCGTGTTGAACCATAAATGCGCCAACCCCACCGGCCCATCGATTGTCATATTACGGCCATCGACAGCGCGATGGTCCAATCCGGCGGCAAGTTCGGTCAGCCTGGGCGCAGCGACAGGGGCACCCTTCGGGTTGTATATGGCCAGAAAGCCGCTCATCCCCGCACCTTGAAATCGATCAATTGACGATGTGCATGGTACATATCGGACTTACCGCCCAGCACGATCACGTGGCCTGACATCAGCCAGGCATGCGGGCGCAAGTCATCCCCCTGAGTGCCATCAATGGACAATCTCAAGATGGTCTCGCAACCGCGGCGCGCCAGCATGTATTGACCTGCCATGGCCTGGGTCAGACAGGTCGCACCGGGTACAAAGCGCGCCATTTTCGGAATACCCCAGGCGACCATACGCTGCTGCCAAAGCTCGGGCGGGCCGTTGGTTTCGTGCCGCGCAATGTGGGACCGAACCCGTTCGAAGCGGCCGGTGAACAAAAGCGCGCGCACCCAAAGCAGGGTGAAAAAACACTCGGACAGTTGTTTCACCTTGTACCAACCGGCTTTCACGCGCCGGTCCATCCTACCGGACCTCGATCAGCTTTTGACGTTCCAGGTCATCCAGCAGCTGTTTGATGTCGTTGCGGCAGGTATCGGCGTCGACGTTAAAGTCATCCTGAACCGCCTTGCAGATCTGGTCAAAGTCAGCGCCATCGGTGAGGGTCTGCCAAACCGTGCGACCGACGGGGTTCAAGCTGAAATACTGGTTTGTATTCATATCCAGAATGGCCCAGCCATCCTGTAGCTCGCACCCCATCGCCGACGAAGAAATTTTATAAAAAGTCTTTGTATCAATATCCATAAGAACACCTTGACTCTATACAGACCGCGGGGCGCGGACGGCACCGCGCCCCGCTGTTTTAATATGTGGATCTATACGTCCGACTAAATCACTTTATGAAAAAGTAATATCGTCGATCGGTGTCCCACGGGTGAAGTTGGCGTCGGTGACACCACCGTGAGACCCACCGTGGGTGATCTTTTCGATCGACCCATGTGCGACAAGCTTCGGCGCTTCGTAGTCGCGCTTATCAGCTTTCATTTGCACCATGTTTAAACTCCTTACACGTTAAAACATTTAGTGACGCACGTCATTTCTTTGACGCGCCTTTAACGGATTGGCTTCCCTTGCGTCAAAGTCAACGATTCATGATTGTTTCCCAAAAAATGTCTGTGGAAAACTAATCTGCGGCAGATTAATTACGGCGATATCAGCGTAAAATTGCCTTATTTTGCCTTATTTGCATATTTTTTAATCATTCAAATTTTCCATTTCCGCACATTTCAAATCTGATACATCACATTCAGGCGGAGATTCGCGCAGAATGGCTGTACCTGCGCGTCAAAAGCCGCGCATCGGAGTAAGTGGTTTGGTTTTCAACAAAAATACGATTGCGAATATTGAAAGCAGGCAAATAGCGGCAGAAAGCGCAATTCATCGCGTGATCATGCGACGCTTTTTCACGGTTGTGTCGAACACTTGTCTTAGTATTGATGGAATCGATCCAAAATCGCTTTATGAAATCAGCCGGTTGAATAAGACTACTCTGCTGGTTGATGATACGCTGCGCAAACATGGCATAAATGTGTCAGACATCACTGATGATGTGGCGCTTTATCGTTTCCGAACTGTCACCATGAACAACCGCAGCCTGCGCCACAGCCATGGCATTTCGCACCTTATGCGAGCGGCCGCTGTGCCGCATGTTTTTCTGAAAGGTCCCATGCAGCAGTTGGCGCTTTACGGAACCGCCTATCAGAAACCATCGGGTGACGTTGATCTTCTGGTGGCGTCACAGGATTATGGTCGATCCATTCGGCTGTTGACTGACGCGGGCTTTAAATCCCCCGACACCCCGATCAATCATTGGACAGACACCTTTCTGGGCGAAAGACACCTGACACATGAGGATCAGCTCACCGTCGTTGATATCCATCACCGTGTGCAGCAGGCCGGATCCCCAGCGCCCCTGCATTTGAATGAGTTTCTGGCGAATACCGTAATGGCAAAGCAGCCGGAAGGGCCGATACCGGTTTTGTCGATGACCTATCTGACGCTTTTGACGGCAATTGGTGTGGTAAAGGCCTTTTTCAATCACGAACCCTGCGTCGGCAATATTTGCGACCTGCACGCTGCACTGGTCGCACAGACCCCCAGCCAGGCGACACGATTGATGCAGGCAGCAGACCACCAGGGATTGCTGCCTGTATTGGCCTTTGCCGATCAGATGCGCCGCAGTGTTTTCGATCCGATCCGGGGGCTTGATCTGCCTGACCCACTGCCAGAAATTGATACAGGTCAAATGTTGTCCATGGTGCAAACGCCCTGGGTCGTCAAAACCGGCTGGCCCAGGCGGCGCGAAGTGCTGTGGCGGCTTTGCGGCAAATCGCCCGTCAGATACACATCTGAGGCCGGATGGGCCGCCGCATCGGCCCTTTGTCTGAAAACCGCCGGCTTGATCGAGGCCAGACGCGCGGCCGCTCAGGCCAAGACGGCCTAGTCACCCCTTTGCAGGATAAACCGGTCCAGATCCGGTTCGGTGCGCCCGACGACCTGTATCAACAGCCCTCGCGCGATCAGTTCAAGCTTGCGCCGCAGGCCCAGGGCGGGACCCGTTTTAAAAGAAATCAGCCCCTTGACCAAACCTGTGGCGCGCAAACTGGGATCAAAGGCAAACTCATCGGTGCTGATAAAATGCTGTGGATCGGGTTTGCCCCCCCGCTGCCACGCCTTGCGTTGCAGTTTCTGGATCGCCCGTTTTAGATCCAGTTCCCGCCGCAGGTAGGAGGCCGCATTGCCCAGATCGCGTGTCGTCTGTTCGCCGTTTTCAGCCCAGACGGCCAAGGGTTCAAGCGCGACATAAATCGGTTCACAGATCGCATAGGTGCGCATGTATTCCTGCAAGGTGGCCGTACAGTTCACACCGATTTCCAGATCGGTCTTTGCGTTGTCAGACCAGAACATGCCGCCGTTCGACACGCCGATATCGGCCAGGATGGAAAGGCGAAACAGATCGGGGTCATAAACACCTTCGCGAAATTTTTCTTCCAGAATGCCCTGATCGCTGAACCGCGCCTTTTCCGTTCCGCTGTCGTGTTCGATCAGCTGATTGCGAAAGACCAGCTCAACCCCATATTCCCTGCAAATCCTGATGTTGTCTTCGATAAAGCGCGGCAGGATCAGATTGTCATCCTCGACCGAGCAGAAATATTGCGCCCCATGCGGGTTGGCGCGGCTAAAGCATCCGTCGATGTTTTTCGACGCAAATTTCTGTGGCTGGTTCGGGGTATAGCGGATGCGGTCATCCCCCAGGTCCTGCACCACCGTGGCTGCGGATTGTTCGGGGTCATCGTCGTAGACGTCGCAAACCCAGTGATCCCAGGTCTGGTCAATCAGGGACTGAAGGCAGCGTTTCAGTGCCACGGGGCGTTTATAGGTCGGGGTCCGAATATGAACCAGCGGTTTGATCTGTTCAGACATGAAGCGGCTCTGCTGTATCTTCGGTTTTGGTGGGGGTGTCATCAGGCGGATGGTGTCCGGCAACCGCCATCTGCCTGCGAATAGCATCCGGCCAAGGGCCGTCTGGAATGATGTCGATAGTGTCTGGCCGCTGCAGAATGTATCCCAAAGCGTAAACACCACTGGGGCCGATCGCAGTGATCTGACCGCCCGGATCAATGGTCGTATTGGCCAGACTTTGGATCAGGGGCCAGGGCTCACGATTTTTTTGCGGATCGACGGGCGTGTATTCCGGGATATCCCCCTGCGGCAAGGCCAGCAGATGTTTCTTCTTTGGCGCCGGTTTTTCAGTCGATAGCGTCCGACTGCGGTTCAATCTGGACTTCATGGCCCGGGTCAGGTTCGCGAAAAGCACGGGATGTTTCAGCAGAAGCTGCCCGGCGGCGGACACGTTGCGCGTTTTTATGGCATGGACCAGATCCTCAAACCGCAAAGCGCGCATTAGCCGGGCTGTGCGGGCATGCAGCGCCTGTATGGCATCGGCATCTAGATCAAGATCCGCAGCCAAAAGGTCATCGTTACAGCGGATCATCGTTTTTATGTGGTCCGTCGACCAGCGGTGCGAAATTGATCCGGTATGGCGGCGATAGAAGTAAAGCGGTTCATCGATCAAAACGGCCCTGGCATCATCAGCCAGATATCTCATGTAAAGATCGAAGTCTTCGCCGATCCGGATATCGGTCCGATACTGATGTTGCAAACTGTCGCAGCGCAACACCGGCTTCATAAAACCAAGGCTGGTCACTGCCGGACCCTGACTGCTGCTTTGCGCCATCAAGGCGGGCGTGATCGATCGGATCGGATCGGGCAAAAGCATACCGAACAAAGACTGCTCTTCGGCACCTGTTTCGTCGGAAAAGCAAATCTGATCGTCGGCAACCGCATCAACACCCAGTTTTTCGGCATACCCAATCAGCCGTTCCAGCCGGTGGGGGTGCATCAGATCGTCCGAATCCACAATCGCCAGCCATTTGCCCCGCGCGGCCTTGATGGCCCTGTTGCGCGCAGCGCCTGGCCCGCCGTTCTGAATAGCTGGCAAAAGGCGTATCCGGCTGTCGGACATCCCTTTGACGATGCTGATACTGCGGTCGGTCGAGGCATCATCGGCCACGATCACCTCGATATTCTGGATGGTTTGCTGCAAAGCGGATTGGATCGACGCCTCGATAAAGGACGCACCATTATAGTTTGCCATGATCACCGAAACCTGCGGGACCTGGCCGGTGACGGTCTGTCTGGTTGCGCCGATCATGCGTTGCCTTACCCTGCGTCCGCGAAATACAAATGATATCGAAATGCACTGCACATGACCACTGATCAAGGCAACAATGCAAGGGCCACACTGCAGGTGCAGCAGCCAATCGCTGATCAAACGTTAATTTTCTGCGGCTATTTACCGGCAAGATGATGGCATTGATGCGAGATTGCATAAAATTTGCACCACGTCGGAAGTTTTATGCCGAATATGAAACAGTTTACCCTATGTCACTTTTGACGGAATCGATGACGCCCCAAATAAGACCCATGTGCTTAGGCACGTTGTTCCAGCAATGTATGAGGTGACTATGTTTACTGTGAAAAACCATGTCAGGGGGTGGGTCGTGGCGACTCTTTCACTGGCGCTTGGCGCACTGTCGGTTCAGGCCGATGGATTGGGCAAATCGTTCAAGGAAGACTTCAACACGCTTGATGAAAGCCATTGGTACATCTCGGACGGATGGCGCAACGGCGAATACCAGAACTGCCTTTGGAACCGCGATCGCGTGAAGATCGCCAATGGCAAACTGCATCTGCAATACGCCCCTGCGTCCAACGGCAAACTTGACTATGAATGCGCCGAGATCAGCACAAGACAGCGGTATGGATATGGCCTGTATGAAGCGCGCATTCAAACAGACACTGGGTCGGGCCTGAACGCTGCGTTCTTTACCTATATCGGCCCAAGTCAGGGCGCGCGTTGGGATGAGATTGACGTCGAGATCCTGACCAAAGACACCGGTATGGTGGAATTCAACACCTATGTGAACGGTCAGCCCAAGAACGGAACCAAAGTGCCCATATCGCCCTCGACCGATCAGGCCTATCACGTCTATTCCATTCTTTGGACACCGCACAAGATCCGCTGGTACATCAACGGCACTCTGGTGCATCAGACGCGTGGAAACAACTTGCCCGTTGAACCGCAGAAGATTTTCGCCAGCCACTGGGGTACTGAAACACTGGTCGAGTGGATGGGTCAGTTCAACGATCTGCGCCACCCTGCGATCATGAAAATCGACTGGATCGCCTACACCCGTCTGAGCGACCGATGTCAGTTCGAAGAAAGTGTGATGTGCAAATTGCGCGGGGGCGATTAAACTGCGATGTAGCAAACCAAAGCAAAGTCAGGATGGGCCATGGCGTCACTTGGGCAGACATATCAACATAGACCGCAACGGATCTATGATGTTTGCCCGGTCACCCTGCTAAGCTTTGGTGTTCTGGCCCCGCTGCTGCTGGTTCCGATGGTGGGTCGGCTGGCCGTGTTGGTCTTTCTTCTGTCTGGCATGGCCATGATCTTTTTGTGGCCGCGCCAAAGCTATAATGCCTGGATGACACACTGGGCCGTGCTGCTTTTGCCGATCTATGCCGGTATCAGCATGGCCTGGTCCCTTTATCCAGGTGTGACATTTCGCCATGCGCTGCAGCTTGGCGTGACGGTCGCCATCGCTATTGTGATGGCCCATCGCCTGGGACCGCGGCGTATGATGTATGTCGTTTTTGCCGGTTTCGGTTTGGCGGCATTGCTGAGTGTCGCCATCGGCAAAACACGTTTTGATGGCGCGCTTTTGGGGATCTTTGGCAGCAAGAACGCATTCGGTGGCGCCATGTCGACCTTTGTGATCGTGGCCCTGGCCGTCGCGATGGACCGCCGCGCGGCGCGCTGGCTGCGCGTTGTGGGGGTCTTGGCCCTGCTTTTAGGACTAAGACTGCTGGTCGGGGCACAATCGGTCGGTCAGACCCTTTTGACCATCCCCGGGCTGGTTCTGATACCACTTCTGTTGATCCTGTATCGCTTTTCGGCGGGCGCCAAGTTCGTGATCCTGACAGCGACGGGGTTGATCCTGATCCTGGGTGTGATCGCCGCCATCGCCCTGCAAGATACGATCGCGGGCTTCGTGCTTGAAGAAACCGGAAAGGACACAACCCTGACCGGGCGTACCGATATCTGGGCCGTCGGGCTGCAGTATATTCGCGAAAACCCGATATTCGGAGTGGGATATCAGGCGTTTTGGGTACAGGGGCATAACTCGGCCGAACATCTTTGGGCGATGTTCGGGATTGAGGAACGCAACGGCTTCAACTTTCACAACATGCTGATTGCAGCCTGGGTCGAAGGTGGTGTGATCGGTGCGGGTATCCAGATGTGGATATTGCTGGGTGGGCTGGTTCTATGTATGATCTGGGCACTGCGTGCCGCCACCGCCGAGGCGGCTTTTTTCGCCAGTTTCATCTTCGTCAAAGCTGTCACAGGCGCGGTCGAGGTTCCGGCCTTTACCCATTTTTCGGTCACCAGCATCATGCTGATCTGTGGATATATTTACGGCGTGCGTGCATTGCATGAATTGCGCAGGGCCCGCACCCGCCAGGCGCTTGGTCCGGGCGCACAAACATCACAATAGTTTTGATTTGCACGCTGTTTTGTGGAATGAACGCCGCCAGGCAATCCTGCTCAGATCACAACACATGAGGCCCCCAACGTGGTACAAACCCGGCGCCCCGTCGCATCCCTCTGGATAGGTGAGCATCTGCACTACCTCAACCAGCTTTGCCTGAAATCACACCTGCGACACGGGCATCCGGTGACGCTATATTGCACGGACAATGTGACCAATGCGCCTGAAGGCGTTGATATTCGCCCCGCGACCGAGGTTATGGATATCGACATGGACATCGTCAGCCAGACCTCAGCATCATTCCTGTCGAATGTCTTTCGCTATCAGATGATCCGAAAAACCGGCGCAATCTGGGTGGATTGCGATGCGTTCTGTCACAAGCCCTTCCCCGATGAATGGGAATATATCTTTGCCGGGCACGGAATGCGCGGGGCGTTGAACTGTGGCGTTGTCGGCCTGCCGCAACAGTGCGAGTTGATGGATCAGCTTCTGGATTACTACGACAACCTGCCCGATTATCCCGCCTGGTGGGGCCGCCGCCAGCGAAAGAAGATGGATGAACAAAACAGTAAACTGTCCCATCCTGTGCGGATTTATAAAACTGAACGGACCGCTTTTGGCCCCCAGGCCTTTACCCATTTCGCCAAGCAGACCGGTGATTTTGAAAAGGCGATGACGCCGGATGTGCTCTACCCCGTTCCATTTCAATTGAACGACGTCTTTTACGACCCCCATGGCCGGGTCGAGGGGCACTTTACCGATCAGACCGTGTCGGTGCATCTGTACACCAATGGCACAAAACCCTGGTGGCGCAAGCACCCGCCGTTAGAAAATTCTTACGCCGATCGGATGTGCAAAGAGGTCGGGATAGACCCCGCAGCCGCGTTGGGGAATTGAATGCGTAATGGCGGTCGGTGCCGTTGAACCGCGTAACAATCCTGCGCATTTTTATCGATATGACATTGCCCAACAGATTTCATTTCGATAAATAACGGCAACGCCCAAAACACGGGGCACATCGCCGCATTAGCTCAGCCGGTAGAGCAATCGCTTCGTAAGCGATGGGTCGGGGGTTCAAGTCCCTCATGCGGCACCAAAAAATATATTATAATATATAAAAAACAATAACTTATATAAGTTTTATACTTTATAGCCCTATCTGAAAACATTGATACTCGCTGATTCCAGCGGTCCTTCTCACTGATGTGGCCTTCTGCTGTGTGTAGGAAGACGGAGGATATATACGGCAAATAGCGACCGAAGCTGGGATGGATTGTCATTATGTTAGCTTAGGTTGATGTTTGATGCGTAAAGGATGCCACCTCTGGATATGATACATAAGATCGGCATAACTAGAAACTCTCTCACACAACTGAATTATTTTTGCTGAGAAATGGCCGAACCTCTAAACTCTGCAGCATACTGCTTTTGGTAGAGAATGATTCCTTTGTGCACGCCTAAATACGCAGCCATAACCCGATCCTTTAAGCTGCAAACCAGCACCACACGGACCAAAGTGCGACGCATAGGAATGGGCCAAACGCTAGAGGTTTGCGTAAATCAGCTCTGTTCATGCTGGTTTTCACAAGAGCTATGAGTAGTGCACTGCCCGCAGCTAATATGATCACCAAGCTGATTGCAGGCCCAACCCAGATGGCGGCCGCAGCGCCGAATTTCACGTCACCCAAGCCTAATGCCTCTGTATGGCTGATACGCCACCATACGGTGGACAACAGCCATAAGATGCCGCCTGTAACAATCCCGGAAACAAGATGCATAGTCAGCAAGGATGGCCAGAACTGCCAGGTTGTCAGAAGTCCAAGCAAAGCAAGGAGCAGCGTTGCATGATCAGGTAAACGCAAATGGCGCAGATCAAAAATCTGCAAGATAGATCAGCAATGCCAATAAAAACAGTGATAAAATCCGCGGATAAGGCCAGCCGAACACCCAGACAGGGATAACGTGCAAAGCACACGACTTGATCTGACATTTCTGCTCTTATGGAGCGCAAGAAGGAGTGTCGATCAATGACAAGCATTCAAGAGAAGATCATCAAGCCGAAGCTCGGGCTGCTGGAATTGGCCAAGCAGCTCGGGTCTGTTTCGCAGGCCTGCAATGTGATGGGGTATTCACGGGACAGCTTCTACCGGTTCAAGGAGCTTTACGATCAGGGCGGCGAAGAGGCGCTGATGGATCTCAGCCGCAAGAAACCCATCCTCAAGAACCGCGTGCCAGAGCATGTGGAACGCGCCGTGATTGAGCTGGCGATTGAGAACCCTGCCTTGGGCCAGAAACGCGCCAGTTGGGCGTTGCAGCAGAAGGGCATCATGGTGTCCTCGTCCGGCGTCAGGTCGATCTGGCTGCGCAACGATCTGGAGACCATGAAGAAGCGCCTCAAGGCTCTGGAAGCCCGCGCCGCCCAGGAAGGCAATGTCGTTGTCTCCTTTCTTTTTTCTTTGCGGCTTCTGAGCTGGCTTTGTAGCGGTAGCTGTCGTTGCCGGTTTCCAGAATGTGGCAGCGGTGTGTGAGCCGATCGAGGAGCGCGGTGGTCATCTTTGCATCGCCGAAGACCTGAGCCCATTCCGAGAAGCTGAGGTTGGTGGTGATGACGAGGCTGGTGCGCTCATAGAGTTTGCTCAGGAGATGGAAGAGCAGTGCGCCACCGGACGAACTGAACGGCAGATAGCCAAGCTCATCGAGAATGACCAAATCGATCTTGGTCAGCATCTCGGCCAATTTGCCGGCCTTTCCGATCGCCTTTTCCTGCTCCAGGGCATTAACGAGTTCCACCGTCGAGTAGGCCCGCACCTTGCATCTGTGATGCTCTATGGCCTGAACGCTGAGGGCTGTCGCAATGTGGCTTTTGCCCGTGCCTGGGCCGCCGATCAGCACGACGTTTTCGGCGCTTTCCATGAAGGCGCCACGATGCAGTTGCTTGACGGAGGCTTCGTTGATTTCACTGGATTTGAAGTCAAAGCCTGCCAGGTCTTTATAGGACGGGAAGCGCGCCACCTTGGTTTGGTAGGCGATTGACCGCACTTCCCGCTCGGTCATTTCTGCCTTGAGAAGTTGGGACAACATCGGCATTGCGGTCTCGAAGGCTGGTGCACCTTGGGCCACGAGATCATCAACGGCTTGCGCCATTCCATGCAGTTTCAGGCTGCGGAGCATAATCACGATCGAGGCGCCTGCTGGATCATGACGCATGGCGCTTCTCCCCGGTCTGTCTCAGATCATCATAGCGGTCGACATTGGCCTTTGGTGCCGTATCCAAAGCTAAGGCCTCTGGCGGATCGACCTCTGGATGTTCAGTTTGCTTTTTGTCGATCAACCTGTGCAGGAGGTTCAGGACATGTGTCTTGGTGGGCACGCCTGCGTCCAGCGCCAATTCCACGGCACATAGAACGGCGTCTTCATCGTGGTGCAGAACCAGAGACAGGATATCCACCATCTCGCGGTCCCCGCGTTCCTTGCGTAACACATGATCCTGCACGCGGCGGAAGGCGTCGGGCATCTCGGCAAATGGCGCACCATTACGCAGGGCACCGGGTTTGCGCTGGAGCGAGCCCTTGTCCGCCATCGGTCCGAGGAAAATGGCGAGCGCCAGATAGTGCCGCCAATCATAGATCACCCTGCCTGGCTTGTGGTGCGACCGCTCGATGATGCGGTCATGGGCGCAAATAGCTTGGCCTTCCGCCACGACGACCAGCCGTTCAGGGTAGACATGCAAACTGACACGGCGATTGGCAAAGCTGGCAGGCACGCTGTAGCGATTGCGCTCGAAGGTGATCAGGCATGTGGGCGACACCCTCTTGCTGTGTTCCGTCAAAGGCTGGGGGCAATGCCATGAGCATGGGCCTCTCGGCTTCCCACACATCAGCGATCGTGCCGGGCAGGTCCCGGTGTTTTGTCTCGGCCCACAAAGCGATACAGCGATCTTCCAGCCATTGGTTCAGCTCGGCCAGATCGGTGAAGACCGGCATGATCTGCCACAGGCGGTTGCGCGCATCCTGCACGTTCTTCTCGACCTGTCCCTTCTCCCAGCCTGCGGCCGGGTTGCAGAACTCTGGTTCAAAGACATAGTGGCTGGCCATGGATTTGAAGCGGGCATTGACGTCCCGCTGCTTGCCTTTGCCAACACGATCAACGGCGGTCTTCATATTGTCATAGATCCCGCGACCGGGTACGCCGCCGAAGACGCGGAACGCATGCCATTGAGCGTCGAACAGCATCTCGTGCGTTTGCAGCGGGTAGGCCCGCACCAGAAACGCCCGGCTGTGTGACAGCTTGATATGGGCGACCTGAAGTTTGACCCGCTCGCCACCGATACTGGCCCAGTCTTCGCTCCAATCGAACTGGAAACCCGAAGATGAGACCGACCTTCCATCGGCTTTGCGTACCCTTGAAGCATCGGAGTACCTTAAGGATGTCATCCTTGAACGGCAACTCCGACTTCAGCATAAACGGTGCGCTGGTCACACGGGTTTGATGTAGTTCCAAGGCAGCAGTTCTTTGATGTCCGTCTGCTTGTGGCCGTTGGCAATGGCGGTTAGGACACCTGATAGATAGCCCTGAGGCTCGATCGCGTTGAGCTTGCAGGTCTCGATCAGGGACGCGATGACGGCCCAGTTGTGAGCGCCTGTATCATGTCCAGCGAAGAGCGCGTTTTTGCGGTTCAGGGCAATGGGTCGTATGGTGCGTTCGACGGAGTTGTTGTCGAGTTCAATGCGACCGTCGTCGAGGAACAGGATGAGCCCGTCCCAGTATTTGGCGATGTATTTCAGGGCCTCCCCTGTCGGTGATTTGGCCGAGACGCGGGTGCGGCTTCGGGCGAGCCAAATCTCGAAGGCGTCGACGATGGGTTTTGAGCGGTCCTGTGGAGCAGCGTGCCGTTGATCGGCGGGCAGGCCGCGCAAATCTTTTTCGATGCGGTAAAGCGCCTGGATTTGGGCCAGACCCTCCTGCGCCATTGGAGCCGCGCTGGATTGGGTGACGTCATGCAGTTTACGCCGTGCGTGCGCTCAACAATAGGCCAGTGTCACATCCTGCATCGGGCGTTTGAGCAAGCGGGTATAGCCTGCACATCCGCGAAGGTTTCGCGCCGATTACCTTCGGCATCGATAAAGAGCGTACGGAACTGCTGAGCACCGCTCCGGTCAGCTCCAAAGTCATAGACCATCTACGTGCTTGTTCCATCCGGGATCGTGACCTGCACGGGTCGATCAAGGATATCGTAATCGGTCAGAGTGGGCGCGATGGTATCGTAAGTGGCATTAAAGAGTCCCTGACTGCCCAAAGCCTCTTCGACCGGGTAGTATTGCTCCGTCTGCCGCCCGAGGAAATCAAACGTGATCCGACCGGATGCAACCATTTTGTCAGTGACGGTCCCGGCATCATAGATGGCTGCATCTTTCTTGGTTTGCAGGACACGGCCTAAGCCATCAATGAACAGTGCCGTCTCAATCGGATCCGCGATATTGCGATAAACATCGATATGCTGCGTCAGCGCCCAACTGACACCCACATCCGGGTATTGATCATCGCCAGGAACGTCCAGCAAGGGATTATAGGCGAATGTGATCGTGTCGAAGCCGGTGCCAGCTTGATATGGACCTGTCACCGTCACGATCCGCCCCACATCATCCAGCGTATAGGTCATGGGCTGACCGTTCAGGTCCGTTGTGCTGAGAAGCTCCCCAAAGCGCACATCATAGGCGGCCGCGGACGTATAGCCGAAGCTGTCGGTGATACTGGTGACATATGTCGTCACTTCCGGATCGAAGACATAGTCCAATGCATAGCGCTGACCCGTGGCATTGGCAGGCCCGGTCACATTGATCAGGTTGCCAAAACTGTCATAGGACATATCGGTGACGGCGGCACTACCGTCGGCCAAAAGCGAGCTTAGCTGCAGCATATTACCAGTGCTGGTTTCGAAGGTGGCAACGCGATTGCGATAGGAGCCACCGGGGCCAGCACCCCCCTGCCCCGTCACAACAACACTGTTCGCTTTCCCAACGATGTAATTCGGCAGATCGCTATGATAGGCGCACTGGACGGGGAAACTCGCCGCGGCTCATCATCTTGTAAATTGTGGTGCGGCTCAGGCCTGTGATTTCCTCGACCTCAAGGCGCCGGTAGTGTTTCTCAACCATCCTGGTCTCCTTTTTCGTGTATCGACATGTCGGCAGCGAGAGGTTTCGGGCCAGAAATGGGACCCGTTACCGACTGCGCATATGCCCGCACGTCAGGGACAGCAGGAGAAAGATGTGAGAGCAAAGAGGGAACATAATACTGCAAGAACTGATAAAAGCCGGATTGGGTTTTATCTGGGGTTTATTCTGTCTTTTGGCTCATTTTGCCTGTTGGTGTGGAGAGTTTTCTTGGTCACCCGAAGACTTCATCGCCGACAACACGCGCTACGGGTACTACGGGCTTCAGATGACGACCTTAGCGGCGACGCCCAAAAGCTTTGCGTCTGGCTCAAACCGGACCTCTCACTTTCCTTACCCAAACCTTAACGCTGCAAACTTTGCAAACTTTTCGCTTCGATTTTTGTAAACTTGCGAAGTTTGGCACCGTACGGTGCGATTTATGATGCGTTAATGGCCTCGGAAAATGATTAATTCGGGCAGAGTGTTACCGAACTCTGACCCACCCACGCGCGTTGACATGAAAGTTATCCACAAGGCGTTTTCGTGAAAAATCCGTGGGAATCAGGAAGTCGCCGCAAATCCCGCGAAAAATGTGTAAATTGCACATCTGAATTACGCGGTTTTGCGGAAAATGTGCAAATTGCACATTCAAAAACATCACCGAAGGGCGGGTTAACTTTCATGACGTTGCGTTATGCCTTTGGGCCTTGGCACGATGTTACGACCCAAGTGCCCGTAATACTTGGGGCCAGTGCATTTTTCCTAAATTATAACAGTCGCTTACGCCCCCGGCAAATCATCAGCGTTCTGAATGACTGACCCCAGCAATCCGTAACGCAATGCCTCATCCGTATTCAGCCAGAAATCCCGGGCCGTGTCCTGTGCTATACGGTCGGGGGTCTGTCCTGTCGCCTCTGAAAACAGATGATTGAAACGGTCGCACATCTTGCGAATTTGCTCGGCCTGTATCTGAATGTCACTCACCTGACCGCCGACACCACCGCTGGGCTGGTGCAGCAGAAACCGGGTATTTGGCAGGCAAAACCGGTACTTACGCTCGGCTCCGATGAAGATCAGCGCACCGGCGCTGGCCACCCATCCGCTGCCGATCGTGCGCACCGTTGGGCGGATGAACTTGATGATGTCATGGACCATATCGCCCGACTCAACGTGACCGCCGGGCGAGCTGATGAACAGATTGATCGGCGCATCGCTGTCTTCGGCCAAGGCCAAAAGATGTGTCACCGCTTTTTGCGCAACCTGATCCGTAATCTCACCCGTGATGATGACATTTCGCGATCTGAAAAACAGTGTGTCGACCCGCCCGCCACCGTCGCGTTGTTCTTTATGATTTGTATCGTCAAGAAGTGTTGTACGCATGCCAGCCCCATCCATGATTTGTCACAAAGTCACAACCAAGGACATCACTTGCATCCAGACATGTCAACCAAGGCGCGCAATGGTCAGTATGGCCCGCAGCCCGGTTGATCCACGTGCAAAGGTCAGGGTGCCACCGTGCTGGCGGGCGATCGTCGACACAATTGTCAGCCCCAACCCCACACCTTGCAAATGGCCGGTATTCGGCCCGCGCTCAAACGGTGCGATCAGGCGCTGCATGTCATCATCGCCCAATCCTGTGCCCTCATCTTCGATCACGATCCGCGCAACATCCGAGGTTGCCTCGACCGTCACCAGCGCTTTTCGTCCGTATTTCAAGGCGTTATCGATCAGATTTGCTATCGCGCGCTGCAACCCGACGGGTCGTGCCGTAACAACGATGCGTTGCGCTTCATTCACGTTTGTACCCTTGGTCGGGCGGCTTTCAAACACTGTTGCATCCCGCACGACGGCAAGGCCTGTGGCGGGTATGAATGTCACCGGTTTGCCCACATCGCGATAGTCATCCACGATCGATTCAAGCAAAGACGTCAGCGACAGTCTGCGCGGGGCCTCAGCGCTGATTTCCGATTGGGTATAGGTCAGCACGCTTTCAATCATCTGCGTCATCTGATCGATATCCTCGTTCAGCTTGCCGCGCAGCGTGTCGTCTGTGATCAGCGCGGACCTTAGCTTTAGACGTGTTGCGGGCGTGCCCAGATCATGGCTGACACCGGACAGGATCATCGCGCGTTCTGCAAGAATATCGCGTTCGATCCCCAGATAGTGGTTCACGGCGTCAATGGTTTCACGCAGTTCCACGGGCCCCCTGGATTGGTATTCATCCGGGCCGCCCTGATGGCGCCGTTCCCGCAAAGCATGTGCGAAATCGCGAAAAAAGGACGAGGTTTCAAGAACTGTTGAAAGTATAAGAGCCATCACAATGAACAACCCGATGGCCGATGGCAGCCGCAGGTCTGCAGGCGCGGCAGAACATCCCCAGACCCCGTCGCCATCAATGCGGACCCATTGCGCCGTACCATACCGCGCGAACAGCACCGGGTCCGAACAATAACTGGCCAGCAGTCGTGTGACGCCCCCCAGGGTGGCCGCCGGACCCGGGCTGCCATCGGCGCTGATGTCGGCGACGGGGTACTGCAGATCGGGTGAAACAACGGCGATGGACAGGCGCGCACCGCTGAATTCATCCGGGAACTGACCGAGAACCGACACCTGTGTGACAAACGACGGTGGCGACATGGCGGCCAGCGCATTGAAACGACCCTGATCTGCAAGCGCCGATTGGTCGACGGATAGCTCGGTCAGTGTGACCCCGGGGGGGGTAGGCGCATTTTCGGCCAGTGTGTCATACAGCAACAGACCCGACAGAAAAGCCGCATCCAGATGGGTCGACCAGCGATATTGCGACAACGTCCACCCCCAGGTTGCCACGACGCCGGCGATCATCGCGCAGACAACCCAAATAACGCCCCGCGTCCTAAGGGTTCCCATCCTAGGTTCGACTTTCTGTCACATCGACAGCAAAGACATAGCCTACGCCGCGTTCGGTCTTCAGCATTTGTGGCGCTTTTGGGTTGGTTTCGATCTTGCTGCGCAGACGCCCCACAAGCATGTCAATCGCGCGCCCCGAGGCCTCGGGGCCTTGTTCACCATCCTGCGTGATATCCATCGCCGCTGCGATTTCGTCACGGGTCAGGGGGATGCGCGGGCTGGCCAGCAGGACCTTTAACAGCCGTGTCTCGCGCTGCGATAGGGCCACCTGAACCCCGTCAGGCGACAGAACCTCATCCTTGCGGCCATCATAGCTCCAGCCTGCGAAATCGTATCGGGATGTACTGCGCCGGTAATTGAGTGAGGGTGATCGACGCACGCGGCGCAAGACGGCCTGAATGCGGGCCAGCAGCAGGGCAGGGTTGAACGGTTTGGCGATGTAATCATCCGCGCCGACCTCATATCCCGCCATGCGCTGATGGTCGGCAGACAGAGCGGAAACCAGAATGATTGGCACATCCTGATCCTGGCGCAGGCCCTTGCAGATTTCAATACCGCTTTCCTGTCCCAGCATCACATCCAGCAAGATCAGATCAATACGCCCGGCGTGCAGGTGATCCAGGATCTCGGCCTCGGACGCGGCAGGCAGCACAATAAACCCGTTGTTTCGCAGGTATTGCGCCATCATGTCACGCATGTCTTCGTCGTCATCTACCACCAGCAGGCGCGGAATTGACATGGGCCAAAATGTCCTTTGTGCTTATGAAAGTTAACAACGTGTAACAAAGCACCGTAAAATCGTTATGCGCCCGGTGCAAATCCGTTTTTTCCCTGTTGCATAGCGGGGTCACGTTTCGGAATACTTGGTCCACAATTGCTGAGACAACCAGCAAGTATGGGAGGATACAGATGATCAAGAAATCCGTTCTGGCGGTTACGACCGCTTTGTCATTGACGGCGACCAATGCCGTTTTCGCCACCCCCGAGGTCGAGGTGCTGCACTGGTGGACATCCGGGGGCGAGGCGAAGTCCGTCGGCGTTCTGAAGGATGAATTTGCCAGCCGTGGCGGTGAATGGACCGATATGCCAGTTGCGGGTGGTGGTGGTGACGCGGCAATGACCGCGCTGCGCGCCCGCGTTCTTTCAGGCAACGCACCAACGGCTGTTCAGTTGAAAGGCCCCGCCATTCAGGAATGGTATGAAGAGGGCGTCTTGTCCGATATCTCGGCCGTGGCGGAAAAGGAAAACTGGGACGATCTGCTGCCCGAGTCCATCGCGTCACACATGAAGTGCGAAGGCACATGGTGTGCGGCCCCGGTAAATGTTCACCGTGTTGACTGGATCTGGGCCAATGCTGCTGTTCTGGCCGAACATGATATCGAAATGCCGACGACATGGGCCGAATTCAACCTCGCCGCTGAAAAGCTGCAAGCCGCCGGTGTGACGCCGCTGGCGCACGGCGGTCAGGCCTGGCAAGACGCGACGGTTTTTGAAACGGTCGTCCTGGGTCTTGGCGGTCCGGAATTCTTCCAGCAGGCGCTTGTCGATCTGGACGAAGCCGCACTGACGTCCGACACAATGGTGCAGGTCTTTGACCAGATGCGCATCATGCGCGGCTTTGTGGATGACAACTTCCCCGGTCGTGACTGGAACCTGGCAACGGCGATGGTCATCAACGGTGAAGCGGGCTTCCAGATCATGGGCGACTGGGCCAAGGGTGAATTCCTGGCTGCTGGCAAAACGCCCGGCACGGACTTTCTGTGCGCGTCGACGCCTGGTGACGGTTTCCTCTATAACGTCGACAGTTTTGCCATGTTTGACGTCCGCGGGTCCGACAAGGAAGAGGGTCAGATGTTGTTGGCCGAGCTGATCATGGGCCAGAACTTCCAAAAGGTCTTCAACCTGAACAAAGGCTCGATCCCTGCGCGGACCGATGTTGCCCTGGATGACTTCGACAGCTGTGCCTTGACGTCTTCGAACGAAATGGCGGCCAGCGCCGAGGGCGGATCGCTGTTGCCCAGCTATGCCCACGGCATGGCGCTGCGGGGTGCGCAATCGGGTGCGATCACAGATGTCGTCACCGCGCATTTCAATTCAGACATGTCGTCCCAGGACGCGGTCCAGATGCTGGCAACGGCTGTTAAAAACAGCATGTAAGCCAACCAAGGGCCTGCCCTCATTTCAGCGGGGCAGGCCATTCCCATTGCGGAGACGACCCATGACCGTTTGGTTAGAACGCCATTTGCCGAAAATGGTATTAGCCCCGTCCTTCATCGCGATCCTGATCTTTGTCTACGGCTTTATTGCCTGGACGGCCTGGGTTTCGCTGACACGTTCGCGCCTTTTGCCGCGCTACGATATCGAAGGCCTGATCCAGTACGAACGCCTCTTTGCTGCCCCGCGTTGGGACACGGCGATGAACAATCTTTTTATCTTTGGGACGTTGTTCATCCTGATTTCAATGGCCCTGGGGCTACTGCTGGCCATTCTGCTGGATCAGAAAATCAGAACCGAAGGCGCTATTCGCACGATCTATCTTTACCCGATGGCGCTGTCGATGATCGTCACGGGAACGGCGTGGAAGTGGATGCTGAACCCCGGTCTGGGGGTCGAGGCGATGGTGCGCCGGTGGGGTTTCGAAGACTTCACCTTTGACTGGTTGGTCAACCCCGATATGGCCATCTATACCGTCGTGATTGCCGGTGTCTGGCAGTCGTCGGGCTTTGTGATGGCGCTGTTTCTGGCCGGATTGCGGTCGGTCGACGAAGAAATCATCAAGGCCGCGCAAGTGGACGGTATCCCGACCTTCCGTATCTATACGGCGATCATCATTCCGTCTATGGCGCCGATCTTTCTGTCAGCGTTTATCGTTCTGTCGCATCTGGCGATCAAAAGTTTTGACCTTGTGATTGCGCTGACCGGGGGCGGGCCGGGCAATGCCACCGACCTGCCTGCGACGTATATGTACGCCATGGCCTTTTCGCGGGGTGACATCGGACAGGCCGCATCCTCGGCCATGGTCATGATGGCTGTCGTCTTTGCGATTGTGGTGCCTTATCTTTACTCAGAACTGCGGGCGAAAAATGACTGATATCCCGTTCCAACCCCGCCGAAGCAACACCAGCCGCCTTTTTCTGCGTGTGCTGCTATATGTGCTGATCGCCCTTTTTGCGCTGTACTATCTGATGCCGCTTTTCGTGATGCTGACCACATCGCTGAAAAGCCTTGAGGAAATCCGCACCGGATCGCTGATCGCACTGCCGCGCGACATCACGTTTGAACCCTGGCAAAAAGCATGGTCTGGCGCCTGCAGCGGTGTCACCTGCGAAGGTTTGCGTCCCTATTTCTGGAATTCGGTCCTTTTGGCGGTGCCTGCGGTACTGATTTCGACCCTTCTGGGGGCCATCAACGGCTATGTGATCGCGCAATGGCGGTTCAAGGGCGCAAACCTGATCTTTTCGGCGATGCTGTTTGGCTGCTTTATCCCGTTTCAGGTGGTTTTGCTGCCCATGGCGCGCGTTTTGGGTATCATGGATATTGCAGGTACGATCAGCGGTCTGATCTTTGTGCATGTGGTCTATGGCATTGGCTTCACAACGCTGTTCTTCCGCAATTACTATGTGACCATCCCGCAGGAACTGGTCAAAGCGGCCAAGGTTGACGGGGCCGGGTTCTTTCGCATTTTCTGGGCGATCTTCCTGCCACTATCGCTGCCCATCATCGTCGTCACAGTCATCTGGCAATTCACGCAAATCTGGAACGACTTCCTGTTCGGAGTGTCGTTCAGTCAGGCCGGTACACAGCCTATTACGGTCGCCCTGAACAATATCGTCAACTCAACCACTGGCGTCAAAGAATACAACGTCGACATGGCTGCGGCCATCATCGCGGCGCTGCCGACCTTGCTGGTCTATGTCGTCGCCGGAAAATACTTTATTCGCGGACTGACCGCGGGATCGGTGAAAGGGTAATCACATGGCCCCCATTCTGGAAATCAAAAACCTGTACAAAAGCTACGGATCGCTTGAGATTTTGAAGGATATCAATATCTCGATCGACAAAGGCGACTTTCTGGTCCTTGTTGGCCCGTCCGGTTGCGGAAAATCGACACTGCTGAACTGCATCGCTGGGCTTGAGGATATATCGGGCGGGTCGATCCTGATCGATGGGCATGACATGACACATGTGTCCCCCAAGGATCGCAATATCGCCATGGTGTTTCAGTCCTATGCGCTTTATCCGACCATGTCGGTTGCCAAAAATATCACCTTTGGCATGAAGGTCCGCGGCGTCGATCAGGCCACGCAAAAACGCAAGCTGGACGAAGTCGCCAAGCAGCTGCAGATCGAACAGCTTCTGAACCGTCGTCCGGGGCAATTGTCAGGCGGTCAGCGTCAACGCGTGGCGATGGGTCGTGCGCTGGTGCGCGACCCCAAGCTGTTCCTGTTTGATGAACCGCTGTCGAACCTTGATGCGAAGCTGCGCGTTGAAATGCGCAGTGAAATCAAGAAGCTGCATCATAACCTTGGCGCGTCGATGGTCTATGTCACCCATGACCAGATCGAGGCGATGACCCTGGCCACCAAGATCGTCGTGATGAAATCGGGCGTCCTGCAACAGGTCGGATCACCGGCTGAAATCTATAACCGCCCCGCCAATCTGTTTGTGGCCGATTTCATGGGATCGCCCGCGATGAACCTGATCCCCGCCAAGGTGACCTGTGATGCCTCATCCAGCCGGATCGAGATCGCGCGCCCCGATGCCGACCCGCTGGTTCTGGTCGATCAGTCGAATGGCGATTTGCCCGAGGACGTGATCATCGGACTGCGCCCCGAGGATATTGTCGAGGCAGGCTATCGGTCCGGTCAGAACGTTCAGACGGCCACCTGCCATGTCGATATGGTCGAACCCGCTGGCGCTGATACGTTCGTCGTGTCCCATCTGGGTGGAAAAGAGGTTACCGCCCGTCTGCATGCAGAAACACAGGCCACGCCGGGACAGGATTTGAATTTTGCATTCGACCTGGCCAAGGTGTCTTACTTTGAGCCTGATACAGGGCGTCGTTTGAACTAGCTTACGTCAGACCAAAATCGTTGGGTTTGTTGGCGCGACAACGACGTTCGTGCCCCAATCATCACAGCGGTTTGCCAGGTCGGCCGGCAGGGCCCGGTCAGTGAAAAACGTGTCAATCTCGGCCAATGACGCGATGCGGGCCGGGGCGCTGCGGGTGAATTTGGAATGATCTGCAACCAGAAACGTCTTTCGCGATTGCCGGATAATCGCCTGACTGACGCCGACCTCTTGTATATCAAAATCCAAAAGATCGCCTTCGCCGTCCAGGGCGGAACAGCCGATCACTGCGATATCAAATTTGAACTGACGGATTGTCTCAGATGCCAGGTTGCCGACCAGACCGTCATCACTGCGGCGCAAATGCCCGCCGGTGACGATGATTTCGCAGTGCGGGTTGGCAACAAGAATATTGGCCACTTTCATGTTGTTGGTCACGACCAGCAGATTACGGTGATGCAGTAGCTGACGTGCGACAGCCTCGGTGCTGGTTCCGATGTTCAGAAACAGCGATATGTCGTTCGGCAGATGGTCGGCACAGGCGGCGGCTATGGCGGCTTTTTCATCGACATTCAGGCCACGGCGTTCCTCATAACCGATATTCATTGTCCCCGACGGCAGCACCGCGCCGCCATGAACCCGTTCCAGCCTGCCGCTGTCGGATAATTCACCCAGATCGCGGCGGATGGTTTGCAACGTGACGCCAAAATGCTCGGCCAGGCCCTCAACCGTAACCTTACCTTCGCGGCGGGCTATTTCCAGAATCTCGGGGTGTCGGAAGGTTTGTGACATGGATTGCTCTGTGTTTTCGATTTTGTTCGTATTGTACGATCTAATGTCCTTTAGGCCGGATTTTCAATCAATCTTTAAAATACCGGTGTTCGCTATTTTCGAACTTGCGCGCTTTTCAAATCTGACCTAACGTAAGAACCTGTTTCAAGAGTGCCATTTTGAAAAACCGAACTGAAACGAAAGCTGATCTGTCGCTTGGGGGGATGTGTGGACCAACCGTCTGAAACAGACATTGTGGATCTTTTCATCATCGGCGGTGGCATCAATGGGTGCGGCATTGCCCGTGATGCCGCAGGGCGCGGATTGTCGGTCAGACTGGCCGAGATGAAGGATTTGGCCTGGGCCACGTCATCGTCGTCCACCAAGCTGTTTCATGGTGGTTTGCGGTATCTTGAGTACTTCGAATTTCGTCTGGTGCGCGAGGCCTTGATTGAACGTGAGGTTCTGTTGCGCGCCATGCCCCACATCAGTTGGCCGATGCGGTTTGTGTTGCCGTATCACAAGGATATGCGCTTTGAATCGGCCACGCCAACCTCAAAGCTGTTGACGATCTTCATGCCGTGGATGAAAGGGCGCCGCCCCGCTTGGCTGATCCGATTGGGTCTGTTTCTTTACGATAACCTTGGCGGGCGAAAGATATTGCCCGGTACAACGACCCTGTCTTTGAAAGGTCAGCCAGAGGGCGCACCGCTGCAGGATCGGTTTGAAAAGGCTTTCGAGTATTCGGATTGCTGGGTCGAGGATTCCCGTCTGGTCGTCCTGAACGCCCGCGATGCCGAGGCGCGCGGCGCCCAGATCATGACGCGCACCAGCGTTCTGTCGGCAGCCCGTGAGGGTGACCTTTGGACCATTACGACCCAGAACACAGAAACAGGCGAAACGGAAACGCACCGTGCCCGGATGATCGTGAATGCCGGTGGGCCTTGGGTGGGCGATATCATTCAGACGAAAATCCGCGTCAATTCAACCGAAGGCGTTCGTCTTGTCCGCGGATCGCACATCGTTACGCGTAAGTTGTTTGACCACGGAAAATGCTATTTCTTTCAGGGCACAGACGGACGCATCATCTTCGCCATTCCCTATGAAACGGATTTTACACTGATCGGCACGACGGATGCCGAACATGACGATCCATCCAGCCCCGCCGAATGCACGGATGAGGAACGCGATTATCTGCTGGACTTCGCCAATCAGTATTTCAAACAACAGCTTGGCGCGGATGATGTTGTCTGGACCTATTCGGGCGTCAGACCGCTGTATGACGACGGGGCCTCAAGCGCCACAGCCGCGACACGGGACTACACGCTGAAGGTCGACGACAGTGGAGGTGCGCCGATTTTGAACGTATTTGGCGGCAAGATCACCACCTATCGGCGTCTGGCCGAAAGTGCCTTGGAAAAGATATCAAAACATCTGCCACATGCGAAAGGCCCATGGACTGCGGGCGCCCCTTTGCCCGGCGGTGATTTCCCGGTGGATGGCTTTGATACCTTGGTGTCTGACTTGAAACGGACCCATCCGTTCTTGACCGATGTCTGGGCGCGCCGTTTGATCCGGGCCTACGGAACCGAGGCGCGCCATGTTCTGGGCGATGCGAAAGGGGCCAGTGATCTGGGTCAGGATTTCGGGGGCACCTTGACGGCGCGCGAGGTCAGGTGGCTGATAGACAAAGAATACGCCCGCACGGCCGAAGATGTGGTTTGGCGGCGCAATAAATTGGGCTTACGGCTAAGCGAGGAGGAGATCGCGACGCTGCAGGCCTGGATAAAAGACCGACGACAGCGGGGAACACAAACCGCCGCTGAATAGATCGGGGGAGGATTAGACGCATGACGCTTGAGCTTCGGGGCGTTACAAAGGTCGTGGAGGGGCAGACCCATATCCACACCACAGATCTGACGTTGGACGGCGGAACAATGAATGTTCTGTTGGGGCCAACATTGTCGGGCAAAACGTCTTTGATGCGCCTGATGGCGGGCCTGGATGCGCCGGTGACGGGGCGGATATTCTGGCAGGGCCGCGACGTGACCGGCATGCGCGTGCAGGACCGGAAGGTTGCAATGGTCTATCAGCAGTTCATAAATTACCCGACGATGTCTGTTTATGACAATGTCGCCTCGCCCCTGCGGCTGATGGGGAAGAGTCGGAAAGAGATCGACCAGCGCGTCCGCGAAACGGCCGACCTGATGCAACTGACACCGATGCTAAGCCGCAAACCGCTTGAGTTGTCAGGCGGTCAGCAACAACGCTGTGCCTTGGCCCGTGCTTTGGTCAAGGATGCCGGCCTTGTGCTACTGGACGAACCATTGGCGAACCTTGATTATAAACTGCGCGAGGAACTGCGCGTTGAAATCCCCAAGATATTCGAAGGCTCGGGTGCGATTTTCGTCTACGCCACGACCGAACCGGAAGAGGCGCTGCTGCTGGGCGGAAACACCGCCACATTGTGGGAAGGGCGGATAACTCAGTTCGGGGCTACCCCTCAGGTTTATCGTAAGCCCGTCGACGCCACAACGGCACGCGTGTTCTCGGACCCGCCTATGAATTTTCTTCAGGTATCGAAGACGGGGCATAAGCTGATGTTCGGCGATGGCCAGAATGCGCCCGCAAATGGCGCTTTGGCTGATCTGCCTGATGGTCGATATATGGCTGGTTTTCGACCAAATCATCTTGAAATCGGCCGCCATACAGGTGACGCGATGGAGTTCACCGCGACGCTGAACGTCACGGAACTGACCGGGTCAGAAACCTTTGTGCATCTGGATCATCACGGCGACCGTTGGGTGGGGCTGATCCACGGGGTGCACAATCTGGAACTGGGGAAGGGTCTGAAAGTCTATCTGGCCCCGTCCCATGTTTATATCTTCGGCGAAGATGGCCAATTGGTTGCCGCGGCGGCCTATGCCATGGCTGCGTAGGGGGCGGATGAATGGCAAAGATAACCCTTGATAATCTGGCACATTCTTATCTGCCGGATCCTAAGACGCCCGACGATTATGCGCTGAAAGAGTTGAACCACGACTGGGACGATGGGGCGGCTTATGCGCTGCTTGGCGCGTCGGGCTGTGGCAAATCCACACTGTTGAACATCATCTCGGGGCTTTTGCAGCCATCGCGCGGGCGTATCCTGTTCAATGATCAGGACGTCACCCATGCCCCGACCGCCGACCGCAACATTGCGCAGGTTTTTCAATTTCCCGTCGTTTACGACACGATGACCGTTTATGAAAATCTGGCCTTCCCCCTGCGCAACCGGGGGCGCCCAGAGCAGTACATAACGCAACGGGTTCAGGATATTGCCCAGATGATCGGGATGGAAGAGATGCTTTTTCGCAAGGCGCGCGGTCTGACGGCGGATGCCAAGCAGAAAATCAGTCTGGGGCGCGGGATGGTGCGTCAGGACGTCAACGCGCTGCTGTTTGATGAACCGCTGACAGTGATCGATCCGCATATGAAATGGGAACTGCGCACGCAGTTGAAAAAGCTGCACAACGAATTCGGCCACACCATGATCTACGTCACCCATGATCAGACCGAGGCTTTGACCTTCGCCGATAAGGTCGTCGTCATGCACGATGGGCGGGTGGTGCAGATCGGAACACCGGAAGAACTATTTGAGACGCCCGAGCATACTTTTGTGGGCTATTTCATCGGCTCACCCGGTATGAATGTGATCCCCGCAAAGATTGATGGGGCGCATGCCTATGTGAATGGAACCCAGGTGGCCCTGTCCGGGCATTACAGCACGCTGGACGGAAAAGTCGAAATCGGCGTCCGACCGGAATATGCCCGGTTGACGGATGAAGGGGGCCTGCCGGTGAACATCCGCCGGATCGAGGATGTGGGGCGTCACAAGATCATCCGTGCCGATTGCTTTGGCCATGCGATCAACATCATCGCGAATGAGGGCGAAGAGATTGGCACCGATATGACCCGCGTTGCCTTCGATGCCCCGCATGTGAACGTCTATGTCGACGACTGGCGCATCCCCCCGCAAGACCCGCTTGGAAAGGCCGCGTGATGCAAGAAAAGACCGTCAACCACAAAGCCTGGTTTCTGGTTCTGCCAGTTCTCGTGCTGGTGGCTTTTTCAGCCGTTATCCCACTAATGACCGTGGTGAATTACTCGATCCAGGATACCTTCGGGAACAATCAATTTTTCTGGGTGGGTCTGGAATGGTTTGAGGAAATGCTGGCGTCGGATCGAATGTGGAATGCATTGGGTCGGCAGTTGCTGTTTTCCGGTATCATTCTGGCCATTGAAATTCCGCTTGGCATCTTTATCGCCTTGAACATGCCCAAACGCGGGTTCTGGGCATCGTTCTGCCTTGTGCTGATGTCGTTGCCGTTGCTCATCCCGTGGAATGTCGTGGGCACGATCTGGCAGATTTTTGGGCGCGTCGACATCGGTCTATTAGGTTATACGCTTAAGGCGATCGGTGTCGATTATAACTACACAAATGACGCGCTGGACGCCTGGATCACCGTGATTGTGATGGATGTCTGGCACTGGACGTCGCTTGTGGCGCTGCTGGCCTATGCTGGTCTGCAATCCATCCCCGACGCCTATTATCAAGCCGCGAAAATCGATCAGGCCAGCCGTTGGAGCGTCTTTCGCTATATCGAACTGCCCAAGATGGCGGGTGTTTTGATGATCGCGATCCTTTTGCGGTTCATGGACAGTTTCATGATCTATACCGAACCGTTCGTTGTCACAGGCGGGGGCCCTGGCAACGCCACGACCTTCCTGTCAATCGATCTGGTCAAAATGGCAACCGGGCAGTTTGATCTGGGACCGGCGGCGGCGTTTTCGCTGATGTATTTCCTGGTGATCCTGTTGATTTCATGGGTGTTCTATACCGTCATGACCAATCTTGACCGGCGGGAGGGATAAGAGATGACAGACGCAACCACCACGCTTGCCCCCGCCGCAGATCGCGCGCGGCCCCGCATTCGGGTCAAGGGTTCGGCCATTGTCATGACGCTTTATCTGATCTTCATGCTACTGCCGATCTATTGGCTGATCAACATGAGCCTGAAGACCAATGCCGAAATCCTGGGCGCCTTTTCCCTTTGGCCACGCAATCTGACGTTTCAGAACTATGTCACCATCCTGACCGATCCAAGCTGGTACATGGGGTATGTCAATTCGCTGATCTATGTGGTGATGAATACGGTCATCTCGGTCACGGTGGCGCTGCCAGCGGCCTATGCCTTTAGCCGGTATCGGTTTATGGGCGACAAGCATCTGTTCTTCTGGCTGCTGACCAACCGGATGGCGCCACCCGCTGTGTTTGCGCTGCCGTTCTTTCAGCTTTATTCCTCGGTCGGTCTGTTCGACACCCACATCGCCGTCGCGCTGGCGCATTGTCTGTTCAACGTGCCGCTGGCCGTGTGGATACTGGAAGGTTTCATGCGCGGCGTCCCGAAAGAGATTGACGAAACCGCCTATATCGACGGCTATTCCTTCCCGCATTTCTTTGTGAAGATCTTCATGCCCCTGATCGCCAGCGGCATCGGGGTCGCGGCGTTTTTCTGTTTCATGTTTTCGTGGGTGGAGCTGCTGTTGTCACGAACGCTGACCAGTGTGGATGCCAAACCCATCGCATCAACCATGACCCGCACGGTGTCGGCCAGCGGCCTGGACTGGGGCGTTCTGGCCGCCGCAGGCGTGCTGACCATCGTGCCGGGGGCCTTGGTGATCTATTTCGTCCGCAACTACATTGCTAAAGGCTTTGCCTTGGGGAGGGTGTGATGGGAGATGCTTTCAATCTTGCGTGGATAATCCCGCTCGTTTCTTCTGTTATTGGAGGAAGTATCGCCATTGGGGGTCAATTTGCAGTCATCCATTTTAAAGACGCTCCAAAGCGAAAGCTTGATAATAAACGGAAAGAGATACTTCGATTCATGCTCAACCCCGAGCATATGCCAAAAGGTACGGACTGGAGGGATATAAATACTCTACAGAGAATTGTCGGAGCGTCTGAAGAAGAAACAAAGCGCCTTCTAATTGAGATTGGCGCAAGAGGAAGCACGCTAAAGAGCGACGTTTGGGCTTTGATTGAACACAAACCGTTCCCAAAAACCGCAGGAGGAGACTAATGGACTGGATGGCATGGACCTGGCCTACAGCAGTGTTCTTTGTGATCATCGCCTCGCTTCTGATCACCTTCACGATCCTGGCGATCAAGTTTCCCGAAACGCCTCGGGTCGGGGTTCTGGGGATCGAGACGACGCGCGGCGATCGGCTGTTTATCACTCTGCTTGGCTCGGCCTTTATCAACCTGGCCTGGCTGGGGCTGACCGACATAACCCAATGGGCAGCACTTGGCATTTGCCTGGCCTATGCGGCTGCCGTTTTCCGTTGGGTCTGACGCATGAATAAGATGGTTCAATAAAATGGGAGGAAACTATGAACCGATACCTTAAAACAACAACGGCGGCACTGCTGATATGTGCAGGGCCAGCCTTTGCCGACATGGACGCGGCACGCGCGTTTCTGGATGAACAGATCGGTGATCTGTCCGTTCTGTCCCGCGCGGATCAAGAGGCCGAGATGCAGTGGTTCATCAATGCCGCGCAACCGTTTCAGGGCATGGAAATCAACGTGGTGTCTGAAACCATCACGACCCACGAATTCGAATCCAAAGTGTTGGCGCCCGCGTTTACCGCGATCACCGGCATTCAGGTCACACACGATCTGATCGGCGAAGGGGACGTGGTCGAAAAACTGCAAACCCAGATGCAGTCGGGCGAAAACATCTATGACGCCTATATCAACGACAGTGACCTGATCGGCACCCACTGGCGCTATCAGCAGGTGCGCAACCTGACCGACTGGATGGCGGGTGAGGGCGCAGATGTCACGCTGCCGACACTGGATATCGACGACTTTATTGGTACCCAGTTCACAACCGGCCCCGATGGCAAGCTATATCAGCTGCCGACTCAGCAATTCGCGAACCTTTACTGGTTCCGCTATGACTGGTTCACCGATGAAAAGAACATGGCCGATTTCCAGGCAGCTTATGGCTATGAACTGGGTGTGCCTGATAACTGGTCCGCTTATGAGGATATCGCCGAATTCTTCACCGGTCGTGACCTAAGCCACATGGGCGTCAGCGGCCCGGTCTATGGCCACATGGACTATGGCAAGAAAGACCCAAGTCTGGGCTGGCGCTTTACCGATGCCTGGATGTCGATGGCTGGTATGGGCGACAAAGGCGAACCCAACGGTCTGCCGGTCGATGAATGGGGCATCCGCGTGAATGAAAACTCACAGCCTGTCGGATCATGTGTCGCGCGGGGCGGGGCCACCAATTCACCCGCGGCGGTCTATGCGATCGAGAAATATGTCGATTGGCTGACACAATACGCCCCCCCCACGGCACAGGGCATGACGTTTTCCGAGGCTGGCCCGATCCCCGCACAAGGTAACGTGGCACAGCAGATGTTCTGGTACACCGCCTTTACCGCCGATATGGTGGGCGAAGGGGCTGCGGCCGTGCTGAACGATGATGGTACGCCACGTTGGCGTATGGCCCCCAGCCCCCATGGTGCCTATTGGGAAGAGGGCATGAAGGTCGGTTATCAGGACGCCGGGTCCTGGACACTGATGCAGTCAACGCCCGTCGACCGCGCTAAAGCTGCCTGGCTTTATGCACAATTCGTCAGCTCGAAGACGGTGGATCTGAAGAAATCCCACACCGGTCTGACCTTTGTGCGTGAATCGACGATCCAGCACGACAGCTTCACCGAACGTGCACCGAAACTGGGTGGGCTGGTCGAATTCTACCGCTCACCCGCGCGCGTGCGATGGTCCCCCACCGGGACAAACGTGCCTGACTATCCGAAGCTGGCGCAGCTTTGGTGGCAGAACATCGGTGATGCGTCTTCGGGTGCCAAGTCTGCTCAAGAGGCCTTGGATAGCCTTTGCGCACAGCAGGAACGTGTTCTGCAACGTCTTGAACGCGCCGGTGTCCAGGGCGACCTCGGCCCACGGTTGAACGAAGAGCGGGATGCCGAATACTGGCTTAGTCAGCCCGGCGCGCCAAAAGCGCAGCTTGAGAACGAAGATCCTCAGCCAGTCACCGTCAACTATGACGAACTGATCGAATCCTGGAATAACTAATCAAGAAACGGCGGGGCTGTATCGGCCCCGTCACACCCGCCGCCAACCCTTCCGCAGCCCAGGGCGCGGCCAGATAGACCGTGGGTTGCAAAATCACATAAGGCAGGCCGCTTTGAGAAACACGGTCCTGCATCGCATGCAGTTCGGCAAAAAACGGATGTGCCGTCGCCGGGCCAGGGGTGCCACCGATGTTCAGCACAATGCGGCCAATTCCGCCGTCTGTGGCGATCGACACCCATTCGTCAACAAATGCCGTCATCATTCGTCAACAAATGCCGTCATCGCGCCCGCCCGATGATCCTGCGGGACCGTCAGATCGACGACTTCGTCAGATACTACAGCAACCACAAATACCACGAGAGCTTGGGCAACCTGACGCCCGCTGACCTCTACTTTGGGCGCGCAGAGCAAATCCGGAAAAAGAGAGAGGAGATCAAACGAAAAACCATGAATAAACGGCGCTTGCGCCACAAAACTGAAAACGCATAAACTCAATTAAGGACGAGCAAGAGCCTCCAATCAAAAAACGCTCAGCTGTCCTAAATTATCTGACGAAGGACACAAATAACATCCCTTGATCACGCGTCCAAAGCTGCCGTTCAAATTGCGGTCACGGACGCTCGTTTTGTCCCACGGACTGTGACTTCGGACTGGGGCAGATATGCTGGAAGTCTGGACATGGCGCTCGATTGTTGGCTGGTGCATATAGCGGCAATAATCAAAGATCTGAGACCCCTAGCGTATGGGCTGGTCGATGTGTTTTTTAGATTTAGTGCCGCTGAATACGCGTCGGCTGTTCGTATTGGCGACTATATATTCTTGGTCATGAACAGGCTGGCGGGGTGTTCTTTGTATTCGCCGAAGGGGCCGCAGTGGTGATAGCCAAGATCACTGTACAACTTTACGGCAGCAGAGAGTTTGTCGCCGGTTTCCAGTTTGACCGCAGACAGGCCCGATTGTCTGGCGACCTGTTCCAGATGGGCTATCAGGGCCCGTGCGACGCCCTGGCCGCGCCCCTTTGGGTCGACGTAAAGGCGCTTGATTTCGGCGTAGTCGTCATATGCGCAAAGGGCGACGCAGCCTAACGGAACGCCGTCTGTCCGGGCCACGAAAAACGAAATCCCGGGTCGTGCCAGTTCGTCAGCGGTGAAGGTAAAGCACTCATCTTCGGTATAGACCGCGCGCAGGGCGGCTTCGCTGCCTACGATCAGGTCTGCGGCATCGTCTGTCAGGGGCGATTCGATAGCAATGGTCACGGTCATACCCCCGGATAAACCCAATCATTTTGTCCTTCAAGCGCGGCAAAACGCAATATCTTGTGGATAACTCGGGCAAACAGGCCACATGCTGCGCAGGCCCGTTGACAGTGACGCCCGCCATAAGGTCCACTTTGTTCAAAGGCAGAATCAGAGCAGGACACATCATTGCGGTTTTCGCGGCTACGCTTGAATGGCTTTAAAAGCTTTGTTGACCCGACCGATCTGGTGATCGCGGACGGGCTGACGGGTGTTGTGGGCCCCAATGGCTGCGGCAAGTCAAACCTGCTGGAAGCGCTGCGGTGGGTCATGGGTGAAAACCGACCCACAGCGATGCGCGGCGGCGGGATGGAGGATGTGATCTTTGCCGGTGCGGCCACGCGACCTGCCCGCAACTTTGCCGAGGTCAGTCTGATCATCGACAATGGCGAACGTCTGGCGCCGCCGGGGTTCAACGACAACGACACGCTGGAAATCGTTCGCCGCATCACCCGCGACGTGGGCAGCGCCTATAAGGCCAATACCAAGGACGTACGCGCACGCGATGTGCAGATGCTGTTTGCCGATGCCTCGACCGGGGCGCATTCGCCGGCGCTTGTGCGCCAGGGTCAGATCAGTGAGCTGATCAACTCGAAACCGAAAGCGCGCCGCAGGATTCTGGAAGAGGCGGCCGGGATTTCGGGTCTGTATCAGCGGCGGCACGAGGCCGAGCTGAAGCTGAAGGGCGCCGAGACCAACCTGGCCCGCGTGGATGATGTGATCGAACAGCTTGCCAATCAGCTGGCGCAACTGGCCAGGCAGGCGCGGCAGGCGGCGCGGTATCGTGACATCGGGGGGCAATTGCGTCGGGCCGAAGGGCTGCTGTTGTATCGCCGCTGGAAAGAGGCGGATGAAGCCTGTGCGATGGCCATGGCGGAACTGACGGATCGCACAAAGGCCGCCGCACAAGCCGAAGGGGCCGCTCGTCAGGCGGCCAAGCTGCGCGCGGAACGGGACACGGGCTTGCCCCCGCTACGCGAGGAAGAAGCGATTGCAGCTGCCGTGCTGCAGCGGCTTCAGGTGCAGCGGGATACATTGAACGATCAGGAAGCGCGCGCCCTTCAGACGATCGAGACACTGCAGTCACGGATCGACCAGTTGGCCCACGATATGGAGCGGGAAGCGGGTCTGAACCACGATGCGGGCGAAACCATTTCGCGGCTGGAATGGGAGGCGCAAGAAATCGAAAAGGCCTCGACCGGCCATGACGAAAAACTGGAGGCCGCCGCACAAGAGGCCCGTGATGGTGCGGCGATCTTGCAAGAGCGTGAGGCGGCGCTGACCCAGATGACCGAGGATGTCGCACGGCTGGCGGCCCGGCATCAATCGGCGCACCGGCTGCTGGACGACAGCCGCAAGACGCTTGAGAAAAATGAGGCCGAGGCCACCAAGGCCTGTGATGCCGTAACGGCCGCTGAAGAAGCGCTTGCGAAGGCGTCGACGGATTATGACGCGGCAGCCGGGGCCGAGGGGGCTGCGCAGCAGGCCGTTGCCGACGCCGATGAAGCGCTGGTCAAGGCCGAAGCCGAGCGCGCCGAGGTTCAGACACAAGAGACCGCTGCACGGGCCACCAAGTCTGAAGCAGATGGTGAAGTGAATGCCCTGCGCGCTGAAGTGTCGGCACTGTCGAAACTGGTGGCGCGCGAAGCTTCGGATGCAGGGCAACTGCTGGATGCACTTTCGGTCACACCGGGCTATGAAAAGGCGCTTGGTGCGGCGTTGGCCGATGACCTGAAGGCCCCCGCCGTCGGGGCAGATGCGCCGTCGGGCTGGGCGCAATTACCCGCCTATCCGGCCCCCCAGTCCTTGCCAAATGGGGCCGCTGCCCTGTCGGATCATGTAACCGCACCGGATGTGTTGTCGCGTCGGTTGGGCCAGATCGGTCTGGTCGATGCGGCGGATGGTTCGCGCCTGCAGGCGGACCTGCAACCGGGCCAGCGTCTGGTCAGTATGGATGGCGATCTTTGGCGGTGGGACGGATTTCGCGCCGCGGCCGAAGACGCGCCTTCGGCCGCGGCGCTGCGGTTGCAGCAGTTGAACCGCCTGGACGAGTTGAAACAGCAAATGGCTGAGGCCGAAGCAAAGGCTGACGAGGCGCGGCAGGCGCACGAGGCGTTAACGCAGAAACTGAAGGCCCTGACTGACGCCGATCAGGCCGCCCGTCAGGCCCGCCGCGATGCCGACCGGCAACTGGCCGATGCCAACCGCGCCCTGTCCCGCGCCGAGGCGGATAAAAGCATCGCGTCCGGCAAACTGGAAAGCCTTGGGCTGGCTGTCAAGCGTTACGAGGACGAGGCGACAGCGGCGCGTCAGCGGCTGGTTGAGGCCGAACGCGGTGTGGCTGATCTGGAGGATCTGGACGCCGCCCGCCATGCGGTGGAAGACATCAAGATGACGGTTGAGGCCGCGCGGATGACGATGATGGCCAAACGATCCGCCCATGATGAGCTGCGCCGCGAGGGCGATGCGCGGCTGAAACGGCGGCAGGAGATCATCAAGGAAATCAGCGGCTGGAAGCACCGGCTTGAGACGGCTGAAAAGCGGTCGAAAGAACTGTCAGAGCGCAAGGCTCAGTCCGAGCAAGAGCTGAAAGAGGCCACCGCCGCCCCCGATGAGATCGCCGCCAAACGCGCTGAACTGGCCGATGCGATTGATCAGGCCGAAACGCGCCGTCGGGCGGCCGCCGATAAACTGGCCGAGGCCGAGACAGCCCTGCGCGAGGCCGAGCAGGGCGAACGGGACGCCGAACGCGCAGCGTCCGAAGCCCGCGAGGCCCGTGCGCGTGCCGAAGCGCGTGCAGATGCCGCCAAGGAAACCGTGACCTATGCGGCCGAACGCATTGCCGAGGAACAAGAAACGACGCCGGATCAACTGCTTGAAACGCTTGATGCCGATCCTGACAAGATGCCCGCAGCCGAGACGATTGAGGCCGACGTCAACCGCCTGAAACGTCAGCGCGATGCCCTGGGTGCCGTAAACCTGCGGGCCGAGGAAGACGCGAAAGAGGTGCAGGAAGAACACGACATGCTGGTCGGGGAAAAGGCTGATCTGGAAGAGGCGATCAAAACCCTGCGCGCCGGCATTGCCAGCCTGAACCGCGAGGGACGCGAACGGCTGCTGACCGCGTTTGAGCAGGTGAACACGAATTTCGGACTGCTATTCACGCATCTTTTTGGCGGTGGCGAGGCAAAGCTGGTCCTGGTCGAAAGCGACGATCCGCTGGAGGCCGGGCTTGAAATCATGTGTCAACCGCCGGGCAAGAAGCTGTCGACGCTTAGCCTGCTGTCGGGCGGTGAACAGACGCTAACGGCTCTGGCGCTGATCTTTGCGGTGTTCCTGGCCAACCCGGCCCCGATCTGTGTGCTGGACGAGGTCGACGCGCCCCTGGATGACGCCAATGTCACCCGCTTCTGCGACCTGCTGGATGAAATGACCCGCCGGACCAACACCCGTTTTCTGATCATCACACACCACGCGGTGACAATGTCCCGCATGGATCGCCTGTTCGGCGTGACCATGGGCGAACAGGGTGTCAGTCAGCTGGTCAGCGTCGATCTGAAAAAAGCTGAAACGCTGGTGGCTTAAAGCATCCGCCAAACGGACGCTTACAAAAGATCATCTTCGGCATCGGTGGCCGAGATGCCCAGAGCCTCAAGACCGCTTTCCAGATTGTCCGCCAGATGGGGCACGCCGATCAGATAGTCGGCGGTGGGTGTTGTTGCCTCTTCCAGTGCGACGCGTTTGGCGTCCTCCAGATCTTCGGGGGCAAAGGCTTCGCGCCCGATCCACATGACGGCCACCAGACTGGCGGCTTCGTCTTCGTTCAGACCTTCGATAAAACCACGAAATTCCGGTTCGGCCCTGTCCAGTTCGCGGGCGTACAGAATGACCTGAGCGATTTTATCCGTGCTGATTTCCAACATGCGCTTTCTCCCTTTGCGAAAGACAGTTTGCACACGGATGGAAACCCAGACTTTGATTTAAAGCAAGTGGGTCCGCTATTTGAACAGACGAAAATATATCCAGTCGGGCAAAAACTGGCTAAGGCGGAAGAACCAGGAAAAGACCGTCGGGAAGTTTCTTTTGAACCTGTCCGAGTTCATGTGTTCGAAAAACAGCTTGGCGGCTTCGTCCGGTTCCATGATGAAGGGCATCTTGAAGTCGTTTTTGTCGGTCAGGCGGGTTTTGATAAAGCCTGGATTGACAAGCTGGACCTCGATATCGGTTTTCTTCAGGTCGATCTTCATCGACTCGGCCAGATACATGATCCCGGCTTTCGATGCACCATACCCGATGGCGCCGGGCAATCCGCGAAAGCCCGACAAACTGCCGGTCAGAACGATGTGACCGTGGTTGTGTTCAATCATCTTTGGCAGAACTGCACCCACCGCGCGGACGGTGCCGGTGAAATTCACATCAACCATCGATTCGATTTTTTCCGCGTCCCATTCGGTGGCTTTCATGGGCCAGTAGACCCCTGCCAGGAACACCATGCCATCGATCTGGCCGACCTCATCTGCAGCTTTCTGAACGGCCTCCAGGTCTGAAACATCAAGGGGCACATAGGACGCTTTTCCGGGAAGTTCGGCCACCAGGTCCTGCAACCGTTCCTCATCCCGCGCTGATACGATCACTTCGGTGCCAACGCGACTAAGGGCATGCGCCAATGCTCTGCCCAACCCTTCGCTTGCGCCGATCAACCAATAGCGCTTACCTTGCCATTCCCTCACATCGTCCCCCTTGCCACCGTTCAGGCGGCGTCTTTTGGCCTCATGGTTGCGACCAGTTCGGCCACTTTAATCCCGTATTTGCGAAACTGGCTGCGGTTGATGATTGAGCCATTTTCAACCACATACATCCAGTCCACCGTATCCAGTACATGCCCGCCGCTGTCTTCGGGCAATCTAATCTTATAGTTCAGCTTTAACGCCGGACCCATCTGCACGCCGGTGCCAACGCCGACCAGGTCATCGGCTTCGGCTTTGACGGACCCGTCGTTGCCAAGCTGAAGGCGCCATTCGCGATTTTGCGTGTTGCCTGTGTCATAACGAAAATGTTCGGTCATGGTTCCGACGTTTCCGTTCCAGCTGGCCTCAAAGTCCGCAACGAAACGTGACGAAACACGGCCCGTTGGGCCATAGATGACGCCTTCGCATATGATGGGACCGTTCAGGTGCTTGCGGATGTCAAGCTGGGGGCCTTTGTCTTTGTAGTCTTCTGGTTTTTGGGCGCGGAAGGTCATAAATCTGGTGAACAGAAAAACCCCAATCAGTGCAATAGCAGCGCCAAGCAGTTTATAGAGAAGCACGTCCATGCGTCAGTCCTCCTTCAGGTTGGTCGCCGACAGAAGTCCAAGGGCGACTAATTTCAATACGCACGGAACAAGCGCGTAAAGCAGCGTCAGTGTCCAAAGTGCTGTTTCGGCATTGTCTGTTCCGGCTTGAAAACCATTCAGTTCAAGCACAGGCAGTAAAGTGACCGCGGCAAAGGCCAGCGTGAATTTTGTGACCAGCGACCAAAGGCCAAAGCCCTGACCGCCGTTTGGCGAAATCTGTGCCATGCGTTTGGAAAATAGTGCGGGCAGCAGCGTCAGGTCGGCACCAATTGTCGCACCTGACACGATGCAGATGGCGGCAAAGGCCCATTGATCGCCCGTGCCCAGCATTAGGACGAAAGCGAAGGAAATGATCGCCATGACCATTGCGCCCATCAGGACGCGTTTTGCGTCATAGCGATTGGCCAGCGCCCCCCAGACCGGGGCCGAGGCAGCGGCGGCCAGGAAAAACAGGACCAGCAGCGGGCCTTCCCATCCCGGCGCCATAAGCCGGCTTTCGACGAAGAACAGGAATAGCGTTGATGACACCGCCAGGGGGGCTGCATTGACCAGCGCCAGGATCAGCAGTCGTCTGGCCAGTCTGTCTTTGAGGATGTGGGAAATCGGTGTGGGTGACTGTGCGCCGTCGGATCGCCATTCCGGGATCATCGCCAGGGCTGCGGCAATGGCTGCACCGGCAAAGCCCCAGGCAAACAGGGCGAAGGGCTGTGCGAATGCTTCGCCCAACAGCGTTGGTGACACCGCCGCGATGCAAACCCCCAACAGCGCACCAGTTTCGCGCCAGGCAGCCAGTCTGACATGCCCCCCGCGCAGATCGCTGGCTTTGGCGACACCCTGGGCATAGAAGTTGATCGTCAGAAAGCTGAACGCCGTGAACAGACCGGTGATTGTCAGGCCAAACCACCAGATCGGTGAAATGGGTGGTGCTATGGCGAACAGTCCGATCATGGACAGGGCCAAAAGCACGGCGCCGGCTGTCACGGCCGCTGATCTTGCGCCGCGCAGACGCTCGGACACCCAGCCCAGGACGGGGTCTTGCACCACATCAAATAAACGCAGCCCAAACAGAACAGCACCCAATGCCGTCAGGCTGACGCCATAGGTATCGGCATAGAATTTTGGCGCATAGATATAGATCGGCAGCCCTGCCCCCGACAGCACGGCTGCAAACCCCGAATAGGCGGGCAGACGTTCTGAAAGCCGTCGTTTCAGGGCCACGGACGTCATCGCGAGATTTCCTCTTGCGGCGGCTGCGGTCTGGGGCGGAACTGCGCACCCTTCCACCAAAGCTTCAGCGCCTGCCAGTGGATCAGCCCAAGAACCCGGCGCGATCCGAAGGGTCGGCGCAGGCATGCGCGCAGGATAGAGGCGTTGGTCAAGTTTTTCCGTGGCCCCGTCAAAGTTGCGATCAGACCGCCGTTGCCTTGGCGGTAGTCGATCCAGATGCCGATCCAATCATCGCGAATGTCGAAGCGGAACGTGTAGTTGCCCGCAACCGGCTGGAACGGCGACACATGGAAGATCTTTTGCGCATGCAGCGTCTGCTGCTTATCAATCGGTGCCAGATCTTCGTGGTGGCACAGATAGGAATGGCGGTCGCCGAAGGTATTGGTGACCTCGGCAATCACCACGCGCAGAACGCCGGTTTCGTCGTGGCACAGCCAGAAACTGACCGGGTTGAAGACATGCCCCAGCACACGGGGTTGCGCCAGCAGCAGGATTTGCCCGTTCAGGTCGATGTTATGCGCCGCCAGAACGTCGCGCACCCATTGCGCGCCGCTGCCCGTTTTAGGAACACCACCATGGTCGCTGTCACGCAGTGACGTCAGATTTGCACGGTTGCGGCTGAAAAGCGTGGGCGTCTTCGGTTCGGCCTCGGGCTCCAGAAGGATATAGTCGACCGAATAGCGGAACGCGTTTTCCACCGCGCCGCGTCGCCCGTGATAGGTGTGGGCCGGGATATGTTGAACTGTCTTCACTCGGCGGCCATCGCAACTGGGGTGGCATTCAGCGCCTCGACCACGTCGACGGCACTGGCCAGACCGTCTTCATGGAAGCCGTTTTTCATCCAGGCCCCGCAGAACCATGTGCGGTTCGTGCCGTTGATCGCGCGCACAACGTCTTGTGCGGCCAGGGCAGCGCGGTCGTAGAACGGGTGATCAAGCGTGACGGTATCCCAGATCAGGTCTTCGCGGATCGGACGGGTTGTGTTCAAAGTGACGAAAAAATTCTGGTCCTTTGGCAAGGGCTGCAGCGAATTCATCCAATAGGTCAGATCAATGCGATATGTCTGCTTATCGGCGGCCTCGGTATAGTTCCACGACGACCATGCCTTGCGACGTTTGGGCATCATGGTTTCGTCAGAATGCAGCACCACTTCGTTGGGTTGATATTTGACGGCGCCCAAAGCCTCTTGTTCGACGGTGCTGGCATCGCTGAGCAATTTCAACGTGATGTCGGAATGCGTGGCAAAGACAACTTCGTCGAACAGTTCCCATTCGCCACCGGCGGCTTTGACCTGAGCCCCGATGTCTGACCGGCGCACACCGTCGATGGGGGCGCTCAGGCGAATGTCGACGCCACGGCTGGTCATGGCATTTTGCAGACGTTGCACATATTGAATTGAACCACCGGTAACGGTGTACCACTGATGCTGATTTTTGTGATGCAGCAGCGAATGATTTTCGAAAAATTCGATCATTGCATGGGCGGGGAAATCCATGATCTTTTCTTTCGGCGTCGACCAGATCGCCCCGGAAATCGGCAACAGATAATAGCTGCGGAACCAATCCCCCATATTCAGTGTGTCCAGCAACTGACCGATTGTCATATCGCTGCCTTTGGCCGTTTCGACCGCCTTGGCGTTGAACCGAAAGATATCGCGGATCATTCCAAGATATTTCGGGTTCACCAAATTCAGACGCTGCGCAAAGACGCCATCGACCGTTTGCAGGCCATATTCCAGACGCCCGCCACCGATGGATGCCCCAAAGCTCATGTTGCTTTTGGTGACAGGCACGTCGAGGTCGGCAAAAAGTTTCGACAGATGGGGATAGTTCACATAGTTGAAAACGATAAAGCCCGTGTCGACGGCCACATCCTTGTTCGGACCCGCCATTTTTGTGCGGGCATGGCCGCCCAGACGGTCTTCGGCCTCAAACAGCGTGACCCGATGATCGTTGGCCAACATATAGGCCGCACCCATACCTGATATACCTGCACCGATCACCGCAATACGCTTGGGCTTGGTCACAACTGTTTCAAATGGCATTCGTTTTTTCTCCGATGAACTCATCTGTGTTTTACTGTCTTACGTCAGAGGGTTGGAACCGGATTAGAACGAAAAAAGTTATTCTTTCTGTGATCCAAAATATTTGACGCGCCGTATAGGCAATATGTTGAACAGCAACGTGTCTATTGAAGAAACGGGTGCATCTGCTGAAGCAGTGGCTTACACTGGGGATGCAGGCGATATTGCCAGCGTGAACGGAACTGGCCCTGTGACTGTAATAGAGACAACACGACATCAATGGGTTGCGGAAATCACACGTATTCGCGACCACCAGGATCAGTCGGCTTTTGCTGCGCTGTTCCGGCACTTTGCGCCCCGCGTGAAGGCCTTTTTAATGAAATCAGGGGCATCCGAGTCCCTGGCTGAAGAAGTGACGCAGGAAGTGATGGCTACGCTTTGGCATAAGGCACATATGTTTGATCCCGCACGCGCATCTGTTGCGACGTGGATCTTTACGATTGCCCGAAACCGCAAGATTGATGCCTTGCGTAAACAGCGTCGCCCCGAACCCGAAGATCTGCCCTGGGGCCCAGAGGCCGAACCAGATCAGGAAGACATTCTTGCGTTGCAACAGGACACGGAACAGTTGGCCCGCGCCCTGCAAGAGTTACCCGAGAAACAGAGGGATTTGGTTGAACGGGCTTATTTTGGTGACTTATCGCACAGCGAAATTGCGGCTGCGACAGGATTACCACTGGGCACAATCAAATCCCGCATTAGGTTGGCGCTTGAAAGAATGCGTCACACGATGAAATAGAGGCGCGTGAGCGAAGATGACACAGATAAAACATCACCTTAATGATCAGCTTTTGATGGCTTATTCGGCAGGCACACTGCCAGAGGCTTTTAACCTGATCATCGCGGCCCACATTTCGATGTGTGATGAATGTCGCGCCCGCATGCATAGCTTTGATGCCGTTGGGGGGGCCGTGTTGGAAGAAACGTCAGAAGTTCAAATGTCTGACGGCAGTCTTGAGGCAACACTGGCCCTGATCGGAAAAGGTCCAAAAGACCCAATCAAGGTGCTTGAAAAGACGTCATCGTCTTTGCCGCAACCCTTGTGGGATTATGCCGGACGGGATCTGGCAGATGTGCGGTGGCGATCCGTTGGCATGGGTGTGAAACAGTCGATCCTTAAGACATCCAAGGATGCAACGGCGCGGTTGCTGTATATTCCCGCTGGCAGTGCGATGCCCGATCACGGTCATAATGGTCTGGAACTGACGCTGGTGCTTCAGGGCGCTTTCGAGGACGAAGATGATTATTTCGGTGCGGGCGATCTGGAAATCGCTGACCAGCATGTTCATCATACGCCCGTGGCCACGATTGATCAGGATTGCATCTGTCTTGCCGTGACCGACGCCAAACTGAAATTCAGCAGCCTGGTGCCGCGAATTGCACAACCCTTCCTGCGGATTTGATTTTTCTATCACAACCGGGCTTTACCTGCACTGATACCTCTTGAACATTTGTGCCCCAGACCTGACATCTCTGGGTCAGAACAGGAGGTCAGATGCCGGAACAAAATCAAGCAGCTATGGCGTTTTTACTCGAGCGTCGGTCACGGCCGGCAAAGACACTTGGCCTGCCCGTGCCGGATGATCGGACTTTGGGGCCGATCCTGACCGCTGCGGCGCGCACGCCGGATCATGGAAAACTAGAACCTTGGCGCTTTATTGTTCTTCGTGATCAGGCCTTGCAAAGACTGGCAGACGCTATTGTTGATCGCGGACAGACACTTGGATTTAATGATGAAAAGATCGAAAAAATGCGATTGCAGTTCGCGCAAGCGCATCTTGTTGCCTGCGTTGTCGAAAGCCCGAAGCCATCTGAAAAAATCCCTGAAATTGAACAGACCTATTCAGCCGGTGCGGTCTGTCTTGCCTTGCTGAATGCGGCCCTTGCCTCAGGTTGGGGGGCCAACTGGCTAAGCGGTTGGGCTTCCCATGACCCTGAATTCGTTCAAACCGAACTGGGCCTGAAACCGCATGAGCGTGTCGCAGGCCTGATCCATATCGGAACCGAGAAAAATACCCCACCAGAGCGGCCACGGCCCGATCTGGACCAAATTACAACCTGGATGACGGAATGATTTTTACATCTTTTTTCAAAGCGATCAGTCAGATCGGCGATCCTAAATTTTTACGCGTGCTGTTAATGGGTTTTGGATTAACTATCGCCCTTCTGTTCGGATTCTACCTGGTCTTTCTTGGCATATTTCAGTGGATATTCCCTGACAGCCTGACCCTACCGTGGATCGGGGAAATAAACTGGATTGACGATGCAATTTCCTGGGCATCGATCCCCCTGATGCTGATCCTTTCGGTCTTTCTGATGGTGCCGGTGGCATCCGCGATCACCGGGCTTTTTCTGGACCAGATCGCCCAAGCGGTTGAGGATCGCCACTACACCGGGCTGCCGAAAGCGAATGAACAGTCCTTTGTCGACGGCGTGAAAGACAGCATCGGGTTTCTGGGGGTCATCATCGGCGCAAATATTCTTGCGTTGATCCTTTACATCTTTCTGGCGCCCCTGGCGCTTTTCATTTTCTGGGGGATGAATGGGTATCTGTTGGGGCGTGAATATTTTCAGATGGTAGCCATTCGCCGAATGAGCGCTGCGGAAGCCAAGGCACTAAGGAAACGCCACGCCCTGACAGTCTGGGCCGCAGGTGCGCTGATGACAGTGCCGCTGACGATCCCGTTCATTAATCTGATTATTCCGATTCTAGGTGTGGCGACCTTTACCCACCTGTTCCACCGAGTTCGGGCGTTGCCATCCGGTTGAACCAGTCGATATCGCGGACGCTGACGACACCGGAAATAATGGTGCCCGCGATGATGACCCAAAGGATGACACTGACAGTTGTCACGATCTTGGCTTTGCGCCCTAGCTGAGGGTCCGCGGGCGCCGACGCGTGGGTGCCGGGCACAATTTCACCCACATCCCCTTGGGTTTTCATGCGCAAGGGCAGAACGATGAACAGCACCATGAACCAGATCACGGCAAACAGAACGATGGCGGATGTAATGGACATTTTGCTTAGATAGTCCTTCTCTAGACTTCTTCCAGTTCGACCAGGCAGCCGTTGAAGTCTTTGGGATGCAAAAACAAAACCGGCTTTCCGTGGGCGCCGATCTTGGGCTCTCCATCCCCCAGAACCCGCGCGCCGGTGGCCTTCAGCTGGTCGCGGGCGGCCAGAATATCTTCGACCTCATAACAGACGTGATGAATACCACCCGATGGGTTCTTTTCCAGAAATCCGGTAATCGGGCTGTTGTCGCCAAGGGGGTACAAAAGTTCGATCTTGGTGTTGGGCAATTCGATGAAAACCACCGTGACGCCGTGATCAGGTTCATCCTGCGGCGCACCCACATTTGCCCCTAGCGCGGATCGATACTGTTCTGACGCAGCCTCCAGATCCGGGACGGCAATTGCGACGTGATTCAGACGACCGATCATGGCGAACTCCTGCAAAGATAGCGTTAGCAGGTTATCGCAGCCTGCCCGTCCCGTGACAAGCAGGGACGGTGCGTTAACCAACCATTAGCCTCAGTAAGTTTTAGTGCGAGTCGTACCAGTTAGCGGAGCTTTGTAATGGACAGCTTTGAAAAGTTTGCATTTGCACCAACCCCGACCGCCAATCGCCCCTTGCTGGGTCTGACAGTGCTTGTGGTGGAAGACAGCCGATTTGCATGTGAGGCTATTCGACTGCTTTGCCTGCGATCAGGGGCGCGTATCCGCCGCGCAGACAGCCTGAAATCAGCGCGTCGGCATCTGCAGGCTTACAGGCCATCGGTTCTGATCATCGATCTTGGGCTGCCGGATGGCTCTGGCGTTGAACTGATCCGGGATCTATCGCAGGTCAAACCGCGTGTGGATGTCATACTGGCAATCAGCGGTATCGCCGATATGGAACAGGCCGCGCTGCAGGCCGGGGCCGACGCATTTGTCGAAAAGCCGATGCAAAGTCTGGCGGCATTTCAGGAAGTTGTTCTGCAAAATCTGCCCGAAAATCAGCGCCCCGTTGGCCCCCGTGTCCTGCCCGATGATCTGGTCGAACCGGATATGATGGCCTTTCAGGATGATTTGGCCCATGTCGATGACGTTATATCGACCCAACCGGACGACGCCACACTGGCCTATCTGACCCAGTTTTTGTCTGGCGTGGCGCAGATTGCGCAGGATACAGAATTAGCGACTGCGACCAAGGCACTGGCTGATGTGCACCAGTTGGGTCACCCGACGGGTTCGGCACTTGGCGCCGTGCAGTCAATCGTCAAAAACCGCCTTTCTGACAAGATCGCCGTCTGATCAGGCGCTGTCAGCTTTCACCAGAATCGGGGCGGTCAGTCGTGTCAGTGACATAATCTGCTGGCCGTTCGCGTCGAAATTCGCGGCATCCAGCCAAGTGTCAAAGGCGTTTTGCAGATCGGGCCATTCCTTATCAATCGCGGCGAACCAGGCGGTGTCGCGGTTCTGTCCCTTGGTCACACTGGCTTGTCGAAAGATACCTTCGTAACTTAAGCCCAGTCGTTGCGCGGCACGCCGTGATGGCACATTGAGCGCATTGCATTTCCATTCAAACCGCCGATAGCCTGCCTCAAACGCCCATTTCATCATCAGATAAAATGCCTCGGTCGCGGCGCGTGTCCGCTGTAATGATGGGGATAGACCGATGCAGCCCAGCTCAATTGCGCCTGCGTCGGGCTGAATGGTCCAATAGGATGCAAATCCGCCCCACTTCCCACTGTCTTTGTCGAAAATGGCGTAGAAGAAATGGTTATCCGGGTCAGACGTGAAGTCGTGCAGGATATCGGTGAAGCCTTGAATGTCTTTGGGCGGGCGGTCCGGCAGATAGCGCCAAACATCATCATGGCCCTGAAACTGCAGGTAAAGATCAGTCGAATGTCCGATGGACAACTGTTCCAGTAGAACAAACTGCCCCTCTATGCGTGCGGGCCCCGGCGGTGGCGGCGGCGCCCAGTTTTCGAGATTTTCCAAAGCCCAATGCCCCAAATCTTAACAGTTCGATAGTTTATCACGGATCAGTTGAAATGAATTGACCGGATAGTTCAAGAAATTGTCTTTGGTGTTTCTTATTCCTGCCTCATTTTTTACGCCTAATATAACGGTAATTTAACGTACGAGTGCCGCAATGTTCAGACTTTTGTCAGCGATAGATAGCAAACCGGTCAAAGAAGGAACTGTTGATTGGATTGTTCTGACCGCAGGTCTGGTGTTTTTGTCCATTGCTCTGACGGCCGCTTTCACAAGCAGAGCGCCGAATGTGTTTGATGGTGGTACTGCAATCTCGGTCAGTGTCACACGTTAGGCATAAAAATGCAGCGTGACTTATAAGCTGCAATATTTCAGACTTGCCCCGGATTTCGATCCGGGGCGTTTGTTTTTAGAGCATCAAACTAAAAATCTGAAACACAATGCTGTAGCTCATAGGGCAGCGACCGTCCGCGGGTGGGCGAGAAGCGCCCGCCGTCGTTCTGGAAGCACGCTTTTGGCGTGACGGGGGCGGTCGGGCGCTGCCCGGTGGTACCCACCGGGCGGGATGGTTATGAGGTGTATTGCAGATTTTCTGAGCAATGCCCTAAAGAATAAGGCGCGGATTGTCGCCCATGCTCAGCCCCGGAAAGACGCTGGTTTCAAGGTTCGCCACATCCGCCCCGAACAGCTCACGCAGTGTCCAGGCCGCATAGCTGCGCACATCGGCTGTCGGCAACAGATCGCGTCTTTCGTACAGATCGCCTTCGGACAGTCCGGGCCAGCGCCCGAACACCTGACCGCCGCGAATAGCGCCGCCCGCCAGAATCATCGCACCGCCCGTGCCGTGATCTGTGCCCTGCGTTCCGTTTTCGCGCACCGTGCGACCAAATTCCGTCATCGCCATGACAGTGGTGTTCTGCCAGATCGGCCCAAGTTCGTCCCTCAACGTCAGGATCACATCGCTGATCCGTTCAAGCGCGCGCGATATACCTTGCGCCTGTTTTGCGTGCGTATCCCAACCATTGACCGAAAAAGCCGCGATCCGCGTCGCGCCCCGCAACTGTTCCGCGGCAAAGGATGCGACGCTGGCCTCTTGGCCGTTTTGCCGCATATCACGTTGAGTGGCCTGCATCTGTTGCATCATGTTTTCGGGCTCAAAAGAGGCCGCCTGCGATCTCAGAGCCCCCGAAAGATCCATCGCTTCGGCGATTGTATCGCGAAAAACCGGATCATCGTGATACATCAGTTCAAGAAGTCTGGCAGTTTGCGGGCCAAGTGTCAGGCTTGCATCGGGTGACCAGTTGGCCACCGGGGCCGATCCGGACAGAACACGCATTGTGTCGCGCCCGATGGCGAAGGCTGTCTTTGCCTCGGTATCGGGCATGGATTGAAGCAAGCGGTTCAACCACCCATCCTGCCGGGTGCCGGGCAATCCGGGCGTTCCGGCCTCAAGAATATCCTGACCATCGAAATGGCTGCGCTTATCGCGATAGGGCGTCGAAACGGCCTGCACAAAGGCCAACTGGCCCTGGGACCACAGCGGCATCAGACGATCAAGCGCGGGGTGGGCTGCAAAGAAACCGTCCAGGTCGTGGGATTTGGCACGATCTGCCGCCAGCTTTGGCCGAAGTGCCGCAAAATCGGGATCACCATAGGGTCGCACGACATCCAACCCGTCCATCCCGCCGCGCAGGACAATAACCACCAGGCGGGCCTCGCCCGGGGCCGCGGCCAGGGCAATCGGTGTCAGCAGCGGACTGGCGGCGGCCGAACATCCAAGTGCCGCGCTTTGTGTCAGGAATCTGCGTCTGTTGATGGGTGGCATCATCGCCTCCTTATCGTCGCTGAAACGCGGGCGATGCCAGCACAAGGCCGATACCTTCCCAGCGTGTTTCTGCATTGGTCGCGGCAAATCGGACCGCCCCCGACGCATCAGGCCCCAAGGCGTCTGTCAGAAAATCGCGCGGATCGGGAAGATCGCCCCGCAGTTGATACGACACCATCATCGCCCATTCGATCCGCGCGGCCAGACCTTGGGGCGTGATCCAGTGATCATCCTCTTCCGGCCAACCATCCGGACCAAGCGGCTGTTCCCATCTTTGCCCCATAACCGTCAGCGGAACCGACAGATACTGCCTGATCTGCCTTTCGGTCAGCTCAGCCACATGCCCCGGCGTCGCACCAAGGGCACGCATCGAAGACATCACAAACTCGATGGGCGTCTTGATATTGCCCGGCTGCAGACCCGACGCCCCTGGATGATCAAGCAACGCAGCATAGACGGTTGGCAGATGGCCACCGCTTTTGCGAAATGCCTGGCTGATGTGACCCACCAAATCATCATCCGGCGTATCCGAAACGAAATGCACCGCCAGTTTTCGGGCGATATGGTGCGCCGTGTCGGGGTGACGGGCCAGATCCTCCAGCGCGGCGTGCACATCCTGCAGCGATGGCGTTTCATACCGCTGGCCCAGAACAGTTTTTGCGCCCGGCTCCCTCAGATAGCGGCGGAATTTCATGCCGTCTTCGTGTTTATAGCGCAGGCCCGCCAGCACACGCGCAAATTCGCGCACGTCTTTCTGACGATACGCGCCACCCACCCCAAGGGTGTGCAGTTCAATCACCTCACGCGCAAGGTTTTCGTTCAGCCCGCGACCATGCTTGACCGCCGCGTCAGAGTTCGGCCCGGCCGAAAAGTTCTGATCCAGGTAGTCCAGCATCACCGGATGGGTCACCGCCGCTTTCAGCATGTCGGCGAAATGACCGTTGATGTGCGGGCGAATGGCCTCTTCGACATAGCCTGCCGTCAGACTGCGGGACACGCCGTTTTTGGCGTGCGCCGTGAAGTGATCGGACCAAAACAGCATCAGCCGTTCGCGAAAGCCAAAGCGGGACGCAACCGCGCGTGACAGTGTAGCCCGAAACGCCGCAATCTGCTGCGCCTCAAGCTGCTTGCGTCGATCCCGGATCGTTTCGCGTAACTTTTCCTGCTCTTGCGGATCGTCGGATTGGCGCTGCTGTTTGTGCAAATCGCTCAGAACCAGCAAATCCTGACGAAAGGACGAAAACGTCCGGATCGGAAAGGCCTTTGCCTGATGATCGGGCGCGGTGATTTCGGTCAGCAGGTCACCGGCCCCCAAGGGCAAGTCGTGCCGAGGTGACGGGCCCAGGCCGAACCGCGCATTTGCCAGAATGGGATCGAACTGCATCAGCTACACCTTCGATGATCGCATCAAAACGATGCCACGGTTTGCCAGTGGTGTCATCCGGGCTCGGCAGGGTTATGCCATCGGTGTATGTGTGTGAATGTCGACTGTGACAGGCCGGTGATCGCTGGTGTGATCCTCTTTCCGATCAAATACCGCATTGATCGCATTATGAATTTCATGTTCCACGCGCCCGGCTTTTGGGGGCACACAAAACCCGGATTGCTGCATCGCATCCGCGCCGCAGACGCTTTGGGTAAACAGGATGTGATCCAGCAGGATCTCGGGCGCGCGGTAAGGGTCCCAGACATCGGCAAAGACAGCCGTCCAGCGGTGATTCTCGCCCCGTTCATTGGAATAGTCGAAAAGAGCATGGTTCAAGAAGCGATTGGCAAAAAAGACATCCCCCTGAAGGTTTGAGATCAGGTCATGAAACAGATATTTGCGTTCAAAGACCTCTTTTCCGACACCGTCGTTCAGATCACCCAATAGGAAAACCGCCGGATTGGGTTCGTTGCGAAAACGGTTGTCGACATAATATCGGACATTGGCTGCCTCGGTCGACAGTTTGATGCGCGCCTCAACAGCAGTTTGTTCCGCCCGAAGGATCAGCGCGATATCTTCCGCCGTCTTTTCCGGTTTTCGCCGCGCAAGCCCCGCCTTGGCGTAATCATCGCCGCTAAACTTGGATTTCAGGTGAAGCCCAACGAAATCAACCCGGCGCCCACCCACCATGCAGACAAGAACCTGAGGATGCCGCCAGTGCGAATGTTCGCGGTCATTCAACTGTGGCGCATCTTCGCCCGCATCGTCGTCGTCCTCCGGCTCAGCCAGAGTTTGGACATCACCCGGTTTGAACTGCGGATGAATGATCGGCCATTTCCGCTTGTGTTCGCCGCTGTCGTCGATCGTGAAATCGACCCGGCTTTCGTATTCGGTCGCCTCAATCCACGCCGACTGCGGCAAAAGCGTCGGGCGCAGCACATCCAGCTTTTCAGTTTTCACAAGGAAAAAGATGCCCTGCGACCCGGATATCAGATATTTATCATTCTCAGGCCGAGTGATCACCGTCCAGTCTTCATCCAGATCATCGGTACAAAATGCCTCAAGCCGGTCAACATTTCCGGTCGAGGGCCCTTCCTGAATGCAAAGAATATCTGGATCAATCTGCCGGATTTCTTCAGCAATCTGACTGCGCTGCAGCTTCTGCAATGCCTTGCCCTTGGTTGACGTCACACGCTTGCTTCTCTGCGGAATGGTCCGCGTGTACCCTTTCAGCAGTTGCCCGAACCACTCAACATTCCAAGTCGTCAACCGAATAGCCATAACGCATCCATTTTTGGCGAAACCACTCAAGGTCTTGTATCCCAGGATTGTAACACCAAAACCGCTAAAGTTAATCAGCCTTTGTCAATGTGCGCAGATCAGGCGGGGGCTGGTCGTATTGTCTTTTGTTCCAAAGGCGCAGGCCGGTGGTTTGACGTGCCATTACAATGCGGGGCGCTTGCGGGTTGTATATCGCGATGGCTCCGCTTTGTTTCAGGCTGTCGGGTCCGATAATGGTACAGTCGACGGGCTGTTCCACCTTTGCATTCACGATCACCCAATCGGCACCGTCGCAGTCGGCGGGTAAGGTACGTGCGGCCTTGCCCGTTCTGTGAAGCACGACCTGTTGCGCCAGATTGATCTGTTCGATCTGACCACGGGCCGCGGCGTCTTCTTGCGTGACAAGATCACCATCGTTTTCCAGCCAGTTGCTGGCGACAAAGCCCTCGCCCCGCGCTTTGCTTAGAACACGGCCCTGATCGGTCATCACACCAATCAAACCGCCGCTTTCCGAAATCAGCAGCGCGGGGCGTTCGACATTCCCCCATAAAGCAAACGCCGCGATAACCGGCAAAACCCCGATCCAACGCGGCAAGCCTCTGAATAAAATCACGAAAATCGCACCGAACGTCAGCAGCGGCAGCACCGCATCCGGCGGCGACGGCACACGGCTGAGCGCCCCGTCCAATGATGCCACCCAACCCGCCACAAACAAAATCCAGTCGATCCCGACCCCCATGACCCAAAGCGGTATCCATTCAAGCCCGAAGGGCGACAAAATCGCAGCCAGCACCGCACTGGGGATCACGACACTGCCCATCAGCGGCACCGACAGCAGATTGGCCAACAGTCCGAAATGCGCCACCTGATTGAAATGGGCCGCCGCAAAAGGTGCCGTCGCCGCCCCCGCCACTGCCGAGGACGCAAGGACGGAAAAAACAGGGCGAATGACGCGCGGCAACCGATAATCCCACCCCCGCAAGGCGGAAAAGACGGCGACCAACGCGGTTGTGGCGGCAAATGACATCTGAAAACCGGGGCCCATCAGCGCCTCGGGCCGCAGAACCAGCACGATGATGGCCGCCAGGGCCACCCCCCGCAAGGTCAGCGCGCGGCGGTTGAACAGGATCGCCACCAGCATCACCGCGACCATGATATAGGCCCGCTGCGTGGCCACGGCCCCGCCTGACAGACCCAGATACAGCGTGGCGGCGATCAGGGCGACGACGGCTGCGATCTTTTTCCCGGACACACGCATGGCCAGCGGCGGGATCAGCGCGATGCCCATTCGGACCGCGGCAAAGACAAAACCGGTCAGCAGCCCCATATGCAGCCCCGATATCGCCAGCAGATGCGCCAGGTTCGAGGCCCGCAAATCCTCTAGCGCCTCTTGCCCGATACCGGATCGGTCGCCCGTCAGAATGGCCGAGGCAAAAGCGCCGGTTTCCCCCGGAATGCGGGCCTGAATCCCCTGTGATATCTGCATCCGCAGCCGATAAATCACCAGATCCCAGGCATTTGGATCGGCCGGATAAAGCACCAGCGCGGGCGTGCGGGTATAGCCCACGGCCCCCAGCCCCTGAAACCACGCCATGCGCTGAAAGTCGAAACCACCCGGCTCAACCGGCCCGCCGGGGGGCGACAGATGGGCCGTCATCATGACGGTCAGGCCCGGTTCGGGCGTCAGGTACTGCTGATCACCGTGCAGCGATACCCGCACGCGCGTCGGTGTTTTATGGGGGGCCACATCGTTCAGCACCACGTTGTCCAGGGTCAGGCGCGGCACGTCCGATTGTGACCGGTCGATCATCACGACCCGCCCCTGCACCGCGCCGTAATAGCGCCAGTCCAACACGGGTGCTGCCACATCATTGGCCCGCCACGTGGCCAGCAAAAGCCCCGCTGCGATCAGACTAAGCGGCAACAGCAGATACGCCAGCCCATAGCGTCGCAACACCGCCAACAGCAGGTTGATCGCCATCAAAGCCGCACACCCCGCCAAGACAACTGCCGAAGGTTCCGTTTTCAGTGAAAAATAAACCCCGATGCCCGTTCCCAGAAACACCGGCATCCACAACAGCACCTGCCCGCGTTGTGCGTCCAGCATTTCCCTGACAGGGACCAATGGCACTTGTCCTTACCCCGCAGGCTGACTAGAGACAGGGCGCATGCTAGGCAATCAGAGTTACTCAAAGGTTAAATCCATGACCGTCGTCACACGTTTCGCGCCCTCGCCCACCGGTTTTCTGCATATTGGCGGGGCACGGACGGCGCTGTTTAACTGGCTTTATGCGCGCGGTCGGGGCGGTCAGTTCCTGCTACGGATCGAGGATACAGACCGCGAACGGTCCACACCTGAAGCAACCGATGCCATCCTGCGCGGCATGGACTGGCTGGGGCTGGACTATGACGGCGACCCGATCAGCCAGTTCGCCCGCGCTGACCGTCATGCCGAGGTCGCGCGTCAGTTGCTGGCCGATGGCCATGCCTATAAGTGCTTTTCTACACAAGATGAAATCACCGCGTTCCGCGAACAGGCGCGTGCGACCGGTAAATCTACCCTGTTCCGCAGCCCTTGGCGCGACGTGCCCGAGGCGGACCATCCCGATGCCCCATACGTGGTACGGATCAAGGCGCCGCGGGACGGCGAAACGGTGATCAAGGACGAAGTCCAGGGCACCGTCAAATGGAAGAATGACCAGCTGGACGACATGGTGCTGCTGCGATCCGACGGCACGCCGGTCTATATGCTGGCCGTGGTGGTCGATGACTATGACATGGGCGTGACCCATGTGATCCGTGGCGATGACCATCTGGCAAATGCCGCCCGGCAATCGCTGATCTACAGGGCGATGGGGTGGGACCTGCCCGTTTATGCCCACATTCCGCTGATCCATGGGCCGGATGGCAAAAAGCTGTCGAAACGTCACGGCGCCCTGGGGGTCGAGGAATATCAGGCGATGGGCTACCCCGCCGCCGGAATGCGCAATTACCTGGCCCGCTTGGGCTGGAGCCATGGGGACGACGAATTTTTCACCGATGCCCAGGCGAAAGAGTGGTTCGGGACCGATGGCATTGGCAAATCGCCCGCCCGGTTCGATTTCAAAAAGCTGGAAAATCTGTCCGGTCAGCATATCGCGGTTGCCGAGGATGCTGCACTGCTGCATGAAATCGAAGGATTTCTGACCGTGACCGCGCAACCGGCCCTGACGGACACACAAAAAGATGGGCTATGCCGTGCGATGTACTGTCTGAAAGAGCGCGCCAAAACATACCCGGAACTTGTTGAAAAGGCTCATTTTGTTCTGGGACAACGGCCTTTTGACCCCGACGAGAAGGCCGCCAAGCAGCTGACCGCCGAGGCCCGCGCATTGCTCAAAGAATTGACGCCGCAGTTGCAAAATGCTAGCTGGACCCGCGATATGCTAGAAGCGACTGTTTCCAACGTGGCTGAAGCACACGGTGCAAAAATGGGTAAGCTTGCCGGACCACTCCGCGCTGCCCTTGCCGGACGTGCAGTCACGCCCAGCATTTTCGACATGATGCTTGTCATCGGGCGGGATGAAACACTCGCCCGCTTGGCCGACGCAACCGCCTGAAACAAAACCGTTGCGCAACCGCGCTAAGCTTTTGTTCAGCCTGCTGAAAAAGTTGGGCCGATAAAGCCCACGACGACGGAAGAGAGGGGATGACGATGTCTGACACCAATAAAACGGCAACACTGACATTCGATGGAAAATCGTTTGAGCTGCCCATGCATTCGCCCACGGCGGGCCCGGACGTCATCGACATCCGCAAACTCTATGGCGAAGCAGGCGTGTTCACCTATGATCCCGGCTTTACGTCAACCGCGGCCTGCGACAGCACGATCACCTATATCGACGGCGGCAAGGGCGAATTGCTGCACCGGGGCTATCCCATCGACCAACTGGCCGAAAAATCGCATTATCTTGAGGTCTGCTATCTGCTGCTTTACGGCGAACTGCCCTCGGCCGAGCAGCTGGAAGACTTTGAAACCCGTGTGACCCGCCACACGATGATCCATGAACAGATGATCAACTTTTTCCGTGGCTTCCGCCGCGACGCGCACCCCATGGCCGTTATGGTGGGTGTGGTCGGCGCGATGTCGGCGTTCTATCACGACAGTACCGATGTGAACGACCCCTGGCAGCGCGAGGTCGCCTCGATCCGGCTGATCGCCAAGATGCCGACGATTGCGGCGATGGCCTATAAATACACCATCGGGCAGCCCTTCGTGTATCCGCGCAATGACTGCGATTATGCGTCGAATTTCCTGCGGATGTGCTTTGCCGTCCCGGCCGAGGATTATGAGGTCAACCCGATCTTGGCCCGCGCGATGGACCGTATCTTTACCCTGCACGCGGATCACGAACAGAACGCCTCGACCTCGACCGTGCGTCTGGCATCGTCTTCGGGGGCGAACCCCTTTGCTTGTATCGCCGCCGGTATCGCCTGCCTTTGGGGTCCCGCCCACGGCGGTGCAAACCAGGCCTGTCTGGAAATGCTGCGCGAAATCGGATCGCCCAACCGCATCCCTGAATACATCGAACGCGCCAAGGACAAAAACGACCCCTTCCGCCTGATGGGCTTTGGTCACCGTGTGTATAAAAACTTCGATCCGCGCGCCAAGGTGATGAAGCAATCCGCCGACGAAGTGCTTGATTTGCTGGGCATCGAAAACAACCCCACGCTTCAGGTCGCCAAAGAACTTGAGGCCGCCGCCCTAGCCGATCCCTATTTCACCGAAAAGAAACTGTTCCCGAACGTCGATTTCTATTCGGGCATCATTCTTGAGGCGATGGGCTTCCCCACGTCGATGTTCACGCCGATCTTCGCGCTCAGCCGGACTGTTGGCTGGGTGTCGCAGTGGAAAGAAATGATCGCCGATCCAGCGATGAAAATCGGCCGCCCGCGTCAGCTCTATCAGGGCGAAACGATGCGCGATTACGTCGATATCGAAAACCGCTAAACGGGCACTTTACACTCGCCTGAAATCGTTAGACGTTACTCTGGCCCGCATCACCTGCGGGCCTTTCATTTATGTGAAGGAGGCCCATTCGTGCTTGACCCCGTTCTGGTGAAGATCGACGATGATCTGCCCAATGCCCTTGACCGTCTGCAAACCCTGTTGCGCATCCCGTCGATTTCGACCGATCCGGCGTATAAACAGCATTGCACCGAGGCCGCGGATTGGCTGGCGGACGATCTGAACAGCATTGGTGTTGCCGCCAGCACGCGCGCCACGCCGGGTCATCCGATGGTCGTCGGTCATGCGGATGGCCCCGGACTGCATCTGATGTTCTACGGCCATTACGACGTGCAGCCCGCCGACCCGCTTGATCTGTGGGACACCCCGCCGTTTGACCCACAACTGCAGGACACCCCCAAGGGCCGTGTGATCCGCGCGCGCGGGGCGTCAGACGACAAGGGCCAGCTGATGACCTTTGTCGAAGCCTGCCGCGCATGGAAGGCCGTTCATGGCACCCTGCCCTGCCGCATCAGCTTTTTCTTTGAGGGCGAAGAGGAATCCGGGTCGCCATCGCTGGTCCCGTTCATGCAGGACAACGCGGATGAGCTGCGCGCCGACATCGCGCTGATCTGCGACACGGGGCTGTTCGATAACAAAACCCCTGCGATCATCACCCAATTGCGCGGCCTGATGGGCGAAGAAATCACGATCACAGGCCCCAATATCGACCTGCATTCCGGCATGTATGGCGGTGCTGCGATGAACCCCATCCGCGTGCTGACGCGCATTCTGGCGTCCTTGCACGACGATCAGGGCCGCGTGACTGTACCGGGCTTCTACGACGGCGTGCCGGACCTTGACCCCGATCTGGCGGCCAGTTGGAGCGCGCTGAATTTCGACCATGGCGATTTTCTGGGTCAGGTCGGCCTGTCGCAGCTTGCCGGTGAACAGGGCCACACCGCGCTGGAAATGCTGTGGTCGCGGCCCACCTGCGAATTCAACGGCATCATCGGCGGCTATACAGGCGACGGGTTCAAGACCGTTCTGCCCTCAAAAGCCAGTGCCAAGGTCAGCTTCCGTCTGGTCGGCACGCAAGACCCCCACAAAATCCGCGACGATTTTCGCGCCATGGTCCGCGCCATGCTGCCGCCCGATTGCACGGTTGAATTCCAGGCGCACGGCGCGTCGCCCGCATCGCAGATGTCCACCGACCACCCCGCGTTTGAGGCCGCGCGCCAGGCCCTGTCCGACGAATGGCCCAATGCGGCCGCCTTTGTGGGCGCTGGCGGTTCGATCCCCATCGCGGGATATTTCAAAAAGTTTCTGGATATGGACGCCATGCTGATCGGCTTTGCCAAAGAAGACGACGCCATCCATTCGCCCAACGAAAAATATGACGTCGAAAGTTTCCACAAAGGCATCCGAAGCTGGGCACGCATTCTGGCCGCGCTGCAAAACGCACTGTGACCCCTTGGCATCCCCCGGGCGCGCGCTTATACGCGCAACCTGTCACAGCAGGAGTTTACCATGGTCGGCAGCGCCAATCTGAATGTCATGATCAAAACCGCCCGCATGGCCGGGCGGGCGCTGGCCAAGGATTTTCGTGAGGTCGAGAACCTTCAGGTCTCGATGAAGGGTCCGGGCGATTTTGTCAGCCGCGCCGATACGAATGCCGAAAAGATCATTCGCGAAGAACTGATGACCGCACGCCCCACCTATGGCTGGTTGGGCGAGGAAAGCGATGCGGTCGAGGGCGAGGATCCCACCCGCCGCTGGATCGTCGACCCCCTGGACGGCACGACGAATTTTCTGCACGGCATGCCGCATTTCGCGGTGTCGATCGCGCTGGAACATAAGGGGCAGATCGTGGCGGGTGTGGTCTATGACCCGTCAAAGGACGAATTGTTCTTTGCCGAAAAAGGTACCGGCGCCTGGCTGAACGAAAGCCGCCTGCGCGTGTCGGGGCGCAATCGTCTGATCGAAAGCGTCTTTGCCACCGGCCTGCCCTTCGGCGGCAGCCCCAATTTGCCCGATCTGTTGCAGGATCTGGCCCGCCTTTTGCCCGCCACTGCTGGTGTGCGTCGATGGGGGGCCGCGGCGCTGGATCTGGCCTATGTCGCAGCCGGACGCTACGAGGGCTTCTGGGAACGGGGTCTGAATCCCTGGGACATCGCCGCCGGTCTGATCATCGTGCGCGAAGCGGGCGGGTTGGTCGAACCCATTGATCCCAAAGGCGATATTATGGACGACGGCAACATCCTCTGCGCCAATGAGGCGATCTTTGACCAGTTCGCAAAGATCATCCGCAATACTTAGCGCATAGCCTTAAAAGTACTTTGCCCAACAAATGTCGCCCGGTGGGCACCACCGGGCAGCGCCCGACCGCCCCCCATGGGCGGGCGCTTCACGCCCACCCGCGGACGGTCGCTGCCCTCTGGGTTAAAGCACTGCATTGCAAATCTTCGGGACGATGCTCTGTTCTGAGGCATAAGCGCAACAGTTTGCCCTAACGTCAACTTTCCGGTTGAACGACTCACCCCATCGCCCTTATTCGGCCGCTCCGGCATTTGCGCGGAATGAACCTTAGCGGCAGCAGCTTTCGGTCTGCTCTGGTGCGGGCGGCCCTGCCAGCCCCGTATGCCAAGGTCAAATCGCAAGGCTGCTGGACCATAAACGTAGCTCATTCTGGTAGAGCAGTAGACTTGGATCTATTGGTAGTTGGTTCGAATCCAACCGTTTTCCTCCGCCCGCAAGGGCAGCCGTATTACAAACGGTTATTGATTTGGGTGTCCGGTGTCTGCCTGCAGGGGCGGTTCGAACCGGGGGCGAACGCCCCACGTGACGCATCGCCGCTGCCCGGTTGTTCAGCCGGCCTGCGGGTGACGGGACCGGGCGCATATCGCCGGGCCGAAGGGGTTTCGACCGCTTCCATGCCCCGCGATTTGCGCGCCGCCCCCTCTCACCGCCAGGTCCGCAGGATGATCGGTTCGGCGGGCATCGGCGCCCTTTTACCGCCCCAACCGGGGCCCAAACCCGCGACGTGCGGATCACGTCATATGACAAGGAGACATCGTTTTGCGACGACACTGAAAAAGGAATGATATGATGCAACTTTTTGATTTTCTAGCCGGGTTCACCCGCGTGATCATCGGCCCCAACGAACGGGCGCTGTTGATTGAAAAAGGCCAAATTCGCAAAATCCTGACGCCCGGACGCCACCGCGTGCGGCGCAAGGATACTGAGGTCGAAATTCACGACCTGCAGTTTCCGGTGCTGAATTCAGGCTATGCCGAGGCTTTGCTGCGCGATCATGTTGAACTGGCCGGTCGTCATGTCACCGTTGTCGCAACCAAAGCGTCCGAGGTGGCCATCGCCACGCGTGAAGGGCGCATTGCACGGGTGATGACACCCGACAGCAAAGAGCTGCTTTGGTCAGATGCCGGTCCCTGGCAGATCGAGCGTGTCATGATCGACACCGATCCCCAGGTGCCCGCCGCCCTGGCCAAGCGCCTGATTGCAGCCGGTTTTGCGGGGCATCTGAAAACCGTGGCGGTCGCGGACGGCTTTGTCGGGATGCTTAGCTTTGATGGTGTCTTCCAGCGCCAGTTGGCGCCCGGGCACTACAGCTTCTGGTCCCATGGCCGGTCGATCACAGCGCGGCAGGTCGACATGCGTTGGCGCAGCCACGAGGCGACAGGTCAGGAAATTCTGACCAAAGATCGCGTCACGCTTCGGGTCAACCTTGTGGCGCAATACCGCGTCACCGATCCCGAGCGGGCCGTGGCGGCGGTATCGAACTTTGTCGAAACGCTGCACCTTGCACTGCAGATGGCCTTCCGCAAAACGCTTGGCGCAATGACGCTAGATGCTCTTTTGCAGAACAAGGTCTCGGTCGATGCTGAGGCGGCCGAAAAAGTGCGGCGCGAGATGGAAGGGATCGGCGTTGAGGTGGGCGAGATTTCGTTGAAAGACGTCATCCTGCCCGGCGAGATGCGCGATATCCTGAACCAGGTCGTCGCGGCCGAAAAAGCGGCTGAGGCCAACGTCATTCGTCGGCGCGAGGAAACGAACGCAACGCGGTCGCTTCTGAACACGGCAAAGGTGATGGCCGAAAACCCTGTGATGCTGCGCCTGAAAGAACTTGAGGCGCTGGAAAGCATCGCGGGCAAGGTCGAACGTCTGACGGTCCACAACGGGACCGAAGGTCTGATGAGCGATCTTGTGAAGCTGCGCGATTAAGATGAACTGACCCGGGGCAACCCGGGTCCGTTTTTTGTGTTGCGGGGGGGCGCTGCCCCCAAGCGCCGATGGCGCGGGCTTCGCCCGTTCGAGCCTGAAACGCTCCACTGGAGCGTTTCCTAGACGGCTCTCATCCCCGGAGTATTTTCAGAACAATGATTGGCCCGGTTGTTTAGCGGCCCAGTGACCACCAGCCTTTTTTCTTTGGCTTATTCGCATCTTCGGCTTTCAGCTTAGGTTTCGCCGCCTCAGGCTCTTTTGCTTTTGCAACCACATCAGCAACGACGGCCTCGACGTTTTCGGGCACGGGGGCCGGTTGCGGCTCGGGTTGTGTTTCGATCGGTGTATCCAGAACCATCGGCGCGGTTTCGGCTGTCTCGGCCGTTTTTTTCGCTGCGACCGGCTTTTTACGGGCCGTGCGACGGGGCTTTTTTGCGGGCGCTTCGGTCTCAACCTCCGCCGTGTCGGGGGTTTCGGGTTCAGGGTCCGCAGCTTGGTCTTTTGCCTTGGCGACGACTGTATCGTCCTCAGCCTCGGTTGTTTTCTTTTTCGGGCTGGCGCGGCGCCGGGTACGTTTGGGTTTTTCCGCAGGTGCGTCGGGTTTTACCTCTGCACTTTCTGTGTCGGCCTCGGCATCAGGTTCAGGCTCTTTTGCGGGCACGGGATCGGCCTCATCGGCTTGGGCTGCGGCATCCTCCGTGTCTGAATCCGCGTCTGACTTGCCCTCGTCATTTGCATTCAGCTGCGCATCACCGTTTCCACCGCGACGACGGCGGCGACGGCGGCGGCGTTTTTTCGGCTGCGGGGCTTCTTCGGTGATCTCTTCGGGTGTTTCGTCGACCGGATCGTGCTCTGTGGCCTCATCAATATCGGCCATCAGCGACGCATCGACGGACACCACAGCCGCAGTCGACGTCGGAATACTGCGGATCGCAGTCTTGAATTTCTCGATTTCGAAATCGGGGCTGATCAGATGCGGATGCCCTTCGACACGCACTGACAGGCCATAGCGCGCTTCGATCTGGGCCACGTGTTCGCGTTTCTGGTTCATCAGGAAATTCGCAATGGCCACAGGGCATTTGACCAGAACTTCCTTGGACCGGCCGCGCACGCCCTCTTCCTCAAGCTGGCGCAGGATCGACAGGCCCAGACTGTCCTCGGACCGGATCAGGCCGGTGCCATGACAGGCCGGGCATGGCTGTGTCGTGGCCTCGATCATACCGGGGCGCAGGCGCTGGCGGCTCATCTCCATCAGGCCGAAACCCGAAATGCGGCCCACCTGAATGCGCGCACGGTCGGTCTTCAGCTTGTCTTTCATGCGCTTTTCGACGGCCGCGTTGTTCTTGCGTTCATCCATATCGATGAAGTCGATAACGATCAGACCGGCCAGATCGCGCAAACGCAGCTGACGGGCCACTTCGTCGGCGGCTTCAAGGTTGGTCTTCAACGCGGTTTCCTCGATCGAGCCCTCCTTGGTGGCCCGGCCCGAGTTCACGTCGATCGCCACAAGCGCCTCGGTCACGCCGATCACGATGTAGCCACCGGATTTCAGCTGAACCGTCGGGTTGAACATCGCGGCCAGATAGCTTTCGACCTGATAGCGGGCGAACAAAGGCAGCGCGTCCTGGTACTGCTTCACGTTCTTGGCGTGGGACGGCATGATCATCTTCATGAAGTCCTTGGCCGTGCGATAACCCAGATCGCCTTCGACCAGCACCTCGTCAATCTCGCGGTTATATAGATCGCGGATTGAGCGTTTGATCAGGTTGCCTTCTTCATAAATCTTCGCGGGCGCGATGGATTTCAGGGTCAGTTCGCGGATCTGTTCCCAAAGCCGTTGCAGATATTCGTAATCACGCTTGATCTCGGACTTGGTGCGCTTGGCGCCTGCGGTCCGCACGATCAGCCCCGCGCCATCGGGCACGTCGATTTCGTTCGCGATTTCCTTCAGCTTCTTGCGGTCGACGGCATTGGTGATCTTGCGCGAAATGCCACCACCACGCGCGGTGTTCGGCATCAGAACGCAATAACGCCCCGCCAGGCTGAGATATGTTGTCAGGGCCGCGCCCTTGTTGCCGCGTTCTTCCTTGACGACCTGCACCAGAAGGATCTGGCGCACCTTGATGACTTCCTGGATCTTATAGCGACGGGGGCGCGTCTTGCGCGCAGGGCGGATATCTTCGACGTCATCATCATCTGCGACAGCCTCGATATCGTCATCCTTGTCAGAGGCTGTTGCGGGCTTGCCTTCGTCGTCATCGTCGGATTTTTCTTCGCGCGCAGGCTCTTCAAGCACAACAGGCGCGTCATCCGCAGCGGCCCCGGTCGTTTCTGTATCAGACTTTTCGGCCTGATCGGCTGGCTGAGAATCGGGGGGCTCATTTGACAGCGGTGTATCGACCGGCGTGTCAGCCACCAGTTCCATGGGCGAGCTGCCTTCGATGGCGTCTTCGCCCAGATCGATGGTTTCCATGCCGGAGATACCATCTTTGGCGTCCGACAGGTCGACTTCTTTCGTCTCGACCGCGTCGTCGGATTTGACCTCGGCCGCCTTGGCCTTGGGCCGCCCGCGCCGCCGCTTCTTGGGTTCGGGTTTTTCGTCCTCTTCGTCCTGCGCCTTCAGGCTTTCGACATAGGCGCGTTCTTCGGCCAACAGGGCTTCGCGATCCGCGACAGGGATCTGATAGTAGTCAGGATGAATTTCCGAGAACGCCAGAAAGCCATGGCGGTTGCCGCCATAGTCAACAAAGGCGGCCTGCAGCGAAGGTTCGACGCGCGTAACCTTGGCTAGATAGATATTTCCTGCAAGTTGGCGTTTGTTTTCAGACTCAAAGTCAAATTCCTCAACCTTGTTTCCGTCAACCACCACGACGCGGGTCTCTTCCGTGTGGGTGGCATCGATAAGCATTTTCTTAGCCATAGTGTCCATGTGCATCGCACACCGGATCGATCCCCGGGCGGGGCCAACAGATGCGGATGTCTGATTGTGGCGAATAGCGCGCGGGACAGGGGGGCGGCATGGGCCCCTGCTCTATCCTCTGATCTGGTCGCGCTTTGCATCGCGTTTCTTCTCCGACGCACCCCGTCATGGATGCGCCCGTTTAATGCCCCGGCGACAGATGCGCCTGTCGGGCTGTTCTTTGGGCCAGCGGCCCCTCTATCGGTCTGTTCAGCGATCGCCGGGAGTGTACCGGCACCTGTCTGCAACAGCGAAACTATCATGGCGATGCACCTCAATAGATCAGTGCATGCCGTAAGCCCTTACATAAGACGGGATGCGGGATGATTACAATGGGTAATCGCGTCAAAAGCGAACTTCCCGCACGTATCCGCCCGTAAATCAGGCTTTCGTCAACAGCATATCCCGCGCCACATCACAGATTATCTTCATTGTTTCGCAAATGCTCTCGCCAAAAGCCAAGCCTTAAAAAGGCGTTCCCTAGAAGATGTACCGACATGGATCGCCGTGATCATCCGTTTCATACCCGCAAAACCAGCGTTGCATGGCGCGGTTATAGTCATTGGTCCGCGGGGCAGTGCGCTGATTTTTTGAAAACCAAAAGAAGCGTTCCCGTGTCACAGCGCGCGTCACAAGCATACGCGCAAGGGGCTTGTTCTCGGCCAAAACTGGGGTCTGATCCTGCGCGACATCATAGATATAAAACGCCTCGTCCACAATCTCGGCCGCATCGGGCGACAACCTCAGGGCAGATGCGGCCCGTTTTGAAAAGAAACCACCGCCATCTATCATAAACAGATAATCGAAGGCCGCAGGCGGCGGGGCTTTTTCCATTTGGTAATAAACCTCATCCTGATAAGCGGGGTCGTTCGACTTGAACGGCACCATTTTCCAGACGGTGTTGCCTTCCAGATCCACAGGGCCTGTCCCGCCTTCATCCTGCAGATGATACGAGGTCAAAACATAGACCGCCCCTACATCGGAATGCGCAAGCATGACATCGCAAATGCGGCCACAGGGGCCGCCGTAGCCGAAATACAAAAACGCGATGGTCTTACCCTGAAGGTCCAGGTCTTGCGGCCAATAAGATAGCTCGGCCAGCATCTGGCCCTTTGTCTGTGCCTGCCGCTCGGCAAAGAACGGCGGACCAAAGGCCAAGCCCAGAAACAATACCAAGGGCAGCGGCGCAAGCGACCACCGTTTCCGGATCAGGAAAAAGACAGTGGCCGCGATCAGAAAAAGATAAAACAGCGCTACGGCCGCTAACGCCAGAAAAGCTAATATAAGCTCCGTTTCATCTAACTGAATATAACCCAACATAATGATGTTATGTTGCACGTTATTCTAGGCTTGTCACCGCCTAGCTTGGAAAATTAATGCCATGTCGAACTACACATCGTCCTGCTAAGTCCCGGACTTGATCCGGGACCTCATCAAACCACGTGTAGCAAGAACAACGTTAGCCCAGATAATCCGCCCGCTGCAGCCCGTATTTGGCCATCTTTTCGTTCAATGTCCGGCGGGGCAGGCAGAGTTCTTCCATGACACTGACGATGCTGCCCTTGTGGCGGCGCATGGTGTTGTCGATCAGCATGCGTTCGAACGCCTCGACGTATTCCTTCAGCGGCTTGCCTTCGGTCGTCATGACGGGCTGGGCTTCTTCGTTATCGGCCATCAGCAGCGAAGTGATCGACCCCGACCCGCGCCGGTTCTGCAGCACCGCGCGTTCGGCGATATTGATCAGCTGACGCACGTTGCCGGGCCAGGGGGCCTGAAGCAGTTGCGCGGCTTCCTGTGCGCTGACCTGTGGGGAATCGCAGCCGTATTCATCGGCAAACTGATCGCTCAGGCGTGTGAACAGCGTCAGAATATCTTCGCCCCGCTGGCGCAGGGGCGGCACGGTGATGCGCAGGGCGGCCAGACGATAGAACAGATCGGGGCGCAGCGCGTCTTCACAGGTGCGGCCCTGTTCCTGAAGGTTGCAGATCGCGATGATCCGGGTTTCTGCGGGCGTGCCCTGTTCATTGATCGTGGTCAGCAGGCGCGCCTGCAACGGCTCGCTCAACGCCTCGATATCTTCCAGCACCAGGGTTCCGCCGCGGGCCTCTTCCACCGCGGGCAGGCTGTCGCCGTCTTCCATCGGGCCGAACAGCTTTTTCGCCAGTTCATCCTGCGAATAAGCCGCGCAGCTGACCAGAACGAATTTCTTCGTGGCCCGCGCCCCGACGGCATGCAGGGCGTGCGCCACTAAGGTCTTGCCGGTACCCGTTTCACCCTCGATCAACACATGACCGTCGGCCTGACCCAGATCCAGAATATCCTCGCGCAGACGCTCCATCACGGGCGAGGCGCCGATCAGCTTTTTCATCAGCGCCGTGCCGTCCGACAGTTCCTTGCGCAGCGCGCGGTTGTCCAGCGTCAAACGGCGGGATTGCGTGGCCTTCTTGGCCAGTTCAGACATGCGGTCGGGGTTGAACGGCTTTTCCAGAAAATCAAAGGCCCCCACGCGCATCGCCTCAACCGCCATGGGCACGTCACCGTGCCCCGTGATCATGATGACCGGCAGCGCGCTGTCCACGCTCATCAGGCGTTTCAGGAATTGCATGCCGTCCATGCCGGGCATCCGGATGTCGCTGACGACAATGCCGGGATAGTCGGCCTCAAGCCCTTTCAGTGCGTCTTCGGCGCTTTTGAAGGTTTCGGTTTCGTAACCCGACAGTGCCAGCCACTGGCTGATGGACTGGCGCATGTCCTGTTCGTCATCGACGATTGCTATCTTCATGGGTCGGACCATTTTTGGGGCCTCATTCCGCTGCGATTTCTTCTTTCAGTTTGGGAAGCTGGATTTCAAATACAGCCCCCTGCGTCGCGGCATTCCGTGCAGTCAGCCGCCCGCCTAGGTCGTTTATGATGCCAGAGGAAATGGCAAGACCCAAGCCCACACCGTCGCCCGGCAGCTTGGTTGTGTAAAACGGCTCGAAAAGCGAGTCCAGATCGTCGATGCCCGTGCCGTTGTCACGCACACTCAGGACCACCTGATCACCGACCGTCAACAGAATGTCGATCAGCGGATCGGCTTCGGTTTTTGTCGCATCCAGCGCGTTGCGCAGCAGGTTGATGATGACCTGTTCCAGGCGCAACCGATCGGCCATGATCATCGCCGGATCACGGGGGAAGGTCTTGGTGATGGTGACACTGCGCGTCTTCAGTTGCGGCTCCATCATGGCCAGGGCGGATGACACGGCATCCCTTGTGTCCACAGGCTCAAACGCGTCGCCGCCCTTGTGCGCATAGCTTTTCAGTTGTCGCGTGATCGCCCCCATCCGGTCGATCAGGTCGTCGATCCGCTGGAAGGACGAAAGTGCTTCGTCCGGGCGTTTGCGGTTCAGCAAAAGACGGGCGCCCGCCAAATAGGTTTTCATCGCCGCCAGAGGCTGGTTCAGTTCATGACTGACCGCTGTCGACATTTCGCCCAAGGCCGCCAGTTTAGAGCTTTGCGCGATGGTCTGTTCAGCCGTTTCGAGGTTCTTTTCCACCCGCTGACGCTCGGCGATTTCCCGCTGTAGGCGATCGTTCAACCGGCGAAGCGCTGCCGTTTCACGTTGAAACACACGCGCCAAAGTCGCCGACTTGCGACTGACGGAATAGAAAATCATCGCCAACAGAATCGCAAAGAACATGATCTGCATCGCAATTGTGCTGTTCACCCGTTCGCGCACTTCGTCGTAGCTGGTGAAGCTGATGATCTGCCATCCCTGAAACGGAATACGTTCCTGCGTGCGCATCATCGCTTCGCCCTGCAGATAGGCATCTGCCGAGGGCGCGGCCCAGGCCGTCCATTCCGACAGTTTTTGCCCGATAGCGGATGTGGATTCAGTCTGGCTAAGAACCTCTTCCACGGTTTGGCCCCGCCACCGGGATTCGGTGGCCAGAATGATGATACCCGAACTGTCGGTGACCATCACGGCGTCAGAGACCTGGGCCCAGTTTCGCGCAAACCGAGCAAGATCGGCCTCAACCACGATCACACCCAACACATTCCCCCCCTGCGACACCCGCAAGGAATGGGTAAACAGAAAGCTGCCCTGTTCGTTACGTTCGGCAGTGAAGATGGTGTCATTGGACCGCAGGGCGTTCAGAAAAAACGCCTCGGTCCGGAAAAAGGTCTGCAACTGGCTGCGATCTGTGGCGGCCACAACACGACCGTCGACATCCAAAAGCATGGCCGAGGCCGACCCGACATTATCAAGCCGTTCCAGCAGACGCTGCGATGTCGTGCGATAATCCCGCGTCCGAAGCGAGGTGATCAGTGCAGGATCGGTCGACAGAAAGCCCGGAATGATCGAGTTGCGGCTAAGTTCAGTCGTCAAGCTGCTGATATAATTGATCAAACGCACTTCCGATTGATTTCTGATATCTTCGACCGAACGCTGTGTCAGCAGCACATAAGACATCCAGATTGTGACCAGCACCATGATCAGCACCATCGTCAGCACAAGCCTGACACGCCAAGAAAAAGTCTGGCGTTCACCTGAGCTTAGGGGATCATCATCACTGATCATGTCGCGATACTAGAATGCCATTGTGATCCTGCCAAGTCAGGCGGCGACAACGGTCTGAAAAATTGTGCGAAACATTGCTTTGCCGTCGGTGCCGCCGTGACCGTCATCCGCGGCACGTTCAGGATGGGGCATCATGCCCAGCACGCGGCGATTTTCCGACAGGATGCCGGCGATATCACTGACCGACCCGTTGGGGTTGTCGGTATAGGTAAAGGCCACACGGTCCTGATCCTGCAGCGCTTTGACCTGATCGGTATCGGCGAAATAGTTGCCGTCGTGGTGGGCAATTGGAATGCTTAGGATATCGCCCGCGTTATAGCCTTCGGTGAAGATGCTTTGCGAGGTCACGACGCGCAGCCCGATATGCTTGCAAATATATTTCAACCCCGCGTTGCGCATCAGAACACCGGGCAGCAGGCCTGTTTCCGTCAGCACCTGAAATCCGTTGCAGACACCCAGAACATAGCCGCCGCGGTTTGCATGATCGACGACCGCCTTGCAGATGGGTGACTTTGCCGCAATCGCGCCGCAGCGCAGATAGTCGCCAAAGGAAAAGCCGCCGGGCACCGCCACGAAATCCGTGCCCGACGGCAGGTCGACGTCCTTGTGCCAGACCATCGATACATCGGCACCGGCCGCGCGTAAGGCCACGGCCATGTCGCGGTCACAGTTTGATCCGGGAAAGACGATAACGGCAGCTTTCATCGCGGGGCTCCTTAGCTCAGAAAATCGGTGATGACCGCGACGCCGGGGGGCGTCGGGCCGTTAAAGGCGCGCAATTCGTCGCTGGCGCCAGACAGGGGGATTTCACGCGCGATCAGCGGGGCCATGTCGACCTGTCCGCTTTCGATCAGCCCCAGCAGACTGGGATAACGCCACGACGGCATGCCGCGCGTGCCGTAAAGCGCCAGGTTGCCCTGATAGACGGCGCTGAGGTTCACCTCCATCCGCGCAGTGTGGCCGACAGGCATGCCGACCTGTACATGGCGCCCCATGGGCCGCAGGCATTCGAGCGAAGCATTGACCGTTTCGGGTATCCCCAGGGCCTCGACCGACACATGCGCGCCGCCGCCCGTGATATCCTTGATCGCCAGCGCCACATCACCGTCATGCGCGTTGACCACAGCCGTGGCCCCCAGTGACAGCGCATGATCCAGCTTGTCCTGAACGATATCCACAACAACAACATGCGCGCCCAAGGCACGGCCCAACAGCATCGCCGACAGCCCGACACCGCCCGTCCCATGCACCGCCAGCCATTCGCCGGCCTGAAGTGCCGCGCGCCCGGTCAGGGCATGCCAACTGGTCGTCACGCGGCACCCAAGGCCCGCGGCGACCGTAGGCGTAATACTGTCGGGCAAAAGCGCCAGATTATGATCCAGCGGCACGGCGATATATTCAGCAAAGGCACCGGGTTCGATAAACCCCGGCAGGCGCTGATTGGGGCATGTGGTCTGCTGGCCGGACTGACATGACGGGCAACTGCCACAAGCCAGGATAAAGGGCGCCACCACCCGATCACCCACCTTGTGCCGCGCCGCGGGGCCTGCCTGGACCACCGTTCCGCAGTATTCATGCCCCGGAATTTGCCCCGGCTTGACCCGCGGGTGTTCCCCAACCCAACCATGCCAGTCAGATCGGCAAACCCCGCAAGCCTCGACCTTTAGCACGACCCCATCCTTGGGGCAGTCGGGGTCCGGCACAGTCTCAAGCGACAGATCTTCGTTATACTGACGCAGGACGGCGGCGCGCATCAGATCATCTCGACCCGGTAGCTTTCGATCACCGTATTCGCCAACAGCCTTTCGCACATCTCGGTCACCTGCGCTTCGGCCTTGGACGCATCGGGTTCCGCCAGGTCCAGTTCGATCACCTTGCCCTGACGGACACCTTCGACACCATCGAAGCCCAAAGACCCAAGCGCATGGCGCACGGCCTCGCCCTGAGGATCAAGGACCCCGTTTTTCAGCATGATATGTACACGCGCCTTCATTCATCCATTCCCTTTGCAGATTCTACTGCACATTCCCAGCCATCATAGTCCCAATGCATCGCTTCCAGTTCTTTTTGTAGTTTGGTGGTCAGGCGATCAAAGTCATCCCCCGCAACCGTTCCTGTGGTATCAAGAACAAAACCTTCCTCGGTGGTTGCATCCGCAACTGAAAAACCAAGATTTTCCAGGTAAGCGCGGACCTCGGCCTTCTTCTCAGTTCCAAGGCGCCCCATTGCATAGGCGTAATGGATCGTATGCCGGGGCGCTTCACCATCATCGCCATGCGTCCTCAATACCTGCCGCACAGCATCATTCGCTGCAACACTTCCTGCAAAAGACGCCGTCAGAGGTTTGGGGCTCGATACATCAGAAATGACCTCGCCGTTGCGAAGTCGTTGAAACATTCTCTGAATGATTGACGTCATCAGTTGATCAGTGTTGGCTTGGTCATCTGGGTCGCATTTGCAGGCATGACGCCCAGACGGCGCGCGACCTCGGTATAGGCATCGGTCAGATTGCCCAGATCGCGGCGGAACACGTCCTTGTCCAGCTTCTGGCCCGTCTTGATATCCCAAAGGCGGCAGCTGTCGGGGCTGATTTCATCGGCCACGATCAGGCGCTGATAATCACCTTCCCAGACGCGACCGATTTCGATCTTGAAATCCACCAGCTTGATGCCCACGCCATACATCAGACCGGACATGAAATCATTCACCCGCAAGGCCAGCGCGATCATATCGTCCATATCCTGCTGACTGGCCCAGCCAAAGGCGATGATATGCTCTTCGCTGACCAGTGGGTCACCCAGGGCATCATCCTTATAGCAGAATTCGACAATCGGGCGGGGCAGCGCGGTGCCTTCCTCAAGCCCCAACCGCTTGGCCATGCTGCCCGCGGCGTAATTGCGTACGATCACCTCAAGCGGAATGATCTCGGCCGACCGGATCAGCTGTTCGCGCATGTTGATGCGCTTGATGAAATGCGTCGGCACGCCGATATGGTTCAGCCCCAGCATGAAAAATTCGCTAAGACGATTGTTCAGCACGCCCTTGCCTTCGATCACGTCGCGCTTTTCGGCGTTATAGGCTGTGGCATCATCCTTGAAATACTGCACGAATGTGCCCGGTTCGGGGCCTTCATACAGGATCTTTGCCTTGCCTTCGTATATCTTCTTGCGACGTGCCATTGGGTCTCCGATCTGGCCGCATGGGATGAATCCCCAATGCAGACTGGGCTGTCATACGGCAAGCGGCATTATCCCGCAAGCGCGCGTGAAGGGCTTGCAGGCGGCCCGCGTGACGGGCATATGGTTACCCAAACGGCAATCTCTTTGAAGGACCAACAGGATGACCACCTTTGACGATCGCGAAAGCGCCTTTGAAAACAAATTCGCCCATGACGCAGAAATGCAATTCAAAGCCGAAATGCGCCGGAACAAGCTTCTGGCGCTTTGGGCGGCCGACCTAATGGGCAAAACCGGGGATGACGCGCAGGCTTATGTGATGGAAATCGTCAAAGCCGACCTGGAAGAGGCCGGGGATGAAGATGTCTATCGCAAGGTGTCAGGCGATCTGGGCAGTCTGGCGGATGAGACCACGATCCGCACGAAAATGGCCAAACTGATGGCCGAGGCGAAGGGCCAGATTATGAATGAAACGGACTGAGGCGCGGCAATATCGGGTATGAAAACCATCAACCTCAACGACAAGCTTGCGCAGATCTCAACGCATTGGGACCCGCACGTTGTTGCGGATTACAATGACAACGACATTATGGTGGTGAAGTTCAAGGGCGAATTTCCGTTCCATAAACACGACACCACGGATGATTTTTTCTATGTGCTTGAGGGCGAGATGATCATGGATATCGACGGGCAGCCGTCGAAAACCGTGAAAGCGGGCGAGATGTTTATCGTTCCGAAAGGCGTTGTGCATCGGCCAAGGGCCGAACAGGAAGTCAAAGTGCTGCTGATCGAACCAAAGGGCGAACCCAATTCAGGCGATGCCGACCGGGAACCTGCGCCCAAACCTCGGATCTGAGATACCCAAAAACCGGGCAAATTCATCAAAGGAAATTGCCCTTCCGCCAAAAATCTGCCACAGAGTCATGTATGGTTAACCTTAGTGAGTGACACCGTAGAACACGGGCTTCACAAAGGATCGAGGCAGACAAATGAAAAAAGCTATTCTCATGGCCCTTTTCGTGGCCGTTGCTGCGCCCATTTCGGCGCCCCCCGTTCAGGCCGACGTGATCAAACGCGCCTGCCTGAAATCCGACCGCCAGGCGGCCAATCGCCAACTGTGCCGCTGCATTCAAGAGGCCGCTAATGCCACGCTGAACCGCAGTGATCAGCGCCTGGCGTCCAAGTTTTTCGCCGATCCCCACATGGCGCAGGAAATCCGCCAGTCGGATAGTGCCAGCCACGAAACATTCTGGCAAAAATACAAGAACTTTGGGCAAACGGCCGAGGCTTACTGCAGCTTCAGCTGATCTGCCTCGGCTTTCAAATGCGTCAATAATCCGCGCGCGGCGTTTTCGATGATATCCAGCGCCTGATCGAAATCGCGTGTGTAATAGGGGTCGGGGACATGATCGGCCCCAAGTGTCCCGAAGGTGGTCAGCTTTTGCGCCTTGGCGCGGCCACCGGAATTTAACCGCTCGATGTCCCGCATGTTCTGATCGTCCATGCCAAGGATCAGATCAAAACGCTCAAAGTCATCAGCCACGAACTGTCGTGCGCGCAGGTTGCTCAGATCATACCCCCGCACCCGCGCCGCGTCCTGCATCGGCCCATAGGGTGGATCGCCGATATGCCAGCCCGATGTGCCCGCACTGTCGACCTGATACGCGCCGCCGCTGATCTGGCGAAACACACCCTCGGCCGTGGGCGACCGGCAGATGTTTCCCAGACAGACAAAAAGAATGCGCGTTTTCATGGATTTATCAGTGACATTTTCTGCCAGCCTTGCCAAGTTGAAGATATGGACAAGATCGTCATTCTTACCGGCGCGGGGATTTCGGCGGAAAGCGGGCTGGGCACGTTTCGGGACGAAGGCGGGCTTTGGGCGCAGCACCGGATTGAGGATGTGGCCACGCCCGAGGGCTTCACGCGCAATCCTGATCTGGTGCACGACTTTTATAACAAACGCCGCGCGCAGGCGGCCGAGGCCTTGCCCAATGCCGCCCATGCGGCGCTGGCGCGGTTGCAGCGGGATCATAAAGGCGACGTTGTGATCGTGACCCAGAATGTCGATGATCTGCACGAACGGGCGGGCGCCGAGGTGATCCATATGCACGGCGCTTTGATGGGCGCCCTTTGCGCCGCCTGTGGGCATCGCTGGACCGCGCCCTTGACCATGGGGCCACGTGATCTTTGCCCGAAATGCGTGACGCCCGCGACGCGGCCCGACGTCGTCTGGTTTGGCGAAATCCCCTATCACATGGACCAGATCGGTGAACATCTGATGCAGGCTGATCTGTTCGTGTCCATCGGCACATCCGGCAATGTCTATCCGGCCGCCGGTTTTGTGCAAGAGGCCAGGCTGGCCGGGGCTGCGACACTGGAGCTGAACCTGGAACCCTCGGAAGGGGCGACGCTTTTTGACACTGCACGTCACGGTCCGGCCAGCGAAATTGTGCCCGCCTGGGTTGAAGAACTGCTGGCCTAACCGCCGAAAGCTGTTAGGCTTTGAGCGTCACCACATTGGGAGGGGTCCTATGAAATCGATCATCACATCCGCATTCGCATTCGCCGTCAGCACGACTGTTGCTTTTGGCTGGACATTGGACAGCGATGCGTCCGCAATCAGCTATGTCAGCATCAAAAACGCCGATACCGCCGAACCAAACCTGCTGCCAGGCCTGACCGGCACGGTCAGCGACGACGGCGCGGCTGAAATCGACATCGCTTTGTCCAGTGTCGAAACCTATATCGATATCCGCAACGAACGGATGCAGGAACATCTGTTCAAAACCGAAACCCATCCGGTCGCTAAGCTGCTGGCGCAGTTGGATATGGCGAATTTCACGGATATGGCGGCGGGCCAGACCAAGGATGTCGAGTTTCCCGTGACACTTCAGGCCAATGGGCAAGAGGCCACATATGATGTGCTGGCCGCTGTGACCCGCGTGGGCGAAGACCGCGTCGTCGTCGCCTCGCGCCAGCCGGTGATCGTTTACGCCGATGAGCTGGGGTATATGGACGGGCTTGCCACGCTGCAGGACATTGCGGGGCTGGAGTCGATCCAGATCACGGTGCCTGTCAGCTTTACGCTGGTTTTTGACAACAGCTGACAGTTTGAGGTCCCGGGTCAGGTTCGGGACCGCGCCCCGTGGTGCGTAAACGCCCTTTGCCCCGCATCACCTTTGGGTGGCAGAGTATTGGGCTGAATTGTTTAAGAAAGGTGGCGCCACCGTCTTGAAGGTTGGTCTTGCCAGAAAGGGGTCGCAACGCCCCCACCTTATGTCTCATGCATGATTTTTCAGGCGGCTTATGTCTTGGGTCGTGAAGCCAAAACACAAGTTCTGGAAAACCATTTCTCTACGATATCGTGGTATGGGGTTCTACGCGTCAGATGCTAACGCCCGCTTATAGCTGCGTACGGTGGGATTTGAGTATTTTTGCCAAGAAGAAGTCACTAAGAGCACTCCCACCTTCTTCTTGGTTTAAATACTCAAAAAAACGCAGCAATAAAGTGACTTGCGGCCCCCTGAAAACAGAATATGAGTGCATCAATTCGGGGATTCCATTGCGTCGCGAACTTGCGAATGATTTGCAACTGGCGGTGTGAAACCCTAGATAATGTCTGTCGCAATGCGGCTTTTGTGTAACTATCAGAAGGAGGCTGGTGTGATGAAACAACTCTTGAAGTCCGCAGCCCTCGCCGCCGGTCTCGGCATTCTTGCAACCACAACATATGCGCAGGACATCACCCTGCGCTTCCAACATTTTGTGTCCCCCAATTCGGCCAATCCGAAGTATTTCATGCAGCCCTGGGCCGAAAAGATCGAACGTGACAGCGGCGGCCGCATCAAGGTCGAACTCTATCCGTTCATGCAACTGGGCGGCAAAGCCCCTTCGCAATATGACCTGATCCGCGATGGTGTGGTCGACGGCGGGTGGATCATTCCGGGCTATCAGCCCGGCCGTTTCCCCGAAGCCGAAGCGCTGGAAATGCCGTTCATGGTGACGAAATCCGCCGAAGAGGCCTCAAAAGCCGCGTGGATTTTCACGCAGAAGCACCTGATGGATGATTTCCGCGATATCCACGTGATCGCCGCCCACATGCACGGACCCGGTATCCTGCATAAGAAAGGCGACGTAATTGAAACGATTGACGATTTTGACGGATTGCAGCTGCGCGGTCCGTCCCGTCCCGCCACGCTTTTGCTGCGCAAACTGGGGGCGAACCCCATCGGCATGGCCGTGCCCGCCTTTCCCGAAGCGCTAAGCAAGGGTATTCTGGACGGCGGTGTCATCACCTGGGAAATGTCGCCATCGCTGAAACTGGACGAGCTGACCGACAGTCACACCGATGTGGCGGGCGATAAGTCACTGTATAATCTGTACTTTGTCTGGGCGATGAACAAAGCCAAGTATGACAGCCTGCCCGATGATCTAAAGGCGGTGATCGATGCGAACTCGGGCTTTGCAGCGTCTGCCTGGGCGGGGCGCGCCCATGACACGGGCGATGTTGAGGGTCGCGATACCATGGCCGCCGCCGGGAATGACATCGCCGAAATCAGCGCCGAAGAAACCGCGAAAATTCAAGACCTGGGCGAGGCCGTGATCGCCGACTGGATCCAAGAGGTGACCCGAAAGGGCCTTGACGGCGCCGCCCTGATCGCCGATGCCCGCGCCGCGGTTCAGGTGACGCGTGGAACAGCAAACTGACTGCTTATGTAGGCCGGGTGTCAGCCCGGCTTATGCCTGTATACCGCAAAATCGTCACATGCGTATCGCCATAGCGGCGCTGGTCGCATGGCTCAAAGCCCTCGGGTGCGGATTGGGGGCTGTTTTCTTCCCACACCACCAGCGCGCCGTTGGCCAGCCAGCCGCCCTGGGTCGCGGCGGACAGGGCCTTGTGCCCCAGTGATTTCCCATAGGGCGGGTCGAGGAAGGTCAGGTCGAAAGGTGCACCACCGACCTCACCCAACCGTGTCGCATCGCGGCGAAAAACGCGGGTGGCGCCCTGGGCCCGGCACAGGTCGATGTTCTGCCGGATCAGCCCGCGCGCCTTGACCCCGTCGTCGACAAAGGTGACATGAGCCGCCCCGCGCGACAGGGCCTCTAGGCCCAAAGCGCCCGTGCCCGCGAACAGGTCCAGCACCCGCGCGTCTGTCACGGGGTCGCCATAGGCCCCGCCCATCAGCACGTTGAACAGGCTTTCGCGCACCCGGTCCGAGGTCGGGCGCAAATGGGCCGCCGCATCGCCCTTGCCGACCGAAGCGAGCGCCAGACCGCGGTGTTTCCCGGCGATGATCCTCATGCCCGCAGCAGGGCTTTCAGGTCAATGTCGGGGGCCGCAATCGCGTCTGCATCGGGGGATTTTCCGCCCTCGATCAGCCGCTTGCCGACCATATAGGCCCGCGGGTCATTCACCGCATCAACCGACAACAGCTGATCGCCCGCGTAATACCAGAAGCTTACCGCATCGCCCTGCCCCCGTGTCACCACGCGGTCATAGCCCGTGTTCAGCCCCGCAATCTGCAGCTTTGCGTCGTATTGATCCGACCAGAACCACGGGTGCGGGTCATAGGCGACATCCGCCCCCAGCATGTTACGCGCCACGATCTCGGCCTGATCAATCGCGTTCTGGACGCTTTCCAACCTGATCCTCTGGCCGCGATAAGGAAAACTGGCGCAATCCCCGGCAGCCCAGATCTGCGGGTCAGAGGTGCGGCCAAAGGCATCAACCCTGATCCCGTTTTCGCACACGACACCGGCCTGCTGCGCCAGGCCCGTGCAAGGCTCGATCCCGATCCCGACGATCACCAGATCAACCGACAGTTCGGTCCCATCGCCTAGAACAGCCGCCGTGACCGCATGATCCCCAACCAGCCGCTGCAACACGGTGCCTTCCATAATCCGAACCCCGTGGGCCTGATGCAGCGCGCGGAAATGATCCGATGTCTGCGGCGAGGCGACACGCTGCAGGATGCGCGGCGCCATCTCGATCAGCGTGACCTGCATACCGGTTTTCGACGCAACCGCTGCGGCCTCTAGCCCGATATAGCCGCCACCCACAACCAGCACCCGCGCACCGGCACGAAACGCATCCGCCATTTGGTCCACATCGGCCAGCGTACGCACCACATGCACCCCATCCAGCGCGCCACCCATACTGTCCGGCAACCGCCGCGGCCGCGACCCCGTGGTGAACGCCAGCTGATCATACCCCAGCACATCGCCCCCAACCGTCACCGTCTGCGCCACCGCATCCACCGCCGTCACAGGGTGCCCCAACCGCAGCGTAATCCGCTGATCACCATAAAACTCGGCGGGCCGCAGATACAGACGCTCCTCCGCCATCTCACCCAACAGATACCCCTTCGACAAAGGTGGGCGCTGATAGGGCGGCACCGGCTCTTCCCCGATCAGGGTGATATCGCCCTCAAACCCCTCGGCCCGCAGCTTGGCCACCAGCGACGCCCCCGCCTGCCCCGCACCGATCACAACAAAATGGGTCATTTTCCAATTCCTTAACTGGTCGCCTGCCTGCGCCGACCCTATATGCAGGACAACGGAATGTTCAACGTAGAAGAGGGATAAACCATGGCACTTTCCAAAGGCGACACACTGCCCGACGCAACCCTGACCCGCATCGGTGCAGACGGCCCCGAAACGGTGCAGATCAGCGACCTGACCAAGGGCCGCAAGGTCGTCATTTTCGCTGTCCCCGGTGCCTTTACCCCCACCTGCCATTCGGCCCATGTGCCCAGCTTCATGCGCACCAAGGATCAGTTCATGGCCAAAGGCGTGGATGAGATCATCTGCATTTCCGTCAACGATCCCTTCGTGATGAAAGCCTGGGGCGAAGCAACGGGCGCCGCGGCCGAGGGCATCACGATGCTGGGCGACGCCGACAGCGCCTTTACCAAAGCCATCGGCATGGATTTCGACGCCCCGCCTGTGGGCCTGATCGCCCGGTCCAAACGCTATGCCATGATCGTCGACGATGGCGTGGTGCAAGTCCTGAACGCAGAATCCAATCCCGGCGAATGCGAAGTCTCAGCCGGTGAGGCCCTTCTGGAAGCGGTCTAACCGCCCTTAAGCGAAGTCCCGGACCCGGTCCGGGACCTCTTGCTGGTTAATCATGTCGATGCCGGTCAGGATAGATGTGCGACTACGCAAAGCTTTATAGCCAATACTTACTATATTCATAAGGGACACAGCCGCCTTTACCTAAGACCGCTTTGGTTATGCCGGTTTGTGGCCTGCATGAATATCAAGCACATCCAAGCATCCTTGATCACGGATCACCTGAAACTTTGGCGATGGCTGGTAACGCAATCTTAGCGAACCAACCCTACTATCGGGGCTTCAGGTTACGGGGTTTCCGATGGCGGTTCTTTACTTCACTGGCGATCAGGTCGCTTTTTTCGGCGGTATCAACGACAAAGGCACTGCGACGGAATTCACAGGTGTCAATGCCCCCTTCCTATCGACCGACATTGTCGAGATCAATGTGCCGGACAAATATATCCTGCCCGATGGATCGTTTGACCCGAATGAGGTCCAATTCACCAGCGTCACTGTCGAGCGGGACGGGACGCGTTACGAATTCGACGTAGATACAGGATCGAAAATCAAGGAAACCGGCGGTAGCGAGATACCCGAAGCCGGGGATACTTTCTTCATCACCAACGACAGCGTCGGCGCGCCTGCAAGCGGTCCGTTCGCCGGTCTGCCGACAGAGAAAATGGTCTTCTCTACAGACAGTACGTTTTCAAGCGGCCAAACGACCACCATAGATCGAACGACTTCCACGGACTTGAACAACGACGGGGACACCAATGATGCAGGTGAGGCCGCAGATGCGCAATTCAATGCAAACCAGGCCAACATGCCCCCCTGCTATGCGCCTGGAACCCTGATCGCCACAACCAAAGGCCCGCGGCCGGTCGAAACAATCCAGCCGGGCGATCTGGTTCTGACACGAGATCATGGGGTGCAATCGGTGCTATGGTGCCGTAACGGCGCGCAGGCACTGGACGGGATCCAGCAGGAGTCACGGCCCGTGCTTGTCCAGAAAGGATCACTTGGGCCAAACCGACCTAGCCGCGATCTGATTGTTTCACCGCAGCACAGAATATTGGTCGGTGGAGAGCAACAGCTTCATACAGTTTTCAACCGCGAGGTTTTTGTCCCGGCAAAGGCGCTGACGTCGCTTCCAGGTATCCGTCACATGATGGGCCGAAAAGAAATAAACTGGGTTCACTTTGTATGTGAAAAGCACGAAGTCATTCGCGCAAACGGCTGTTGGTCGGAATCTTTGCTGCTTGGGCCAATGGCTCAGCGCAGCCTCACCTTGTCCGATCGTCGACTCTTGGCCGCTGCGTTGCCGCCATCTGCCAATCCGGATTACATGAATGGTCCACCCGCCCTTCCCTGTCTGCCTGCAGGTGTGGTCCGCCGCATTCTGATACCTGCCAAGATGCGACTTCGCGCGGTTGCCTGACCAGCTTTCCCATGCGCGGCGAAGGCAAACAACGGATTTTTCGCATATTACCGGATGTGCGGCGCGTCCTCCAGTATTGCCGAAACCTCGGCCTGTGGGGATCGTTCAAGGTGGGTGGATAGCGCGACATAGGTTCGGGTGCCGCGCACGCCTTCTGTGTCGTAAAGTCGTGCCAGCAGCCCTTCGAGCGCGACCGAGGATGTCACCCGCACCTTCATGATCAGACAGGTGTCCCCCGTGGCTGAATGAATTTCCTCAACTTCAGGAAAATCTGTCAATGCCATCAAGGCCTTGGTCTTGCCCCAACCGGTTGTGTCCACATGCACAAAAGCCAGCAACGGTTTGCTGATGGCCGCCCCGTCAAGGATCGCAACCGTGCGCTTTATGACCCCGTCCGCCTTCAGCCGCTTGACCCGCTCATGCACCGCAGGCGCCGAAAGCCCCACCCGCGTCCCAAGATCAGCGAAGCTGAGCGTCGCATCCTGCGCCAGCACGCCTAATATTTTTCGGTCGATCCGGTCCAGTGGCCGTGTGTCATCGGCTTTTTTCCGAACCATATCTTGATCTTTGACAGCCATGCGCATCCTGCCTTGCTTCGAATAATTTCTCCTTGAATAACATAAATACCAAATTTCATTCAATGGAAACCAAATGTCATCATATCAAGTTATCCTCCTGACCGCCGCTGTCGGAGTGCTGGGGGCGAACTCTCTTGTAGTATCGCCCATTGCTGCGGCCGTGGCGTCCGGTTTTCCCGGCACTGAACCGGCGGACATCATGGTTGCGTCGGCAGGACTGGGCCTTGGGACGGCAGGCGCGGCGTTGATGCTGGCCCCGCTGGCCGATCGGTTCGGTGCGGACAGATCGCTGATCGCTGCGATGATCCTGTTGACATTGGCATCGGCCATCGCAGCACTGGCCCCGGTTCTGACAGTGCTGGTTGTGGCGCATACTGTTTCGGGCGTGGCCGCCGGTATCGCCTTACCCGCCATCTACAGCCTGGCGGCCGAAATCGCGCCAAAGGGACAGGAAGGCCGGACCATGGGCACCGTGCTGACAGGCTGGACAATATCGATGGTGTTTGGCGTCACACTCAGCACCCTGCTGGCCGATATACTGCATTGGAGAAGCGTCTTTATCACAATCGGAGTGCTTGCCGGACTTATCACTATAATCCTGCTTCCAACGCGCTTTCCCCGCCGGGTGGCCGATATCATAACCTCGCCCCTGACCGGTTTGCGCGTGCCCGGAATTTTCAGGGCACTTTTTGTGCAGGTCTGTCTGATGCTGGCATTTTATGGCACTTACAGTTTTCTGGGCACGCATCTGGATGAAAATCTGGGACTTTCAACTGCATCGGCCGCAGCCCCCGTTCTAGCTTATGGTATCGGGTTTGGGACAGCTGCGATTTTTGACGGAATGATCGATCGACGAGGTTATAAGGGACTGGCGCATATTGTGTTTTCATTCACGGCAACAGCGTTGATACTGATTGCGGTGACAGCCGATATACTGACCGGTTTAACGGTTGCGTTTCTGTTTTGGGGGCTTGTGAACCATTTTGCCCTGAACCTGACGGTTAGTCGCCTGGTGGCACTTGACCCCAAACAACGCGGCGCGATCATGGGCCTGAATTCAACAGTGACATATCTTTGTGTCTTTGCTGGGGCAATCGGGTTTCGCCCGGTTTATGAATGGGGCGGCTTGACGGCCTGTGCCATGATTGGGGCGGCCCTGGCAGCTCTGATTGTCGCCGAGGCATTCAGCCTCAGAAGCGTCCGAAACGCCGCATAGCGCGCATCATCTGTTTGTTGCGCTGTGTGCTTTTTGCAATGGCCTGTTTGTGGGTTTCGTCTGCCCCGGATTTGACCCGACTGCTGCGCGACATCGACCTGGCACCGGTATCAACACCTTTATTGATCAGCTTGCGCATCACGATGCGCATGACCATGTTGACGATCTGGTTCATTTAGGGCCTCTTTACACTATTAAATACGCACTGGTTTCAGACCAAAATTGTTCATCTCTCAGCATTTGAGCGCAGGAATAGCAGGCTATTTCAAGCTCAAATAACGACGAAATGGGCAATTTTGGCGAAATCCCTGCGGGACGCGGCCCATTTTGCCTCTGACCGCGCCGCTTTGCCCTGACGATGAACCACATCGCTGCGGTCAAATCGGCTTGTCAGCGGCAAAATGGGTCTCGCGCCAGAGCGTATTTAATAGTGTAAACAGGCCCTAATTATTCCTCGAACAGTTCGCTTTGGCCTTCGTCGTCGCCATCCCCGTCGTCTGTCTGTAATACTTGGCCCGGTGGGGGTCTGTTTTCAAGAAGACCCGCCGCGCGCAGTTCTTTCAGACCGGGCAGATCGCGGGCAGTTTCCAGGCCAAAATGATCCAGGAAGTCTTGCGTGACCACAAAGGTCACGGGTCGGCCGGGCGTCATGCGGCGGCGGCCAAAGCGGATCCACTCCAGTTCGATCAGCTGATCAATCGTGCCACGGCTGACGGCCACACCGCGGATTTCCTCGATCTCGGCCCGTGTGACCGGCTGGTGATAGGCGATAATGGCCAGCGTTTCGACGGCCGCGCGGGACAGTTTGCGCGTCTCGACGGTTTCTTTCTGCATCAGAAATCCAAGATCCCCCGCCGTGCGCATCGCCCAGGCGTCGCCCACGCGCACCACATGCACGCCGCGCCCTTCGTAGCGTTTGCGCAGATGCACCAGCGCCTCGGCCGCATCGCAGCCATGGGGCATCCGGCCCTGCAGTTCCTTGACCGTGACAGGTTCAGCCGTGGCGAATAAAATCGCCTCGACCATACGTTCCTGTTCGCCCATGGGCGGCGCTTCAAAGAGGCTTTCTTCGACCTCATCCATTGTCTTTTTTCCGTAGTTGAATGGGCGAAAATACCTCGCCCTGTCTGATTTCGACCAGCCCTGCTTTGGCCAGTTCCAGAGATGCGGCAAAGGTGGCGGCGGTGGCGGACCTGCGTTTCTGGGGGTCAAGTTCCCACCCGTCGGGCAGATAGCTGGTCAGATCGGTCCATTCGCCCGCAAATCCGATCAGCCCGCGCATCCGGTCCAGCGCCTGTTCCATTGTCAGAACGGCGTCGCGGTCCATGACAAAGGGGCGGAATTCGTCCTTGGTGCGGATGCGGGCATAGCCCTGCATCAGGTCCAGCAGCGTGGCGGTATAGGTCACGCGGCGCACCCGTTCGACACCCTCAGGGATGCCGCGGGCAAAGAAATCACGCCCCAGCTGGTTGCGCCCCATCAGCCTGGCCGCTGCGTCGCGCATGGCCTGCAGACGTTCCAGCTGAAAGGCCAGGTGGGCGGCCAGTTCTTCGCCTGACGGGCCTTCCTCGGTCGGATCGGGGGGCAGCAGCAGGCGGGATTTCAGAAAGGCCAGCCAGGCCGCCATCACCAGATAATCGGCGGCCAGTTCGATGCGCAGCGTTTTGGCTTTTTCGACAAAGGCCAGATATTGCTCGGCCAGGTGCAAGATGCTGATCTTGCGCAGGTCGACTTTTTGCGTGCGCGACAAGGTCAACAGCAGGTCGAGAGGCCCCTCGAACCCGTCAACATCGACGATCAGCGCCTCGGCGGCCAATCGTTCGACGACTGCATCTTCACTTTCAACTTCAACCATCGGCACGCCCGTTTAGCAGCGTCTCAAACTCTGCTTCAAGGGCGGCAATGTCAATCTTTTCTGGTGTTTTTCGATGCGATAGCGCGCGGTTTGCGCGATCTGATGCCAAATCGTCCATTTCACCTGCAGCCTGGGCGACCTGTTCCATCTCGGTCATATCGCCATTGCAATGCAGAATGATATCGCATCCGGCCGCGATGGACGCGGCAGAGCGATCAGCGATGGACCCCGACAGAGCCTGCATCGAGATATCATCGCTCATGATCAGGCCATCAAAACCGATCTGGTCCCGGATCAGCGACATCATGATGGACGAGGTCGTGGCGGGTAAGTCAGGATCAAAGGCGCTGTAGACAATATGAGCTGTCATCGCGATGGGTAGGTCGCTGAGGACTTTGAAGGCCGCAAAATCGGTCTGGTGCAGGGTTTCGGCATCGGTTTCAACGCGCGGCAATTCCAGGTGGCTGTCCAGTGTCGCGCGGCCGTGGCCGGGGATGTGTTTCAGCACCGGCAGGACACCCCCTGCCAACAGACCATCCGCCACGGCGCGGGCAGCGGACACGACTGTTTTGACCTCCCCGCCATAACAACGGTTTTTCAGAAACTCATGGGTTTGGGGAAAGGCGATATCGGCCATGGGGGCGCAATTCGTGTCGATGCCAATGTCGCGCAACTCATGGGCGATCAGACGATAGCGCAGTTCCATCGCCTTTGGTCCGGCGCGCACAATCTGATCCAGTGGCGGCAGCCATTCGCGCCATTCGGGTGCACGCAGACGCTGCACCCGACCGCCTTCCTGATCAATCAGAACAGGCGCGTCCCGCCCGACTGCATCACGCAGCTCAGACGTCAAACGCCGGACCTGATCCGGCGTCTCAACGTTCCGCGCAAAAAGGATAAACCCCCAGGGGTCAGTGTCCTGGAAAAAGGCGCGTTCGGCGTCGGTCAATGTCAGACCGGCGCACCCAAAGATGAAGGCCCCCTGCCCCATTAGTGACGCGTGGTTACGGGGATACATTTTTCCCCTTCGGCAATAATAGCCGAGCAAAAACGTCGTGCATCCGACAAATCGTCGAAACCCATGGCGCGTAGCCTGTAAAAAGTGCGCCCTGCACGTTCTGCTTTCTGGATCACACGGCCTTTATCATCAAAAAAACCAGTAAGGCGGCGCGAAAGTCTGTCCCATTCAGCCTCTGCGTCTTGTGGTGTCTCCAAAGCTGCTAGCTGCACCAGAGTTGTGCCAAAGGGGATCTGATATGCGTCGACCTCTTGCGGTGCACCAATCGGGGCAACAGGTCGTGGCGAGACATTCAAAGATGCAGGTCTTAACTGTGGTCGCAAAGATCGGCCCAACCCGCCAACAATCTGCTCTGGCGGCTCCAACGGTTCGGTTTGGCTGGCGACTTGTTCGACCAGAGCCCGCAGTTCCTCTTCACTTGGCCCATCTGTGCTTGAGGCGTCCCGATCCTGCGCCGGAGGTGCTGCGGGCTGCAGCGGTTCGGTCAAAACGGCGTGGGTCGTGGTTTCAGCAACCACAAGATCGGCATCATCCGCCTCGGCCATCGACTGGCGGGGCACAACAGGATCAATACCGCTTATATCAACGGGGGCGGGTGCCAAAACCACACGATCCGCCAGATCGTCCGAGCCATCTTCGGCCGCGATCGCATTCACCGCCAGCCCCTGATGTTCCGCAGGTCGTCCGCCCGGATCATCGGGTTGCACCCGCATCGGTCCTTCCAGGGCGCGCACGACCGGCACACCGGACATGTCGCGCTGGATCAGGTTATAACCCCAGATACTGACACCTGCGATCAATGCAAGTGACATCATGGCGCCCGCCCAGTTCACAAGGGTCTGCACGCCGGGAGTGTCCCCGTTCGGGGATGTCATCTCTGCCATTTCGCCTCACCGCCCGCGGGTGTTTCACACACCTCATCGGTTCTTCTGTTACTGCCTCAACCCCCGCCCCGCGCGCCTTGTGTCAGCGCATTTCTTCGACAGGTGTTACACCCAAGATACCAAGACCGGCGGAAATGACAACGGCAACTGCGTGGGCAAGCGCGATTTTTGCCTGAGTTGTGGCCGCATCGCCCTCTTGCACGAAGCGCAACTGCGGAAGATCGTTGCCGCGGTTCCACAATGTGTGGAAGTCAGACGCCAGTTCGTAAAGATAGAACGCGACCCGGTGCGGTTCGTGATTGCGCGCTGCGATTTCGATCAGACGTGGCCACTCGGCCAGTTTACGTGCGACGTTCAGTTCGGCCTCATCCGTCAACTTCGATAGATCCGCAGCAGGCAGAACGGCGTCGCCCACATCGATGCCGGCCTCGGTCGCCTTTCGGATCACGGAACGCACCCGGGCATGGGCATATTGTACATAAAAGACCGGATTGTCCTTGGATTGTTCCAGCACCTTGTCAAAGTCGAAATCCAGCGGGGCGTCGTTTTTGCGGGTCAGCATGACAAAACGCGTCACGTCGGGCCCCACCTGATCGACCACATCGCGAAGCGTCACAAAGGTGCCCGCCCGCTTTGACATCTTGAAGGGCTGGCCGTTTTTATAAAGCTTCACCAGTTGCGTCAGCTTGATATCCAGCGGTACCTTCCCATCAGACAGGGCAGAGACCGCCGCCTTCATCCGCTTCACATAACCACCATGATCAGCGCCGAAGACGTCGATCAGTTCGTCAAAACCCCGTTCGATCTTATCGTAGTGATAGGCGATATCGGGCGCGAAATAGGTCCAGCTGCCGTCGGATTTCTTAACCGGCCGGTCGACGTCGTCGCCATGCTCTGTGGATCTGAACAGCGTCTGTTCACGCGGCTCCCAATCCTCGGGCGTTTTGCCTTTGGGGGGCTCAAGGATGCCTTCGTAGATCAGGCCCTTGTCTTCGAGTGCCTGCAGCGCTTCTTCAATCCGACCGGTGCCATAAAGTGATTTCTCGCTGAAATAGACGTCCATTTCGACGCCAAGATAGGCCAGATCACTGCGGATCAGGTCCATCATCTTATCAGTGGCGAATTCACGGATTTCAGCCAGCCAGTATTGTTCGCCCTTATCAACGAACTGGTCCCCGACTTTCTGTTTAAGGGCTTCTGCAACATCGATCAGATAGTCACCGGGATAGGTGCCATCTTCAAATGACACCTCATGGCCGTGCGCCTCAAGATACCGCAAGTAGACCGACCGCGCCAGAACATCGACCTGCGCGCCGCCGTCATTTATGTAGTATTCTCGCGTGACGTCATAACCTGCGTAATTCAGCAGACTTGACAGTGCATCGCCGAAGACGGCCCCACGTGTGTGGCCCACGTGCACTGGACCGGTGGGGTTGGTGCTGACATATTCGACGTTGACGCGCTTGCCCTGTCCCATCGTGGACTGGCCGTAGGTCGGGTTGTCCAACACCTGCTGCACGACACCCTGCCAGACGACGGGCGCCAGCCGCAGGTTCAGAAAGCCCGGCCCGGCAACTTCAGCCACATCAATGCGGGGGTCGTTGGTTAGCTTAGGGGCCAGCGCATCGGCAATATCGCGCGGCTTCATCCCCGCCGGTTTCGCCAGCACCATCGCCGCATTCGTCGCCATGTCACCGTGCGCCGCATCGCGCGGGGGTTCGACCGCGACATTGGTGAAGTCCAGCCCATCGGGCAGGCTGCCCTCGGACTGCATTGCGGCCAGTGCATCGATCACAAGCGTGCGAATATTGGCAAAAAGGTTCATGGGTTCCGATCCTAAGGTTCGCGCGGGGTTTATCATGCGGCGGGGCTGCGTCAATGCCATGGGCGGCAGAATTCGGGTTGCATAGGGGCTTGCGCGAGGCAAGAGTGACCGAAATCGGATTATGAGACGTATTTATGACTTTAGACAGTGTTGATCCCGAACCGCAAACCAAACGCATTCTGGCTTATGTCGAAAAAGGCTGTGCCGTTCTGCTGACCCTTGTCATCGCTGTTCTGGTCATCGATGCCGTGCGGTTGCACCTGGCTTTGCCACATATACCACATTTGCTAAAATCGGATTTCACCGACATCCGCCAATCCCAGCTGGCAATCGCCGAACGGCACATGCTGCTGTCGCTTCTGCTGCCGTTTGCGGTTGGAATATACGCATTTATCGCCGCAGGTCGGCATAGTGTGATGGTGATTACCTTTCTGGGGATCAGTATGTTGGCAGGAATTTGGCTGGGCGACATGCCGACGCTTGGCAATCTGCTGGACACACAGTTTTATGCGATCCCTGTGCCATCACCATCTGATGGGGCAGACCCGACACTGGCGCAGATCACTCTGGTTCCTGGGCTGATGTATATGTTTCTGGGCCTGCTGACGCTGGTCGGCAGTATCGCACGGCGGTGGTGGGTTTTTGTGATCATGCTGGCATTGCTTACGCTTTTGCCTGCGATTGCGTTTTATGTTGTGTCTATAGACGTTGGGGCCCTTGACGGCATGATCGTTGCGGCGGGCGTTTTTGTGATCGCCGCCTTGCTGACTGCGGTCATATCGCTGTTCGACGGTGGACTGCGTCTTTACTACATTCCCCTGATGGTCATCGGAATGATGATGCTGCCCGTCCTGTTTCTGACATTTTATGCCGTGCACATATGGGTCGTTGCATCGCTGATCGAGCCGGACAGCTTTCTGATGCTGCAACGCCCCGACCTGTTGCAGGATCAAAGCCCAGAGGTGCTGCTGAACTATACTTCGACATCGCCCATCCCCTGGGCCTTTGCCTATCAGTTGTCAGGACTGGCGGCAGCGATTGGGTTCGGGTTCGCGATCATCGCCAGCCAAAGACCCGGGCATTGGGGCTGGTTTGTTTGGGGGCTGACCATGCTTGGAGGCATCGCTTTGGGCGGTGTCGCCGCATTGAACGGGCTGCAGTTGCTGTTTTATGTCTTTGAAGACCAGATCATGTTCGAACTGCGGCAGGACCCGAATTTCACCCTGACGGACCTGCCGCCCATCCCATCCAGCCTGCAGCCATTGATCTTTTTAGGTGTGTTGATCGCGGCCTGCCTGATCCGTGGGCTGTGGCCTTATCGCGACACGCAGGCGTAAGGCGAAGATCAAGAGACCCCGGATCGTATCCGTCACTGCCAGATTTCATCGGCAGCATCCTCTGGATCACCGCGAAATTGCCTGTGCCGTTGAAGGGCAAAACGGTCTGTCATACCGGCAATATAGTCCGACACGATCCGGGCTAGCGCTGTTTGATCGGTCGCTTGCTCTATGTCTTGTTGCCAGGCTTTCGGCAGAAACTCTGGCTTTGACATATAGAACGGAAACAGGTCATCCACCACCTGCGTGACCTCAGCCCGCTTATCCATAACCGAAGGGGCGCGATACATGCGTGCAAAAAGGAACGTGCGGATTTTTTGCAAATCGGTCCAAAGGGCATCTGAAAACCGAATGACGGGGCGCCCAAGCAGCCGGATATCATCGACGGTTTCAGGCGCGGCCCGGACCAGCAGATCGCGCGACGTGTCGATCACATCGGCCACCATGACCCCGAAAACCCGGCGCAGTGCTTCGTGCCGGCGTCGGTTGGGGTTCAGTCCGGGATATCTGGCATCGACGCCTTGATAGGCTTGCCCAACAATCGGCAGATCGCAGATATCATCATCCGTAAATAGCCGTGCCCGAAGGCCATCGTGCAGGTCGTGGTTGTTATAGGCGATATCGTCGGCAAGGGCGGCGACCTGCGCTTCGGCGCTGGCATGGGTGTGCAGTTCAAGATCATGGCGCGCGGTATAGTCCGCCAGGGCGTAGGGCAGATCACCCACCACGGGGCCGTTGTGCTTGGCGATGCCTTCCAGCGTTTCCCAGGTCAGGTTCAGCCCGTCGAAATCGGCATAATGCCGTTCCAGCGACGTCACAATCTTGACCGCCTGTGCGTTATGATCGAACCCGCCATAGGGTTGCATCAATGCATTCAGCGCGTCTTCGCCCGTATGACCAAAGGGTGTATGTCCCAGATCATGGGCCAGCGCGACGGCCTCGGTCAGTTCGCCGTTCAGGCCCAGGGCGCCGGCAACTGTGCGCGCAACCTGTGCAACCTCAATCGAATGGGTCAGCCGCGTGCGATAATAATCGCCTTCATGTTCAACAAAGACTTGCGTCTTGTGCTTCAGTCGGCGGAAGGCGCTGGAATGAATGATCCGGTCCCGGTCACGCTGAAAACATGACCGAAAACTGCTTTCCTCTTCCGCAATCAGCCGCCCCCTGGCCTTTGCCGGATCCGAGGCATAGGACGCTTGCATGTCGCTTCACCTTGTCGCCTGCCCTAAGGCTTTCTATATTTGGAATATCCAGAATGATAAACAGCCGAGTCGCACCCATGTTGACCTTGCCACCCAAAGTAACTGACCGTGCATTTGAACGCCTTGCTGAAATCGGCGCTGCTGATCAGGGCAAAGCGCTTCGCATCGCTGTCGAAGGGGGCGGTTGTTCCGGCTTTCAGTATGAAATCGATCTGGATGAGGCCAAGGAAGACGATCTGATCCTTGAAGGTCAAGGCGAGAAGGTTGTGATCGACAGCGTGTCGCTGCCTTTTCTGACCGATGCCGTGATCGACTTTAGCGAAGAACTGATCGGAGCACGGTTTGTGATCAACAATCCGAATGCCAGCAGCAGCTGCGGCTGTGGGACAAGCTTCTCGATGTGATGTAAATACCACGAGAAGCCGATTGATCTTAGAATATTTATCAGTTTTCGCACTTATTCCATGACGAGCCATACTTTCGGCGCATAGCAGCGTTAACCTGTCGTTATAGCATCAACAATACCATGAATTTGCCGTTTTTAGGGCACAGATTTGAACAGAATGACCAATAGCGAAATCGTCAGCAATAAAAGTCGAACGATCGTAACAACGATAAGGACCTGAAAAAATGAGAAAGACTTCTCTGGCAGCATTGCTTGCTGGTACATTCATGACCGGCCTGGCTGCGACAGCTGCGTTGGCAGATAGGCTGACACTTAGGGCAACAGACGAATCGCTTAGTGTAACGGGCGAACTGATTTCATTCGATGGACAGACCTATACGCTTCAAACAACACTTGGCGTTGTCAGTGTGCCCGCTGGCCTGGTGATCTGTTCCGGCCCCGCTTGTCCAAATGTCAATCAGGCGACTGAATTTACGATTGTTGGATCGCAATCCCTGGGCCAAGGCCTGATCCCCGCTCTTTTCGAAGCCTATAGCGAAAATGTTGGCGCAGATTTCCGATTCAATAGCGGCAACAGCACATCGACCATCGAAATGTCCGGCAGCGCCGTTGCTGACGTTACGGTTGAAAAGACGAACTCAACCAGCGGTCTGCGTGCCCTGCTGGACGAAGACGCAACATTTGCCCTGTCCACGCGCCCTGCCCGAAATCGTGAGCTTAGAAACTTCGAAGCCGCCGGTCTGGGGACGCTGAACAGCGGCGCGCAGGAACACATCGTGGCCCTTGACGGGCTGGTGCTGATCACCGCACCGGGCAACCCTGTTCGTGCTATTTCAGAAGCCAACGCAGCGCTGGCCTTTGGTGGTGTTGTTACAAACTGGGCGGACCTGGGCGGCCGGAACGCCCCCATCAATGTTCACGTCCGCGAACCCGATTCGGGCGCGCGTGAGGTTTTCGATGCGCTGGTCATGCGCCCCAATGGCTATGCGGTTGATGGCCGTGTGACAGTGCATACATCGGATGAAGATCTGGTTCAGGCTGTTCTGAATGACCCTAACGGCATCGGGTTCACAAGCTTTGCCAACGTCGGCAATGCTGGCGCGCTGGCGATTGAGGGCGTTTGCGGGCTGCAAACTCCGCCAAGTGCCTTTGCGATCAAAACGGAAGAATACCCGCTGACGCGTCTGCTTTACATGTACCAGACCAACAAGCCACTGCCTGAACATGCCCGTGGACTGCGTGATTTTGCCCTGTCTGATGCGGCGCAAAGCATTGTTGCGAATGCAGGCTTCATCGATCAGGCGGTGACGTCCGAATCGATCAATGCACAAGGCCTGCGGATCGCGTCAGCGCTTGTGGCCCCCGATGGTGCGCAAAGCTATGAACAGTTGCGCGAAATGGTCGATTTGCTGATCTCAGCCGACCGTTTGTCCACCACATACCGCTTCAGAACAGGTTCTGCTGATCTGAACGCCCGTGCACAAGCTGACGTCGAACGTCTGATCGAATTGATGCAAGGTCAGGATTTCACCAATAAGGAACTGTTGTTTGTCGGCTTCACCGACTCGGTTGGTCAGGCGGACCTGAACCGCGAACTGTCGCAACAACGTGCTGAACAAGTGATGCAGGCGATCAGAAATGCCGCGCCGAATCTTTCATCACGTGTTAGAATGCGTGCGATCGGTTTTGGCGAAATTTCGCCTTTGGGTTGCAATGAAACAAACACCGGACGACTGATCAACAGACGTGTGGAAGTATGGGTTCAGGATATTGTGGCAAACTAAGATGAAACTGCAGATGTCTTACACCAATCCCGCCCCGAATGCTGCGCACCAAGCGCCAATGCGCCTTGGCCGCATCTTCAGAAGGAAAGATAGAATGTCGTTTGTAACACGTACCCTAGCCGCCGCTTTTCTGGCCCTTCCGCTTGCGACACAAGCCAATGCGAACTGTGATGCAGGTGAGACCAAAGTCGTTATGAGTATTGTGACGGCGCTCCAGGGTCACCCCAAAGGTGAAACAGCCCTTGCATTGGCCGACCGCGTCAATTCCCAGATGAATGGTCGCATGTGTATGGAGGTTTACGGAAACTCAGAGCTCTATAACGATATTGACGTATTCCAGGCCATGCTGGACGGCAAAGTCCAAATGGCGGCCCCGTCATTGTCAAGATTCTCGGCATACACACAAAAGCTGCAGATGTTCGACTTGCCGTTTCTGTTCGATGATCCAATCCACGCAATGGATTTTCTGGCCACAGATGCAGCCAAGTCTTTGAAAAACGAAGTGCGGCCAGCAGGGTTTGTCGGAATGGGCTTCTGGACCAACGGTATGCGTCAGATTTCAGCGACACGACCGTTGCGCAAACCTGCTGATGTGGCAGGTCTGACGTTTAGGGTTCAGCCTTCGGATATTCTAGAAGCACAGTTTAGGCTTTTAGGTGCTGATCCGAAAAGACTTGCCTTTTCAAAGGTATACGATGCGCTGGCTAGTGGCGAGGTTCAGGGGCAACAGAATACCTGGTCGAATATCTATACGAAGGACTTCCATACTGTTCAAAGTGGTGTAACTGAATCCAACCACAGCTATCTGGGATATCTCGTGGTTATGCCACAAGCGTTTCTGGACAGCCTGAACCCGACTGATCGGGAAGAGTTCATCGGATTGTTTGAGCTGACAACGCATGAATACAATCGATTTGCGTTCGAAACAAACCAACTGCGTCGTCAGGATATTCTTGATGAAGAAGTGATGGTTGTTCGCTTGACGGACGAAGAAAAACAAGCCTGGCGCGATGCCTTCGCTCCGCTTTATGACCAGTTTTCAGGTGTTATCGGTCAAGATCTGATCGATGCTGCAAGAAATGCAAAGCAAAAATAGTATTGCTTAAGAAGTGAAAAAGGGGCCTGCCGCAAATCAATGCGGCAGGCCTTTTTGTTTGCGATAGGTCAGACCGCCACAAACGGCAGACGTTTTGGTGTTTCCCCGGTCAGCGCACGCCAGGCGTTCCCAACTGCGGGCGCGATGGGTGGGGTGCCGGGTTCACCAATACCGGTCGGGTCCATTGTGCTTTCGATGATCGAAACTTCGACCTGGGGCATCTCGGAATGGCGAAGAATGCGGTAAAGATCATAATTCGATTGATCAACCTCACCACCGTCCAGCAGGGTCACTTCCTCAAACATCGCAGCAGACAACCCATATCCCAAAGCGCCGGCGACCTGGGTCTCGATGATCCGCGGGTTAATGGCGATCCCGCAATCGACTGCAACCCAGACCCGATGCACCCGTGGCTGACCGCCATCGTCTGACACATCCGCAATCATCGCCACATAAGTGTTGAAGCTTTCGTGTAGCGCGACACCGCGGGCAATCCCGTTGCCCGCATCCACACCCTGCCAGTTCGCCATCTCGGCCACACGTTCCAGCACCGCACGGTCACGACCCGCATCGGACCTGATCAGATCAAGCCGCCCCTGAACGCGGTCTTTTCCACCCCGTTCAAGCAGTTCATCCAGGAAGGTCTCGGTCGCATAGGCCGTATGCGTGTGACCCACAGATCGCCACCACAGCACAGGCACACCGCTGGACATATTTGCCATGGCAACACGTGCATTCGGCAGATCATAGGGCATACGCGTCGACCCCTCGATCGAGGTCGCGTCAATCCCGTTCTGGATCATGCCCTCAAACGGTGATCCGGCCAGAATGGATTGCGTTGCAACATTGTTGCGCCATCCAACTATGTTACCGTCGCTATCCAGCCCGCCCTGCATGTAATGCACCGTCAGCGGACGGTAATAGCCACCGCGCATGTCGTCTTCGCGGCTCCATTGCAGCTTATAGGCGCCAGGACCGGCGGCCCGGGCAGCCTGTGCCAGTTCGGCGACAAAGTGATTATCCGGCGTCGCGCGGCGGCCGAAAGACCCGCCCGTCAGCATCGTGTTGATGGTGACCGATGGCGGCTGCAGACCCAGAACCGAGGCGATAGCGGCCTGATCGGTCGTCGGTATCTGCGATCCGGTCCAGACCTGGGCCTGACCATCGCCGAATTCCAGAACGCCATCCAGCGGCTCCATCGAGGCATGGGCCAGAAACGGAAATCTGTATTCAGCTTCAATAACTTCAGCCGCATCAGACAGGGCAGCGTCAAGATCGCCGCTTTCCTCGGCCACCAAATCGGCGGTCCGGGCGGCCTCGGCCCAAGCGGTCATCATCTGATCAGAGGAACGGGTTTCGGCATTGGCCTCATCCCAGGTGATGTCCAGCGCATCACGCCCCTGGAAGGCGGCCCACGTGTCCTGGGCATAAACCGCGATACCACTGGGGATCTGTTCGACACGCTCAACACCCGGAACGTCCAAGGCGCCTGAGGCATCAAAGGATGCAACGGTTGCGCCAAACTTAGGGGGATGCGCCACTGCGACACTCAGCATACCGTCGCGGAACACATCGATTGTGAACTGCGCTGTGCCATTACTTTTTTGCGCGGCTTCAATGCGACTGACGTCTTTACCAATCAGTGTGAACTGATCGGGTGTTTTCAATGTGGGTTCTGCAGGGGCAGATACATTCGCGGCGGCCTCTGCCATGTCGCCAAAGGTTGCGGTTTGACCACTGGCCTGATGGCTGATCACGCCCGTGCTGACGGTGATTTCAGCCGCCGGGACACCCCATTCGTTCGCAGCCGCTTCCACCAGCATCGCACGTGCAGCAGCCCCAGCCTGACGCATCGGCATCCAGCTTGAGGGGGTCGCGGTCGATCCACCCGTGCCCTGAATGCCAAACAATGCGTTCACATAAAGTTCGACATTGGCCGGCGCATGTTCAGCACGCATTTGCGACCAGTCTGCGTCCAGTTCCTCGGCGACCATTGTGGTCAAACCTGTCCATGTGCCCTGCCCGAATTCGATATGTTTGACCAGAACGGTGACTGTGTTGTCCGGCGCGATGCGGACAAAGGCATTGGGTACAAAGGGCTGGGTGCCGTCACTTGCGCGGGCACCGCGGGGCAGAGTTGCAGCGATGACAAGACCGGCTGTTCCAGCCAGAAAGGCGCGGCGGGTTGGCGTTAACTTTCCCATCGATCAAGCCTCCAACGTGTCAGCTGCACGACGCACAGCTTCACGGATGCGCGCGTAAGTGGCGCAGCGGCATAGGTTATTGTCCATAGCAAAAGTAATATCTTCATCCGTCGGGTTTGGCGTTTCCTGCAGAAATGCCGTGGCGGTCATAATCTGACCCGACTGGCAATAGCCGCATTGTGCGACCTCTAATTCCGTCCAGGCGGCTTTGACGGCCTCGGCCTCGGGGCCCTCGATCCCTTCGATTGTGGTGATGTCGGCACCGGCGACCGCGTCAATCGGGGTCACGCAAGCACGCTGTGCAACGCCGTCAATCATCACGGTGCACGACCCACACTGCGCTACGCCACACCCGTATTTTGTACCGGTCAGGCGCAGTTCATCGCGGATGACCCAAAGCAGTGGTTTTGCGGGATCGGCATCGGTGGTCCGCTCGGCCCCATTGACTGTAAAGCTGATCGACATCTGGCATCTCCTGTTGCTGGATATGCCAAAAGTAGGGTCATCTGTGACCAGCGCCAGTCACAAAGTCATTTTTGACGGCATTTTAGCGCCGGTCAAACATCACAGTCGGCGGTTCCCCGCACTTGCTCAAGCCCTTGGTTTTCATAGATTTCACCGATGTTACAGTCCAGATGCTTAGGAAGCTGGACCTGAACCGGCTGAGGTTGACCATCGCAGGCCAGACGGGCGTTGATGATCACCTGATCGCCATTCAGCGAGTTGCGGGCGATACGACAGCCACTGACCTGCTCAATCGCATAAGCTGCCTTGGGGTACATCATATCAGGGCGCGGCGCGAATTCACGACTGATCCGGATCGCCTGCGCCTGTCGGTCCTTTATGCGGACATCAAATGTGCTGCCTTCGACCGTGATCCGCGTGGCAGCCACACCGTAGTAAGCGGGCGGTGGCGTTGTGCAGGCCGCAAGAGCAGCCAGTGAAACAGATAAAACGATCAGGCGCATTGGGTCTTCCTTTTTTGGAAGAGTTACAAAGCCCTGGTTAATAAAGTCTTTCAGTCGCTCTGGGCCGCATCGCGCACCTGATCCAATGTCGCCGCTGTGGACAGCGCTTGTGGATCCACCTTCAATTCCAGAACGGCCAAACGACCAAAATCCGCCGCGCGCCGAAAGGCTTTGGGGAATTCATCCGTATTTTCAACCACTTCCCCATGTCCGCCATAGGCCTTGGCCAGCGCAACGAAATCGGGATTGAACAGATCGGTGCCGGATACGCGGGCCGGATAGGTCTTTTCCTGATGCATCCGGATTGTGCCATAGCGACCGTTGTTTACCACGATCACAATGACCGCAGCACCGTGTTGCGCGGCTGTTGAAAGCTCATTCAAAGTCATCTGAAAACAGCCATCCCCGGCGAAACAAACCACCGTCCGATCCGGATGCTGAAGCTTTGCGGCAATTGCAGCGGGCAGACCATAGCCCATGCTGCCGCTTGTGGGGGCCAGTTGCGTGCCATAGCGTTTGAACTGGAAATAACGGTGAACCCAGGCGGCATAATTGCCCGCGCCATTGGTGATGACGGCGTCGTCGGGCAGATGGTCGGACAGCCAATGCACCACCTGTTCCAGCTTCAGGTCGCCGGGCGTTTCCTGGGGGGTGCGCCAGTTTTGATAATCATCATGTGCCGGCGTGGTTTTTGGAGTGTCCAAAGGGATTTGGGCAAGTGCCTCAACCATATGATCCGCGCGGGAATTGACTGCGATATCGGGGGTATAGATGTGCCCCAGCTCATCCGGATCGGCATGGATGTGGATCAGTTTTTGCCCCCTGTCCGCAGGATCGACCAACGCAAAACCCGCCGTCGCGACATCCCCCAAACGCGCGCCAAGGACCAGCAGGCAGTCGGCCTGTCGGACGTGATTTGCCAGCGCCGGGTTCATACCGAAACTCAGATCACCGGCATAACACGGGTGGCGGTTGTCGATGTAATCCTGCCGCCTGAAAGAGGACGCCACCGAGATGCCATGGTTTTCCGCGAATTTGGCAAGGGCGTCGGCGGCGGGCTGGCCCCAGTGCGGACCGCCCACGATAATCAGCGGATCGTGGGCCTTACCCAATTCTGACACAATATCTTGTGCCACTTGATCTAAATTCGGTCGTTTCGCAAGTGGGTGAGCGGGCCGTAGCGGCACGTTGGACTGGGCACTTAGAATGTCTTCGGGCAAGGCCAAGACCACTGGTCCGGGGCGCCCTGATTGAGCGACATGAAGCGCCCGCGCGGTGTATTCGGGCAGACGATCCGTTTGATCGACCTGCGCCACCCATTTTGCCAGCGGGGCGAACATGGCGCGATAGTTAACCTCTTGAAAAGCCTCACGATCTTGGTCACCGAGCGCGATCTGACCGACAAACAGGATCATGGGTGTTGAGTCCTGCCGGGCCACATGAATACCGCTGGCGGCGTTGGTTGCGCCGGGGCCGCGGGTGACAAAGGCGATGCCGGGGGTGCCGGTCAGTTTGCCGTGCGCCTCGGCCATCATCGCAGCACCGCCTTCGTGGCGGCAGACGATGTTCTGGATACCGCTGTCATAAAGTCCGTCCAACACCGCCAGATAACTTTCGCCTGGCACCGAAAAGACACGCGACACACCATATTCAACAAGTTGATCCACAAGGATTTTTCCGCCGTGCCGCATGTCTGATCCCCCGCTTTATGAAACTTATCTTGCCGCTGTGGGTTTGCACTCTAGTCTTTGCTGCGACAAACAAAAGGATGATTTTATGCACCTGCTTGGGATTTCGGGATCGCTTCGGAAAGAGGCCACGAATACAAAACTGATTCATGAGGCCGCGCGGCTGTTCGAGGCATCAGAATTCACCGCAGCGGACATTCGGTTTCCCCTTTATGATGGTGATCTGGAAGAGGCCGAGGGCATCCCTGCGGCCGTTAAGGCATTGACAGATCAGATAAATTCAGCGGATGCGGTTGTTATTTCGACGCCGGAATACAACAAGGCACCATCGGGGGCATTGAAGAATGCGCTGGACTGGATCAGCCGGTCAGACATGAAATCGCTGCAGGACAAGCCCATGGCGATCATGTCCGCCACAGCGGGCCGCGCGGGCGGTGAACGGGCGCAGTTTGCGCTCCGGCTGATGCTGATGCCCTTTGCCCCTAAGCTATTGCAATCGCCCGAAGTTTTGGTGGCCCAAAGCAGCAAGCAGTTCGATGACAACGGCCGTCTGACCGATGATGCCTATATCGATTTTCTGGGCAAGCTGATGGGCAATCTGAAGGCCCTGGTCTGATGCCGCAACGTTACAAAGGTTAACGCACCGTTTGGATGGCTTCTGCGGCAAAATAAATGTGCAATTTGCACATTTTCGGGCTTTTCGGACCCGGCCCCGTTGGCGTTTGTGACAATTTGTACGTTTCGTACGCAGGTTTTGTACGATTCCCGAACGTACAAAACAGCCTGTCAACGCGCGCGGTGCGGATGAAATTCGGTAACTCCTTGACCTTGTTAACCATTTCGGGGCTGTCGTTAAGTTATTCTTAACGACAGCCCTTGCCGTCAGCAGTATTTCGACACTTATCGAAAACGCGGTTGCACGGCATATCCAGATCAATAGATAGAACCCTGAATGGCCCGCAAACGGAGAACGCCGCCGCATGAAACACGGACGAAACGGAATGATGCGACGGAATGTTCTGACTGGGCTGGCAGGCGCTGCGGCGACCATGGCGTCGGGGTCGGATCTTTGGGGGCGAACAATGAAGGAATGGTATGTCCCCGCAGAAGATGATCCGCATGAACGGACATTTCTGCAGTGGCCTGTGGATGATCAGATTTATCGCGAGGCCTGGTTTTTGGAAGAGGTGCAGCAGGCCATCGTGACGCTCGCGAATGCAATTGCATCCTTTGAACCCGTCGTCGTGCTGGCCGCTGCCGAGCATCATGAAAAAATCCGGCAGCAGGTTGGGGAAAATGTAGCCCTTTGGGATATTCCGACCGATGATCTTTGGGCGCGTGACAGTGGCCCGCTGTTTGTCGTGCATGACGGCGGCGGGTTGGCGGTGCGACATGTCAACTTTAATGGCTGGGGTGGCAAGCAACGCCACCCGAACGACGGGCTGGTCGCACGCCGCGTAGCGGAGCGGATGGGTTTGCCTCTTTTGGATAATGGCTTGGTCGGTGAACCGGGCGGCGTTGAGCAAGATGGCCATGGCACACTGATGGCGCATGAAAGTTCCTGGGTGAATCCGAACCGTAATCCGGGCATCCGCGCTGCAGTCGAAGCCCAACTGCTTGAGGCCTATGGCGCCCAAAAGATGATATGGGCACCGGGATTGGCGGGGCAGGATATCACTGATTTTCACATCGATGCGCTTGCCCGCTTTGTTGCACCCGGCCGGGTGATTATTCAGATGCCGGGCAATACGGATATGTCAGATGACTGGGTGCGGACGGCGCACCAAACACGGTCCATTCTGGCGGAAGCGACCGACGCGAAGGGCCGCCGCCTGCAGATCACCGAAATCTATGACCCCGAGCGGCCGCGGGTTCGGGACCCTGATTTTCTTGCGTCTTACGTGAATTACTACGTCTGCAATGGCGCGGTGATCATGGCCCAGTTTGGCGATGATGATGCGGATTCCGAGGCCATTCGCACCATTGGTCAACTGTATCCGGACCGCGAGGTTGTGACGCTGAACACAGACGCTTTGGGATGGATCGGGGGCGGCATTCACTGCGCCACGCAACAGCAACCGGCGGTCTGATCTGCTGATCCGGCGGCTTAAAAATTATCCTCAACCCGAAAGCCTTCGGGGATCGTATCGCGGGCGTCCAGGATCAGGTCGGCCATGACCTCGCCCACCTTTGGGGCCATGCCGAAGCCGATTTTGAAGCCCCCGTTCGCGATGAACTGATCGGGCTTGCCAGGATAGCCGCCCAGCATCGGAGCGCGACTTTTGGCGCGGGGGCGGATGCCGGCCCAGCGTTCGATCACCGGGGCGTCGGCCAGCATCGGAAAGCTGTCCATGGCGCGGGCGATGACGTCGTCAAGCTGGGTATCGATGCTGGTGGGATCGTCAAAATCCCGTTCCGAAGTCGATCCGATGGCAACCGTGCCGTCGTGGTGAGGCACGATGTGCAGCGCGTCGGCGAAAAGCTGGGGCTGTTTACGGGCCTCGAACCCCAGTAAGGCCGCCTGCCCTTTTACCCCGTTGCCGACGGGTGTGCCGAGGTCGCGCGACAGCTCCAGCAGGCCGTCATAGCCCGTGGCCCAGACGATCTGACCGGCCAGCGTCGCGCGGTGGGTGATATGGCCGCCCAGTGCAGCAATGGCCTGCGCCAGGGCGGTGGTTGCCTGACGCGGGTGGATGCGGGCGGACAGGGTGTCGTGGATCAGCCAACCCGTGGGGCTTTGCGGCGCCCAGCCCGCGTGATCACTGGCGGGCACGACACGCCAGTCTGCCTGCCCCTGCCACAGACGTTTGGCGCTGGTGGCCCGGTCGCGGGCCAGGGTTAGAGTGTGATCATCGGCGATGGGTTGCAGGCGGCCCAGCCGGGCATAGCCGGTGGGCAGCGCAGACAGGCGTTCGACGCCCGCCCAGTAGTCTTCGGCCATGATCAGGCTGTCGAACTGAAAGTCTTTCTTGGGGTTCCAGTTTTCGGGCGTATGGGGGGCCAATGCCCCCACGATGCCGCCGCTGGCGCCCGCGCCCACACCGTTCGGATCGACGATCTGCACCTGCGCGCCCCGCCTGAGGCAGGCATAGGCGACTGACAGCCCGAAAATCCCCGCACCACATACCGTTACATCGACCATTGCCAAGCCCCCACGCCCGCATCATTGTTCCTGCAGCGACATAAAGGATCAGATCACAATGGGCCAGACGGCGAATTTGGAATGGCGCGATGGTAAGACACCGGTGTCGCAACGTTTTGATGATCCTTACTTTTCAATCCACGACGGGCTGGCCGAGACCCGGCATGTGTTTCTGGCAGGCAATGATCTGCCGGGGCGGTTTCGGGATGGGTTCGCGATTGCGGAACTGGGGTTCGGGACGGGGCTGAATTTTCTGGTGACGCTGGATGCCTGGGCAGGTAGCGGGGCGCAAGGCCGGTTTCATTTCACATCGTTTGAGGCTTTTCCGATGGGTCTGGACGATATGCGCAAAGCGCTGGCGGCCTTTCCGGCGGTGTCAGGTTGGGTTGATCCGTTGATCACTGCGCTTGGCACTAGCGTCGGACCGCATGACATCGGACCGGCGGTTTTGACAATTGTCGAAGGCGACGCACGGAAGACGTTGCCCGAATGGGGTGGCGCAGCGGATGCCTGGTATCTGGATGGGTTTTCGCCCGCGAAGAACCCCGAGCTATGGGGGCCGGACCTGATGGCGCAGGTCGCGGGGCACACCCACCCCGGCGGGACGGCGGCGACGTATACAGCGGCAGGCGCGGTACGACGGGGATTGGAAGATGCGGGATTTGAAGTGACGCGCGTACCGGGATACGGGCGCAAGCGGCATATGACGCGGGCGCGGCTGGCATGACGGCGCAGAACCCGCGCCTGGGCATCTGGCTGATGGTGGCAACGACCTTTGTTTTTGCCATGCAGGACGGCATATCGCGCCATCTGGCCGCCGAATACAATGTGCTGATGATCGTGATGATCCGCTATTGGTTCTTTGCGGCCTTTGTCATCGCGTTATCGCAGCGGCAGTCGGGCGGGATACGGGCCGCGGCACGCACAGAACAACCGCTGTTGCAGATCGGGCGGGGCCTGCTGCTGGCCACGGAAATCTGCGTGATGGTGCTGGCGTTTGTGCTGTTGGGGCTGGTGGAAAGCCACGCGATTTTCACCTGTTATCCGCTGCTGATCGCGGCGCTTTCAGGGCCGATCCTGGGCGAAAAGGTCGGCTGGCGGCGGTGGGTGGCGATTGGCATCGGCTTTGTTGGCGTACTGATCATTCTGCAGCCGGGGGTCAAGGTATTTTCGCCCGCCGCACTTGTACCGCTGGCCTCGGCCCTGATGTTTGCGCTTTATGGGTTGCTGACGCGTTATGCGGCCCGAAAAGACAGCGCCGCGACCAGCTTTTTCTGGACGGGCACGTCGGGGGCGGTGGCGATGACGCTGGTCGGCCCGTGGTTTTGGGAACCCATGATCGCGCGTGATTGGCTGTGGATGGGCGCGCTGTGCCTGACCGGGGCGCTTGGGCATTGGCTGCTGATCAAATGCTATGAGGTGTCCGAGGCCAGTGCGGTGCAGCCCTTTGCCTATCTGCAGCTGGTCTTTGCGGCGGGGCTGGGGCTGACGTTTTTCGAAGAAACGCTGGAATGGAATGTGATCGTCGGGGCGGTGATTGTGGTGGGCGCGGGGCTGTTCACTCTGTCGCGGGCACGACAAGTTCGGTCCGATCCCCATCCGGGCGCATCCGGGGACGAATGACGGGATAGGTTCCGATCAGTTCTTCGGTCAGGCGCAGGGGCTGGGGGTGCCCGGTGAGTTGTGCGCGGTAAACGGGCAGAGATTCCATGACGCGCATGACATAGTTCCGGGTTTCGCGGAATTCGATGTGTTCGATCCAGTCGATGGGGTCGATGTCGCCGGTGCGCGGATCGCCATGTTCGGTCATCCAGCGGCGGGGGCGACTGGGGCCAGCGTTATAGGCAGCAGCGACCAGCACGTAGGACGGGCCGAACATCTGGGTCAGATCCTCCAGATAGGCCACGCCAAGAGTGGCGTTGAAATCGGGGTCGGACAGTTTGGCGGTGGTATAGTCAAGATCAAGATCTGATGCCACGGCGCGGGCGGTGGCGGGCATCAGCTGCATCAGCCCCCGCGCGCCTACGCGGCTGCGGACGGTGGGGTCAAATTCGCTTTCGCGCCGGGCGATGGCCAGGGCCAATTCGGGCGGCACGGTCAGATTTTCGTCAGCCAGCGGATGCACAGGGAACATGGCGGCGGGCACGGTCACACCATGGCCCGTTGCGCGTTTGCCGATCATGACCGCCAGATGGGGTTCGCCCTGATCCATGGCAAATTTTGCCAGTTGCGCGACCCCTTTTGCATTCAGACTTTCGGCCAAGTGGGTCAGAAACATCTCGGCCAGATCGCGATGACCGGATTGCAGCAGCAGTTGCGCCGCCTGAAAGACCGAGCTATCGACAAAATCTGCGCCCCGCCAGTCCTGCGCGTCCAGCCCGTGCACCAGTGACGGCATCATGGGCAGTTGCAGGCGCTCGGCGGCCAGAAGACCATAAAAGCTGGTCTGATATTGCGCGCCCTCGGCATAGGCGCGGCCGGCGGCGGTGGGATTGCCGGCGACCTCATACGCGCGGCCCAGCCAATAGCCTGCGCGACCTTTGGAAATGGGGCTGCCGACGGCATCCGAGAAGCGTTCGAAATGTGCGATGGCCACATCGGGCTTGTTCAGCTTGCGCAGCGCGATATAGCCCGCCAGCCATTCCAGATCCGCAAAGTGGCTGCCCGCCGTCAGGTGGTGATTGGCGGCCAGCGCATAGGCGCGCCCGGCGTTGCCGTTTCGCATATCCTGACGCGCCAGCAGGCGCCGCCTGTTGGCCCATTCTTCGGGGCGGCCCAGCATGTCGGCGCTGACCGAATGCTGCTGCAAAATCTCAAGCGCGCCGTCGCGAAACCCGCGTTTCACACGCCATTCAAACCGATCAAAGGCCAGACCGGGCGCGTTGCGCAGATCATCGGGCACGGCTTTGATCAGATCATCGACACCGCTGATGTTGCGTTGCAGACCCATGCGGGCGGCGGCCAGTTTCTTTTGGTCGTCGTTGATCAGGGGCATCAGGCGTTCCGCCTCGACCAACCGGCCGCGCCACAGCAGCATATCGATCCGCGCCTCGTGGTGCGATGTCAGCAGTTTGGTGTGCTGGGTCAGATAGGTGGCAAATTCGGCTTTGGTCAGTGTCTGTTCGCGCCAGGCCTGCACGATCAGCGCATCAGCCTGCTGCGCCTGACCGGTCTGACGCAAGGCGATGGATTTTCGCAGCATCCCGTGGCCTGTTTGCGGCGGTTGATCCTTAAAATAGGCCAGCACCTGATCGGCGGGCACATTGGGGGTCAAATTCTGTTCGCCCACGCGACGCAGACGCTGCAGACCGGGCCAGTCGCCGTTTTTCTGCAGAAAGCGATTCGTCTCATCCAGCGTACCGCCCGCTTCGCGCAGACGGCGCCATTCGATGATATCAGCCAGCAGCGCACTGCGCCTTTCGGCGGCCTCGCGCGCCTGATCCCATTCCCCTTGGTTTATTGCCCGAAACGCCGCAAGCAACGCCAAGCCGTCACGTCTGTCCTGGGCCGCAGACGGGCTGATCGGCAGAGCAAGAAACATCATTGTAATGGCGGGAAAAAAGCGCATTCAAATCCCGGTGAGACATCAGCGTTGACATTAAAGGTAACCTGCAACGGCTGGACATCAAACCCTATTCTTGGCAAGTGCGTCAACGGCGGCTAGTGTTCGCCACATTTATGACGGGCTGTGTTGTGCCCACAACAAAAAGGATGCGTGCCATGATCAAAGGGTCCCTACCCGCCCTCGTCACGCCGTTCGCGGACGGCCAGCTGGATCTGGATACGCTGAAAAAGCTGGTCGAATGGCATATCAACCAGGGCAGCCATGGTATTGTGCCCGTGGGTACGACCGGCGAAAGCCCAACGCTAAGCCACGCGGAACATGACACAGTGGTCGAAACCGTTGTGAAGGCTGCGGATGGCCGTATTCCCGTCGTTGCTGGTGCGGGGTCGAATAATACGATTGAAACCGTTCGGCTGGTCAACCAGGCCAAAGCCGTGGGCGCCGATGCCGCCCTGGTGGTGACGCCCTATTATAACAAGCCAACCCAACGCGGGCTGATCGAACATTATCTGGCGGCGGCCGATTGTGGGTTGCCGATCATCATTTATAACATCCCCGGCCGGTCGGTTGTGGATATGTCGCCTGAAACGATGGGCAAGCTGGCGGAACACCCGATGATCGTGGGTGTTAAGGACGCCACGGGCGATATCACGCGGGTCAGCTATCAGCGCCAGACCTGCGGTAAGGATTTTGTTCAGGTGTCGGGCGAGGATGCCTCGGCCCTTGGGTTCAATGCCCATGGGGGCGTTGGGTGCATTTCGGTCACGGCCAACGTGGCCCCGCGGTTGTGCGCCGAGTTTCAAGAGGCGACGCTGGACGGCGATTATGCGAAAGCGCTGGACTATCAGGACCGTCTGATGCCGTTGCACCATGCGATTTTCCTGGAACCGGGTCTGGTGGGTGCGAAATACGGGCTGTCTTTGCTGGGCCTTTGCCGCGAAGACGTCCGCAGCCCGCTGACGCGTCTGACCGATGGCACGAAGCTGGTGATCAAGGATGCGATGATCCATGCAGGGTTGATCAACTGATTAAGGTCGAGTTGGAATGGACAAGGAAGGTATCGAAATCACAAGTCGTAAAACACTTGGCTCGGCATGAAGCAACTCAGTAACATATCCATGAAGACGCTTAAACATCATGCGTTATTGAGAAACAAATGGGTTCGTTTCGTACTCAAGTTGCTCCTAGTAATTCCACTAATATACCTAGTGAATATCGCTCTTGACCCTATACTTGCATACTTGATGGACCTAAGCGGTGTTCGCATTAGACAACGATAACTCTGTTCTATGCAAATGGGCCGCCCTCAACGGGCGGCCCGGTTTCACCACATCCCCGTGAACCTGTTCCAACGGCGCAGAAATTCGGCGTCGGCTTGACGGTCGGCTTCCCTCCGGCGGCGGCGTTCGTCGTAGTCCAGTGTCAGGTCAGGGCGTTTGCTGCGTGTGGCGGTCATCAGGGCGTCTGCGATAACGGTTAACATCATGCTCTCCTTTTTCATATCCGATGATCTGAAAGTAGCAGGCGCTGCTGTGATAACCGAGTCACGAATAATATTGATCTGTAAGTTGAACTAATGTTTAATCAATCCATGAGCATCGATTGGCGCATTGTACCATCACTTTCCGCCCTGCGTGCCTTTGAAGCCGCTGCGCGACTTGAAAGTTTAACTGACGCTGCAAAGGTGCTGAATGTCACCCATGCTGCAATTTCCCAGCACATCCGCACGCTTGAGGCTGATCTGGAAACCAGCCTGATGAACCGGCAGGGTCGCAAAATGGAACTGACCGATGACGGGCGACGTCTGGCGGCGGCCCTGGCCACTGGTTTCGGCCATATCGGGGATGAGATCGCGACGATGAAAGCCGATCGCGCTGCGGCCCCGCTGCGGGTGTCGGTCACGGCCTCTTTCACAGAATACTGGTTGATGCCGCGTCTGGGCAGCTTCTGGGCAAAACACCCGCAGATCGAATTGTCACTGACGCCCTCGGCCGAGATGGTTGATCTGCGCCGCGATGGCTTTGACCTTGCGCTGCGGTTCGGGCGGGGGCACTGGCCCGAGTGTGACGTGGAAAAACTGGTGCCCGCCAATTTCGTCATGGTCGGCACGCCCAAGGTCGTGGCGACCCGCAACCCAGACGGCAGCTGGCCCGAAAAGACGCAGTGGTTCATCGACAATCTGGGCAAGGAATACAAAAGCTGGGAAAAGGCGCGGCGGCTGATGTTTGAGCAACATCAGGTGACGCTGTACGACACGAACCAGATGGTGCTGTCGGCGGTCCGGGCGGGCTATGGCCTGTCAATTCAGCCCCGCGCCATTCTGGAACCCGATCTGGCAGCGGGCAAACTGATCGCGGTTGAAGAACAGGATGATCCTGAGCTGAACTACTACATCGTCACCCGAAAGGGCCCCAAGTCGAAAAATCTGCAGACCTTTATCAGGTGGCTGCGGGAATGCGTGTAATGGCCCTTGGATTGCGGGGCGATTGGGCCTATATCGCGGCGTCATGGCCAAGGTGAAGACAGACCCAAACTATAAGGTGATCGCCGAAAACCGCCGCGCGCGGTACGATTACGCGATCGAGGATGATATCGAAGTCGGCATCATTCTGATGGGGTCCGAGGTGAAATCCCTGCGCGGGGGTCAGGCGAATATTGCCGAAAGCTATGTGGCGGTTGAGGATGGAGAGCTGTGGCTGACCAACAGCTACATCCCGCTTTATGCGCAGGCCAAGACATTCGGGCATGAGGAACGGCGCAAGCGCAAGTTGCTGGCCTCACGGCGTGAGGTCGCACGGCTTTGGCAGGCGACATCCCGGCAGGGCATGACCATCGTGCCGCTGGTGATGTATTTCAATCACAAAGGCCTGGTGAAGCTAAAGATCGGCGTGGCGAAGGGTAAGAAAAACGTCGACAAACGCGCGACCGAGGCCAAACGGGATTGGGGCCGCCAGAAGCAGCGGCTATTAAGACACGGCGAATAACTCGCCTTTATTGTTCCCCAAATACTCTCGCCGAAGGCTGCATTGCGCCAGCAATGCATCATGGCGGGATAGAACCTTTCACGCCACCTGATCAGCCCGCGCGTCGTCCACCAACGCGCGCATTTTGCGGATGGCGGGGTCGAGGCCCAGAAAGATCGCCTCACCAATTAGGAAATGGCCGATGTTCAGCTCCATCACCTGGGGTATCGCAGCAACTGGCTTGACCGTTTCATAGTTCAGACCATGGCCCGCGTGCACCTCAAGCCCCAGATCATCGGCAAAACCGGCCATGTCCACCAGCGCGGCCAGTTCGCGGTCGCGGTCGTCAAACCGCCCCTCGGCATGGGCATCGCAATAGGACCCGGTGTGCAGTTCGATCACCTGCGCGCCGATCCGGTGCGCGGCTTCGATCTGACGCCGGTCGGCGGCGATAAAGATCGACACGCGGCACCCGGCATCGCGCAGGGGTGCAATGAAATGCGCCAGTTTGTTTTCCTCACGCGCGACTTCCAGCCCGCCTTCGGTCGTGCGTTCTTCGCGCCGTTCGGGCACGATGCAAACCGCGTGGGGTTTGTGACGCAGGGCAATCTGCTGCATCTCATCCGTCGCGGCCATCTCGAAATTCAGCGGCACCGACAGCACGTCCATCAGCCCTTCGATATCCGCGTCCGAGATATGGCGGCGGTCTTCGCGCAGATGCGCCGTGATCCCATCTGCGCCCGCCTGTTCGGCCAGCTTTGCCGCGCGCAACGGGTCCGGATAATCGCCGCCCCGTGCATTCCGCACGGTCGCGACATGGTCGATGTTCACACCCAGTCTCAGCTTGCCACGCTCTGCCATATCCGGCCCTCCTGTCCTGCCGCAGACCCTACCTTTCGCGGCCCTTACGTCAACCACTTCCTGCCCCCATAGATGACAGAATGTCACGTCGGTGTGAGTATGCGATTTGCTGATTGTCAGGGCAGGCTGACATGTTTAGCCAAAACGAAATGGTAATCACGAGGCCCGACGATGAAGCACGAAAATGTTCAGGACTATTACGGCAAGGTCCTGCAATCCAGCGATGATCTGCAGACCAACGCCTGCTGCACCCCGGCCGAGATGCCGCGTTACCTGAAAGACGTGCTGTCAAAGGTTCATGATGAGGTTCTGACGCGCTATTACGGCTGCGGGCTGATCGCGCCCACGGGTCTGAAGGGCGCGCGCATTCTGGATCTGGGCTGTGGCGCGGGGCGTGATGTCTATGCGCTGGCCGCCCTGGTGGGCGAAGAGGGCCACGTCGTGGGTGTCGATATGACCGACGAACAACTGGCCGTCGCCCGGGCGCATCAGGATTATCATGCGGATCGCTTCGGATACGCCAAGCCCAACACCGAATTCCACAAGGGCTATATCGAAACGCTGGATCAGCTGCCGCTGGAACCCGGGTCGTTCGATATCATCGTGTCGAACTGCGTCGTCAATCTGGCCACCGATAAACTGGCCGTGCTGCGCGGGGCCTATAACCTGCTGAAACCGGGGGGCGAGATGTATTTTTCCGATGTCTACGCCGACCGCCGCGTGCCGCAAGCCCTTCGCGAGGATGAGATCCTGTATGGCGAATGCCTGTCCGGTGCGCTTTATTGGGGCGATTTTCAGACGATTGCGCGCAAGGCCGGTTTTCTGGACCCGCGTCTGGTGGAACACCGCCCACTGACCATCGAAAACCCCGTGCTTGAGGAACGCGTGGCCCCGATCCGCTTTACCTCGGCCACGTACCGGCTGTTCAAGCTGCCCACGCTGGAACCTGAATGCGAAGACTACGGTCAGGCCGTGATCTATAAAGGCACCATCGAAAACGCGCCCCACGCCTTTGTGCTGGATGATCACCATGTGATGGAAACCGGCAAGGTCTTCCCCGTCTGCGGGAACACATGGATGATGCTGGCGGACACCCGTTTTGCGGATCATTTCCAGTTTATCGGCGATTTCGATACCCATTATGGCGTCTTCGAAGGCTGTGGGGCCAACGCGCCATTTGACGACGAAGGGTCCGAGGCCCCTTGCTGCTAAACGGCGGGCTTGCTATCTGACGCCGAATTCCGATTAGTTTGATCGGGAATTGGGCAGGACGATGACAGACCGAACGCCGCCGCGGCTGGAAATAAGAAACATAAAACGCGCGTTTGGCGGCAGAAATGTTGTCGATGACGTGTCGCTGGCGATCGAGCCGGGGCAAGTCACCTGTCTGCTGGGGCCGTCGGGCTGCGGCAAATCGACCACCCTGCGCATCATCGCAGGCGTCGAGGTGCAGGATAGCGGCACGATCCACGCGGATGGGGACCTGATCTGCGACACGATTTTCCGCGTGCCGCCCGAAAAGCGCTCTATCGGTCTGATGTTTCAGGATTTTTCCCTGTTCCCGCATCTAAGCGTCGCCGATAATGTGGCCTTTGGCCTGAAGGGCTCGCGCGAAGACAAACGCGCCCGTGTCGCCCAATTGCTGCGCCGGGTCGATCTGGAACGCTATATCGACAGCTATCCGCATCAGCTGTCGGGGGGCGAACAACAACGGGTCGCCTTGGTGCGTGCGCTGGCGCCACGGCCGAAGATCATGCTGATGGATGAACCGTTTTCGGGCCTTGATAACCGCCTGCGGGACGAAATTCGCGACGACACGCTGGCCGTGTTGAAAGAGGAAGGCACCGCCGTTCTGCTGGTCACGCATGAACCCGATGAGGCGATGCGCATGGCCGACGAAATCGCCCTGATGCGCGACGGCAAGATCGTACAACAGGGGGCGCCCTATAACCTTTACAACGCGCCCGTTGATCGTCAGGCCGCCGCTTTTTTCAGCGATATCAATGTGATACGCGGTCAGGTTCGAGGGGCGCTGACGGAAACGGCCTTTGGTCAGTTTCTGGCCCCCGGCGTGCCCGATGGGGCATGGGTTGATATCGTGATCCGGCCCCAGCACATCAAGATCGACTTCGACCGGCAGGGGCGCGGACCCAATCCCACCCCGCAGGACGGCACCCCGGCGCGGGGCCTGGTGGAACGGGCACGGTTCATGGGCAACGAAAGCCTGGTTGAATTCAGGATGGACTTCGACAATTCGCTGCTGCGCACCACTGTGCCGTCGGTCTTTCTGCCCAAACCCGGCACACCACTTTGGCTGATGATCCGGCGTGACAGATGCTTCGTCTTCCCGTCCCGCGCATGAAGTCTGATTGCGTCCTGCGTCGGGAATGCTATCTTGTAAGCCGGGCCTGGTTGACCAAAGGAAATCTGTGGATTGCCCCTGATCACATGCGATCAATCCGCATCAAAAAAGCATCAAACCTGATTTAGCTGCTTTCATCCGGGGCATTCTGGCCTTAAATGAAAGCAAGTTACAAAGTGCGGTGCGCCGCACTGAACACTTCGGAGGATTAATATGGGTATGACCCCGCTGTTTCTGACCAACATCCCGCCGGTGGGCTGGTTGCTGATCGCAGTTGTCGTTCTGGTGCTTTTCGGCCGTGGCAAAATCTCATCCCTGATGGGTGAGGTCGGCAAAGGCATCACGTCGTTCCGCAAGGGCGTCAAGGAAGGCACGCAAGAACTTGAGCAAGCCGATGCAGAGGCTGCCAAAGATGTGACACCGTCGGAAGCCGACAAAGAAAAATCCTGATGCCGGACGTGATGCGTGGGGTGGAGTGAGCTTATCCTGATCGGGATCGTTGCCCTGATCGTTGTCGGTCCCAAGGACCTGCCTGTGATGTTTCATGCCATGGGCAAAATGATGGCCAAGGTCCGGCGTATGGCGCGTGAATTTCAGACCGCGATGTCCGAGGCCGCAGAACAATCCGGTGCCAATGATCTGAAAAAGGAAATGGGCGATCTGACCTCGCCCAGGAACATGGGCATGGACGCCCTGTCCGACGCCGCAGATCGCTTCGATAAGTGGGATCCGACAAAACCAAGCCCGTCTAAGAAACCTGGGGCTGCGAAAAAAACCGGGCCGGCCACTCAGAAACTGGCAGAAGATCGCGCCGCCGCTGCAGCTGCCGCAAAACAGAAGGCTGCCGACATCGCCGAACAGCGCACGACTGCGACAACCGACGCAGCCGCCCCCGCCAAGACCGAGGCTAAATCGGAATGAGCACCGCAGAAGAGGACATCGACGACACCAGCGCGCCGCTGATCGAACATCTGGCCGAACTGCGCACGCGCCTGATCCGGGCGGCCATCGCCTTTGTTATCTGCGTTTTCATCTGTTTTTACGTCTGGAACCCGATCTTTAATTTCCTGACATCCCCCATCTGTAACGCGCTGAACGAACGCGGGCAGGATTGTTCGCTGATCCTGGTCAAGCTGCAGGAAGGCTTCTTTGTCGCCATCCGCATCTCTCTGCTTGGTGGCTTTGCGCTGGCCTTTCCGTTCATCAGTTATCAGCTGTGGCGTTTTGTGGCGCCGGGGCTTTACCGGTCTGAAAAGAATGCGTTTTTGCCGTTTCTCGTAGCCTCGCCTTTCATGTTTTTTCTGGGCGCGTCCTTTGCGTTTTTCATCGTCATTCCGCTGGCGTTTGATTTCTTCCTGAACTTCCAGCAGATCAATGCAACGGGCGATGTTATTGAAAATGCAACTGAAACACCCGCAGACGTGGGCATCACCTTTATGGGGTCGATGGCCGAATACCTGTCGCTGACGATCACCTTTATCATGGCGTTCGGTCTGTGTTTTCAACTGCCCGTGCTGCTGACGCTTTTGGGTAAGGCCGGGTTGGTCAGCGCCAAGGGGCTCGGCTCAGTCCGTAAATATGCCGTTGTGGCGATCCTGATTTTGGCCGGTGTCGTCACGCCCCCCGACATCATCACGCAGGTCATTTTGTTCGTGGCGGTCTATGGGCTTTATGAGATTTCGATCTGGCTGGTCTCGGGCATCGAAAAGCGCCGCAATGAACGGTTGCGCGCCGAGGGGTTGCTGGATGACGAAGAAGACCTGGCCGAGGATCAGATTTGAGCGACCCAGCTGACCGCATTGCAGCGGCCCTGGAACGGATCAGCCCCGCGCCTGCCCCTGCCCCGGATTTTGCCCAGGCTGACGCCTTTGTCTGGCACGTCGACCCCGACCGGTTGGACCCTGTCGCACAGGTCAATCGCGTGGCGCTTGAGCTGCTGGTGGGGATTGATCGGTCGCGGGATACGTTGCTGGAAAACACCCTGCAGTTTGCCCGTGGGCTGCCCGCGAACAACGCCCTGCTTTGGGGCGCGCGGGGCATGGGTAAATCATCGCTGGTCAAGGCCATTCATGCCGAGGTGATCAGGCAGGGCCATCCCCTGAAAATTGTTGAGATTCAACGCGAAGACCTGCCGTCGATCGGGCGGCTACTGAAACTGCTGAGCGGGGCCGATGCGCGGTTTTTGCTGTTCTGCGATGATCTTAGCTTCAGCCACGACGACCAGCATTACAAATCGCTGAAAGCGGTTCTGGACGGCGGGATTGAGGGGCGGCCAGATAATGTCGTTCTTTACGCCACATCAAACCGCCGCCACCTGATGCCCCGCGACATGATCGAAAACGAACGCGGATCGGCCATCAACCCCAGCGAGGCGGTCGAGGAAAAAGTGTCACTGTCAGACCGGTTCGGACTATGGCTGGGTTTTCATGCCTGCGATCAGGACCAGTTCCTGTCGATGATCCGCGGATACTGCGACGCCTATGGCTTGCAGATCGATGACACCACCCTGCGCACCGAGGCCATTGAATGGCAAGCCACCCGAGGCAGCCGGTCGGGCCGCGTGGCGTGGCAGTATTTCACCGATCTGGCTGGGCGCCAGGGGGTGAAACTGGGATAGAGGCCAGTGTATTATCCCTCAGATCATCGCACCTGACCTATTCCATTATCCAGATGCGATCCGACGACCTGGGCAGCGAAAGCTTACGGTTTTGGGAATGCCAATAATGTTTGACTTCGACGCGTCGATAGTAGCCGTCCTCGGTCAGGCTGGCCTGCACAGGCAAAATTCGCAGAAATGGTTTGGAGGTGTCAAGCCAGGCAAAATGTTGGGAATGGCCTTTTACACAAAGCAGCCACGAATTTTCCCACGGGATAAGATCACCGCTGTAAAATGCATTCCCGCCAATGTCTCGATACAGATGCCTGCTGTCTTGAAAGGTGATCGTAAAAAGTGGTGAAGCTTTTGCTCTTTGGCCCAATAGATCGCTCTGCACTGCATAAAAATCGCCATGAAGGTTACCACTGGGGCGTGACATCTGAATATCGTCAGTGCCAGTTTCCGGTCCGACATCAGCGCAGATATTCGATGGTATCTGATCACCATCAGTATGGTATATCATGTCATTAACTTGCTGACCGAAACCACTGCGCGGAAATACTGCGACGCAGGCTACAGCGACCGATACAACGCATGCTTTTGCTATCTGGCAGTTTGGAAAGGGGTTAAACATGTTGCTTTATGCCCAACCCAAAATGCTGCGGCAACCGTCGATAAAATATTTCTGCAGCTACTCCGCCGCGCTGACACCGCCCTGGGTGCGGGATTTCACGAATTGGTCCAGCGCGGCGACGGCGCGGGCGGTGGCGGTTTCGATGACCGCGTCGGCGCTGAGTTGGGGGTCCATCGTCGCCAGCACCTGCAGGCGACGGGCGGCCATGTGCTCAAAGGCCCAGGTGACGGGGCGGGTCGGGGCCGCGTCCAGCACCCGCTTTGACCGCGCGCCCATGCCGTGGTGACCGGTGAAGAATGTCACGGCCTCTCGCATACTCGACGGCCAAAGCATCTTGGGCTGATAGTCGATCTGCAGCGACCGCGCCCAGTCCAGCCATTTGAACCGGTGCGCCTTGTGGATGGGCAGCACACTGACCCAGGGCGTGCGCATGGCGTCGGCGACGATGGCGCCGTGCATCGCCTCGGTCACCACCAGATCGGCACCGCGGATCTGGGCGATGACCTTATGATGCGGTTCGCGGGGGTCCAGAAAGGTCATGCCCGCCAGTTCACACACCTTGGCCCAGTCGCCACGCTGCAGGCTGTCGAAATGCGGCATGAAGGCCACGCCGATATCGGGTTCGGGATCGGGCAAAGGTGTCGCCCGCAACAGGATCGCGGAATCTGAGATGGCCAAAGATGGATCGATGCCCAGAACCTCGGCCGTTTGAGGGCCGCGGACGAACAGGATGTCCCACGTGCCGTCGTGCACATCCGGCGCGTCCTCATACCCGCCATAGCCCGACCCGGCGACGATCTTGCGCGCGTTTGCGGGGTATTTGTCATGAATGATCGACCCGATGCCGATGAACAGCTCGGACGTATCTTCATCCAGAAAGCCTTTGGGCAAAAAATGATCCCAGATGTCGCGGTTCAATTCGTCACCGAAGTTTGGGATGTCATTGTCGAAAAACTGCAGTTTCATGCGGCCCCCCGGGCGTTTTTCAGGATGCGGATCATGTGGCGCAACTTGCCCACGGACAAAGCCGTAATCAAAATAGCGTAAAGCACAATCCCGCCCGCGACCTGCGCGCAAAGACTTGCCCATCCGGGGGTCAGATCAAGCCAACCGGGCAGCAGGTACACGACGACGCCCATGGCCAGGGTGGCCAGAACGGGCGGCAGATAGCTGATCAAATAGCGCAGCGCGCCCGTCTGCAACAGGCGGCAGGTCAGATAGACGGATACAGGCCAGATCAGGACCGTTTTCGCGGCAATACCGATCAGGATGGCATCCAGCCCATAGGTGAATGTCGCCAGGATCACCGCGACATTGCCCAGCTTTTGCACCAGTTGATAGAAAAACCACCACTGCGCCTTGTTCTGGCTTTTGATCAGTGCGGCTTGCGGGATGCTGATGCTGGCCATGATGCCGATCACACAGAAGGCCTGCACGGCAAGAACAGCGGGTGTCCATTGTGCTCCGAACAGCAAAGGCACGGCCTGCGGGGCCACGACCGCCAATCCGGCGAACAGAGGAAAGGCCACGACAGATGACGCATAGCTGGACATCAGGAAGGTCTGGCGCATCTTTTCCGGCTCGGCCTGCATGGATGACAAAACACTGTGCGACACAGAAGACAGCGCGCCCGCAATCAGGTTGTTCAGCAACGCAAATAGCCGTTGTGCAAAATTGAACAGCCCCAGAATGGCAGGACTGACCAGCAGGCCGATCAATAGTTGGTCGATGTTGAACAGGTTCAAAAACCGATCGCCTGTGGTGAAGGTGCCGTATTTCAACAGGTCGCGCAGGGCCGATAGGTGCAGCGTACGCCCCGGCCGCCAGCCCGAGGTCCAGAAGGCCACGACCATCGTGACGAACGACGTCGTGATCTGCGACGCGGCCAGCGCCCACAGGCCAAACCCCGTCAGCAATAGCGCGATGCACACCCCTGCCCCGCACAGGCTGGCAATCGCGGTGCGCATGGCGACCTGGCGGAATTTCATCACGCGCACCAGCAGCATCGTGGGCACGGCGGCCCCCAGATCGAACAGTATTTTCAGGCCCAGAAAGGGCAACAGCGCCTGCAATAGCGGTTCATCGGCCCAACCGGCCAGCCAGCCCGCGAAGATCAGATAAGGGAAAAACAGCAGAACCGCCGCGCCCATGCACAGCCAGAAGACGCTGTCGGTATGACGCGCCTCGATCTGGCTGCGCTGGACCAAAGCCTCGGCAAAGGCGGCGGGGGCCAGCGCCACGGCAAACGACACCATGCTGGTCGCCAGCGCGACGACACCGAAGTCAAAGGGGGTCAGCAGGCGCGAGCTGAGCAAAAACACCAGCGCCGTCACCAGCGTGGGCACGACCGTGTTGATGGCCGACCAGAACACGCCTTTTAACGCCGCAATCGACCGCCCCTTGCGCAGGTGTCCGAAATGACCGTCGTCCGAGGCCGTGGAATTTGGCACAGTGTCCGTCATGCTGCCTGATCTTTCGGGCCGCCCAACGGACGGCATGCGGGGCCTATTGCATCGGCAACAGGGATTTTCTGACCTCTAGCACGTCACCGGGTTTGACCGGCGTCCACCCATCGACGGTCATGCTGGTTTGTTCACCATTTTCAACGCGCGCGATACGGTATTCGATATCGAACATCTCGGCACCGGGCGGGCCGATTTCGGCGATGTTGCCAGCGGCCTGGGCGATAATCGACTGATCGGTGACGATCCGGCGTTCGATCTCTTCAAGGTCGGCATCGATCTTCTGGCTTTCCAGATTGATCTCGGCGTCGCGTTCGACCCGCAGGGCGGCGGCATCCGCCTCGACCTCGGCGATGCCCTGACGGGCGCGCAGCAACTGAGTGCTCAGGTCCAGAATGCGCGAATCCAGTTCGACCATATAGCGTTCGTCGTCGTTCAGACGGCTGCTGGCGGCCAGACCACGTTCGATCAGCTGGCGCGACTGGTCCAGTTCCTGTTGGCCAATCTGACGCTGACGTTCCAGGTTCTGTTCTTTTTCCTCAAGCGCTTCGACCTCGGCCTGCAACAACGTCTTCTGACGCTCCAGCCCCTCAAGATCGCTGTTCAACTGCTTGGTGCGGGTGCGCAGGATCGCCTCTTCCTCGGCCATGATCAGCGCCAGACGATCCGCCGACGACACACCCAGGGGTTCGGGGATCACGTCAGATCCGGTGCGTTCGGCTTCCAGACGGGCGCGCTTGACCAGAAGCCGGTCGCGTTCGGCCTGCAACAGACGCAGACTGCCGGTGGCATTCAAAAGCACACGACTTTCACCAAGGGAATTGCGCGATATATCCTGCGTGCCCCCTGCCAGACTGACCGCCTGTTGCACCGTGAGTGAAGGGATGAAGTCATACTGACCGGGGTTCGACACATCGCCGGTGATGAAAAACGGGCGATATTTCGCGATTTCGACCGACACACTTGGCACATCGGTCAGGGCGTATTTCTGGCGCAACTCGTCAGACAAAAGCTGCGATAGCTCGGCGGTGGTTTTCCCCGCCACAGCCACCTGCCCCAACAGGGGCACCGAAATCGCACCGTCGGGCCCGACCCAGAATTCGCCGGTGGCGGCGGGCCATTCTTCGACCGTGCTTTCCGCGCTGATCCACTGATAGACGCGAATGTTCAACCGGTCATTGACGTCCAGCCGGTAACCGTCTGCCCCCGCCAAACCCGGGGCCAGAACCAGTGCGACCAGATAAATAAGCTTTCTTAGCTGCATTGCCCCACCTGTCTGGCAGATCAATACGACCCGCGTGATCCAAGAACGGCTGGCACAGTCTTCAGGATAATCAGCAGATCGCTGAAAAACGACCAGTTGACCACGTAAAACCGATCCAGCAGAACGCGCCGTTCATAGCTGACGTCATTGCGGCCGCTGATCTGCCACAACCCCGTCAGTCCGGGGCGGCTTTTCAGATAAAACACAGCTGAACGACCATAGCGGTCCAATTCATCCTGCACGACGGGGCGCGGGCCGACGATGCTCATCTCGCCCTTCAGAATGTTGATCAACTGCGGCAGTTCGTCAATCGACAGATCGCGCAGTGTCTTGCCCAGTTTCGTCACCCGTGGATCATTTTTAAGTTTGCGATCGCGTTCCCATTCAACGCGGGCTTCGGGATTTTCGGCCAGATGGCGTTCAAGCGCCTGCTGGCTGTCGCTGACCATGGTGCGAAACTTCCAGCAGCGGAATTCGCGGCCATTGTGACCAACACGGCGATGGCCATAAAGCGCATCGCCTTTACTGGTCAGCTTGACCGCCAAGGCAACGCCCAGCAACAAGGGCGAAAGCAGGATCAGCGCAGACAGCGCCACACATATATCCAGCGCACGTTTAGCGACCCCACCGGTCGGCACGCTGTCGGACAACAGCTTGCGCTGCTGTGCTGCAGTATAGTCTGAGGCGGCCCCGACAGGGCCCATGGCAGGCTCAATATGCTTTAGATGCGACATGCACTCGTCCTCGTTCAACTGACTACTATCGCTTTAACTGTTTCTTGTAACGAAACAAATTCAGGCAGCAAAACACTGCCGGATTTGATGCGTTAATGGATTTTGTAGGCGGTTTTTTGATAATCAAATACATTATAGCACAACTTTTAATCGTCAGATGTCTGACACCACTGGTCCGGAAAAGACGTAAACTGAAAATTAATCCCCTTAAATGCACAACATGCGAATCATTAACGTTGCGTTAACGTATACCGTCTGCATCGTTGACGCAAAAGATTGATTTTGCTTGGAAGCCGAATAGTTTTGCGCAAAAAGGCACAATGATGCGGGCAGCTAAGATCATTCAGAATCTTTTTCCAAAGCGGACCGGCGCCGGGCGGCCCTTTCCGCTCAAGCCCGTCTATATCATCGGTGATGTGCACGGGCGCTACGATCTGTTGCTTGAGCTCTTTGAACAGATCGACCAGGACGTCGCGCGCAATCGTCTGGACAAGATCAGCATTGTCCTGGTGGGCGATTACATCGACCGGGGGCATTTTTCGCGTCAGGTGCTGCGGTTGCTGGAAAAGGCGAACGCCGAGGCACCAGGATCTTTCATCTGCCTGCGGGGCAACCATGAACAGATGCTGCTGGATTTTCTGTCCGATCCGCGCCCCGAAACGGCGCTGTGGTTGCGCTACGGCGGGGATCAGACGCTGGTCAGTTTTGGCATCGGTGTCCCGCCCGACCTTTATGACACCGACAAGTTAAAGGAGGTGGCTCACCAGCTGATCCGGGCCCTGGGCAAACAGATGTGCATCTGGCTGCACAATCTGCCCAGCACCTGGTCCAGCGGTAATCTGGTCTGCGTCCACGCCGCCGCCGATCCCAACATACCGATCGCAGATCAAGAGGACGACGTTTTCCTGTGGGGCCACAACGCCTTTCTGAAAACTCCGCGGCAGGACGACATCTGGGTCGCCCATGGCCACACGGTCTATCAAACGGCCCATATCACGGGCGGTCGTATCGCCGTGGATACCGGCGCCTACAAGACCGGCAAACTCAGCGCAGCAAAGGTTATGCCCGACGGCAAGGTCAGCTTTCTGACGGCGACCTCAGACTAGTTCTGTCGTTTTACCAAGCAGGCTGATGTCATAGCCCATCTGGCTTTCCGTTTCGCGGCACAGCTGCGACACCATGAAATCCAGATCATCGTCGGCCACGTCCGCCGGGGGGCCAACCTTGTTTTCCGTGTTCTCGGATCCGGCGCGGTTCATCTGGCCCACTTTTCGATCGATACCCTGCAAATCACCCGAAACAGCAATGCCAAAGACATCTGACAAAGCCTGCGCGATCTTGTCGGGGTCGGACCGATAAAGTTCATGGGACACGAACAGATAATTGCACGCCCTGTGCCGCAGCCCCAGATACCCCTGCGCCTTTGCCGTGCGCAGCTTGAAGATATTTTCGAACTGTTCACCGGTGATCGGGTGGCGGTCATATTGCAGCGGCACGCCTGCCGCAATGGCCTGGGTCTGTGATGTGGGGTCTGACCGCGCAATCTGGCGGCGCAGTTTCCAGCCGATGCGGGGGCTGTAGTGGTTCCACACGACCGACCGCAGTGCGCGTGGCAGGCGTTCCAGCCGAAACAGGTTCATCGGATCATCGGTCAGCAGGGCGTTATCAATAACCGATTCCCACTCGGCCCGGATGAAATCACTAAAAGACAGACCCTGAAGGCGGGGCGCGGCATGCCACGGCTTGCGGTGCATACTGCGCACCCAGTCCAGCGGGTGCCGGAACGACACCACAGTCAGCAGGTTTCGCGGATAGAACTGTGCCTGTGGAAACCCATGTTTCCACCCCAGATGGGTCGATGGCGCCAGCCTCGTGTTGCGATTGATAAAGGCCGACAAAACATTCGTGCCAGATGATCTTTCCCCCAGAACCTGAAACTGCGTTATCTGATCGGGAAATTCCTTGTGTGTTTCAAACAAAGTCCAACGACCCCATAAACAAAGACGATATTCCGAATGCGCGCAAGAATATGCCCACGACTATGGGTAAAACCGAATTATATTTCAAGGAATAAAGAAAGTTGCTTTAGTCAGACAGCTTCCTAAGCCGGATCACCACATCGACCTTCGCGACCTCGGCGCCTGCAGGGGCTTCGGGCAGACGGCAGATCTCAAGCTGATCTGCGGGGGCGTCGGTCAGGGTGCTGCTGTCTTCCCAGAAGAAATGCGGGTGGTCATCGACGTTGGTGTCGAAATAGCTTTTCGTACCATCGACCATGATTTCCTGCATCAGGCCCGCATCGCAAAATGCACGCAGAGTATTGTAAACAGTGGCCAGCGACACTTTCTCACCGGATTTCGAAGCGGCCTCAAACAGGCTTTCGGCGGTCACATGGCGATCGTTGCCGTCGCCCACCAGCAGTGATGCCAGCGCCACGCGTTGCCGGGTCGGGCGCAGCCCTGCCCCGTTCAGCCAGTCGGTTCCACGTTCAATTGCTTCGGTGTGCATTTCTGCCTCTTACCTCTGTCCTGTCCTTTATATAGGGGCAGCGCCCCCTTGGTTTCAATTGAAAATCGGTCGCAACTGCAATTTGCCGCGCTTGCACCGGTGGATATGACGGTGTTACATCACCTTGAAAAGTAAACAGAACCGAAGGGCACGGGGTACATGGGCGATTTTCCGACAAGTTTTGACAAAGAGGCGTTGCTGAAATGCGCAAAGGGCGAATTGTTCGGCCCCGGCAATGCCCAGTTGCCGGAACCGCCGATGCTGATGATGGACCGGATCACCGATATCAGCGCCGATGGCGGTGCCCATGGAAAAGGCCACGTTGTGGCTGAATTCGACATCACGCCCGATCTTTGGTTCTTTAAATGCCACTTCCCCGGCAATCCGATCATGCCGGGCTGTCTGGGTCTGGATGGCCTTTGGCAGCTGACGGGCTTTAACCTGGGCTGGCGCGGCTGGCAGGGGTTGGGCATGGCCCTGGGCGTGGGCGAGGTCAAGCTGACCGGCATGGTTACGCCCGAACGCAAGGTGATCCGCTATTTCGTCGACTTCACCCGTGTAATCGACCGCAGGCTGAAAATGGGCGTTGCTGACGGCCGGGTTGAGGCGGACGGCGAACCCATCTATGAGGTCAAGGGCATGAAAGTCGGCCTGTCCACCGCCGGCTAAGTATCAGGGGGTTTGCATATGCGCCGTGTCGTCGTCACAGGTCTGGGAGTCGTGTCGCCTATCGGGAACAACGCGACCGAAGTGACCAGCGCCTTGCGTCAGGGTAAATCGGGCGTCGTCTTTTCCGATGAAATGGCCGAACACGGCTTTCGCAGCCAGATTGCCGGTACGCTAAAAATCACGCCCGAAGATCACATCGACAAGCGCAAGCTGCGGTTTATGGGGCCCGGCGCGGCTTATGCCCATATCGCGATGGAGCAGGCGATTGCCGATGCGGGGCTTGAGGAAAGCGATGTGGTCAACCCGCGCACCGGGCTTGTGGCCGGGTCCGGCGGCCCGTCGACCAGCGCGATGCTGGTGGCCCATCAGACCGTTCTTGAAAAGGGTGCACCCAAGCGGATTGGCCCCTTTGCGGTGCCGAAATGCATGTCCTCGACCATTTCGGCGAACCTGTCGACGGCCTTTCAGATCAAGGGCATCAACTATTCCATCACCTCGGCCTGTTCGACATCGCTGCACTGCATCGGCAATGCGGCCGAGCAGATCCAGTATGGCAAGCAAGATGTGATGTTCGCAGGCGGGGGCGAGGAACTGGACTGGACCCTGTCCTGCCTTTTCGATGCCATGGGCGCGATGAGCAGCAAGTATAACGACACCCCCGAAAAGGCCTCCCGCGCCTTTGACGCCGACCGCGATGGTTTCGTGATCGCAGGCGGCGGCGGGATTGTCGTGCTTGAGGAACTGGAACGCGCCAAGGCTCGCGGCGCCAAGATCTATGCCGAGGTCACGGGCTTTGCCGCCACATCCGACGGGCACGACATGGTCGCGCCCTCGGGCGAAGGCGGCGAACGCGCGATGCGTCTGGCGTTGGAGACGATCCCCGACGGGCGCCGCGTCAGCTATATCAACGCCCACGGCACCTCGACCCCTGTCGGCGATGTGGGCGAGGTTGAGGCCGTGCGCCGCGTCTTTGGCCAGGGTAACACGCCGCCCATCAGTTCAACCAAATCGATGACCGGCCACAGCCAGGGGGCCACCGGCGCGCAAGAGGCAATCTATTGCCTTCTGATGCTGGAAAACGATTTCATTGCGCCCTCGATCAATGTCGAAACGCTGGACCCGGCGCTGGACCCCGCCGAAATCGCGACCGACCTGGTCGAAAACGCAGGACTGGACACAGTCATGACCAACAGTTTCGGCTTTGGCGGCACGAACGGGTCGATGCTTCTTTCAAAGTATAACGGATAATTTCACGATGGCGAATTTGATGACCGGAAAACGCGGCCTGATTATGGGTGTCGCAAATGAACGTTCCATCGCGTGGGGCATCGCCAAAGCGCTGCATGAGGAAGGCGCCGAACTGGCCTTTAGCTATCAGGGCGAGGCTTTTGGCAAACGTGTGGCCCCCCTGGCCGAAAGCGTGGGCAGCGATTTCCTGATCGACGTGGATGTGATGGATGACGATAGCCTGGATGCCTGCTTTGCCGCGCTGAAGGATAAATGGGGCAGTATCGATTTTCTGGTCCACGCCATCGCCTATTCCGATAAAAACGAACTGACGGGCCGCTTCATCAACACCACGCGCGAGAACTTCAAAACATCGATGTCGATCTCGTGCTATTCGCTGATCGACGTGTCCAAGCGCGCCTCGGAACTGATGCCGAATGGCGGAACGATCCTGACGCTGACCTATCAGGGATCGAACCGCGTGACGCCGTTCTATAATGTGATGGGCGTGGCAAAGGCGGCACTTGAATCGGCCGTGCGGTATCTGGCCAATGATCTGGGGCCAGAAGGTATTCGCGTCAACGCGATCTCGCCCGGGCCAATGAAAACGCTGGCCGGTGCGGCCATTGGCGGCGCGCGGCGCACTTTCCGCCAGACCGAGGCCAACGCCCCCCTACGCGCCAACGCAACGCTTGAGGCCGTGGGCGGCACCGCAGTCTATCTGGCCAGCGACTACGGCGCCAGCACAACTGGCGAAGTGGTGCGTGTGGACGGCGGCTATCACGTTCTGGGCATGCCGCAGCCTGAAAATCTTTGATAAGATTATCGTGGGGCTCTGCCCCACACCCCGGAGTATTTAGACCAAGAAGAAGGTATTAAACGCGATAAGCCCCTTCTTCTTGGCAAAAATACTCAAATCCCACCGTGCGCAGCTACAACCGGACGTTAGCATTTCTCGCCTAAAACCCGGCATCACGATATCGGACCAAGAATGGTTTTCCAGAACTTGTGTTTTGGCTTCACGACCCAAACCACAAGCCGCCTGAAAGATCATGCATGAAAGTTGAAAGCGGGGGCGTTGCGACCCCTTTCTGGCTAAACCAACCTTCAAGACGGTGGCGCCACCTTTCTTATCAGATCAGACCCAACACCCTGCCGCCGCAAGGCGCCGCGGGGCCAAGGGCGTTTCATCTACCTGCTCTTTCACTCGATCCACCGTCTGGCACCCGGACCTTTTTGACCCAACTGATCATCTGGATTGTACAGCGGACATTTCCCCAGGGACAGGCATCCGCAGCCGATGCAGCCATCCAGCTGTTCTTTCAGAAGGGTCAGTAATCGGATGCGCTCATCAATCACATCCCGCCACCCCTTTGAAATACGGCGCCAATCCTTTGCGCTTAGCTTTGCTTCGGCCGGGAAATCGGACAGGGCTTGCCGTATCTCAGACAGGCTCAGCCCGACCGATTGGGCCACCTTAATCACGGCGATCCGGCGCAGCATGGCACGATCATAGCGCCTGTGATTGGCTGCCGTGCGCCACCCCGATATCAACCCCTGTGCTTCGTAATAATGCACGGCCGACACCGCCACACCCGACCGCGCGGCCAGCTCACCCACAGTTAAATCACTGTTTTTTATCATAATAATCCATTTGACCTAAAGTTAACTTCAGGAATTACAGTGCCTGTCCATGTTCTAAAAATCAACAGACCGGGACAGACATATTGAAAAAGATCATAGCCATACTGCACGCCCTTCGACGCAGGCGCCACCCTCGTCTGCGCTTGATCGACATCAACGAACACGCAGCAAAGGACATAGGCCTCGAACGCGACCACCAGATCGCATGTATCCGCGACACCTTGCGTCGCTAAGGTTGTGCCCCGCGCACCACAAGGCGCGCGCTTTTCTTTTCAAAACCCACAAAAGGTCTTTATTTCGCCGCGCCGATTTTGGATCAAAGCGGAAACAAAAATGGATTTATGATGGCATTTCTATTCTGGTCGCTCGCCCTTTGTGCGGCAACAACCTACACCCTGCGCGAAGGCCTGTTTGCAAATGGGCAAGGGCAGATCCAGGGCATGGATCTGGAAGGCATGATACTGGCCGTCGCCGCCTTTGTCGCCGCTGCCTGGTTTTTCGGCCCGATGTATGGCGTGGCGATTGTGACCGGCGTCGTGATCCACGAATATGGCCATGTCGCCGCCTATCGCATTTGCGGCCACGATGATGCGCGCTTTCGCCTGATCCCGCTGATGGGGGGCGTTGCGATATCAGACAGGCTGCCCGACACCCAGGCCGAGGATTTCTTTATCTCGCTGATGGGTCCGGGCATCTGTCTGGCGCCGATGGTGCTGGCCTTTGCCGTATCGGGTCTGACGGTCGAAACATGGCCACAGGTGTCGCATTTTCTGTGGATTTTCGCCAGCGTCATGGGCGTTCTGAACTTTTTCAATCTGCTGCCCTTCTGGCCACTGGATGGCGGGCGCTGCGTCAGGATTATCGCCTATGCGATCTGGCCGCCACTGGCCACCGTCGTCGCCGTCGCGATGAGCGCCGCTTTCGCCGCCGTCGCGATCTATATGCAGTCGACGGTTTTGTTCATCTTTGCCCTGATGGGTGCGCAGAACCTGTTTACGACGCCCGACATCAGCAACCTGCAACGCCCGATGACCAAGATGCAGACGCTGACCGCCTTTGGTGCCTATGGCTTTACGGCTGCGGCGCATTTCATGGGTGGCTTTGCCCTTATTGATCTGTACCTGATCTAGGGTTGTTTCCCGCCGATTTTCCCCCCAAGGTGCCGTTAAGAAAAAGGGGGGACAATGGCGATTACAACCTGCATCTTTGATGCCTATGGCACGTTGTTCGATGTCTCGGCCGCCGCGCGCGAACTGGCCGACCGCCCCGAGCACGCAGATTTCGCCCCCCATTGGCAAAGCGTCGCGCGGGACTGGCGGCTGAAGCAGCTGCAATACACATGGCTGCGCGCCATCACCGGCGATCACACGGATTTCTGGCAGGTGACACAGGACGCGCTGGATTGGGCGTTAGAGGCTGCGGGCCAGACATCGGACACCCTGCGCGCCGATCTGTTGCAGCTTTACGAACATCTGTCGGCCTACCCCGAGGTGCCTGCGATGTTGCAGCAGCTAAAAGACAGGGGGCACCAGACCGGCATCCTGTCCAATGGCGCCCCCGCGATGCTAGACAGCGCTGTGCAATCGGCGGGCCTGGGCCGGTTGCTGGATCAGGTTCTATCGGTCGAGGATGTGAGCATCTTCAAACCCGATGCCCGTGTCTATGACATGGTGGGGCAACGCTTTGGCTGCAGCAAAGATCAAGTGCTGTTCGTCTCCTCAAACGGATGGGATGCGGCCGCTGCGGCCAGCTATGGCTTTGTGACCGCCTGGGTCAACCGCATGGGTGAACCCATCGACCGTCTGCCGGGCCGCCCTGACCACATCCTGAGCGATCTGTCCGGCATTCCGGGCCTGCTAAGCTGATGACGACGTTCAAGACCAGTGACGGCCTATCGCTTTACTACCGGGATCAGGGCACCGGATTACCCGTGCTCTGTCTGGCGGGACTGACACGCAATGGCGATGATTTTCAGCCCGTTGTCGACCACTTCGCGGATCAGGTTCGGGTCATCCGGCTGGACAGTCGCGGGCGGGGGCGGTCGGATTATACCGATTATCACAGCTATAGCATCATTCAGGAAAGCCGCGACGCCATGGCGCTGCTGGATCATCTGGGGTTGGACAGGGCGGCCATTCTGGGCACGTCACGCGGCGGGCTGATCGCCATGTCGCTGGCCGTGGCGCATCCGGACCGGCTGCTTGGGGTGATGCTGAATGACATAGGACCCGAGATTGACGCCCAGGGGCTGGCGGTGATCATGGACTATCTGGGCAACCGGCCGGGCTACAAGGACTTTACCGAAGCCGCGCAGCAGTTGCAGATCAAGCAAGCCAAGCGCTTTCCCGGTGTCACGCTGGACCAATGGGGCCAATACGCGCGCAATATATGGGTGCAGGCGGACGACGGGCTGGATCTGCGCTATGACCCGCTGCTGCGGCGCGCGGTGCTGGAACAGTCGGCCACGGGCGCCCTGCCCGACCTTTGGCCGCTTTACACGGCTGTTACGAAAGTGCCCCATGGCCTGATCCGGGGGCAGAATTCAGACATCCTGTCAGCGGAGACGGCGAAAAAGATGTGCCAGATTGCGGAAAACACTGTTTACGCCGAGGTGCCGGATCGCGGCCACGTGCCCTTTCTGAACGAACCACAGGCCATCGCGGCCATCACGGAATGGATAGGGCAGATGCAATGAACATAGATATGATCGAACAGGCGGCCGGGCGGTTGCAGGGCCACGCGCGCAGGACGCCATTGCTGTCGTCGCCCTTTCTGGATGATATCGCGGGGCGGCGGGTGTTTGTGAAGGCCGAATGTCTGCAACACACCGGATCGTTCAAGTTCCGCGGGGCATGGTCGGCGATATCGGCGCTGACGGACAATGCGCTGAAAACCGGCGTGATCGCGTTTTCCTCGGGCAACCACGCGCAGGGGGTGGCCTTGGCCGCGCGCCTGCACGGGGCACCCGCGACCATCGTCATGCCAAGCGACGCGCCGCAGTTGAAAATCGACAACACGCGGGCCCTGGGGGCCGAGGTTGTGCTGTATGATCGTGCGGGCGAAAGCCGCGAAGAAATCGGCGCAAAGCTGGCGGCTGAGAAGGGGCTGACCTTGATCAAACCCTTTGACGAACCGCAGGTCATCGCCGGTCAGGGCACCTGTGGGCTTGAGATCGCCGAACAAGCTGCTGCGGAAGGCATCGACCAAGCCGATGTTCTGGTCTGTTGCGGTGGCGGCGGGTTTACCTCGGGCATCGCGCTGGCGCTTGAGGCGAAAGCGCCCGGTCTGCGCCCCCGCCCGGTTGAGCCGGAAGACTTTGATGACGTCACTCGGTCACTGGTGTCGGGGAAGATTGAGATGAATGAGAAATCCAGCGGGTCGCTTTGTGATGCGATTCTGACCGAAAAACCCGGCGACATCACCTTTCCGATCATGCACCGCCTTTGCGGCCCTGGCATCGTCGTGCCCGAGGCTGACTGCCTGCGCGCCATGGTTCAGGCCTTTGTGCGGCTGAAGATCGTGCTGGAACCCGGCGGCGCGATTGCACTGGCCGCAGCACTCTATCATGGGGACCAGATCGAAGGCGATGCGGTGATCGCCACGGCCTCGGGCGGGAACGTGGACCGCCAGATTTTCCAAAACGCATTAGAGACCTACGGAGACGAGATATGACCCGTTTCACTGTCGCCAGTTTCAACGTTAAAAACCTGATCGGTGCGGATCAGGAGTATTACAAGTTCGAAAAATACACGCCCGAGGAATACGCCTGGAAACAGGACTGGCTGGCCGATCAGATCCTGACGATGGATGCCGATGTCATCGGGTTTCAGGAAATTTTCGAAGAAGACGCCCTGCGTCACGTCGTGGCCGAGGCCGACGTGCGTGGCGTGGCCGCGAATGAGGCGACGGTGCCCGATGCCTCAAAACGCTATCATAAGAAGGCGATATTCCGAAAGCTGGCCTATACGCCCTATACCGATGCCGCGCTGGCCTTTGCCCCCAACGCGAATGACGGTGGGCCGGGGCAGCGGCGGCCCGGTCTGGCGGTGTTGTCGCGTCTGGGGTTTGAGGGCACGCCAGAGGTGCTGCAGGTGCTGCCTGAACCGCTGGATATCCCCTTTCGCGATCTGACAGGGCAGGATGCCGGTCACTATCGCCTGACACGCCTGTCCCGCCCGGTGCTGAAGGTGCGCATACCGGTGGGCGGTCAGGTGATCACGCTGTTCAACTGCCACCTGAAATCGAAGCTGGGCGAATATCCACGGCCCGAGGGCGCGGCCTTTGCCCCCGAGGCTGATCTGACCAACTATGACCCCGCCGGTCGCGCCATGGGCAGCCTGCGCGCCGCCGTGCGCCGCATGGCCGAAGCCTGGGTCCTGCGCCGCGCGATACTGGACGAGCTGGAACAGGACCATCCGGTGATCGTGATGGGCGACTTCAACGACGGGGAACACGCAGTGTCCAGCGAGATCATCAGTGGAGAGATCCCGTTCAAGAACTACGCCTGGATGCGCCGCCATGACGCCGAGCGCCCCACTGACCGCTATACGGCCGAAGAAAATCTGCAGATCACCGAAGATGTGCAGCGCGTGCGGCTGCATTCGGCCGAAAAGCTGTTCGTCCGCAAATCGCTGCGCGATATGGTCTATACGGCCGCCTTTGGCGGTGTGTTCGAAAGCATCGACCAGATTTACCTGTCCCGCCATTTCGACCCCGATTTTGACACGCGTTTGGGCGAGATGGAGTATTTCAGCGTCTTCAACGACCACCTGACCGACGGCAGCCACCCCGAGGCACCCTATAACAAGCTGGCCTCGGACCATGGTCAGATCATGGCGCATCTGAAGTTACTGTAGTCCGGCGGAGCGCGCTGTCGCGCGCATTGTTTCTGGCACTTCGTGCGATTGGGGCTCTGCCCCAAGCCCCGGAGTATTTCGCCCAAGAAGAAGTCTAGAGTGACACACCCTTCTTCTTGGTAAAAATACTCCCGCCGGAGGCACGCTCTGAAAGAGCGTTACCTTAGGCCAATATTTGGGCTAACTTATAATTCCAGATCACAGTTCTAAATCCGGCACAGGCTTTGAAACATCTGAAAAACACCAGCAAACACGGCACGGTCATGGCCGTTTCGATGATGAAGGACGAGGCGCCTTTTTTGCTGGAATGGTTTGCCCACCACTTGGCCGTCGGGTTTACCGATATTCTGGTTTACACCAACGACTGCACCGACGGTACCGTTGAGATGTTGCAGCGGCTGGAACAACTTGGGCTGGGGTATCATCGCGAAAACAATATCCCAAAGGGCATCAAACCGCAGCCGAGTGCGATCAAACATGCGCAAGTCGAACCTTTGGTTCAGGCTGCCGATTGGGTGTTGCTGTTCGATGCGGACGAGTTTTTGTGCATCAATCACCCCTCAGGCACGATTGAGGGGATGTTGGATGATACCGTCGCCTTAGGCGCGAATGGCGTCGTGATCACGTGGCGGATTTTCGGGTCGGCGGGCCTGGTCGACTGGTCGCGCGCGCCTGTGACCGAACAATACACGCGCGCAGCGCCGCCGCTGTGGAACAAGGGGTGGGGTGTCAAGACTCTGTTCAAGTTCGACCCCGACTACTGGAAGCTAGGCATTCATCGCCCCAGCATCAAGAACAAGCATCTTGAGACGGGGTTCCCCGATACCGTCAAATGGCTGAACGGGTCGGGTCAACCGATGGAGGATTATTTCAAGTTCCGCGGCTGGCGGTCGATCCGGCGAACGCTTGGCTATGACTGGGCGCAGATGAACCATTATGCGATCAAGTCTATCGACAGCTACGCGGTGCGGAAATTTCGCGGCAATGTGAACAACAAGAAAGATAAATATAACGCCGATTACTGGGCGCTGCAGGACCGGAACGAGGTCGAGGATACCGCCATTCTGCGTCACGCCGACCGCCGCCGTCAGATCATGGACGAATTACTGACTGATCCGGTTTTGGCCAAGCTGCATTATGCAGCTTTGGAGCGGGTCGAGGCCACTTTGGCTGACTATAAAAAAACGCGCGATTACGAAGAGTTTCGCGATGGTTTGATTGAGGCGGGTCAGGTGCCGATCACTCAGGTCGAGGCCAAGCCGCCCAAGGCACGCGATCCGGCCAAGATTGCGCAGATGATGTCGTGGGTCGAAAAGAAGCTGGCCGATCAGCCCAAGGATGACCGCCGCAGCCCGGATGTGGCGGGATGGGCGGCGCAGGATGGGAACGCTTATCTTGCTGGGCCGATTGACCTGTCGGCGGACATTGCGGTGGACTGGGTGCCCAACCACGATATTGAGCTGCCCGCCGACCCCCGTATTTTTGCGCCCGAGGCCTTGAATGCGGTTTTGTCGGGCCGGTTTGATCGCCGCCATGCCCGCAATATCGCGGGGTATCTGCAGGGGTGTTCGCGTGTGCTGGACCTGGGCGCGGGCATCGGATTTGTACCCATGCGGGCGCTGCGGTTGATGCCGGATGTGGTTTTTATAGCGCAAGATCAAAGGACTGAACTGATCCGTATGGCGAAGCAGGTTGCGGAAAGGAATGCCTTGGCTGACACATCGCGGCTGAAGTTCACAGATGCCCCTTTGGTCTTTGAGACCGACGATGATGGTCACGCCAGCAGGCTGGCGGCATACCTGCGGGATTTTCGCCCCGATTGCCTGCGGATCAGCTATAGCACCCATGTGCCCCCCGATTTACTTGCAAATCAGGATATGGGGGACGTCAGGCGGGTGCTGATGCCTTTTGTATCACCTGATCAGGCCGCGCGGTTAAGGAAAGACTATGCGCCGGTTCTGCAGCACCTAGGCCTAACAGAGATGCCGGAAAGCGATAGCAGCGGGACGCTTCGATTTGATCGGCTGAGTTAGAGATATTTCCCCGCCTCGCGGCGGGCGAAGGGTTTCATCTGCGATCCGTGTTCCTCCAAAAACCCTTGCACCGCGGTGGCGTCGTGTTTGGAGAGTTCGCGCAGCCACCAGGCGACGGCTTTCTGGATGAACCATTCGGGGTCGGTGACATAGCCCGCGGCCCAGTCCAGCACCCTTTGACGGATGGCCAGATCGTCGGGTTTGGGGTGATTTTGTTTGGTCCAGGGCAATGTCATCACCAGCACTGCGCGGCGGGTCCACATGTGGTCGGACCGCGTCCAGGGTTCAAGCTGATCCGCGCGCTCAGGTTCCCAGACCAGCCGTTTCTGACCTGCGATGCTGGCGTGATCGGCGATGGCCCAGGCGTCAAAATCCGGCACCCAGCTTTTGATCAGGTCCCAGGCGGCGGTATCATCGGGCCTGATCCGCGCCTGGGTCAGCAGTTTGGCGGCAGCGATGCGGGCCTCGTGAATGTTGGTCTGCCAGAGTGCGGCGGCCAGATTCAAGCGTTGATCCAGGGAAAGATCCTTGCGCCATGCTTTGGTCAATGTGTCTATATCGGGGTTCGATACGCCCAGATAATCGCGCTGTGCCTTGTGATAGGCGGCCATATCGTCGGCCTTGCCCGCCACGGCCCTGGCGCGCATCTGGGCAAGAGCATCGTCAAGCTGCATCAGTCAATCAGACCGTCGGGTGGCAGAATATCGGTGGGCATGCCGTCGATCGTCGTTGTGTTGCGGTCGGCCCAATAGGTGCGGATCGCCTCGGGGCCTCGATCTTCGGCCCATTTTTCCAGCGTATCGCGCGGGCCGGTATAGTCGAAAAACGGGATCGAGTAGCCACAGGATGTCTGAACCAGATCGACCGACAGGTCATAGATTTGCCGGGCCGCGAACGAGGGCGGAAAATGATCGTAAAGCCCGCCCCAGTCGGCATCGCGCGGATGCAGGGTGCGGGCCGTGCCATAGACCCGCAGGATCATCGGGCGCGTCGTAAAGGAACACCACATCAGCGTCATACGCGGCGTGTCCAGCAGATGCCCCGCGGTTTCATTCCCGCTGCCGGTCAGGTTCAGCCAGGCAATGCGGTTCGGTCCCAAAACGCGCAGGCTGTCCATACCTTTGGGCGACACATTCACGCGCCCCCCGGCCGCAGCGGTGCCCACAAAGAACAGGTGTTGGTCCTCGATAAAGCGCTGATGCGGCGCTTCGATTTCAGAGAACTGTTTCGCCATCGTACTGATTTCTTCTTTTCATAGCTATGGTCATCACAACAAACACAATGCCGCCAACCATCAGAGATAAAAGACCAACACCAAAGAAAATCGATCCGAACCCCCAGATCGAAAACCAACCGTCAATGCGAATATGGTCATCGCGGTCATGGTTGTGGAAAACTTCAATTGTTTCGCCGATTTCGTAGTCGTAAAAGTTCGAAAACAGTTGCGATGCCGCTTCGCGGGTATCGCCTGCATTATCAACATAACGCACAGTGGGGCGATACGTTGGATTGTCGCCACTATTGTTAATATCCAAATGAATGACGACGGCCTCGACTTTTTGGGCACCAGACATGAACAGGTACTGTTTATAAAGGAAAACACCCCCTACCCCTATAAAAATCAGTCCAAGAGAAGCAAGAACGCCCAGTATCAACCAACGCGCTGTGTTTTCGGTCATCTGATCAATCCGTTGTCAAATAAAGCGACTATTCCACCGTCACAGATTTCGCCAGATTACGCGGTTGGTCAACATCCGTACCCTTGGCCACGGCGGTATGATAGGCCAGCAGTTGCGCGGGGATCGCATAAAGGATCGGGGCCAGCAGGCCGGGAACCTCGGGCATGATCAGCGTTTGCCACATGCCGTCGCCCGCCTGTTCGGCGCCCTTGGCGTCGGTGATCAGCAGCACTTTACCGCCGCGCGCCATGACCTCTTGCATGTTTGACACGGTCTTCTCAAACAGCGCGTCGCGCGGGGCCATCACGACGATGGGGGTCTTTTCATCGACCAACGCGATGGGCCCGTGTTTCAATTCGCCCGAGGCATAGCCCTCGGCGTGGATATAACTGATTTCCTTTAACTTCAGCGCGCCTTCCAGGGCCATAGGGTACATCGGGCCACGGCCCAGAAACAGGATATCCGTCGCCTCGGCCAGTTGGCGGGCGACGGCGTCGATATCGCCATTGCGGGTCAGCGCCTGGTTCATCAGCCCCGGCAGGTTGCGCAGGTCAGACAGGTGGCGCTGCAGCGTCGCATCGTCGATCCGGCCCTTATCCTGTGCGGCTTTCAGGGCCAGCAGGACCAGCACCGTCAGCTGGCAGGTGAACGCCTTGGTCGAAGCGACGCCGATTTCCGTGCCCGCATGGATCGGCAGCGCCACGTCGCTTTCGCGCGCGATGGAACTTTCAGGCACGTTGATCACCGACAGGATACGGTCGGCGCGCCCTTCGCAATAGCGCAAGGCGGCCAAGGTGTCAGCAGTTTCGCCCGACTGGCTGACAAACAGCGCCACGGTGCCTGCGGGGATGGGCGGTTCGCGATAGCGGAATTCGGACGCGATATCGACCTCAACCGGGATGCCCGCCAGCTGTTCGAACCAGTATTTCGCAGTCAGACAGGCATAAAACGCCGTGCCGCAGGCGACCATGACCAGCCTGTCGATGCCGGTAAAGTCAACCTCGGGCAGTGCAATCTGGCCATTCTGGATGTGATGGGCCAGCGCGTCGCCGATGACCGCAGGCTGTTCGGCGATTTCCTTGGCCATAAAGTGTTTATGTCCGCCCTTTTCGATCTGGGCTGTGTCGATCTGGATGGTTTTCACGGGCCGATTGGCCAGGGCACCATTGGCATCGCGGATCTGAACCGAGGTGCGGGTCAGAACGGCGCTGTCGCCTTCCTCAAGATAGGTGATCCGATCGGTCATGGGCGACAGGGCCAGCGCGTCTGAGCCCACGAACATCTCGCCCTCTCCATGTCCGATCGCCAGGGGCGACCCCTTGCGCGAGGCCACCATCAGATCGTCATGGCCATCAAACAGGAAACACAGCGCAAAGGCGCCGTGCAGCCGGTCGATGGTTTTCAGTGCGGCGTCCTGCGGGGAAAGGCCGGTGGTCATATAATGATGGGTCAGCAGGGCGACGGTTTCGGTGTCGGTCTCGGTCTCAAAACCGATGCCGTGATCCGCCAATTCGGCCCGAAGTTCGCGGAAGTTTTCGATGATACCGTTGTGCACCACGGCCACCGGCCCCGCCTTGTGCGGATGCGCATTCCCGACCGAGGGCGCACCATGCGTGGCCCAACGGGTGTGGCCGATGCCCGATTTCCCCGGCAGGGGGTCATGGACCAGCAGGTCCGACAGGTTGATCAGCTTGCCCAAGGCACGCCGGCGGTCCAGCGTGCCGCTGTTTACCGTGGCAATACCTGCGCTGTCATAGCCGCGGTATTCCAGCCGCTTCAGCGCCTCAAGAATAATGGGCGCGACCTCATGCGTGCCCAGAACGCCAACGATACCACACATCAGTTCAGCCCCTTCGCCTTGATCACGCGCAGTTTTTCCATCAACCGCCGCGCCAGCCCCGTTTTGTTGGTTTGTTTTTCGCGCGCCACGGCCAGATCACCGGCGGGCACGTCTTCGGTGATGACCGAACCGCTGGCGGTCATCGCCTCATCCCCGATCTCGACCGGGGCGACCAGCATGGTGTTCGACCCGATAAAGGCGCGTTCACCGATGGTCGTGTGATGCTTCATCACGCCGTCGTAGTTGCAGGTGATCGTGCCCGCGCCCACGTTGGTGCCCGCCCCGATGGTCGCATCGCCGATATAGGACAGGTGGTTGACCTTGGCACCCGTGGCCAGCGTTGCATTCTTGACCTCGACAAAATTCCCGATGCGTACGTCTTCTGCCAGTTCCGCACCTGGGCGCAGGCGGGCATAGGGGCCGACGATGGCCCCACGCGAGATATGGCAGCCCTCAAGATGTGAAAACGCGCGGACCCGCGCGCCGCTTTCAACGGTCACACCGGGGCCAAAGACGACATTAGGCTCAATCACCGTATCGCGGCCGATGACTGTGTCATGGGCAAAGATCACGGTGTCGGGCGCCTGCAACGTGACGCCGTTGTCCAGGGCTTCTGTGCGGGCGCGAGTTTGAAAGATACCCTCGGCCTGCGCCAGGGCTGCACGGGTGTCGATGCCCAATGTCTCGGCCTCATCACAAGTCACCACCGTTGCCGTCAGCCCGCGTGCACGGGCGATGCCGGGCACATCGGTCAGATAGTATTCCCCCGCCGCATTGTCGTTTGACACGGCATCCAGCAGGTCAAACAACGTCTGCGCATCCGCAGCAACGACGCCGGAATTGCAAAGGGTGATGGCACGCTCAGCTTCACTTGCGTCCTTATATTCAACGATCTTTTCCAGCACGTCGCCGGTCATCACCAACCGCCCGTAGCGCCCCGGATCGGCAGCCTGAAAGCCCAGCACGACAACCGCATGGTGCTGCCGCGCGGCGATCATCTTTTCCAGGGTTTCCGGCGCGATAAAGGGGGTGTCGCCGTATAGCACGATGACATCGCCTTGGAACCCTGACAGCGCCTGCCGCGCCTGCAGCACGGCGTGGCCCGTGCCCAGTTGTTCGGTCTGCAAGGCGACTTGCACCCTGTCGTCCCAATCCAGCGCCGCGGCTTTCACCTGATCGGCGCCATGGCCCGCAACAACGACCGTGCGGTCCGGCGCCAGCGACGCGCCCGACTTCATCGCGTGCACCAACAGCGGCGCACCGGCGATCTGGTGCAACACCTTGGGCAGGTCCGAATTCATCCGGGTCCCTTGACCGGCGGCCAGAATAATCAGGGCTGTGGGCATATTGGCCTCTTTCCTTCTGCTCATCGCCGTTCTATCGGTTCGGGGGCCGCCCGCAAGGGGGTGCGCCATCACAGTTGTTTACCAAGCATGACAGACGGGGTCCCATGCGCACAGTTATTTTCGATCTGGACGGCACACTGGCCGATACGTCTCGCGATCTGATTGAGGCCGCGAACAGCTGTTTTCGCGGGCTTGGCCTGGGCGATGTGCTGGACCCGGTGGCAGATGCATCGACCGCCTTTCGCGGCGGGCGTGCCATGCTGACATTGGGGTTTTCGCGCGTCGAGGGCTTTGGTGTGGATGAGATCGACCGCCAATATCCGCGGTTGTTGCAAAGCTATGGCGAAAATATCGACGTGCATACGGTGCTGTATCCTGGCGCGATGGACGCGGTTGAGGCGTTGAAGACCGATGGGTATGCAGTGGGGATTTGCACGAACAAGCCCGAAGGCCTGGCCGAGGAATTGCTACGCCGTCTGGGCGTGCGCGATGCCTTCGGGTCGATGATCGGGGCCGACACATTGCCCGTACGCAAACCGGACCCAGCACCCTATGTTGCCGCGGTTGAGCGCGCGGGCGGTGTTGTAGCGCAATCCTGTCTGATCGGCGACACGGTGACAGACCGCGAAACAGCGCGCGCAGCCGGCGTACCCTCGGTTCTGGTGACTTTCGGGCCGGACGGGGATGGTGTTAAAGCGTTGCAACCCGAAGCGCTGCTGCATGATTATCGGGACTTGGTGGGTGTTGTTAAAGAATTGATAGCCTGAAAATAGAGACATAGGGCAGCGACCGGCCCGAGGGTGGGTGCTGAAAGCGCCCGCCCTGGGGGGCGGGTCGGGCGCTGCCCGGTGGTGCTCACCGGGCAAAGACTTCCATTCAATGCTCAGCCCAAACCCGCTGAATATACCGGCTGGTCATCAAATCCAGATGTGCGCCGCCGCCGTTTTTGAACAGGGTGATCTGATCGTCGGACTGCCGCTGAAACGCACCAAGATCGTAATAATCGGCCAAGACATCATCGCGCGTGATGGCGCCTGAGGCGAGTGGGATTTTCAGCTCGCCTATATGATCAAGCGTCGTGTCAAAACTGTCGACGAAAATGCGCGCGCGGTTCAGGGCGGTGTCGTCGGCCTCGCGCATGTCACTGCGGTAGGCGCCGATCAGGTCGATGTGCTGGCCCGGTTGCAACCAATCCCCGCGGATCAGCGGTTCGGTCGTCATCGTGGCCGAGGTCACGATATCAGCCTGGCGCACGGCCTGTTCCATATCGGGCGCGGCTTTGGTGTTTTCATACTGGCTGGCAAAGCGGTCGGCCGCTGCGGCAGTCCGGTTCCAGACCAGAAACCGGGCGTTGGGGAAAGCGGCACCGTAAGCCTGTCGCAGACTGTGCCCCACCGTACCGGCGCCCACGATCAGGATCACCTGACTGTCAGGCCGCGCCAATCTGCGCGCGGCCAGCAGGCTGTCACCGGCGGTTTTCCATTTGGTCACCAGATGAAAATCCACCAGGCATTCCAATGTGCCATCTGTATCGGAAAAAATGCTGACCGCCCCGTTGACCAGCGGCGCGCCGCGGCCCGGGTTGCCGGGAAAAGCGGTGGCTGTCTTAACCGCCGCGCCCAATCCGTCGATCCAGGCGGCACGGGACAGCATGGTGTCGGGGTCGCGATAAAGGAACGTGTCGCCAATCTGAGCCTTGGGCAGGTCGTGACCCGCGGCCAGGGCATCGGTCAGCTCAAGCCAGTCGAGATGCGCCTCGGCCTGGGCCGGGATAATCTGAACCATCACGCAGCCTCGCTTTCAGTTAACAAACCAGCCTGCTGCAGCCGATCGGCCCAGCCTTGGGACCCCTGAAAATGATGCACCTGCCAGCCGCGCGCCTCGGCCATTTGGATATTCTCAAGCCGGTCATCCGTGAACAGCAGGCGGTCCGGTGACAGGCCACAATCCTGCTCAACCATCTGGTAAATCTGCGGTTCCGGCTTCACCGTCTTCATATGCCCCGAGATATAGCGTCGGTCGAATTCAATCAGCAGGGGGTATTGCGTTTCGGCATAGGCAAAGCTTTCGATCCCGAAATTTGTCAGCGCAAAGACCGGCACCCCCCTGGCCCGCAGCGCCCGCAGCAATCGCACAGAATGGTCAATCCGGGGTGTCGCCATTTCGATCCAATGATCGTACCACATGCGGATTTCATCGCCCCATTCGGGGTAGTGATCGGCCGTCGCATAGATCGTGTCGCGAAACGGCGCGCCGCGGTCGACCTGATCGTTCATGTCATGCAGATCGATGGCCTCAAACATCTGTTTGCGGCGCGCCTGACCGATCCGGCCGTCATAAAACCGCTCGGGCTGCCATTCGATCAGCACGTTGCCAATGTCGAAAATCACCGCCTCAACTGTCATGCCACGTCCCTTTTTGCCCGCTGCACCTCTCGTTCCAATGCATCCAGAAAGCGGGACCGGTCCGCCTTTGTAAACCCCTTGCCGCTGCCCTGGCGAAAGGGATCGGCTGCACGGATATCCGTCATCAGATCACGCATGGCCAGTTGCTGACCGATGTTGGCAGGTGTGAAGATTTCGCCATTATGACGCACGACGCGGGCGCCGGCATTGATGCATTTCGCAGCCAGGGGGATATCACCGGTGATCACTACATCCCCCGGCCCCGCGCGTTCGGCAATCCACTGATCGGCCACATCGGGGCCATCGGGGACAACAACCATTTCCACCAGCGGATTGGCCGACGGCCGCAGCCCACCGTTGCTGACGATATACAGCGTCAGTTTGTGGCGTGTGGCCACGCGTTCAGCCTCGGGTTTGACCGGGCAGGCATCGGCGTCGACATAGATCACGCGTAAAGCGCCTGTGCATGGAAAGCTATGTGATCTTCCATGAAACTCGACACGAAATAGTAGCTGTGATCATAGCCCTTTTGCATCCGCAGCACCGCCGGTTGTCGGCGTTCGGCGATGGCGTGGGCCAGCGCCTCGGGCTTGAGCAGGTCAAGGAACTGATCGCTGTCGCCCTGATCGATCAGGATGGGGCCGTCAAAGCCATGGTCGCGCATCAGAAGTGTCGCGTCGTGACGGGCCCAGGCGGCCTGATCGTCACCCAGATAGGCGCCAAGCTGCTTGATACCCCAATCCGACATGGTGGGATGCGCGATGGGCGCGAAGGCTGAGATACTTTTGAACCGGTCCGCATGGGTCATCCCGATGGTCAGCGCACCGTGCCCGCCCATGGAATGACCGGTGATGGCCTGCCTGTCGGGATCAATGGCGAAATGGTCTGTCAGCAACGCGGGCAGCTCATCACAGATGTAATCCCACATCCTAAAATGCGGCGCCCAGGGGTCTTGAGTGGCGTTGACATAGAACCCCGCCCCCTGACCCAAATCATAGGCCGCATCATCGGCCACCCCATCCCCACGGGGCGAGGTATCGGGGAAAACCACAGCAATGCCATGTTCGGCAGCCCACTGCTGCGCGCCGGATTTTTCCATCGCATTGGCGTGGGTGCAGGTCAGACCCGACAGATACCACAGCACCGGCACAGCATAATCACGTGCCTCTTCTGGCAGGAAAAGCCCGAAGGTCATGGGGCACTGACACGTGTCCGATTGATGGGAATAGACCCCCTGAATACCATCGAAGCATCTGTTTTCAGACTGTTTTTCCACCACATCCCCCTTTCGAAAATTATCCCGTTGTGCCCGGACTGGCGGCCCTGATTTCGTTAAAATGCCGATTATAACCGGTTTTTAACGACTCAGTCCCCATACAACCACGGGTGATATCGCGCTGTTTTTCTATTGATGACCGGACCCGGCGTGTACTGCAACCGTTGAACTGGGACAAATGCATATGAGCTTTATTAGAAACCTGCCGCTTACCTTCAAGTTACCGATGCTGATGGTCGCACTGCTGTTCGTAGCGGTCGGCGTGACCGGCTGGCTGGTTCTGAACGAGATGCGCAACTCGGCCAAGGCACAGATGGAGTATAATCTGCTCAAAGCGGCTGAACTACGCGGGGGCGAAATTTCGTACTGGGCGGAAAATATCTCAAAAAGTCTTGTCCGACAGTCCAAGATCAACACGGTCCACCGCGCGATGCAGGCCTTTAACTTTGCGTATCGCCGTGCCGAAACCGATATGGGCGCGCAGGCGTTGCAGGATGTCTATGTTGCCAACAGTCCCATGCCTGTTGGTGAACGTCATATGGTGGATGATCCCAAAGACGGGTCATCCTATTCCGGGGTTCACAGTCAGTATCACAGCTATTTTCGCAACCTGCTGGAATCCGAGGGCTATTATGACGTCTTCCTGATCGATACGCGCGGAAACGTTGTGTATACCGTATATAAGGAAAACGATTTTTCGACCAACATCCTGACAGGTCCTTGGAAAGACAGCGGTCTGGCGCAGGCCTTTCAGGCGGCTGTTGATAACAAGGACGACCAGCTTCATTCCAATTTCACTGATTTTGCACCCTATGGGCCGTCAGCCGATCAACCTGCCGGATTTGTGGGAAAAGCGTTGATCAACGAACGCGGTACGATGATCGGTGTGCTGGTCTTTCAGATGCCGATCAATCAGTTGGAAAAAGTCGTAAATTCAGAAAACAACCGCACCGAAACTACACGCTTTTATCTACTGGGCGGTGATGGAACGTTTCGAACGCCCGTTGCACATCTGGAAAACGGTGCAATCCTTCGTGACGGACTGGATACAGAGGCCCTTCGCCTGGCGAAAGAAAGCGAAACTGGTGCGGCACAGGGGATCGGGTCGGGCGGTGATACTGCCATATCGGCCGTGACCACAATTGATGTTCTGGGCGCCGAATGGACGCTGGTTGCGGAAAAGGCGCTGGCAGATGTCTATGCCCCGGTCTATGATTTCTTCCTGAACCTGGCCGCTCAGGTCGCTGTTTTGATGGCATTTTGTCTGACCGTCGCGATCTTTGCGTCCCGCGCCATCAGCCGCCCCCTGCAAAAGATCACGGCCTCGATGAAGAATGTCTCGGGCGGTGCGCTGGACACAAATGTACCCTATACAGGTCAGAAAGATGAAATCGGCGGTATTGCGAATTCGCTGGAACAATTCCGCCAGGCATTGGTCGCGTCCGAGGCGTTGCAACAGCAAAACCTGGAACGCAGCGCAGCCCTGGCTGGATCCGAGGCAGCCATGATGATCGTGGGCTTGGATAAGCGGATCAGCTATGCGAATGATGCCTGTGTCAAGCTGCTGACAAAAAACCAGGATGTCTTCTTGGTTGAAAACCCGGAATTTGCACCCGATGCGCTGGTGGATCAACCTTTGCCAGCCTTGCACCCAAGCTGCGCTGTGACCGAGGATTTGCTTGAAAATCCCGGTCAGTTGCCGTGGCAAGGCGAACTAAAGGTCGGCAAACGGCGCATTATTCTGTCTATAAACGCCATCACAGATGACGCTGGCAACTATTCAGGCAGCGTGATCCAGTTGGAAGATATCACAGAAGAAAAAATGCGCCGCGCCCTGCTGGATACGATTAATAGTGATCTTCTGACCGCCCAGGTCGCACCCGATGGTGTCATTATGCAGGCCAATGAAAATCTGGTCGCCGTCCTTGCCGGATCGTCAGATGAGTTGATTGATCAGCATATTGATCAGTTCATGGATCAAAAAGTCGCGCATGCCGTCGCTAATGGTGATCTGATTTCCCAGCTTTCCAAGGGTTTGACCGTCAAGGGCAGCTTTAAGATGGCCCGGACCAACGGCGACATCGCGTGGATCGAGGGCAGCTTCAGCCCCGTTCTGGACAGCGATGGCAAGCCGCGTCTGTTCCTGTTTATCGGGTCGGACATTACTCAGGCCCGCGTGGATCTTGAACGTGCCGATCAGGAACGTGAAGCGATGGTGGGCGCACAGACGACAGTGGTCAACGCCCTGCGCTTTGGTCTGCAGGCATTGTCCGAAGGCGACGTGCAGGCACGTATCGAACAGGCGTTTACCGATGAGTATGAAGAGCTGCGCCAGAACTTTAACGATGCCGCGCAGCATCTGGAAAGCGTTCTGGTCCAGGTCTTTGAAAACGCGCATACTGTGCAGAGTGAAGCCAGCGAAATCAGCAAAGCCGCCGAAGATCTGTCGGTTCGGACTGAAAAACAGGCCTCAACCCTTGAACAGACAGCCTCGGCTTTGGACCAGCTGACGTCCAGCGTCAGATCGGCCGCCGACAGTGCGGATCAGGCCAACCTTATCGCCACGCAGGCCAAGCAGAACGCCGAAACCAGCGGACAGGTGGTTGAACAGGCTGTTGTTGCGATGGATCAGATTTCCAGTTCATCTCAGAAAATCTCGAAAATCGTGGATGTTATCGATGATATCGCCTTCCAGACCAACCTGCTGGCCCTGAACGCCGGGGTTGAGGCAGCCCGTGCGGGTGAAGAAGGCCGCGGTTTTGCCGTTGTCGCATCCGAGGTTCGCGCCCTGGCGCAGCGATCATCCGAGGCCGCAAAACAGGTCAACCAGTTGATCTCGGAAAGCAGTCAGCATGTGTCGATGGGCGTCGAACTGGTGGGTGACACCGGCAATGCGCTGAACAAGATCGTCGATAATGTCCTGACAGTGTCCCAGCGCGTGTCCGAGATTGCGCAATCTGCGAAAGAACAATCGTCAGCGCTGTCCGATATCAACACATCGGTCAACGAACTGGACGCCGTGACGCAAAACAACGTTGCCATGTTCGAAGAAACAACCGCAGCAAGCCAGGCCCTGAACGCGCAATCCGATGCATTGCTAAAGGCAATCGGCAGTTTCAGCCTGTCTGCGCGGGCAACAAAAACCGAAGAGTCCAGCGACAAAACAAAGATGTCGGCGTAAGTCACGGTTGCAATAAATCAGGTCGGCCCAGCGGTTCACTCTGGGTCGAGCGGGTAAAGTTAAGGCAAGCATTTGGTTCTTGCCAATGCCGCAGGAATATTTAGCCGTCCATCTTCAGCGCCGAGATAAACGCCTCTTGCGGGATGTCGACCTTGCCGAACTGGCGCATCTTTTTCTTACCGGCTTTTTGCTTGTCCAGCAGTTTGCGCTTCCGTGTGGCGTCGCCGCCGTAACATTTGGCCGTCACGTCCTTACGCAGCGCGGCCAGGGTTTCGCGGGCGATGATGCGCCCCCCGATGGCCGCCTGAATCGGGATCTTGAACATATGGCGCGGGATCAGATCCTTTAGCTTTTCACACATCGCGCGGCCACGCTGTTCGGCGCGGTCACGGTGGACCATGGTCGACAAGGCATCGACGGGTTCATCGTTCACAAGGATCTGCATCTTGACCAGATGATCCTGACGATAGCCCGTCATCTGATAGTCAAAGCTGGCGTAGCCTTTTGTTACCGACTTCAGCCGGTCGTAAAAATCAAAGACGACCTCGTTCAGCGGCAGGTCATAAACGACCATCGCGCGGCTACCGGCATAGGTCAGGTCCAGCTGGATACCGCGGCGATCCTGACACAGCTTCAGCACATCGCCCAAATAATCGTCAGGTACCAGAATGGTGGCCTTGATCCGCGGCTCTTCCAGATGATCGACATGGGTCAAATCGGGCATGTCCGCGGGGTTGTGCAATTCGATCATCGACCCGTCGCGCATATAGACGTGATAGATCACACTGGGTGCAGTCGTGATCAGTTCAATATCATATTCTCGTTCAATACGGTCGCGGATGACCTCAAGGTGCAACAGACCCAAAAACCCACAGCGGAAACCGAAACCAAGGGCTGCCGAAGTTTCCATCTCGAAGCTGAAGCTAGCGTCATTCAAGGCCAGCTTTTCGATAGCGTCACGCAGGTCTTCGAATTCAGCGTTATCGACCGGGAACAGCCCGCAGAAAACCACAGGTTGCGAAGGCTTGAAGCCTGGCAGCGGCGTATCAGCCCCTTTCTTTTCAGTCGTGATGGTATCGCCCACGCGGGTATCGCGGACCTGTTTGATCGAAGCGGTCAGAAAGCCGATTTCGCCAGGTCCCAGTTCGTCAATAGCCTGCATCTGTGGGCGAAAAACGCCAATGCGGTCGACGGGATGGATACTGCCGTTCGACATCATCTTGATCCGGTCGCCCTTTTTCAGGACGCCGTCGATGATCCGAACCAGAACGATGACACCCAGATAGGCGTCGTACCAACTATCGACCAGCATAGCCTTGAGCGGTGCATCGCGGGTACCTTTGGGTGCAGGCAGAGTTTTGACAATGGCCTCAAGCACCTCATGAATCCCCTGTCCCGTCTTGGCGCTGACCGGGATCGCGCCCGAGGCATCGATGCCAATCACATCTTCAACCTGTTCGGCCACTCGGTCGATGTCACTGGCGGGCAGGTCGATTTTGTTGAAAACCGGGACAAGTTCGTGATCAGCATCGATGGCCTGATAGACATTGGCCAGCGTCTGCGCCTCGACCCCTTGGGTGCTGTCCACGACCAGAAGTGAGCCTTCGACAGCGCGCATGGACCGGCTGACCTCATAGGCGAAATCGACATGACCCGGCGTGTCGATCAGGTTCAAAACATAGTCCTCGCCGTCATCAGCGGTGTAGTCAATGCGAACGGTGTTCGCCTTGATCGTGATCCCGCGTTCCCGTTCAATGTCCATCGCATCCAGCAGCTGTTCCTTCATATCCCGGTCCTGTACGGTACCGGTTTCCTGAATCAGCCGGTCGGCCAACGTGGATTTGCCGTGGTCGATATGGGCCACGATGGAAAAATTACGGATTTTTGATAACTCGGTCATCCGCTGGATATGCGGCGGAAACGGGGTTTGGTCAATGGGGATTTATGGTGGGATTTGTCCTTTTGTCATGAGGTGCTTGCTGCAGGTCACCGCCCGCTTTCGCCGCTTAGGCGCGGGGTGACGCCTGGTTGATAAGAGATTGTCAGTGATACCCGGCTTGACCCCAATCAGCTTTATAACATTGTGTTTTATTCCGGATATGCATAACCTCATAACAAACAAGATAATTAACAAATAAGTTAAAAGGTTATTTGATGTCAAGTCCGGATAAGGTGTTTGAGGCCCTAGGATCGACGACCCGACGGCGTATACTGGCGTATCTGTCGGAAAAACCGCTGAGCGCGGGCGAGATTTCGAAACGCTTTGACATGTCACAACCCGCTGTTTCGAAACATCTTTCTATTCTGGAAGGTGCGGGGCTGGTCTGGCGAAAACGCGAAGGGCAGTTTGTGAGGTATGGCATGGAACGGGCAACGCTTGCCGGAACGCTCGCCAGTTTTCTGCAAGAGGTCTGCCCGCCATCGCGCGCGCTGAAAAAGGAGGCAAAGGCGCAAAAAGATGCAGACAGTCCGTCTGATGAATGAACCGCGCCCGCGTTGATGCAGGACAACGACAGTCAGCACCGCGTTGACCGATTTGCGCTGATATATCGTGGACACCCCACCTCTGCGCTAATTCAAAACCTGAAGACGGATATCGAAGCTCTGCGAGTTGGCGGCCAGGATATGCCGCTGAGCACAAGCAACGGATCCGATGCGCCGAACTGCTATATCTGCTGCCCAAGCGTGGCCTATATCGACTATGGTATTGAAGAAACACGACATTTCGACAGCCACCCCGTTATCAAGACAGCGCTGACTGGCATCATCAGGGCCAACCGGCCACTGATCCGGGCGACTGGTCTGGATCATCAGGTGCAGCCGAATAACTGGCTGTTTTCGACCAATCCCGTTCCCGACCTGACCCAAACAGATATAGAACAGATGCGCGATGATCTGGTCGCGCGCTTTCCGGATCGGGCGATTGTTCTTAGATCATTGAATGACCTGCGCGATCCCGAAAAGATCGAAGCCTTTGAAAAAGCAGGGTTTCTAATGCTGCCCGCCCGGCAGGTCTATGTTTTTGACCCACGGCATGCAGATATGTCAAAGGCCGATTTCAAACGGGATCAGACACTGCTGAGTCGAACGGATTATAGGGTGGTTGAGGGTGCCTGCTTTGCCGATGATGACTTTGACCGGGCGGCGGAGTTGTATGGGCAGCTTTATCTGCAGAAATACACGCCGCTGAACCCCGACTACACCCCGCTATATCTAAAGTCACTGCAGGCAAACGGTCTGATCCGCTTGTTTGGTCTGCAAACCCCCAACGGCCGGATTGATGGCATTCTGGGGTTGTTCGAAAATGCCGATACACTGACCGTTCCGATCATCGGCTACGACACCGGCCTGCCCAAGAAACTGGGTCTTTATCGCATGTTAAGCGCCCTGGCCCAGAAACACGCGATTGACGAAAACAAGGTTTTGAATTTCAGCGCGGGCGCGGCGGAGTTCAAGCGCAAACGCGGCTCGGTCCCGACGATTGAGGTGTCGGCGGTTTACGTGGCCCATCTGCACTGGCGCAAACGACTGGCAACGCGTAGTGTGAAGGCATTGCTTGATCGCATTGGTGTCCCGATTATGAAGCGTTTCGAATTATGACGATATCTGATTGGCGTCCTGTGGCTTTGGCCAAAGATGTTCTGCGACGCCCGCGACAGATTTGGTTTGAAAATATGCCGGTTGTGCTGTTTCACGACGGGCGCGATTTTCAGGCGCTGTTTGATCGCTGCCCCCACCGTTTTGCCGAACTATCAAAGGGACGCGTTATGCAAGGTGCGATTGAGTGCCCCTATCACGGTTGGCGGTTTCAGGGTGGCGGTAAATGCGTGGCGATGCCGGGGCATCTGGATGATTTGCCGAACATCCGCGTGAAATCCTTTGCCGTTCTGGAACAGGATCAGGTGATCTTTATCGCAGCCAAAGCCCCCGATCAGCCGCCCTATATCCACGCCATGGTCGGGCAGGATATTGTCGTCAAACGCGTCGAAAGCCGCGCGCAGTCAACATTGCTGGATGTCGCGGAAAATATTCTGGATGCAACGCACACCCATTTCACGCACAAGGGCATTTTACGAGGCCTCAGCGCCAAACGATACCGGGTAAAGGTTGAAGTATCGGGCGGCCCCGGCATGGTTGAGGCTGTCTATACCGGCGAAGATAAGCAGCAGGGGCTGGTCAGCACCTTGTTGGAAGGCGGGCGCACCAAGACCGTCGGGCGGTTTCGCGCCCCCGGTATTGCCGAGTTGGAATATTGGGGGCCGAAGGGCATAAACCTGGTCACGAGTTTTCATCTGCGCCAATCGACGCCGCAGACGGTCGATGGGATCGGATGGCTTGTGGGGCCGCGGGACGGCGGCCTGGGGCATCTGAAGGCGTTGTTTTTCAAGCCGCTGTTTCGGGTGGCCTTGGGGCAGGATCAACGCATTTTGGCCCGTTCCGCTGCAAATGCCGCGCGCGATCCGGTTGCAGCACCGGTCGTGGGGCCCCTGGATTTTCTGCGCGCCGATATCGAACGCATTCTGAACGGTGACCTGCCGCAGGCTTCCAAGTCGCCGCGCACCCACTACATCGAGCTTTGATCCGGCCCGTTCCATTCGATGTCAAAGGTCGACGCGGCCTGCAGGCTGATCCGCCGGGCCAGCGCGATACGCGCAATTTCAGCAACGGAGCGCAGCTGTTGTTTTTGCGGCCCAGGATCGCCGTCCCATTGCAAGGCATGCCGGGCGCAGCGGATATCCTGGAAAAACTGACCAAACTGCAGACCAGCAACAGCTTTGGGAAAGGCGTAAATCCACATGGCGGCGGGCACGGTCAGGGGTGTTTTGATATCCGGGTCGGCAAACCCATGACCAGAAAACGCCGTGGAAAACGCCCGCGCATTATGGAAGAAATGGATGCCGCTGACCGCGCGCGGGTTGCATTCCAGTGCGTATATTTTGCCTTGGGCCGTCCGGATGAAATCGAAAGACAGCTGCCCCGTCCAATCGATCCCTGCCGCGAATGTCGTGATGAAATCGGTGATGCCCGGGTCGATCACCGGGTCAAAATAAACCGCAGCACCCTTGCCCGCGCGGTATCGGGGGGCATAGATCGACAGCCCGTTCAGCTGGCCACGGGTGGCGAAGGCATAGGCGCAAAGCTCGGTCCCCTTGATGAACTCCTGTGCCACCCATGGAGTTGTCAGCGTCGGTTTGAATGTCAGTTTGCGTGGGTCCGGGCGGATCAGGACATTGGTCGCGAAGCGGGACCAGACCGGTTTGAAGACCAGATCGCGGGACTGCGCACGGTGTTTTTCCAGATCAGCCGGGTCGGTCAGAAGATAGGTCTGTGGCACCGGCAGCCCCAATTCCTGCGCCAGTTGCGTGAAGTCGTATTTGTTATGCGCGCGCGCCAAAAGACTGATATCAGGCGCGAAAAGTTGGGCTGGCATGGCGTCGGACCAGATTTGCGCCAGATAAAAGACCTCTTCACAGGTCGGGATGACCTGCGTGATGTTGTGACGGGTGATGACCTGTTTCACGGCCTCGGCGTAGGCCGACAGCCCATCGATGGGGCGCGGCAGGACTTCGTAGGCATCGCAGGCTGTTGAGACCGACGAAATGGTCTGGCGCAAACTGTCCGCCATGATCACCCGATGCCCTGCCCCGTGCATCAGCCGCGCCAGATGCAAACCCGCGGGCGCGCGGGCGCCGGTGATCAGCATTGTCTCAGCCATTGGGCTTATGCTGATTTTCAACGCGGCGCAGTTTCCGGTCGCCGCTGGTTTGCAGGGTGTGCGGTTCGACGGTGACGGCGGCATTCACCTGCTTTTTGGCCATCAAAGCAGTCATCGCCGACTGAACTGCAGCACAAACATCGGCAGGGGTCGCGGGTGGCAGATGCACCTGAATACTCTGCGGCCCGGTTTGCAACACGCGGAAATCGTCGATGCTGCGGTCGGTGTCGATGACGGTATTGCGCAGGATATCGGGGGTTAGCATGACCTGGCCATCGCGCCCCGGCAGATGAAAGCAGTCATCGGCACGCCCCACGACCTCGGCCAGAACATGGGTTGGCGCGCCGCAGGGGCACGGGTCGGGCGACAGGCGGACCAGATCGTTCATCCGATAACGCGCCATGATCTGCACGTGGCGGCTGAAATCGGTGATGATCATTTCTCGCAAGTCCGGATCATCCCCCACCTGCGGCAATTCGAAAAACATCGTATCTTCGTTCAGATGCAGCGCGCCGTGTTCGCAGGTGACGGCAAACAACCCCTCGGTCGCCATATAGATCTGGCCCATTTTCAGGCTGAAGTATTGGTTAATGATATCGCGGTCGAAATCATCCAGCTTTTCCGCGCCCGAGAAGACCCTGCGCGGGTTCAGCTGAACTTTCTGATCAACCATCCACCGCAAAACCTTGGGCGGCGCGATGATAACGGTGGGGTCTAAGCCCGTCAGATCATCGACCCACTGATCCATCGGCTGAGTCAGATCATAGAACCGAAGCTGCAACGTCGGCAGCCGATTGGCCGAGGCATAAAGCGGCGTGTTCAGCGGCAGCATGATCGCGATGCGATGCACCTGGCGCCAGAAGCCGGGCAGCGCCTTGGCCAGAATGGTGCCCAGCCAGCGAAATCGTTCGGCCTGCGAGATCACGAAAAGCCCGCGGTTGCCGCTGGTCCCCGTGCTGGCGCCGACGATGTGGTCGCCGACATGCTTATCGCCTGCGAAGGCCGCCCAACCCGTTTCCGCATCGATGCCCGCGGTGTTGAACTGATCGAAATTCTGCATCAGGACAGCCTTGTCGATGATCGGCAGGTCGGCCAGATCTGCGAGCGCATCGTGATAATAGGGCACTTTGGGCAGGCTGTTGTTCAGCCAGTGGTCCAATCTATGCTGTTGCAAACGCTCAAGCGCCGGGCGCGACCGGCAAGACCGCGCGGTCCAGCGCGTTTGGGCGTAGGCCATGATGGCGTGACGCAGGGCCAGTTTGCTGTCACCCATCGGTCTGATCCGTGAAATCATAGCGCGATGGGGCGGGATCATGGCACAGCAGGACCTCGCCCCCTTGATCAATGAAGGCGCGGATGCGGGTGATGCTGGCCTGTGACGCGGCCCGGTCGTGAAAGACCAGCGGGGTCGCCGGAAAGCCCGGAACGCGGTCCTGCGTTATCGCCTGCATCATCCATTGCGCGTCGGTGGCGTATAGCAGTGGCGGGTCGAGGTGCGGAAAACAGACCCCCAGATGCCCCGGCGCGTGCCCCGGCAGCGGGATTGTCAAGATTGAGCCGTCACCAAACAGGTCCGCGCCTTGACCAAGACCAAACGGCGCCTCGACTTGGGGCAGGCCAAGCGGATCAATCAAGCGGTCCGCAAAATCGTCGGGCAGCAGTTCGGTGAAGATACCATGGTGCACGTTGCCCAGATGGCTGTGGTTAGCCATAAACCGCACCGCCTCGGGCGCGATGATGAAGCGGGCGTTGGGGAAATCGCGCAGATAGGTGACATGGTCGGCGTGCAGATGGGTGACGATGATCGTCTGGACGTCTGCCGGATCAAATCCGTAGTGCGCCAGAACGGCCAGCGGGCTTTGCAGCGGGTCCAGCCGGGGTTTCAGCAAAGCCGCGTAGAGTTTCAGCGCCGCACTGCGCCCGGCCCCTTGGGTGACGCGGGGACCGTACCCTGCGTCAATCAGGACGGGTCCGTGTTTCGGATGACGGATCAGACCAAAGCGCACCCTTAATGCAACCTTGGTCAACCGCCCACCGCGCAGCACCAGACGTTCGCGGGTGAAAACATGGGCGCTATTTGCGAAAACCGGGATCATTGTGGCAGATCGGCGCCAAACGTGCGGCGGAACCCTTCGGGGAAGGACACCTGAGGCTGCCAGTTCAAATGGGTTTTGGCCTTGGTGATATCCATGGTCTGACGATAACGCATCAGGGCCAGACTGTAAGCGGTCACGGGCGGTTCGGGTCGACCGGGCAGAACCGATGCCGCCGTTTCGATCATGCGAACGGCCGACAGCGCCAGGCCAAAGGGCACGGTGCGCCAGCGGACGGGAATGTTGTGATGACGGGCGATGGCACAGATGATCTGGTCCATCCCGATGCATTGGCCGCCGCTGATGTTGAAGATTTCGCCGTGGGTTGACCCAGGGGCATCAAGCGCGGCCAGAGTGGCAGCAACAACGTCATCCACATGGGTGATATCGGTCGCGCCCATGCCACCGGGGAACCTTGGCAGACGAGATTTCTTCGCCACCTGCGACAAACGCGGCAGCAGGGCCGTATCGCCCACACCATATATGCCGCGTGGGCGCAAGATGATCGGGCCGATGTCGGGCGCGGCTAGAACCAATTGCTCGGACTGCGCTTTTGTCTTGGCGTAGAGGTTAACGGGGGGTGGCAGAACGGTGGTTTCGGGCAGTTGGTCCTGATCCTGAAACCGGAAATAAACGCTAGCGCTTGAGATATGGACGAAACGCCCAACGCCGCTGCGCCGGGCGAAATCGATCAGATTGGCGGTGACGGTGACATTGGCGCTTTCAAAAGCACGCGGATGGCCCCAAGGCGACGATAAAGCCGCCGAATGGACGATCGCTTCGATATTCGGGTTCGGATCAAGCGAATGGGCCAGATCGGCCGCCATGGTTTCCAGCCCCATGCTCTGCAACCCCGCCAACGCGTCCATGTTGCGCCCGGTTGCCAAAACGGGCTGACCCAGGTCATGCAGCCTACAGGCGACCGCGCCGCCCAGAAACCCCGTAGCGCCTGTGACCAGAACGGTCATTCAATAAACCATCGCGATGCCGCCAAAGGACACACCCGCCGATGTACCCAGCATCAACAGCCGTTGGCCGCGCGACAGGCGGCCATGGTCCACGGCATGGTTCAGGCTGATCGGCAGGGATGCCGCGATCTGGTTGCCATAGACCCGCGTGATATCGATGACCTGATCGGTCTGAAAGCCGCAGGCGCGGATCATATGGGCCAGGGCCAGCGGGCTGGCCTGGTGCGGCACGACCAGATCGACCTGATCCTTGGTCCATCCAGCACGGGCCAACAGATCGTCGACAAAACGGGCGAAATGCTTGCTGGACAGGCGAAACAGCTCTTTCCCGTCCATCTGAAACAGGGTGTTGGCCGCAAAATCTTCGGCCTGATCGCGGAAATCGAACCGCGTGCCCCCGGCCCCAATCCCGCAGATATCGTAACCGGACGGATGCGTTTCGAACCCGGTCGCGATGATCCCCTGCCCTTGCCCGCGTTCAACCACAACCGCCGCAGCGCCATCGCCGAAAAGGCCCGCGATATCGGGCCGTGTCTGCCAAGGCAAAGCACGCGAAGCGACCTCGGAACAGACGATCAGCGCACGCTGATACCGCCCCGCGGCCAACAACCCGTCGCAGCATTCCAGTGCGTTTAAAAAACTCAGGCAGGTGCTGTTGATATCGAATGCCGTGGCCTGTCCGTCGGGAATACCTAACGCCCGTTGCACCGCCGGCGCCGTTGACGGAATGGGCTGATAGGGCACCGCACATGCGCTGATCACAAGATCGATGTCGGTTGGCCGAAGACCTGCCGCGTCCAGCGCCGCATGGGCCGCCTTGGTCGCCATCGAGATCTGATCTTCATCGCCCACACAATAATGGCGAACGGGTACGCCGGTCTGACGCTCAACCTCGCCACAAGCCAGACCCAATCGCTGATCAAGCTGCTGCGACGTGGTTTTCCCATCGGGAATGTGGGCACCAATGCCCCTGATATGCAATCCGTCCGTCATCTAAAATATCTAGGTCTGATAAGCTGTGCACACAACGAAGAAACTGGTTCCGTTAATATTCACATTTTACCTTATAATCGGTCAGCGGTCAAAAGAGCTGCAGAACTTCACGGCACGCCCGCCGTTTTTCGCAAAATGTTCCCAAAATGTTCCATTTTTTCATTGGCCCTGATGGCGCTGCCCGCTATGTCTTGCCTATCGGTTAATGAGGGTCCCATGCCAGAGCTGAAAAAGATCGAAATTCGTGGTGCGCGTGAACACAATCTGAAGTCGGTTGATGTGGACATTCCCCGCGATGAACTGGTTGTAATCACTGGGCTTTCCGGGTCTGGCAAGTCGTCCTTGGCCTTCGATACTATCTATGCCGAAGGGCAGCGGCGCTATGTGGAATCACTTTCGGCCTATGCACGTCAGTTTCTGGACATGATGGAAAAACCCGATGTGGATCACATCAGCGGGCTAAGTCCGGCGATCTCGATTGAGCAGAAGACGACATCGAAAAACCCACGATCAACCGTCGGGACCGTGACCGAGATTTACGATTATATGCGGCTTTTGTTCGCCCGAGTCGGCACGCCCTATAGCCCTACAACCGGTCAACCGATCGAGGCGCAGCAGGTGCAGGATATGGTCGACCGCGTCATGGCGATGGACGAAGGCACGCGCGGCTATCTGCTGGCGCCCATCGTGCGCGACCGCAAGGGTGAGTACCGCAAGGAATTTGCCGAGCTGCGCAAGCAGGGGTTTCAGCGGGTCAAGGTTGACGGTGAGTTCTATGAACTGGATGAGCCACCCACCTTGGATAAGAAGTTCCGCCATGACATCGACGTGGTCGTCGACCGGATTGTCGTACGCGAAGGGCTTGAGACACGGCTGGCCGACAGTTTCCGCACGGCGCTTGATCTGGCCGACGGCATCGCCATTCTGGAAACGGCGCCCAAGGAAGGCGACCCTGAACGGATTACGTTCAGCGAAAAATTTGCCTGCCCTGTCAGTGGCTTCACCATTCCTGAAATCGAACCGCGGCTGTTTTCCTTTAACGCGCCCTTTGGCGCCTGCCCCGCCTGTGACGGCCTGGGGGTCGAGCTGTTTTTTGACGAACGGCTGATTGTGCCCGACCCATCTTTGAAACTGATCGACGGGGCCATTGCGTCTTGGCGCAAGGGCAAGTCGCCCTATCACACCCAGACGATCGAGGCGCTGGCGAAGCACTATGAATTCGACAAAAACGCGCGGTGGAAGGATTTGCCGAAGCATGTGCAGCAAGTGTTGCTCTATGGGTCCGGGGATGACGAAATCAAGTTCCGCTATGACGACGGTGGCCGGGTTTACGAGGTGACGCGCAGCTTTGAAGGCGTGGTGCCGAATATGGAGCGACGCTATCGCGAGACGGATTCGAACTGGACGCGCGAACAGTTTGAGCAATATCAGAACAACCGTGCCTGCGGTGTGTGTGACGGATACCGCCTGCGGGAAGAGGCCCTGGCGGTGAAAATTGCCGGGCTGCATGTGGGGCAAGTGGTTGAAAAATCGATCAAAGAGGCTCTGAAATGGTGCGAGGGCGTGCCGGAAACCCTGTCAGCGCAAAAGAACGAAATTGCGCGGGCGATATTGAAGGAAATCCGCGAACGTCTGGGCTTTTTGAACAATGTCGGGCTGGATTACCTGACGCTTAGTCGGAACGCGGGCACCTTGTCCGGAGGTGAAAGTCAGCGGATCAGACTGGCCAGTCAGATCGGGTCGGGCCTGACGGGGGTTCTCTATGTGCTGGATGAGCCTTCGATCGGGTTGCACCAGCGCGATAACGATCGGCTGCTGACCACGCTGAAAAACCTGCGCGATCAGGGGAATACGGTGATCGTGGTCGAACACGACGAAGAGGCGATCCGTGAAGCCGACTATGTTCTGGATATTGGCCCCGGCGCAGGCGTGCATGGCGGCCAGATCGTGTCGCGCGGTTCTCCGGCCGAGATTACGGCCGATCCGGCGTCCCTAACAGGGCAATACCTGTCGGGCCAGCGTGAAATCGCGGTGCCCGCCACGCGTCGCAAGGGCAACAAGAAGAAGGTGACGGTCAAAAAAGCCAGCGGCAACAATCTGAAGGATGTGACCGTTGATTTCCCGCTTGGTAAGTTTGTCTGCGTCAGCGGGGTGTCGGGCGGCGGAAAGTCGACACTGACGATCGAAACGCTGTTCAAAACCGCATCGATGCGGCTGAATGGGGCCCGTCAGACGCCCGCGCCCTGCGATGGGATCACCGGGCTAGAGCACCTGGACAAGGTTATCGACATCGACCAGCGCCCCATCGGACGCACGCCGCGCAGTAATCCAGCGACCTATACTGGCGCTTTCACGCCAATCCGGGATTGGTTCGCCGGCCTGCCCGAATCCAAGGCCCGCGGCTATAAACCAGGGCGCTTCAGCTTCAACGTCAAGGGCGGCCGGTGCGAGGCCTGTCAGGGCGATGGTGTGATCAAGATCGAGATGCATTTTCTTCCTGATGTTTATGTCACGTGCGAAACTTGCAATGGCGCCCGGTATAACCGCGAAACCCTTGAGCTTCGGTTTAAGGGTAAATCAATTGCAGATGTCCTGGATATGACAGTTGAAGACGCGCAGGAGTTTTTCAAGGCTGTGCCGTCGATCCGCGAAAAGATGGACGCGCTGATGCGTGTGGGTCTGGGCTATATCAAGGTGGGTCAACAGGCAACGACCCTGTCAGGTGGCGAGGCGCAGCGCGTCAAGCTGTCGAAAGAATTGTCGAAACGGTCGACAGGGCGGACGCTGTACATTCTGGATGAACCGACTACGGGTCTGCATTTCGAAGATGTGCGTAAATTGCTGGAAGTGCTGCATGAACTGGTCGATCAGGGTAATACGGTTGTGGTGATCGAACATAATCTAGACGTGATCAAAACGGCGGACCACATCATCGATATCGGTCCCGAAGGCGGCGATGGCGGCGGAACAGTCGTGGCCAAGGGCACGCCTGAACAGGTGGCTGAGGTCGAGCATAGCCACACAGGCCGCTATCTGAAACCAATGCTGGAAGCGCGTCGAAAGCGTGTTGCGGCTGAATAGACCTGTTTCCAGAACCCGATTTTAACGAAAAACGCCGCCCAGAAAGGCGGCGTTTTCATTAGGTTAATCGTTGGCTTAGTCTTTGCGCTGTTTCGCGCGCGCTTTGATCGGCGCCCACAAACGCTTGTTGGTCAGATACAGAAGAACCGCCAAAACCGTCAGGAACAACACGCCCGTCAGACCAGCCTGCTTACGCGCCATCATCTTGGGCTCAGCCGTCCACATCAAAAATGCAGCAACATCCTTTGACATGGACTCCAGATCGTTTGCATGACCGTCGTCAAATTCGATCCAGCCATCCTCAAGGGGGGGTGCCATCGAAATCCATCCGCCCGGAAACGCTTTATTTTCATAAAGTACGGCACCGGCTTCTTCGCGTATCTCACCTGTGTAACCGTTCAAAAGCGAAGCGATGTATTCCGGCCCGCCCATTCCGCGAACCAATTGGTTGATGCCAGAGCCATAAGGGCCGCTGAAACCAGCACGTGCCTTCGCCATCAGGCTAAGATCGGGCGCATTTTCAAGGTTTGATTCCGGAAAATGATCTGTTGGGGTTGCTGTACGAAAATCGCGAATGCTTTCGTCATAAACCTCCAACATCGCCGCATAAGCCCGCACCTGATCATCAGGCAAGTTCGGGCCACCTTCATCGCCCAATGTCCGGATCGGTACAAACTTCATACCATGACAGGCAGCACAGCTTTCGGTGTAGACCTTCAACCCACGCTGAAGTTGCTGCTGATCAAAGGTGCCAAAGGGCCCTTCGAAAGAAAAGTCATAGTCGGTGACTTCACCGGTTTTACCAGCAGCCATTGCACCGGATGCTGCAAGACCAAGGGTCAGGGCCATTGCGATTGTCAGTTTCTTCAACATGCTTATTGATCCCCTAGTCATTCAGCGGGCGACATGGCCGGTGCACCGGATGTCGATCCCTTGTTCGCATACATCGCGTTGAAATCATCTTCGATTGTCGCGGGTTGCGATAGCGGTTTCTCGAATATGCCCAGAAGCGGCAGGATCACCAGGAAGTAGGCGAACCAGTATGCCGACCCGATCAAGGCGATGGTTGGATAGATGCCTTCGGCCGGCATCGCCCCTGCCCACATCAGGACAAAGAAGTCGATGACAAGGACCGCAAAGAACCACTTGAACGCTGGTCTATAGCGACCTGACCGCACCGATGATGTGTCCAGCCACGGGGCCAGCGCCATCACGACCAGGGCACCGAACATCGCCAACACACCGAAGAATTTCGCATCCACGATACCGAAGGTGATCCATTCGACCGCGATCACGACCCAGACGTCACCGTCAAAGGCCCGCAGGATTGCGTAGAACGGCAGGAAGTACCATTCGGGCACGATGTGCGCAGGCGTGGCCAGTGGGTTTGCCTCGATATAGTTATCGGGGTGGCCCAGATAGTTCGGCATAAAGCCAACGATGGCGAAGAACACCAGCAGGATGATTGCCAGGGCAAACAGATCCTTGATCACGAAGTAAGGCCAGAAAGGCAAAGTATCACGCTCGGCTTCTTCTTTCGACGTGCGACGCACTTCGACACCGGTCGGGTTGTTATTGCCGGTTGTGTGGAAGGCCCAGATGTGAACGATCACAAGGCCTGCAATCACAAATGGCAGCAGATAGTGCAGTGAAAAGAAGCGGTTCAGCGCAGGTTGACCCACGGCGGAAGCGCCCAAAAGCCAGGTCTGGACCGACTCGCCCACGAAGGGGATCGCGCCAAACAGGCCAGTGATCACAGCCGTCCCGTGGAATGACATCTGACCCCATGGCAGAACATAACCCATAAAGGCCGTGCCCATCATCAGCAGATAAATCAGCATGCCGATGATCCACGTCACCTCACGCGGGGCCTTGTAGGACCCATAATACAGACCGCGGAAGATATGCGCATAGACCGCCGCAAAGAACAGCGACGCGCCGTTCATATGCACATAGCGGATCATATGCCCGCCATTCACATTCCGCATGATGTGTTCAACGCTAGCGAACGCCCTGTCTACATGCGGCACATAATGCATCGCCAGCACAACGCCGGTCGCGATTTGCAACACCAGCGTAAAGGTCAGAACGATGCCCCAGATCCACATCCAGTTCAGGTTTTTGGGGGTCGGGATCATCAGGGTGTCATACAAAAGACCCACAATCGGCAACCGCCGGTGCAGCCACTTTTCGCGGGCTGATGTGGGTTCGTAGTGATCGTGTGGGATTCCAGACATGTCTTAGGCCTCCTCACCCAGTAGAATTGTTGTTTCGTCAACGAAAGCGGCCATCGGAACCGGCAGGTTTTCCGGTGCGGGGCCGCTGCGAATGCGGCCCGAGGTATCATAGTGCGACCCATGGCAGGGGCAGAACCAGCCGTCAAAATCGCCAGCCTCGCCCACCGGCACACAGCCAAAATGCGTGCAGACGCCCATCATCACCAGCCATTCACCGCTTTCGCCTAGGGCGCGGTTTTCGTCGGTGGCGGGCACGGCTTCATCCAGATTGTCGTTCCGGGCCACCGGATCAGGCAGTTCGGACAGATCGACAGCACGGGCGGCCTCGATCTCTTCCGGGGTGCGATAGCGGATGAACACGGGCTTGCCCTGCCATAGCTGCGTCAGCTGCGACCCAGGCTGCAACCCACTGACATCAACGCGAATCGATGCCAGCGCCAGAACATCCGCACTTGGATTCATCTGATTGACCAGCGGCCAGACAGCGGCACCTGCCACCACAGTGCCAGCGCCAGCGGCCGCGTAATAGATAAAATCTCGGCGTGTACCTTCGTAATCGTCTGCGTGAGACACGGCTTAGATCTCCTTCCGGACTTGCGACATTCACCTATTTCATGGCGAACAGCATGTGAACCGTCAAAACGGCCTTTCGCGGGTATTTAGCCCCCCAATGCCGTGACGTCCAGCGGACATTCGCGCACAGGCACCTTTTGACAGTTTTGTCTAGCTTTGTGTTGGCGATATTCTTTAACATTGAATGTACGCGTATGAGTTGATGTCGGGTCTGTTGGGGATGCACCTGGTGAAAAGTAGTGTTTTAGGCGCCGTTTTGGCGATCGGTATGGCAAATTTGGCCCAGGCTGAATTTCAGCTGAGTCTTTATTCAGGTCTGCAGTCGGCCCCCGATGGCAATGTTGATGGCACGACCGGCGATGATACCTTTGATTTCGATGTGGAATGGAACGGAAATTCGACCGAAGTGCCGCCTTATTTCGGCTTTCGTCTGACCTGGTGGCAAAGCGAACGGCTTGGGTACGGGATTGAGCTGAACCACGCCAAGGTCGCTGCCAGTGACAGTACCCTACGCAACAGCGGATTTTCCGATCTTGAATTCACGGACGGCCTTAACCTTTTGACAGTCAACGGTTTTCACCGCTGGAGCCAGGAAAACAGGCGGTGGGATCCCTATATCGGTGGCGGCGTTGGCCTGGCCATTCCGCGTGTCGATGTCGAGATCGGCGCGAACGATACCTTTGATTATCAGATCACCGGCCCCGCAGTCGTCTTTATGGCGGGCGCGACGTATGAGCTGGATGAAAGCTGGTCGGTCTTCGGCGAATACAAGGGCAGCTATTCATCGAACACCGCTGATCTGGAAGATGGCGGCGAACTTGAAACCGACGTCATCACGAACGCGGTCAATGTCGGGCTGACCTTCAATTTCTAGCCAATTCACTGTCGGGTCGGGTGGCCTAAGCGATCATCAGATTTTTCAGCGGGCCGTCCGCTGCCCCATCAGGCAGAGAGACGTTGTGCAGCACCCTTATAGAGGCCAGATAAACGGAATAATGGCCGAGGCCAGTAGGCCAACCGAAAGATTTAACGGGATGCCCACCCGCAGAAAATCGGTGAACCGATACCCCCCCGGACCATAGACCAGCATATTTGTCTGATACCCGATCGGAGTGGCAAAACTGGCCGAGGCCGCGACCATCACCGCCACGACCAGCGGGCGGGCATCGATACCGATGGCATCGGCCAGACCGATGGCAATGGGCGTCACGACTACCGCGACGGCGTTGTTTGAAACCAGCTCGGTCAGGACCGACGTCAGCAGATAAATCGCCCAGACGATCAGGAAAGGCGGCAGGTCGCCCAAAGCAGGTGCAATCGCTTCGACGATCAGTCGCACAGCGCCTGAGGCTTCCAATGCGGCCCCAATCGCCAGCATGGCAAAGATCAGGGCCAGTAACCGTCCATCGACAAAGGAAAATGCCTCTTCGGCGTCAATGCAGCGGGTGATGAAGACCAGCGCGACGGCAAAAACGCTAAGCATCAGGATGGGGGCCACGCCAAAGGCCGCCAGCCCAACGATCCCCAACAGGGCCACCACGGCCAAAGGGGCATGGCCACGACGGAAAGCCCGCGCCTTGGGTTTGGCGACGTCCACCAGTTCCATATCAGACGCCAGTCGCTGAATGTCTTCGCCCGCGCCTTCCAGCAGCAAGGTGTCCCCAACCCGCACCACCAGATCATCCAACTGGCGCCCGATGTTCTGATTGCGCCGATGCACCGCCAGGGGATAAACACCGTACCGCCGTCGCAACCGGAGCGACCCCAGCGACCGCCCGATCATTTTACAGCCCGGAGTGATCAGAACCTCGACCGTAGTGGTCTGAACCGAACTCAGCTTATCCACCATGCGCACGTCTTTCGATTGCTGAAGCCCCAGCAATTCGGTCATTTGGGTGCGCAGAACAACCCGGTCACCGGCCCGCAAAACGACCTCGGACAGGTTTCGCCGTAGCGACGCATCGCCGCGCAGCACATCCACCAGCCGCACCCCTTCGCGCTTGAACAGATCGATGTCACCGACGGGCTGGTCGATCAGGCTTGAGTCCTCGGGGACGGCGACCTCGGTAAAGAATTTCATATTGGACTTCTGCGTCAGCAGGCCTGCCATACTGGTGCGTTCCGGCAGCAGAAATGGCCCGATGACGCGTAGATAAAGCATGCCCCAGATCACCAGAATAATGCCCAGCGGCGTGACCTCGAAAATCGTAAACGGCGCCAGCCCGTTGACCCGTGCAACACCATCGACCAGCAGGTTCGTGGATGTCCCGATCAGGGTCAGAGTGCCGCCCAGGATCGCCGCATAAGACAGGGGGATCAACAGCTTGGATGGCGCCAGCCCAAGCCTGCCGGCCAGTTGCACGAAGACCGGGATCATGACAACAACCACAGGCGTGTTCGACACGATGGCCGAAGACACGATGACAAACAGCATCAACCCGGCAATGGCCAGAACGGGCTGCCGATCCGCCCGCCGTTCGGCCATCTGAGTGAACCAGTCCAAGGCACCCGTCCGCACCAAGGCCCCCATCACGATAAACATCGCCGCAATCGTCCAGGGCGCCGGGTTGGCCAGAACGGCGACGGCGCGTTCATAGGGCAAAATGCCCAGAACCAGCATCAGCGACACCCCGGCGATGGCCACGACTTCGGTTGGATAGGACTCGCGTAAAAACAGCACGAACATGCCCGCGACGACGGCAAGGGCCACAATGGCCTGAGTGGTCTGAGAAAGCTCAAGCAAGCCCGTCATCAAAGCGGCGCGCCCTTTTTGATCCGAAAGCCGGTGTCAGAAAATATCATTCAAAGCATCCCCAAACTGTCAGATCGTTGACCAGAGCACAGATTAGCAGCGCAATCCGGCGCGCGCTACTGATTTCAGGGAATTGCTGCCTGCAAACGGCCACCATGGCGTATCATGCGTACCGTTTTGGCGCGGCCTGTCTGATCATCGGTTTCGACAAACAGACCAGATAATGTCGCTTCGCCCATGGCAGGGGTAAAGCGGCCCTTTGACATACCGGTGACAAAGCGGCGCAATGGTTCGGCCTTTTCCATACCGATGACCGAGTTATAGTCACCGCACATCCCGGCATCGGTCAGATAGGCCGTGCCGCCGGGTAAAATCTGCGCATCCCCCGTGGGCACGTGGGTATGGGTGCCCACCACGACTGATGCCCGCCCGTCGCAAAAATGCCCCATGCCCATCTTTTCCGACGTGGCTTCGCAGTGCATATCAACAACAATCGCATCGGCCTGCCCACCCAGGGGGTGATTGCGCAGAACCAGATCAACAGCCGAGAACGGATCGCCAAAGGCGCGCTTCATGAATACCTGACCCAGCACTTGCGTGACCAGAACCTTGCGCCCGTTTTGGGCCGTGAACAGACGTGCGCCCTGCCCCGGGGCCGTTTTGGCAAAGTTCAAAGGTCGCAGGATACGCGGTTCGCGTTCGATAAAACCCAGCATTTCCTTTTGATCAAACGCATGATCGCCCAGCGTCACACAGTCGGCCCCCGCATCAAACAGCAGCTTGGCATGATCGCCCGACAGACCGGCCCCATTCGTGGCGTTTTCGCCGTTGATGACGACAAAATCCAACCGCCACTCCTGGCGCAACTTCGGAAGGTGTTCGGAAATCGCAGACCGCCCAGCGCGGCCCATAACATCGCCTAAAAACAAAAGTCTCATGTCAAAAGCCCTAGGATTGATCAGTTCAAAGAACAAGTCTGAACACAGCATTGCGGGCGAAATTCGTCCTTATTGTCTGAAAACAGTGTTTTGTTATTGCTTAACAGTCGCCTTTTTTCTCTTGTCATCAGAGACTTTTCAAACGAGGCGCCCAAATGATCCGTAAAGCTTTCTTATTCAGTTTTTTTCTTATTGTTCTATCTGGATGTGAAACGATGACCAATAAAGAATGTATGCGGGCTGATTGGTACGGTATTGGGCTGTCAGATGGTCAGAGCGGTCGTTACAGCGATTATCTGGACAATCATGCGAAAGCCTGTGGAGATATCGGGATTGTCCCAAATCAGCAGAAATGGTTGGTCGGTCGTCAGGCTGGATTGCAGCAGTACTGTACTCCGGAAAATGCGTTCAAGATCGGTCGACGGGGCGATAGTATCAACAAGGTTTGTTCACCCGAACAACATAGTAAAATGTTTCAGCCATTTTACGTCGGTAAGCAAATTTATGACTTTGAATGGAGAATTAACTCACTTGAGTATGAACTCGAGCGGCTTCAATCTGACATTGACCAAGAGCTGATTTCAGAAAAACCAGACCTAAACGAAATTCGTAGATTACGGCGTAAAGTCCGGTCAAATGAACGCGAAATCCGCACGCTGCAACAGCAGAAGTTCGTTGTAGAGCTTAAGGTTCAGGACGTACTTTGATCCGGGCCAACCATGACCAGGTCTAGTTCTGTGACGACCATATCCAGCGGCTGATCCGTCGGGTCCAGCGGGATGTCGGGAAACTCTTGCGCGGCATAGGCAAATCCGATGGCCAGGGTTGGGTGTTTGGCGCGTAAGTTCTGCAGGGTGCGGTCATAGAACCCACCGCCATAGCCAAGTCGCCCGCCTGCGCGGGTAAAGGCCACCAGCGGGACGATCAGCAGTTCCGGTTCGATCCAGTCACCCGACGCAGGCACCATCACCTTGAACGGCCCTTCGACCAATTCTGCGTCCGGCTCCCACCTGCGGAATTTCAACGGCTTGCCCTGCGCTTCGATGACCGGGACGCAAACCGGTCCATGGGCTGCGGCTTCGGCCATGGCGGGCAGCGGGTCGATCTCGGACCGGATGGGGATATAGCCCGCAGTTGGCACGCCGCGATATCCGGCCAGAACCGACGACAAAACGCCCGCTGCAGCGCCGCTGTCCGTCGCATGGGCCTGCGCACGCCGTTGGAAAGCCTGCTTGCGCAATTCGGCCTTGCGATCCGCAAGGGTCATAAAAGCACCACCGCAGCCAGACCCAGAAACGCGAAAAAGCCGACGACGTCTGTCACCGTCGTCACAAATGCGCCCGAGGCCAGCGCAGGATCAATTTTCAGCTTGTCCAAAATTACTGGAATAACCGTGCCCGCCAGCCCGGCAACGACAAGATTGATCACCATCGCGGCGGCAATGACCCAGCCCAGATCGAACGAGTTGAACCAGACCAGCCCGACCAGCCCCATGACGACGGCAAAGATGACACCGTTCACCAGACCCACCAGAACCTCACGCCGGATCACGCGGAATACGTTGGACCCGGTCAGGTCTTTGGTCGCAATGGCGCGCACCGCCACGGTCAGCGATTGCGTGCCCGCGTTCCCACCCATCGAGGCCACAATCGGCATCAGCACGGCCAATGCAACGATCTGAGTGATCGCCTCTTCGAATTGCGCGATCACTGCGGATGCCAATATCGCCGTAATCAGATTCACCGCCAGCCACGGGAAACGGCGTCTGGTCGTGTTGATGACTTTATCGCTCAGACTGCCTTCGCCCACACCGGCCAGACGCAGGATATCTTCTTCATGCTCTTCATCCAGAACGGCCATGGCGTCATCAATGGTGATCACACCGACCAACCGTTCGTCTTCGTCGACCACGGGGGCTGAAATCAGGTGATACTGGTTAAAGGCATAGGCCACCTGATCTTCGGGCTGGGTCACGGGGATTGTGCGAAAACTGTCTTCGGTGATAATCGACAGCGGCACTTCGCGCCGATGCGACAAAAGCCGCCCCAGGGTGACATAGCCCGTGGGTTTCAGACGCGGGTCAACCAGAATGATGTGATAAAACTGTTCAGGCAGATCATCATTGGCGCGCATATAGTCAATCGCCTGCCCCACGTTCCAGTGTTCCGGCGCCATGACGAATTCGCGCTGCATCAGACGACCGGCGGACTCCTCGGGGTAAGACAGCGCCTGTTCGACCGCGACCCGGTCGGCATCATCCAGCGCCTCAAGCACGGCTTCCTGGGTGGGTTCGTCCAGATCCTCGACCAGGTCGACGACATCATCAGAGTCAAGATCGCGGACGGCTTCGGTCAGCGCCTCTTTCGGTAGAAAATCGATGATTTCTTCCCGCAGGGCTTCGTCCAGCTCGGACAGCACCTCACCATCGACGATCTCACTGGACAGCAGCAGAATTTCGCGCCGCTGCGCGGTGTCGACCTGTTCCAGAAGGTCAGCAATATCCGCCGCATGCAACGGCTGCAGCAACTCAAGCAAACGGGCGCTGTCAGCGGTTGCAACAGCAAGCCTGACCGACGAAATCAGCTTATTATCCAGCTTGTAGCTGTCTTCTGCGGGGGGGGCCTGTTCCAGCACTTCTTCCGTCATGTTCCGCCTTTCGATCATGCGCGCAGCCTAACCCGACCGACATCGGTGGCAATAGGTTAACGCGGGATTTACCCTGCCTGTTCCTGCGCATAGGGTGACAGCCATGACAGATCAAGATCGATTGCTGCTTGGCCAAACACTGACTTTTTCGGGCGACCCGTTCCATATGCCGATTGGGGACGCCTGTGATCACAACAGCCAGGGCGGCATTCTGATCCGCGACGGGGTGATTGCGGCGGTGGATCACGCCGACACCCTGAAATCGGCCTATCCCCAGGCCGAAGTGATGGATTACGGCCGCAATCTGATCCTGCCCGGTTTCATCGATACCCATGCGCATTATCCGCAGACCGCGATTATTGCCAGTTGGGGCAAGCAGCTGATCGATTGGCTGAACACATATACATTCCCCGAGGAAATGCGCTTTGTCGATCCCGACTATGCGCAGGCCATGGCGCGCACCTATCTGGACCTGCTGCTGCGCAATGGCACGACGACCGTTGTCAGTTACTGTACATCGCACCCCGTCAGTGTCGATGCCTTCTTTAGCGCCGCCACTGAACGCCAAATGTCTGTTTTTGCGGGAAAAACCTGCATGGATCGCAACGCGCCTGCGCCTTTGCTGGACACTCCGCAGCGCGCCTATGATGAAAGCAAGGCATTGCTGGATCAGTGGCACGGACGCGACCGATGCAAGTACGTGATTACCCCGCGGTTTTCGCCCACCTCGACCCCCGAACAGCTTGAGGTGCTTGGCCAGCTGTGGGCCGAACACCCCGATTGCTTGATGCAGACGCATATCAGTGAACAACTGCCCGAACTGGACTGGGTGGCAAAACTGTTCCCGAAGGCGCGCGATTATCTGGACACGTATGAGATGTTCGGGCTGTTGGGCGCCCGCGGGCTTTACGGCCATGCGATCCACCTGACCGACCGCGAGAAAAGCCGGTTAAGGGATGCGGGCGGCGCGCTGGTGCATTGCCCGACCTCGAACACCTTCATCGGATCAGGGCTGTTCGATATGGGCGCCCGCAAGGGCGAAGGGCATAAGGTCGGGTTGGCCACCGACACGGGCGGCGGATCGTCCTTTTCCATGTTACGCACGATAGCCGCGGCTTATGAGATCGGGCAGCTTTCCGGCACGGCGCTGCATCCGGCGCAGTTGTTATGGCTGGCGACGGCTGGCAATGCGCAGACCTTGCATGCCGATGATCATTTGGGGCACCTGGCGCCGGGATATGCAGCCGATATCACCGTCATCGATCTGACCTCGACCGCCGCCATCGAAACCCGCGCAAATCAGGCGGAAACCTTTTGGGATATGGTGTTCCCCACCATCATGATGGGGGATGATCGGGCAATTGCAGATGTTTGGGTGAATGGAGGACGTGTTGGTCAGCTGTCGTAGTCAAATCGCTGCAAAATCTCTAGCGCTGCCTGGTGTTGCTGGACCGAGGCCGCGGCCAGTGCACGCCCGCCGTCATGAACCGGCCCGCCGCTCCAATCCGTGACGATGCCGCCCGCCGCCTGGATAACGGCAATCGGCGCGGCAATGTCATAAGACTGCAAACCGGCCTCGATCACCAGATCAATCTGACCAGCCGCCAAAAGCGCATAGGCATAGCAATCCATCCCATACCGCGTCAGCTTGCAGTTTCGCGCAACCGCGTGAAAGGCGTCGCGCTCGGGCTGTGACCCAACCTCGGGGAATGTAGTAAAGATCGTAGACTGCGCAAGTGGCTGATCTGGCTTTGTTTTCAACGCCATTTGCCCATGCGGCCCGATCAGCGCCGCGTGGCCAAAGCCGCCTTCAAACCGCTCGGAAATATAGGGTTGATCGATCATGCCGTAGATCGGGCCATCCGCGTCAGACACTGCGATCAGCACACCCCAGGTCGGCGTGCCGGAAATAAACGCGCGGGTGCCGTCAATTGGGTCAAGCACCCAGGTCAACCCGGTTGTGCCGCCCTTTTGCCCGAACTCTTCGCCCAATATCGCATCATCGGGGCGCCGGTCCGCCAGAATGGCACGCATCGCTTCTTCGGCGGCACGATCGGCCACAGTGACGGGGTCAAAATCGCCGGCCAGCTTGTTTTCGACCGATAATCCGTTGCTGCGGAAATGCGGCAAAATCGCCTGCCGCGCCGCATCAGCCATCTGATGCGCCGTTTCACGCAGGTTTTCCTGATCAGAGGAACTTAGATTTATGCGGGCCGCCATAGATTTGGCGGTATCCCGCATCCACAGGGCGCGTCAAGCAGAACCACGCCCTTTACGTTTTCAGGCCGCTTCGCTCAGCACGCGGGCCAGGTCGAACAGACGACGGCGCTGATTTTCTGGGATCGCATAGTAGGACCGCACCAGTTCAAGCGCTTCTTTATCGGCCAGAATATCGCTTGGTACATTCGAATCTGTTCTGTTTTCATCCTGAATGTCACTGAGACCTTCAAAGAAAAAGCTCACCTCAACACCAAGGGCATCGGAGATATCCCACAGTCTGGACGCCGAAACGCGGTTCATGCCGGTTTCGTACTTTTGAATTTGCTGGAATTTGATACCAACTTTTTCGGCAAGCTGCTGTTGCGTCATGCCAACCATCCATCGGCGGTGGCGAATACGTTTCCCTACATGAACGTCAACGGGATGCTTCATTATGTATGCTCCTGGTTGTTTTTTATATCATACAACACGTTTATAAAGAAATCACGCGTTTTTCACGGTAAATTTCACGTTAATTTCACGAAGCTTTTGCGTGAGGCAATTTTTATAAGGTTTTTCAGCGTGTTTGTTTCTAGATTGAATACAGTTTTTTTACAACCTGAGGCTAAACGGCAACAAAAAACACACGCATCACCCTATCTAATCCCGCAATTCACGCAAAAACAGCGATTCTTTCCTCGCGTCTTTACAATCACTGATTTAATTTGACGCGAAAATAACCGGAGAACAGCATGCGCGCCTATCAAGTGAATGAACTTGGGAAAATTCCCTCTCTCGTTGATATACCCACACCTGAACCAAAAGAGGGAGAGGTCCGGGTGAAAATTCACGCTTGTGGGCTGAATTTCGCCGACCTTTTGCTGTTAAAGGGCCAATATCAGGAAAAACCGACACTTCCCTTCACGCTTGGGTTCGAAGTTGCGGGTGTTGTCGACGCCTGTGGGCCCGGTGTCAGCTTTCCACCGGTCGGAACGCGCGTCGCCGTGATGGGAAATTCCGGCGGGCTGGCAGATTATGGTGTTTTCCCCGCAAACCGTTGCCTGCCCATTCCGGATAAGATGCCTGCCGAACACGCCGCTGCATTTCAGGTCGCCTATGGCACCAGCCATCTGGCCCTGACGCAGCGCGCCGCTTTGAAAAAGGGTGAAACGCTGCTGGTTCTGGGGGCGGCGGGCGGTGTGGGGCTGACCGCCGTTGAAATTGGCAAGAAACTGGGCGCGACCGTGATCGCCTGCGCACGCGGGGCAGACAAACTGGCGGCGGCCAAGGCGGCAGGTGCGGATCATCTGATCGACAGCACAGATGCCGATATCACCGCCGCGGTCAAAGATCTGGGTGGCGCAGATGTTGTCTATGATCCTGTGGGTGGCGATCAGTTCACGGCGGCCCTGAAATCCTGCAAACGGGGCGCGCGGCTGCTGGTTATCGGCTTTGCAAGTGGTGATGTGCCCCCGATCCCCGCTAATATCCTTCTGGTCAAGAATATCTCGGTCATCGGATTTTACTGGGGCGGGTACCTGTCGATTGACGCCCCCGCCCTGATCGGCAGCCTGGGCGAATTGCTGCAATGGTATGAAAAGGGCGAACTGCACCCCCATGTCAGCAACGTCCTGCCGCTGGAACAGGCCCACGACGCGCTTGAGCTGCTACGCACCCGAAAATCCACCGGCAAGGTCATCGTTACGATGTAATGCTACCCCAAAGCCTGCGTCGCCGTGGCCTGATACGCCTCGGTGATCAGGCGGCATAGGTCGTCGATGGCGGGCACCTCAGGGCGGGGTTTGCGGTAGATATTCACCTTCATCGACGTCAAATCAGGCAGGGCGCCCCCGTGCTGGATATGTTCCAGATGATTGATCGACGTGCCCTGAAGCATCGCATGCACGGCCAGATCGGCACTGACCATGGCGCCAATCGTCCGAAAGCTGTCTGACTCAACCGCCATTTCCCAGGAAATACCCGCCTGATCCAACAGCTTCTGCACCCCGCTGCGAAAAACGCATGTATGTTCAAAGGCCAACCGCAATGGACGCTGGCGCCAGGCCTGCCCACCCGGGGCGCCCACCCAGACCAGTGGCAGTTCCAGCAGGGTCTGCCCGCCGTGATCCAACTGTTCTTCGGTCGTCAGAATCACGTCGACTTCGCCCGCCGCGAACTGTTGCTTTAACTTGCGGGTAAAAGACGACAGCAACTGCACCTTCACACGCGGGAACTGCTTGTCGAACCGTTGCAATACCTTTGGCAAGGCGGGATAAACAATGTCGTGGGGCACGCCCAGAATGATCTCACCTTCATAATCACGCGACGTCATCCGCGACACAGCTTCATCATTCAGGGCCAGAATACGGCGCGCGTAACTTAGCAGCTGTTCCCCTGCGCCCGTCAGCGCAACGGTGCGGTTGCTGCGGTCCAACAGCTCAAGCCCCAATGATTCTTCCAATCTTTTCAGCTGCATCGACACCGCCGATTGGGTCAGATTCAGAAAACCGGCGGCCTTGGTGATGCCGCCGACCTCGGCCACGGCCACGAAAGACCGCAATGATGTTGTGTCCAGATTTCTCATTATATCACAATTCCTGATACTAAACCCATCAATCATTCATTTTGAAAATGACACCGAGTCGCCTAAGTATCAAGGAAATTGATCATCACGTTCTAAAACATCACAAAAACTGCAGGAAGCAACCATGGCCTACATTACTGAAATCCACCACTTCCCAAAACGCCGTCATCATAGCATCCCGTCACTCAGACAAATGCTGGCTGTCATGAAAAGCCGCCGCGAACTGGCAAAACTAAGCGATTATGAGCTGAAAGACATCGGTCTGACCCGCGCAGAGGCAACAAAAGAAGCCCGCCGCCCCTTCTGGGATATCGCCTGAATCTAAAACCTGCGGCATACATGACAATTTTACGCAGGTTTTCGTACAAGTTACGCTTGAAAAAGACTGGCGCTCTGCCAATATCAAGGACAATAACGGGGGGATAACCCTTCGTCACTGTGTGACCTTTGGAGAGAGCAATGCAACAATACGCGAGAGTTCGGTCTACTGCCGGCATCCGCTCGGAAGAGATCGACGCCGGGCTTCGCGCCCATATGAACAAAGTCTACGGCACAATGTCCGTAGGGATGCTGATCACTGCACTGGCCGCATGGGCCATCGCAGGTTTGGCAACGACGACCGATCCGACGCTGGCAACGGCACAACTGGCAAATGGCACATTGCTGACCGGGCTTGGCTCGGCCATTTATCTGTCGCCATTGCGCTGGGTTATCATGCTGGCCCCTCTGGCCTTTATCTTCCTGGGCTGGGGCGCGCTGATGCGTAATGCCTCATCCGGCATGGTGCAGCTGTCGTTCTTTGGCTTTGCGGCCCTGATCGGCCTGTCGCTCAGCTCGATCTTCATCGTCTTCACGGCGTTCTCAATCGTGCAGACCTTCCTCGTGACAGCCATCGCATTCGCTGGCCTGTCGCTGTGGGGCTACACCACGAAGAAAGACATCTCGGGCTGGGGATCGTTCCTGATCATGGGTGTCATCGGTCTGATCGTGGCGATGATCATAAACATTTTCCTGCAATCGCCAGTGATGATGTACGCGATTTCCGCCATCGGCATTCTGATCTTTGCCGCGCTGACCGCGTTCCACACCCAAGAGATCAAGAATACATATGTTCAGATGGCCATGTCAGGCGATCAGGAATGGTTGAACAAAGCCGCTTACGACGGTGCGCTTAGCCTCTACATCAGCTTCCTGAACATGTTCCAGTTCCTGCTGATGTTTATGGGACAGGAATAGCGATCACCTCATATACATAAGAAAAAGGTCGGCCCAGTGCCGGCCTTTTTATTTGAATCTGTCCAGCATTGTCCGGGTTTCTTCGGTCCAGGCGTCCAGGTTTTTCTGATCTTCTTTTGCCAATTGGTGCCGTCTAAGAGGCCTCTTTTCCGGCAAACGTTCCGCCTGCACCAGCCAACCCTCATGCGGGGCGACGCCCAGAAATCCGGCCAGCGGCACAAGCTGCGCGCGCGGGTCGGCGACAACATCTTCATAATGAAACACGTGTTTGCGACTGTCGGGCAAAGCGTCAAAGGCGCGAATACCCATCTGCGTCAATGCCGACCAGAACGCAGCGCAGTCTTTCAATTCGGGTTCACGTTCAATAATCCGGCGGACGGGCAGCAACCGGCCCAGCATCTGTTCGGTAAATGCAATCATCCGGCTTTGGCCCACGTGACGGTCGGGGTTCAGGATATCCACCCCGAAGCGTTTGCCCATGGTCCAGACCCAGACCATAAACCGCAAGGGCTTATGCTGCTGCATCGACAGCACCACATCACGCCCATCCCGCAAAAGCAGGGCCATGCGTGCCTCGGGGAAAGCCGCGGCGGCTATGCCAGTGCCCAACAGTGACCCGCCCGACCGTTCGACCCACATCTTCGCACCGGTTTCCTGCATCAGCAGGGAAAATAGATGCCGATAATGATCAGGCCGCGTCTGGGCGGGAACTGTCGAAAACCCCTTTGCCAGCCTATCAAACACAGCATCGGGGTCCTCAAACAGATGCGGCAGGACCACGGCCAGAATGGGCGGGCAGTTGTTCACATCGAACCGACGACGTTCAACCGTGTGGTACAGGAATTCATTCGGGGAAACATCGGGCCGCGCCAAAACCCGTGTCAATGGCGTCGGGCGCGCCATCTGTTGCCAGAACGCAGGACCCGAAATACGACCCGGCACCAATGCCTGGCTGCCCTGCAGCGCAAACAGCTCAGACACACTTAGAATATCAGGATGCAGCCGGATGATCTGCGACATCATCGTGGATCCGGTGCGCGATGCCCCCAGGATCAGCGCGCCCGGCGTGACGTCAGTCATCTATGCCTTATTCAAGCAGCTACATGCGCTGCAACCCATCAAAGCAATTGGTGAGATCAGCAAAAGATACCCCGTACGCATCAAATCATACTCCTTCAAACCAGCGACGTTTCACCGGCAAGACTGACGCGCCCGCAGCGATCCCGCGAGTCTTACAACGTTTTCTGCATCTGAACCGCCGGAAAGATCATACCGCCCCGCAGTTTGACGTCGATGGGCCCAAGCGTCACGAACCCTTGCGACGCGTAAAACGGCACTGCCGTTCGCGTCGACATGCAATTCAGAACCGCCACGCCCGAGGTCTTGGATATATCAAAGATATGCTGCATCAATTGCCGCCCGATCCCCTGCCGAACGTGCCGGTGGTCCGTGACCACGTGACGAATATCGGCCACAGGGGCTGATCGCGATGCCGTCCAGCCGCCTGCCCCCACAATCAGCCCCCCGTCGGTTTCGGCGACATAATAGGTACCGCTGGCCAAAAGACTGGGCCGTGCGCGGCTGATCACAGGCAGGGCCGTGACCAGAACCGAGGGCGGGTAGTCGTTTTTCAAAAGCTTTGGATAGCTGCGAGATAACAGCAGATCCACTTGTGGAATATCTGCGCGTGTGGCCACCCTGACCGTGAATTGGGTCATCCCCGTGCCTCCAAAAGCAAAAAGCCACGCATCACGCGTGGCCCTTGTAATCCCCATGTGTCTGAAAGGTCGGCTTACTTGATTTTGCCTTCCTTGTACTCGACATGCTTGCGAACCACCGGGTCGTACTTACGCACGACCATCTTTTCGGTCATTGTACGCGCATTTTTCTTGGTCACATAGAAGTGCCCCGTGCCCGCGGTCGAGTTCAGACGGATTTTAATCGTGGTCGGCTTCGCCATGATATCTCTCCTGCAGCAAACCCGGCATCGGGCTGCCAAAAACTGTTCAAGCCCCGCCTTTTAAGCAGTTGCCAACGGCTGTCAACCGGATTCGGTCAAGTTTTCGGGGCGCCGCTTAGGTTTGCCGTAATGTCCTGTGACACGACCAGCAGCGCTGCAACACTTCCGCCGGTATCAAAGATCGGTGATAGGCTGACATCCCACTTACGGTCGTTGCCCCTGCGTGTTTCCCGCAGCGCCTGAAACCGCATCGACGCCCCCTTGGCGCCGCATCCCACCGCATCCTGCATCGCGGCATGGGCACTGTCGGGCCAGATCGACCACCAGCTTTGTCCGATGACATCCTGCGTCTCTTCCAGTTCCAGCAAATCCAGTCCCGGAGGATTGATGTTCAGAATCACGCCGTCGCTTGTCAGAAGTTTGACGCAATCCTGCGACGCCGCGAAAAAGCCATCCAGTGCCCGCAGTTGGTCAAGCGACAACGATCCAGCCAAAGCCTGCAAGGCACTTGGCGGTATTGAAGATGCGGATGACTGGCTTTGCATCTATTTTTGTCCTTTCACGGCGATCAGGGCTTGGGTGTCCCCAGTTTACGCCAGTATAGAACCGATTTAGATCAAGAATAAATACAACTTAATGATCAATTCGCACCATAGCGGCACAAACACCCACCGCATGGGGCGCATCCGCTGCGTTGGCCACTGACATCGCGCGACACAGCAAGGATCTTGTCGACACGCCCGTTCGGGCAATATATCGCCCGCACTGTCACATCCCAACACCGCATATTGTGCTTCATCGTGGGGCAACCGGCCTCGAACTGGACGATTTCACCTGCGCGGGCCCGTTCAAACGCAGATTTGACGAAAGACTGCGATTCTTCTGGCCAAAGGTCCCACCATTTATGTCCGACCACCTTGAAAAAATCGTCAATCTCCATCGCGCACATACCGTTCTCGCTCATGAAATTCAGATTGCCATGCAGATCCAAGACCTTAACACAGTCCGGCGTCATACTAAGATGGGCCAAAACGAACGAGGGAAGATTTTCGCCAACACAATCCAGAACAATAGAATCAACAATGGCTTTGTGGATAACGTCTTCAATCTCAGTCACTGTTACCTCCTAAAACTGCACGCTTAAGTTGATAATGATTCTTTATGGTCACAATTTGACGTAAAGTTAGCGCACGGCGGGCGTGTAAGCCGGATTCTGTCCAAGGTGTGACCTTGGGATGGCCATTCATCTTAATTCACCGTTACCGATGAACCTCTGGCTGCCAACCCGAACCCCGGGGCTGAAGCGGCCCAGATGGGGTTCCTATTTGGCATTGCTCCCGGTGGGGCTTGCCGTGCCGGTCCGGTTGCCCGTCCCGCGGTGGGCTCTTACCCCACCGTTTCACCCTTACCCCGCAAGGCGCGGGGCGGTTTGTTTTCTGTGGCGCTTTCCCTGGGGTTGCCCCCGCCGGGCGTTACCCGGCACCGTCGCTTCATGGAGTCCGGACTTTCCTCGGGCCATGCGACCCGCGGCCATCCAGCCCACCGTGCAAGGGTGCAGTTAAGCGGTGTTTGGGTCGCGGTCAACGCCGAAGCGTGCCGACAGATCAGCCGCGGCCGCCATATCCCAATCGTCCAAGGGGCCGGTTTCATGGGGCCGGAACCGCTGGCGAAAGGCATCCAGCAGGACATCTGCCCCCAGATCAGGGTATCCAAAATTCACGAGACTTTCACAGAAGCGGTCAGCATCCGTCGGTGTCGTCGCCGTGACATTTGGCCAGACCGCAAGCCCCTGCAGCGCCAGACGCCGCCAGTCAAAGCGCCGCCCCGGATCACATTTGCGCCCCGGCGCCATGTCGGAATGACCGATGACAGCCTTTGGCGGCAGATCGAACTGTTCCAGGATCTGCCGCAGCAGGCCCTCAAGCGCGGTCATCAGTAGTGCGGCGAAAGGCGATGATCCGTCATTGGCCAACTCAATCCCGATCGACCGGGAATTGATGTCATCCAAGCCGCGCCACGACCCGACGCCCGCGTGCCAGGCACGCATCTTTGGATCGACCATTTCATAGCACGCACCATCTTCGGCAATCAGATAATGGGCTGAAACTTCGTACTGCGGATCGCACAAGCGGTCCATCGCTGCCTGCGCACTATCCATCGCGGTATAGTGCAACACCACAAACTGAACCCCGGCCCCGGCTTTGCGCGGGCCGAAGTTGGGCGACGATCGCTTTATGATGTTCAGTAGCGCACCTGACGGAAAGGCGACGGATCCCAGGCACAGGCAAAGCCGTCGCCATCCGGATCAAGCGCCTTGCGATCCCGTTCCGGGCCACCGCTGGCCAGAAAATCCTCTTGCGCGACGTCGGACGACGGATATTGCGCACAGGCGCGAATAGACCGGTTTTCCAGGTTGATCCCGCGCCGCCTATATAAGCTGTCACCCACATTATGCGTCGTGCTTAGCGCATATTGCACGATATTCGGGCGATCTCCGGCCTGGGACCGGTCCGGCAATTCCGTGGGCTGAACCACCTGGTATTGCTGACGCTGGCGTTCCAGGCGTTCTGCGTCGCTTTCGATCGTTTCACGTTCTGACACGACCTCGAAATCGTTTTCCTGCGATATCGATCCATCACTGTTGCGCAGCGGTTCAGACTGGGCGGTGCCTTGCCCCAAAGCTGCCGTCGTGGCGGCGGCGATCTGTTCTGCCTCGGACTGTGGCCGTTCGTTGGAAATGGCGGCTGGTGGCAAAGACGCCCTGACGCTGCTGCTCAGCGCTGCATCCCGCACGCGCTGCTGTTCGCGATAGTTGTCATAATCGCTGAATCCGACGCCACTTTGTTGGGTTGTGGGTTCACAGGCCGCAACACCCAAAAGCGCTGCGGTGCCCAAAATCAATGCTCTCATGCCTGCATTTCCATTTTTGTTTTTTAGTGCTTTACCACCATTTCGACGGTTTTTCCACAAATCCTGTCGATTGTTCCAAACAATATGCAAAATTCAGCATTTCATCTTCGGCCCAGGGTTTACCGATCAACTGCAGACCTAACGGCAGACCCTGCTTGTCCAGGCCCGCAGGCACGGCAACACCGGGCAATCCGGCCAGGTTCACGGTCACCGTAAAGACGTCATTAAGGTACATTTGCACAGGGTCCGCATCGCTCATCTCGCCCAGGCCAAAAGCGGCCGAGGGCGTGGCGGGCGTCAGGATTGCATCGATGCCCTGATCGAACACCTGTTCGAAATCGCGCTTGATCAGTGCCCGCACTTTGCGCGCGCGATTGTAATAGGCGTCATAGAAGCCCGCACTAAGGACATAGGTGCCCACCATGACACGGCGCTTGACCTCGTCCCCGAAGCCTTCGGCGCGGGTTTTTTCGTACATCTCGGTGATGCCATCGCCCTGCGCCAGCTTGGCCCGGTGCCCAAAGCGGACACCGTCATAACGCGCCAGGTTCGACGATGCCTCAGCCGGGGCAATCACATAGTAAGCCGGCAGCGCGTATTTGGTGTGCGGAAGTGAGATATCGACAATCTCGGCCCCTGCGTCGCGCATCATCTCGCGGCCCTGTTCCCATAGCTTTTCAATCTCATCCGGCATCCCGTCCATACGATATTCCTTGGGGATGCCGATTTTCTTGCCACGGATATCGCCCGTCAGCGCGGCCTCAAAATCCGGCACAGCCAGATCTGCGCTGGTCGAATCCTTGGGATCATGGCCGCACATCGTCTGCAGCATGATCGCCGCATCGCGCACGGTTTTGGTCATGGGCCCCGCCTGATCCAGCGAGCTGGCAAAGGCGACAATCCCCCAGCGCGAACAGCGACCATAGGTGGGTTTGACACCCGTAATCCCGACAAAAGCCGCCGGTTGCCGGATCGACCCACCGGTATCGGTGCCCGTCGCCGCCAGACACAGATCTGCCGCAACCGCCGCCGCCGACCCGCCCGACGACCCGCCGGGGGTCAGGGCCGTGTCTTCGTTCCCGCGCCGCCAGGGGTTGACCACATCGCCATAGGTTGAGGTTTCGTTCGACGACCCCATGGCAAATTCATCCATGTTCAGCTTGCCCAGCATCACCGCGCCCGCATCGAACAGGTTCTGCGTGACGGTGGATTCATACTCCGGCTTGAACCCGCCCAAAATGGCCGAGGCCGCCTGCGACGGCACGCCCTTGGTGCAAAACAGGTCCTTGATGCCCAGGGGAATGCCGCACATATCGGGCGCATCGCCGCCCTTGATACGCTCATCCGCCGCCTTGGCCTGATCCAGCGCAATCTCGGGCGTGTTGTGGACAAAGGCGTTCAGGGCCTTGGCGCCCTCAATCTCACTCAGGCAGGCCTCGGTCAGTTCAACCGCGGTCACATCACCGGTGCGCAGTTTATCGCGGGCCTCGGCAATCGTCAGTTTTGACAGTTCGCTCATTATTCCACCACCTTCGGCACGGCAAAGAACCCCTCACGCGCGTCGGGGGCGTTGGCCAGAACCTTGTCCGGCTGATCACCATCGGTCACCACGTCTTCGCGCCGTTTCAGCCGCATGGGCGTGACCGAGGTCATCGGCTCAACCCCCTCAACATCAACCTCATTGAGTTGTTCGATAAACCCAAGGATCGTGTTGAATTCCTGCGCCAGCGCGGGCAGCGCATCATCTTCGACCTGAATGCGGGCCAGTTTGGCCACGCGGCGGGCGGTTTCCGTGTCGATTGACATGGGGGGTACTCTCCGTTCTGCGTCGGGTTTCGTTTAGCGCCACATCGCGGCAATGCCAAGCGGATGTCAGGCCCGTCCGGTCGCAATCATGTGTTTTCTGTAAACCTCGATCATCCAGCCCAGCATGATGCCGTTCAGAATATGCCACATGAAATGCGTGCCCAATGGCAATGCCGCGCACAGGGGTTCGTCCAGCGTGCGGAACGTCAACGACGCAATCAGGATCAGCGCCCCGATCAGCAGACCCCGCGACACCTGCGGCAACCGCTGGCCCAGAAACGCCGCATAAAGCAGGATCAGCAGCGGCACGGGCCAATAGGCGGCCGAGGGTTCCGTGATCGGGATCAGGTTGAAAATCGGGATCATCATACCGGCGTAAGGGATGAACAGCAGCGTCGCGCCCAGTGCCGCCCACAAGCCGAAATTCAGGTAATGATAATTCGCCACAAAGACATAGACCAGAATAAACAGCGCAATCGGCACCACATCCGCCGTCACCGCCCAGACCGTAGCGTGGGTGTGAAACAGATAGGACCCCACCCCAATCGCCGCCAGTATCCCGACCAGCAGATAGGCCAGCGGCAACCTGGTGCCCCGCAACCGCCAAAGCATCACCAAAGCCGCAATCAGAAAGGCCGCGTTGGTCACGGCATTGATCGGCTCGGACCAATAGGTCAGATCCGTCCGTTCGCAATAGGCATCAAACTGCTGCGTCCAATCCATCTGACCATCCCCGCCCGCGTTGGTGTGGTTATATATGGTGCAGTTCTGCAGAACTCAAAAAGGTAATCTAGAGCATCATCCTAAAAACCTGCAATGCTTTATCCGCCCATCTCGCCCGGTGGGCGCCACCGGGCAGCGCCCGACCCGCCCCCCAGGGCGGGCGCTTTCAGCACCCACCCTCGAGCCGGTCGCTGCCCTCAGCTCTCATCAAACACATTTCAGATTTTTAGGACGATGCTCTAACCCTTCAATCCAGCGCCTTTTATCGCCCACGCCATACTATACTTCCTTCATTTGATAATGCTTTGGCAGCCGCAGCCCTTGTTTCGCAGCGCTGGCCTCTAGTGTGTCGGACAGAAAGATATCGGGCTGCGACAGCTTCTGTTCCCTCCAAAGATGGGCGCCGCCGATGGCGTCATGCGATACTGCCAGGCCGGTGATGGCCTTTTTGATGGGGGCGATGCCGCGATAGTTCTCGTATCCTTCAATCCTATAGCACCCATCCTTGCTGTGATCCGGGTTGAAGGTGTCCAGAAACTGCCCAATTCGCAGGCCATAGTAGTTACCCGGATAGACCTTATTTCGCGGCATTGAGATTTTGATAGGCCAGAACTGGTGCACGCCGGGCTCAAGCTCTTCAATGAGCAATTTCAGTCCTTCATCAACCGCCAGAAGCCCGCCGTTCAACATTATCAGCGAACCTAATGTTTTGTATCCCTTTGCTGTTCTAAACTCTTTCGGACACCATTCTTGCCTCACTTCGCCATGCTCATTTCGAAACCGGTTTGTGAAATTGGTAAGGTCGAAACTTCGTGTCATTCCTAGCTTTGCTTTTTCAGCATCGGTTAACTCCTCAAAGTATTGGCGTCTCAATTCCTCGTACCAACCAACATAGCTCACCTCCGGAAAGAACGCTCCAAAGCTGCTCGGCTCGTGCATGCCCCATGCCATATCAATCACTCCCTCTATTCCCGCCTTTGTGGCGGTGTCTGAAATCTTATTTCCCGCCCGACCACCGGATCAGCACCCCAAGATCAGCGACGTTCGTGCCCGTCGCGCCTGTGATCAGCAGATCATCCGCGGCCTGCAGAACGGCGTAGCTATCGTTATTCGCCAGCATCGCCTGCACGTCGCAACCGGCAGCGCGGGCGTGCGTCAGGGTGCCTGCGTCGACCAATCCCCCTGCGGCGTCGGTGGGGCCGTCACGACCGTCCGTGCCGCCCTGCAGATACACCCAATCCGTCCAGCCGTGCTGTTCGGCCAGCAGGGCCACCCGCAACGCCAGTTCCTGATTGCGACCGCCCCGCCCGTCGCCCGCCAGATGCACCGTGGTTTCGCCACCAAACAGATAGATGCCCGGACCCTGGGCGAAGCTGATGACCTTTTCGGCGGCGTCTGACACGTCGCCCTCAAGCGGGTCGGGGAAAACCACCGCCTCGGGCGCGGCCTGGGCCATGGCGTTCAAACTCAGGGCATTCGACCCGATCAGTTCGTTTTCAGCCTCGGGCAAGGGTTGCGGTTCAACAGAACGCCCCAGATGCGCCTGAACCGAAGCGGGCATTTGATCCCACAGCCCCAGGTCCTGCAAAGTCGCACGCGCCATCTCAGCTGTACCCAGCGGCGCCACTGTCGGACCACTGGCAATCGCGCGCAGGTCGTCGCCCACCACATCCGACAGGATCAGCGCACGCACCTGGGCCGGGGCCGCCAGCCGCAACATTCCGCCGCCTTTCAACCGCGACAACTGCTGCCGGATCAGGTTCATCGTCACGATATCCGCCCCGCTGGCCAAAAGCGCTGCGTTGACCGCGGCTTTCTCGGCCAAAGCAATGCCGTCCACCGGCGCGGGCAGCAGGGCAGAGCCCCCCCCGCTGATCAGCGCCAGCACCTGACCTTGGGCTTGCGACAAGGCAGTGCACACCGCATCGGCCGCCGCCGCGCCATTTTCATCGGGTACAGGGTGGCCTGCGGCGAAAACCGTGGCGCCGGGGACTTCGGTCGCATTTTCATAATTGGTCACGATCAGCACATCGCCGACCGCAGGCAAAACCGCCTGCGCCGCGCGCGCCATACGCACCGCGGCCTTGCCCACCGCGATAACCAGGGGCGCGGGGCCTGCCAAAGGCCTGGCCTGCAGTGCGGACTGAACCGCCTTGTAAGGATCGGCACAAGCCACGCCTGCGTCGAACACCCCACGCGCCACCGCGCGCTGTTTTGAAAGATCAGCAACCATATCCGTTTGATGCCCCTTTGTGACAGCGCGGTCCAGTGCGGAAAAATGGCAAAGTTTTGCCGATCAATACGGCACATCCGCTTGCGATTATGCTGCCTAATGCTTGATCACCTTGTTATATATTGCGGAAAAGCCCGTTAAAAACTCATATTATTTTCAACAGATTAGCCCTGAATTTCCAAGTTGCGTATCTGGCAGACGATTCAGTATAGTTCGCCTAATAATAGTGCAGAGTATCCTGGTTTCCCCTGCGTTAAGCTGTCCGGTCCCTTGACGATGGCGGCCTTTCGCATTGCACTTACGCAATCAAGCAAAAAGAACACCGACAGAGGAGATGTCTTGTATGCTTTTCCAACCCCTTAAGAAAACCTTGCAGGCCGCGACCATCGCAGTCGCCTGCGCCGGCGCCGTGTCGGCCGAGGTTTACATGCGCGGCAATGACAGCGACCCCGAAACGCTGGACCAGCACAAGACATCGACCGTGGTCGAAGCCAACCTGCTGCGTGACCTTTACGAAGGGCTTGTGATCTATAACACCCGCGCCGAGGTCATTCCCGGCGTGGCCACCGACTGGACGATTTCGGATGACGGTCTGGTCTACACTTTTAACCTGCGTGAAGATGCGCGTTGGTCGAACGGTGATCCGGTCACCGCGGGCGATTTCGTCTTTTCGCTGAACCGTATCATGGAACCTGCGACAGCCGCGAAGTATGCGAACATCCTGTATCCGATCAAGGGCGCCGAGGCGATCAACAAGGGTGAGGGCGAAGGCATCGAGATGGGCGTGCGCGCCGTCGATGACACAACGCTGGAAATCACGCTGGAACAGCCCACGCCGTTTTTCATCGAACTTCTGACCCACCAGACCGCCCTGCCCCTGCATCCGGCCAGTGTTGAGGAACACGGCGATGCCTTTGTCCGCCCCGGCAACATGGTGTCGAACGGGGCCTATACGCTGGTGTCTTTCACCCCCAACGACAAAATCGTCATGCAGAAGAACGAGATGTTCCACGACGCTGAAAACGTGGCAATTGAAGAGGTGCATTTCATCCCCTTCGAAGACCGCGCCAACTGCGCCCGTCGGTTTGAAGCAGGCGAGGTGCACAGCTGTTCCGACATCGCGGCCGAGCAGATCGGCGATCTAAGGGACCGTCTTGGCGACCGTGTGCGTGTTGCACCCTACTTGGGCGTTTACTACTATGGCGTGAACTCGGCCCGTGAGCCTTTCGACGATGTGCGCATCCGTCAAGCGCTGAGCATGACCATGGATCGTGAATTCTTGGCCGAAGAAATCTGGTCTGGTGCAATGCTGCCTGCCTATAGCTGGGTTCCGCCCGGCATCGGTAACTATGTCGATGAACAGCCAACGCTGGACTATGCCGATCTGCCAATGCTGGACCGTGAAGACCGCGCGATCGAGCTGATGATCGAGGCAGGCTATGGCCCCGATAATCCTCTGGACGTCGAAATTTCCTACAATACGTCAGAAAACCACGAACGCACAGCGAATGCGATTGCTGATATGTGGGCACCGCTTGGTGTGAATGTGACCTATCAGGTCCGCGATGCTTCGGCCCACTACGCCATGTTGCGTGATGACAAGATTCACGATGTGGCGCGTGCCGGCTGGATCGGCGATTACTCTGACCCGCAGAACTTCCTGTTCCTGAACCGGGCCGATAACCCTGGCTTCAACTATGGCGCCTATGACAACCCCGAATATGACGGGTTGCTGGATCAGGCGGCTGCCACGGTTGATCTGGAAGAGCGCGCGCAAATCCTGGCCGAGGCCGAGGCGATGTTCCTGCGCGATGTGCCGCAAATTCCGATCCTGTTCTACTCCTCGAAGTCGCTGGTGTCCGACCAGCTAAGCGGGTGGGACGACAATATCCAGAATGTGCACCCGACACGCTTCCTAAGCCTGTCGAACTGATAAAACCCGCCGCGGGCGTTACGAAAAGGAATGGAACAGGAATTCTGAAGGAAGTTGATCAAAGAACCCGCCCGGTGGGCACCACCGGGCAGCGCCCGACCCGCCCACGTCACGCCAAAGGCGTGCTTACAGCACGACGGGCGGGCGCTTTCAGCACCCACCCTCGGGACGGTCGCTGCCCTCTGATCTTAAAAACGAACTTCAGCGTTCCATTCCTACCCTCTCAATCGCCCGCAGCATTGCTCGGACATCCCACATGCTGCGCTATATCTTTCGCCGTCTGCTCGGCGCCATACCGACGTTATTTCTGATCGTCACCACAGCGTTCTTTCTGATCCGCATCGCGCCGGGTGGCCCCTTTGACGCCGAACGCGCGCTGGAACCTTCGGTTTTGGCCAACCTGAACGCTTACTTCCACCTGGATAAACCGCTCTATCAGCAATACTTCCTGTATCTGTGGAACCTGTTGCAGGGCGATATGGGCCCCAGCTTTTTCCGCCGTGACTTTTCCGTGCAGGAACTGCTGGCCGCTGGTCTGCCTGCGTCAATCACTCTGGGCACATTAGCGCTGCTGACCGCGATTGTTTTCGGCAGCATCCTGGGCTGCATCGCCGCCCTGCGTCAGAACAGCTGGATCGATTATACCGTCGTCGCCACCGCCACCTTTGGGATCACAGTGCCGAATTTCGTTGTCGCCCCCCTTCTGGCGCTGGTCTTTGGCGTCTGGCTGAACCTGCTGCCCGCGGGGGGCTGGAACGGCGGTGCGCCCGCCAATCTGGTGATGCCCGTCATCGCGCTGGCCCTGCCGCAAGTCGCCGTCATCGCCCGAATGATCCGCGGCGCCATGATCGAGGCGCTGCGCTCGGACCACGTGCGCACGGCCCGCGCCTATGGCCTGCCCACGCGGATGATCGTTGTGACGCACTCGCTGCGCGCCGCCGCCCTGCCCGCCGTATCCTACCTGGGTCCCGCCGCCGCGGGCCTGCTGACCGGGTCCATCGTGATCGAACAGATCTTTGGCCTGCCCGGCATCGGACGTGAATTCGTCAACGCAGCGCTCAGCCGTGACTATACGCTGGTGATGGGCACGGTGATCGTGATCGCGGTCTTTGTGCTGATCTTCAACCTGATCGTTGACATCCTTTATGCCGCGCTTGATCCGCGCGTCCGCTACGAGTGACCCATGGCTGATATACAAATCGACGAACTTGACCTTGGCACCAGCCGTTCGCTTTGGGCAACGGCCTGGCTGCGCCTGCGCAAGAACAAAGCGGCGATGGTGTCGTTGGGTGTGCTAATCATCTATGTGCTGATCGGCATCTTCGGGCCGATGATGACGCCCTATGGCCATGACCAGACCTTCCGCGATTTCACCCGTGAACCCGCCAGTCTGGAACGCTACCCCCGCGTGGACGAAATTGTGCCCGCTGCAGAAAGGGTTGTGACCAGATCGCGCCTGCAAGCCGAAGAGATCGTGCTGGACGGCGACACGATCACCATCACCGCCACATCCCGGCGTGAAATGGACGAACGCGTGACGCGGTACATCGACCGGTCCGATATCTTTTCGAACACCCGCATTCTGGAAATGTCAGACGACAATCTGCGCGTGACCATGCAGGCCGATGTAAACCGTTATCTGTTCATATTCGGCACAGACACCAACGGACGTGACCAATTGGCCCGTCTGGCGATTGCGATCCGCATATCCTTGCTTGTCGGTGCGGCGGCAACAGTTGTGGCGCTGGCCATCGGCGTGCTTTACGGCGCGATTGCGGGCTTTATAGGCGGCATGACCGACAACATCATGATGCGCATTGTCGATATCCTCTATTCGCTGCCCTTCATCTTTTTCGTCATCCTGCTGGTGGTGTTTTTCGGCAATAATGTCTTTCTGATGTTCATCGCCATCGGCGCGATTGAATGGCTAGATATGGCCAGGATTGTGCGCGGTCAGACCCTGTCATTGCGCAGGCGAGAATTCGTCAGCGCAGCCGAGGCAATGGGCGTCAGGCCGATCTCGATCGTGAAACGCCACATCATCCCCAACACCCTTGGCCCGGTGATCGTCTACACCACGCTGATGGTGCCCAAGGTGATCTTGCTGGAATCCTTTCTGTCGTTCCTGGGGCTGGGCGTGCAGAACCCGCTGACCTCACTAGGGCTGATGATTTCCGAAGGATCGCGCGACATTCAGGGCACGCCCTATCTGCTGATCTATCCCGCGCTGGCGCTGACCATTCTACTGTTCGCGCTGAACTTCCTGGGCGATGGCCTGCGCGACGCACTTGACCCAAAGGACCGCTGACGTGACCGAAACCATCCTTGATCTGAAAGACATCACCGTCAGCTTCGACACCCCCGATGGCACGGTCGAGGCCGTGCGCGGCGTCAACATGCAGGTCCATCAGGGCGAAACCGTTGCAATCGTGGGCGAAAGCGGGTCCGGCAAAAGCCAGGCGATGATGGCCGCGATGGGTCTTTTGGCCGACAATGGCACCGCCACCGGGTCGGCGATGTACCGCGGGACCGAGTTGATCGGGCTGCCTCTGGCTAGAATAAACAAGATCCGCGGCGCCAAGATCACGATGATCTTTCAGGAACCCATGACATCGCTCGATCCGCTTTACACCATTGGGCAACAAATCTGCGAACCGCTGCAGGTGCATGGCAAGCTGTCACGTGCCCGCGCCAAAGCCCGCGCGCTGGAACTGCTGGAACTGGTGCAAATCCCCAATGCGGCCGAACGGGTGAAGGCCTATCCGCATGAACTGTCGGGCGGTCAGCGTCAACGCGTGATGATCGCCATGGCGCTGGCCAATGACCCCGACCTGCTGATCGCCGATGAGCCGACAACGGCGCTGGATGTGACCATTCAGGCCGATATCCTGGGGCTGCTGGCCGATCTGCAAAAGCGTTTGGGCATGTCGATCCTTTTCATCACGCATGATCTGGGCATCGTCGATGCTTTCGCCGACCGCGTCTACGTTATGCGCCACGGGCAAGTGGTCGAGGAAGGCCCGACCGATCAGATTTTCAACGCCCCGAGCGAGGACTACACAAAACTGCTGCTGGCGGCCGAGCCCGAGGGCGAAAAAGCCCCCGTCCCAGACACTGCGCCCGAAGTGTTGACCGCCGATGATGTGGTCGTGACCTTTGGCAGCGGCGGCGGTTTTCTGGGTGGCAAACGACGCGAAGTCAAGGCCGTGAAACACGTCAGCCTGTCGCTGCACAAAGGCCAGACGCTTGGCATCGTGGGCGAAAGCGGGTCCGGCAAATCGACCCTGGGCCGCGCGATCTTGCAGCTGTTGCCCGCAACCGGCCGCGTGGTCTTTAGCGGTCACGACATCAGTGGCCTGACGCCACATCAGATGCGCGCCTACAGGCGTGATCTGCAGATGGTGTTTCAGGACCCCTATGGGTCGCTCAGCCCGCGCATGACGGTGGGTGAGATCATCACCGAAGGGCTGCTGGTCCATGAACCGGGTATCAGCGGCAAGGAACGCGACCAGCGCGCGATGGACGCCCTGCGCGCCGTTGATCTGGACCCCAATGTGCGCCGCCGCTTCCCGCATGAATTTTCCGGCGGCCAGCGCCAGCGCATCGCCATCGCGCGCGCGGTGATCCTACGCCCGACGGTGATGGTGCTGGATGAACCGACCTCGGCGCTGGACCGGTCTGTGCAAAAGCAGATCATCGCACTGCTGCGGGATATCCAGCAAGAGCTTGACCTGTCCTACATATTCATCAGCCATGACCTGTCCGTCGTGCGTGCGATGTCGGACACGGTGATGGTGATGAAAGACGGCGACGTCGTTGAACAGGGGCCCACGCAGACGATCTTTGACAACCCCCGCAGCGACTACACCCGCCACCTGATGCGCGCGGCCTTTGACCTGAAATCGGTGCTGCGCGAACATATCGAGCTTACTGGATAATATTTTCTAAAAAGCGGCAAAAAAAATGAGCAACTTGGACAAGCTTATCAGTATACGGGAACGTCTTTGGAATACTTCCGGTTTCTTTTCTCCATCGGAATGTCTGGCCGAGATCAGTGAACTTGAAAACAATTGTGATGCTAAAGCCCTTGATCACCGTGAGGGCGCTGAAATCGCCTATCTACGCGGCTATATCTACAAGCGTCAGCACAAATATGCATTATCAAACGACGGGTATTTCAAAGCTCTGAAATATAATGATAAAGAACCATTCTTGGCCGCAGATGTCGTACTGAACACACGCTACGCACTTGTTACGAATTATACAGAGTTGGGCCAATACGCCGAAGCCATTGATCTCATTGAAACTATTTTAGCAAATTCGGAACCATCATCATCCATATCTGAAGATACAATAGCTATCATTAATGGAACACTGGCATTTTGCCTACACGAAGTTGGCCGGTTCACAGACGCTTTGCAAGTCAACAAAAGTGTTCTTGCCGTTGAGGAGCGCCTTTTCGGTTCAAAAGGTTATGAACTTAAGAAAGTTCTTACAAATATCGCACAGAATTATTACGAACTTCACCGCTACGATGAGGCTCCGAATGTCTTGCGAAGGGCTTTGAAACTTAGTGAAATACATGAAGACAAGGATGGTATAAACGAGTTTCTTTTCCAATTGGGTGTCGTTGCCTTTGAGGCGGGCCGGTACGACGAAGCAAACGAATACCTCGAACGCGCTTTACAGCACGCCAAACAAACAGAGGACCCTATTCTGATCGAAAGGGCGACCCGTAACATCAAAACTCTTTCAGAAAAATCTTGCAATAAATCTGGTGATTAAGCAGTTCATTTTGAACTTACTCAAGTTGATCTGCACAAGCCCTGCACAAACCACATACGGGGTCTGCAGGCCGCGGCGTCATATCTGTCAAAAAAGGGGACAGATATGACCGGCTATTTCACGACACGGCGTACATTGAACATCAGTCTTGGCATGGGATTGATTGGCCTGGGCTTTGGGGTCATCATGCAAATCCTGCACGTTAAATGGGATGCATTCTATCTGCCTGACCCACCGCTGTTTCTGATGGCTGCTTTTGCGGGCGGTTTTGCGGGCGGCCTGAGTTCTGCCTGGACTTTTGGCCGGTCCGGTGGGTCGGGCTTGCTGTGGGCGCTTGGGGGCGGCATTCTGGCCACAACCATCGGCGCTGCAGTCGGAGGTGCGGCCTTCAGCATCACCTTTGGCGCGCTGGTCGGCATCATGGCGGTGGCTGACGCTATGATCAGCTATCCGATAACCGTTGTGCCATGGCTTGTCATGATGCTGATCCTGCACGCCCTGACCGTCAAATGGCCTCGGCACCTGATGGCCTCCTGACTCAATTCGCCCTGAAAATTCAAAGGTTGAAAAACCTGTATCGTTGAGTATTTGGACCAAGAAGAAGGATAAGTGCCGTCTCGGAAACGCTTTGGGGTAGCGTTTCAAGCCCGAACAGGCGGAGCCCAGTAATGCACTTCACTTCTTCTTGGCAAAAATACTCATAATCCCACCGTACGCCGCCCTAAGCAGGCGTTAGCATTTCTCGTCTAAAACCCGATCCCACGACGTCGAACCAAGGAAATGGTTTTTCCAGAACTTGCGCTGCGGATTTACGACCCACAGTGCAAGCCGCCTGAAAGATCATGCATGAGACTTGAAAGCGGGGGAGTAGCGCCCCTTTCTGGCAAAACCAACCCAAAGACGGTGGCGCCACCTTTCTTATAATCATCAGCCCCAACCCCCTGCAGCCGGACCGGCCACGCGGGGCCAAGGGCGTTTGATCAGCCAACATAGCCCTGAAACAGGCGCCGTTCCATATCGCTGTTGGTTCCGGCATAAGCGATTGTCGTCATGCGCTTGAACCAGGCAGCGCAGGCAAACGACAACATGCCCGACACCAGCAGCAGTTCAACACCAGCAGCCCACAGCCGCGGATAGGCTCCGACATTAAAGGCCGGCAGCATCGTGGTCTGGACAAAGTAAGACGCAGACGCGACCAGCGCGGTATAGATGAAGGCAAGGATCAGAATAGCCGAAAACCCGCGCGCAAAGGTGCGTACACCTTGCAAATAGCCCGCGCGCTTGATGCCGGACAAACCTGTCAGGCCGAAAAACAATGCCGCACAGACAAACACAGCCTGTGTTGGCAAAGACATAAGATAGGCCTGCAGATCTGTTGATACGATGGTTGAAAACGCCTGAAGTCTCAGTTCGCCCAAACCCAGTATGGTAATATTCGTCGACAGCACATACCCAACCAGAGATGCCAAAAGAACAAAGGCCAACCCCGCCGTCGGCAGCCATGGCAAATTGGGCCAGATGTAATTCAACGGTCGACCATAGCCATCGATATCGATAACACGACCCGCAATCCTGTGCAGTTGAAAGGCCAGCAGCAAAGCCGCAAAACCTATGGCAATAGTCACAACAACCATTTGGATCGTCGTGGCCGTTACAGCATCCGGCTGCGCTCCGACGGCCGATGCGATCGGCCCCGTTACATCGGTCACCGCCGTTGTTGCGGCATCAGACAACTGCAGCGATGGCGCAAAATACAACACTGCAACAAGCAGCAGGATATATGGTAATGCATACAGCAGAACCATCAGCCCCCCGACAGGAGCCGCAATCAGATTCAAAATCAAACGACCGGTTTTCATCGCACAACAGTCCCCCAAGCGGATCCGCCGTCACAGTCATCTTGCCGTGACATCTTAGGATCAGCAGACAAATGCAGTTAACGACCCTCGATAAGACCGAGTCAAATCGACAACGCCAACGCCCCTATAAAGTGGCAACATTATGTCGAAATGCCACAGTTTTGCCTAGAAGTATTTTAAGCCATGTGGTTGTAAATGCAGCAAAATCATTGAAAATACACGCATAGATATTTTTGTAAAATATTAACTCGCGCATAGCTAGCATTGCCCGCCAGACAGGCAAAGGCGCACTTGTGCAATAAGCTGCTCGGTTGGCTCATATATCATGTTGGGCGCGCATAGCCCCAGATCAAATCTATAGCCCGCCGACGGATACAACAAAACCGGGCCAATCAAACGGCGGTCCGTAAGCAGGAATGGACCTGTGCCCCAGATCGCACTCTCTTCTGCGATACGGCTATCTTCAGGTATAAAAAATGTCACCGGTTGATCTGCATCAGCCCCGATGACACCCCCACGAAACACCCAGTCATCACTGCTGATCTGCCCTATCACAATACTGATCCGGTCGTCTTCCAGCGCCGCCTGGGCAAGCGACAGAATATCCGGGGTGTCGCAGCTTAGGGAATAGGCGGGCATGCCCATGGTACAAAAGATCACTGCTGCAAGTGCGTAAAATCGTTTCAAATCCAGTCTCCTCTCACGGTCAGTACAAGTAAGACGCGGTTGGATCTGAAAATCTTGGCGACTTAGAACCGAAAGTCAGGCATGTTGTCGCGCGTCGTAATATGCATTGGCCGCTTCGAAGTATTGTGGTGGGCCAAGCCATTCCAAGTTACAAACGTGATTGTAGAAATAGTCGCTTTCATTTTCAAAGAGCAGTCCGTCGGGATCAATTTCCTCGACAATCTCACGACGCTTTTCACTGTCGAGCTCATAACCGTTCGGAAATTTATCCATCGCCTGCTGCAATTGATGGGCCGCTTGCTGCAATCCTATTCTTTCAAATCCTTTAACGGCTTCCGGTGCAATTGTTCCCGTTGAATTGAAGAAGAATTGCCATATACCGCCATTGGCAATTTCCAGATGCGCCCAATGCATTGCAAATAGCTCAACAGCTTCGTCCGACACACCCTGGCAGCTTTTTTCCCATTCTTCGCGGGTACCGTAGAAGTCAAAATCCTCATAATGATCTATAAAAACTGCCATGTATCTGGCATTAGGTAGTGGACGGTTCAATATACGGCGCACAATCCATTCGAGGGGCATGAAGATCAGATTCAATACAAGGTTAATTACCAAGGACAGAAGCTGAAATGGAAACAAAATGACTTTTATAATTATTTCCATTGTCAACCCAATTCAAAACAAGAAATACCGCTGTGCCATGGGCAGTTCTTTGGCGGGCTCGCAGGTCAGCAACTGACCATTGGCCCGCACTTCGTAGGTTTCGGGGTTCACCTCAACCTCGGGTGTGGCGTCGTTCAGGATCATGTCTTTTTTACCGATCCCGCGGGTGCGTTCGACCGCAAGCGTGGATTTCGCCAGCCCCAGTTGCCCGCCGATATCCGCCGCCTGCGCGGCACCTGACACGAAGGTCACGGCAGAGTTTTCGACCGACCGCCCAAAAGCCCCGAACATAGGCCGGGTGTAGACGGGCTGAGGCGTCGGGATCGACGCATTCGGATCACCCATCTGCGCACAAGCAATGGTGCCGCCGATCAGCACCATCTCGGGCTTCACCCCGAAAAATGCAGGGCTCCACAGGCATAGGTCGGCGCGCTTACCTTCCTCAATCGACCCGATATGCGTGCTGATCCCATGGGCGATCGCGGGGTTGATTGTATATTTCGCGATATAGCGGCGGACACGCAGGTTGTCGTTGTCGCCCGCTTCCTCAGCCAAACGCCCGCGCTGGACCTTCATTTTATGGGCGGTCTGCCATGTGCGGATGATCACCTCGCCCACGCGGCCCATGGCCTGGCTATCGGACGCGATGATCGAAAACGCGCCCATGTCGTGCAGGATATCTTCGGCCGCAATGGTTTCCTTGCGGATGCGGCTTTCGGCAAAGGCCACATCTTCGGGGATGGACTTATCCAGGTGGTGGCAGACCATGAGCATATCCAGATGCTCTTCCAGAGTATTCACTGTATAGGGCCGCGTCGGGTTGGTGGAACTTGGGATCACATGGTCCAGCCCGCAGACCTTGATGATGTCGGGCGCGTGCCCGCCGCCTGCGCCCTCGGTATGGAAGGCGTGGATCGTCCGGCCCTTCATCGCGGCGATGGTGTTTTCGACAAAGCCGCTTTCGTTCAGCGTGTCGGTGTGGATCATCACCTGCACATCCATATCATCAGCCACAGACAGGCAGCAATCGATGGCGGCAGGCGTGGTGCCCCAATCTTCGTGCAGCTTCATGGCGCAGGCACCGGCGTTGACCATCTCAACCAAAGCCGCGGGTTGGCTGGCGTTGCCCTTGCTGGACAGGCCGACGTTCATGGGAAAGGCATCCAAAGCCTGCAGCATCCGCCCGATATGCCACGGCCCCGGCGTGCAGGTGGTGGCCAGCGTGCCGTGCGCGGGCCCGGTGCCGCCGCCCAGCATCGTAGTCAGGCCGGAATGCAAGGCATCCTCGATCTGCTGCGGGCAGATAAAGTGGATATGCGCATCAAAGCCGCCCGCGGTCAGGATCTTGCCCTCGCCCGCGATGGCCTCGGTTCCGGGGCCGATGATGATGTCGACACCCGGTTGCGTATCCGGGTTGCCCGCCTTGCCGATCTTGTGGATCTGCCCGTCTTTCAGGCCGACATCCGCCTTGTAGATGCCCGTGTGGTCGACGATCAAGGCGTTCGTGATCACCGTGTCCACCGCCCCGTCGGCCCGTGTGACCTGAGACTGCCCCATCCCGTCACGGATCACCTTACCGCCGCCGAACTTGACCTCTTCACCGTAGGTGGTCAGGTCGCGTTCGACCTCGATGATCAGGTCGGTGTCGGCCAGCCGGACTTTGTCGCCCGTGGTGGGGCCAAACATATCAGCATAAGTCGCGCGGGATATTTTTGCGGGCATTTCTTGGTGCTCCCTCGTCTGTCTGATTTATGCACTTAGGGCAGCGCCGGCCCGAGGGTGGCGCAATCGCGCCGCCCATGGGGGCGGGTCGGCGCGGCCCGGTGGTGCCCACCGGGCAGGTTCTGTTACCGATAGAAAAAACGTCGTGACTACCAAACTCACTCCAACGCCCCCATCACCTTGGCATTAAACCCGAACACTCGGCGGGCGCCGCGTAGGGGGACCAGGCGGACCTCGCGGGTTTGGCCGGGTTCGAACCGCACGGCCGTGCCCGCCGCGATGTCCAGGCGCAGGCCGCGGGCGGCGTCTCGGTCAAAAGACAGTCCCGGATTGGTTTCGGCAAAGTGATAATGGCTGCCCACCTGAATAGGCCGGTCGCCCGTGTTTGACACCGTCAGCACGATCACCTCGGCCCCGTCGTTCAGGGTGATCTCGCCCTTAGCCGGGAAGACCTGGCCGGGGATCATGCGTCTTCCCGCGTGCGTTCGGCGCGGATGACTTTCTGCACCACGAAATCTGAAATCCGCTTGCCGAACAGACCCACGCCCGCGCCCACAACCAGCAAAAACGCCGAGGTATCAATCCCGAACACCCCACAAAACGCAGCGCCCGCGATCAGCATGACAATCAGCGTCAGCAGGTCGAATTCGTTGGGGTCCAGCTTGACCTCGGACAATGCGACCTTTTCCATGAAGGCTTTCAGTTTGGGTTCGATCACGGGCACCAGATAGCCTGCGATTACTCCGACAATAAGACTTCCAAGCATGGCTGAATTCCTTTGCTAGCGAATGGGATGATGAACGGTCACCAGTTTGGTGCCATCGGGGAATGTGGCTTCGACCTGCACGTCGTGGATCATTTCGGGGATACCGGGCATGCACTGATCTGCGGTGATGACATGGGCGCCGGCCTCCATCAGATCGGCGACGGACCGGCCATCGCGGGCGCCTTCGACCACGAAATCGGTGATCAGAGCGATTGCCTCGGGGTGGTTCAGCTTGACACCACGTTCCAGACGGCCGCGGGCGACCATGGCGGCCAGGCTGACCAGCAGTTTGTCTTTTTCACGTGGGGTCAGGTTCATGCGCTCTCCTACAATTGCCAGACCCGCGGCAGGGGGGCCGTTCTAAGGGTATTGAGAACCAAAGCCGTCGCCTGACGCAAGGGAAAAGCGTCACTGGCCATCATCCGGATCACGCATTTGCCGTCCCAGGCCGAGGCCGCGGCGGGGATGTCCGCGGGCAATGCGGCGCGCACTTTGGGCAGATGGTCAGCGGCATCGGGGGCCAGCAACGCAATGGTGGTGAACGCGCGGTGGCCCGCCAGTGTGGCGGGGTTCTGGCGGTCTGTCAGGGTGTCGGTGGTGATGCGCAGGGGTTCGATCATCTCAGAACGGCCCGCGCGGGTGATCTGACGGTGATCGGTGAACTGCAGGGTGTCGACCGTTTCGCCCATGGCGGCGCGGCCCAGAACGATGGTTTCGACGAACAGAAAGCGGGCGTCATCGGCCAGGTCAACGCGGGTTTGCCGGGCCAGGGCCGCGCCGTCGAACAGGATCGTTTCCTGTGGCAGCCAGTCCAGCGATGCACCCTGCCCGACCGTGATCTGAACATCCAGCCGCGCGACACCGCCGGGGCTGGCATAGGCGCGCTCGGCCGTTTGGGTTGTCGCCACCAGCTGCGCATTTGGGGCGACATCAATCTGGAATATCAGGTGATCGCCCCCGGTCAGCCCGCCCGCGGTGTTCAGAAACACGACCTCGGGCACTGGATCATGGACATTGGGCAGAAAGGCCTTGGCCGAGCCTGACTGATGCAGGTCCCGCAGCACAGTGCGCCCGCCTTTGGCCTGCACGCCCACATGGGCGCGCCCGCGTGTGCGCTGAAGCGATTGGGAAGTCTGTGTGTCGAACATCTGTTTCAGGTTAGTGCATGCTTCGAAAAATCTGCAATACTCCATTAGGACAAATCGCCCGGTGGGCACCACCGGGCAGCGCCCGACCCGCCCCCCACGGCGGGCGCTTCTCGCCCACCCTCGGGCCGGTCGCTGCCCTTACATCTTTGTTTTCTTGGGCTTTCATGCAGAAAAGTGCGGCTGCCTAATTCTGAAAGACATGATCCACAGGAAAACCTGACTTGCGCAAATTTTAGGCACCAACCCCATGGTGCTGACCGCCCCGATTGTGTAAGCGGATGATATGACTGACCGAATAACGATCCGCCGCCCCGACGACTGGCATTTGCACCTGCGCGATGGGGCGATGCTGCAAGGTGTTCTGCCTGAAACCACCCGCCATTTCGCCCGCGCTATTGTGATGCCGAACCTGGTGCCGCCCGTTATGACCGGGGCAGACGCCGCCGCCTATCGTGACCGGATCATGGCCGCGATGCCGGATGGGGCCACATTTACCCCACTGATGACGCTCTACCTGACCGAGGACACCGACCCCGACGATGTCGCCGCGGCCCACGCCAGCGGGCTGGTCACGTCGGTCAAGCTTTATCCCGCGGGGGCCACAACGAACTCAGCCTCAGGCGTGCGGGATTTTGACAAGGTCCGCCCGGTGCTGGAAAAAATGGCCGAAATCGGCATGCCCCTTTGCGTTCATGGCGAGGTCGTGGATGCCGACATCGACATCTTTGACCGCGAGGCCGTGTTCATCGACCGCGTGCTGGACCCGATCCGCCGCACCACACCGGGGCTGCGCGTGGTGATGGAGCATGTGACAACCCGCGACGCGGTGGATTATGTGCAAAGCAATCCGGCCGATCTGGGCGCCACGATCACGACGCACCACCTGATCATCAACCGCAACCACATGCTGGTGGGCGGCATCAGACCGCATTACTACTGCCTGCCCGTGGCCAAGCGCGAAAGCCATCGTCAGGCTCTGGTTGCCGCCGCAACCAGCGGCGACGCACGGTTTTTCCTGGGCACCGACAGCGCGCCGCATACGGATCCGAATAAGGAAAGCGCTTGCGGCTGTGCGGGTGTTTTTTCGGCCACGAACACGATGTCTTGCCTGGCCGAGGTGTTTGAGGCAGCGGGCGCCCTGGAAAAGCTGGAAGGCTTTGCCAGCCTGAACGGCCCCGCCTTCTACCGTCTGCCCCCGAACGACGCCCAAATCACCCTGATCAAAGGCGATCCGGTGACTTACCCCGACAAAATCCACACCGGCGACGGCCCCGTGACCGTCTTTGACCCCGGCTTTCCCCTGCACTGGCGTATTGAGGTTGACGCATGATCCCCACAAGTTTTCCCGATGCCAAAGAAATGGCCCGCCTGACTGCGCGGATGCTGCTGGAAATCAAGGCGGTGCACTTCAATGCAGATGAGCCGTTTACGCTGGCCTCGGGCCTGCCCTCGCCCACCTATATCGATTGCCGCAAGCTGATCAGCTATCCGCGCATCCGGTCGACGCTGATGGATTTTCTGACTGTGACCGTCATGCGCGACGCAGGGTTTGAGGCCTTTGACAACATCGCGGGTGGCGAAACGGCGGGCATCCCCTTTGCCGCGATGGTGGCCGAACGGATGGCGCTGCCCATGACCTATGTGCGCAAAAAGCCCAAGGGGTATGGCCGCAACGCCCGCATCGAGGGGGCGATGTCTGAAGGCCAGCGCGTGCTGCTGGTCGAAGACCTGACGACCGACGGCGGATCAAAACTAAGCTTCGTCGATGCGATCCGCGACACCGGGGCCACCTGCGGGCATACGGCAGTGATTTTCTATTACGGCATTTTCCCTGAAACCGAGAAGACGCTTGGCGATCACGGCATCACTTTGCATTCCCTTTGCACCTGGTGGGACGTTCTGGCCGAGGCCAAGGCGCAAAAGGCTATTGATGCCAATACCTTGCGTGAAGTCGAAGCCTTCCTGAACGATCCCCGCGCCTGGCAAGCGGCCCGCAGCGGTGGATAACATGTGGACAGAACTGTCCACAGAATCGCTTTGGGCGACAAGATTTAGAGAAGACCCGACGCAGGCAACCAAGATATAGCCGTCCGAAAATACCCCACCGGTTTTGCACCGATTTATCCCGCATCTTATCCAAAAAGATTTGCACGTGGATTTTTATATGTTCTAACTGGTATCTGATCGTTCACAACAGAAAAGACGGGCAGTCACGATGAACGACCTGACAGCGGTTAAACCTGCGTCTGATGTGCAGGATATTGCGGATATTATGCCGCATTCGATCGAGGCCGAGCAGCAATTGCTGGGCGCGATTCTGACCAACAATGATGTGTTCGACCGGGTGTCTTCGATTATCGGGCCGCAGCATTTCTATGACCCCGTGCATGCCGAGATTTTTGAGATTGCCGCGCGGCGGATTTCGCAGAACAATCTGGCCTCGCCCGTCACGCTGAAGCCGTTTCTGGAAGATCACGCAGGGCTGGCTGAACTGGGCGGGCCCACCTATCTGGTGCGGCTGGCCGGGGCGGCGATCAGCGCGTTTGCGGCGCGGGATTATGCGCAGATGATCTATAACCTTGCGATCCGGCGTGAGTTGATCGGGCTGGGGCAGAATATCTCGTCCAAGGCGGCCAAGGTCGATGTCGACAGCGAACCGCGTGAACAGATCGTCGAGGCGGAACAGCATCTTTACAAGCTGGCCGAACAGGGGCAGGCGGAAAGCGGGTTTCAAAGCTTTCTGAAGGCTGTCACCGATGCAGTGAACGTCGCCAACGCCGCCTATCAGCGGGACGGCGGGCTGGCCGGTGTGTCGACCGGGCTGGTCGATATGGACAAGAAACTGGGCGGGCTGCACCGGTCAGACTTGCTGATTTTGGCCGGGCGCCCGTCGATGGGGAAAACCTCGCTGGCGACCAACATCGCGTTCAACATCGCCAAGACCTATAAGAAAGGCGCGCTGCCCGATGGGTCTGAGGGCGCCGTCGACGGGGGCGTTGTGGGCTTCTATTCGCTTGAGATGTCGGCCGAACAGCTGGCCGCGCGGATTTTGTCTGAAGCGGCCGAAGTGCCATCAGAACAGATCCGCCGCGGCGACATGACCGAGGCCGAGTTCCGGCGGTTTGTCGAGGCGGCAAAGGCGCTTGAGGCCTGCCCGCTTTATATCGATGACACGCCCGCCTTGCCGATTTCCCAACTGGCCGCGCGTGCCCGGCGGCTGAAACGGACCCACGGGCTGGACGTGCTGATCGTCGACTATCTGCAACTGGTCCGCCCCGCGACGGCCAAGGACAGCCGGGTGAATGAGGTGTCGGAAATTACCCAAGGTTTAAAGGCCATCGCCAAGGAGCTGGACATTCCGGTGATCGCGTTGTCGCAGCTGTCACGTCAGGTGGAAAACCGCGAAGACAAACGCCCGCAGCTGTCGGACCTGCGCGAATCCGGATCGATCGAACAGGACGCCGATGTGGTGATGTTCGTCTTCCGCGAGGAATATTACAAAGAACGCGAAAAGCCCGGCGACCACGATCTGGACGCCATGGCCAAATGGCAGGAAGAAATGGAGCATTTGCACGGCAAGGCCGAAGTCATCATTGGCAAACAACGTCACGGCCCCATTGGCACCATCGAACTAAGCTTCGAGGGTCAATTCACCCGCTTCGGCAATCTGGTCAAGCCGTGGCAGCAAGGTAGTGGCGGAAATGATTTCTGATATCCATCCACCACTACTGCTGAATACATAACATTGGCCGCTTTATGTGCAGCGAATTTCGAACTTCAAGACGCCGGTTTCAGAGTCAGAAAACAAGATCATTTCCGGTGACACTTCCAGAAAATAGACGTCGTCTTGAGTGATCGGCAGGAGATGTTGTTGCCCTGCGGGAATGACATGTCCTTGATGAGCAACCGCAAGTTCCATTCTATCGTCAATCGCCGGCTGTTCGCCATATATGACAGCGCTGACAGCAAGGGGTGTGGACGCGTTGTTTTGGACTGCGATCAACTGAGCGTTTGGCAGGTTGTCAAAAACTTCCGTGCCCTGATTGTCAAAATTCAAAGCTTCGGCATCACCAAACGGCAACAAGAAAGCCATTGTGCTGTCACTACAGTTTTGGGCAGTCAAAATCGCAAGCGTGTCATCTTTTACCGTTGTATTGAAGTAAAAATAGCTGCCACCAGCGGCCACGAAGCCAAGGATGCCCAGAATAGATCTGGTGCGTTGCGCTTTGAAGATCAGTACCAACAGCAAACATAGTAGCATAAACCCCGCAGGCACACCGTAGAGAAGAAGTTCGAAAGTCGTCTTTGACACAAGCATTGAAGGTCCACTCCTTGTATATTCAATGTGCGATACGGGTAGCCTTCAAAGTAAACGACTCTCAATCCTGATAGGCTGAACTTATGAAGATATGCATCAGCAGATACTGAAATACATCATGGCCCAAATGGACTATGCCTGATCACTGCGGCACGCCATTTGTCTGCTTTATTGCACAGACAACCCATTGATTTTAAATATTTTCAATGCCCAGGTAAAAGATACTATCTGACATGGTTTTGGGCGTTTGACCTTCGCCCCCTGAAGCGCGGGTAGATGTTGGAACAGTTCAGTCTGCAGATCATGTCATACTCAGGATGGAAGACGGACGGTACATAAGTTCTTTGCAATGACGAACAAAAAACAGGAATGGCCTGCCCCCCGAGGATAGAAAGTCCGCCCAGATTATGATCTATCTGATGGAACGGATTGCGGATCAGGGCACTGGCCCATGACAGGTGTGGCCCAGCCTTGCAGAAACCCGGCCAGGTGGGTTTCGATATCCAGTTTGGGGGCCAATCCGGGCTGTACGCGGCCGATCAGGCGACGCAGCAGGATGGGGCTGAGCAGTGACAGGACAAGCTCCATCGGCGGGCCGTTACGCAGGTGACCTGCGGCCTGATGCTGGGCGATGACCTGTCCCACGCGGGCCATGGCGGCGGCGGGGATATGACGGGCCTCATCTAGCACCGCATCGCGCTGCACGCTCAGCATGAAATCCGCCAAAAGACTGATATTACGGTCCAAAAGGCGGCTGTAGGCGTCGATAATCGCTTTCAGATCGCGGGTCAGGTCGCCAGTGTAGTCGATCCCGTCGCCTGCAAAAAGGTCAGCCTCTTTCGCCAGGGCTGCTGTGAACAGGGCCGATTTATCACCGAAACGACGGAAGATCGTGACTTCGCCTATTCCAGCGCGTTCAGCCACCTTTCGGGTGGTCGCGTCACGCAGGCCCTCTTCGCGCCAGATTTCCAATGCGGCGTCCAGAATGCGATCCTCGTTGATGGGCGCAGGCATGGCATATCCTCCCTTGTATTTTTCTTGGTTGACACCATCTGCTTTCAATAGCTAATGAAAGCGTATACTTACAATGCGATGAAAAAGACAGCAAAAACGACCGACACGGACAGGTTGCCACGGGCAAACCTTGGACAAGGGATGCAGAATGACTGAACCAGGCAAGGCCGACAATCGCGAACCAAAATTGCCGCTGAAAGAAACCGGTGTATCCAAGGCCGATACGGCTGCCCCTGCAAAAAAGAGGCGTCTGCGCTGGGTGCCCCGACTGGCGATGTTATGGGTCTTTTTGATTGTTGGCGGCGTGATCGGGTTGTATTTTCAACCCCCTGCTCTGCGTGCGATTTTTGCGGCAACCGGTCTGGAACCAGGCGGCGGCACTGATACCCCCATTGCTGTCGCAATCGCCCAGATCGAAGCGGCTGAGGAAATCGCGGTTCTATCCGAAGGCGATGTTGTGGCCCTGGGTCGGATCATTCCACAGGGTGATATTGTCGTGCTGGCGCCGCCCTTTGGAGCAGGTGACGCGCGTGTTGACACTTTGAACGCATCAGAAGGCAATCAAGTCAGCAAAGGCGATATTCTGGCGGTGCTGGATAACAAGGCCCAGCGCGAAAGTGCCGTTGCCACAGCCCGTGCAGCATTGCAGGTGCAGCGGGCCGCATTGGTTCAGTCACGCGCCGATGTGACGGCCAGCCTGGCCGAAGCCCGCGCATCTCTGGAACGGGCCGAAGCGACCGCCGAAGCGGCATCCTCGGATCTGGAACGGGCCACTGAATTGCTGGAACGCGGCGTGACGACGCGTGCGACTTTTGATGCGGCTTTGGCCCGCGCGACCGAGGCTGAACGCGATGTCGCCCGTAACCGCGCCACACTGTCCCGGTTCGAGATGACCGAGGGCACCGCACAACCCGCCATCCTGCTGGCCGAAGCGAATGTCGCCTCGGCCGAGGCCGAATTAAGCCGTGCAGAGCTGGCGCTTGACGAAGCCTTGGTGCGCGCACCGATTGACGGCACCGTTTTGTCGATCAACCTGCGCCCCGGCGAACGGCCCGGGTCCGACGGTATCATGAATTTGGGCAATACCGACGTCATGACAGTCGAGGCCGAGGTTTATCAGTCGATGATCGGTCGTGTGGCCATTGGTGACCCGGCCCAGATCACCGCCAGACCCTTTTCTGCGCCACTGACCGGAACGGTCACCGCGATCGGTCTGGAAATCGGGCGTCAGACGATCACCTCGGATGATCCAGCGGCCAATACCGATGCGCGTGTCGTGGATGTGATTGTCACGCTAGACCCTGAATCGTCGACCCAAGCCCGGCGATACACCAATCTGGAAGTCATCACCCGGATTGATGCAGGGCGCCAGGAATGACGCGATTTCTATCATGGGTGCTGGGACGACTGCCCATCGGCTGGCTACAGCTTAGTCATTCGCGAGCACGTCTGATCGTTGCGGTGGCCGGTGTGGTTTTTGCCAATGTGCTGGTTTTCGTGCAACTGGGCATTATGGGCGCGCTGAATGCCTCGGCCGTGGCGCCATATGATTTGTTCAAAGCGGATATCATGATCACCGCAAGCGACGCAAAGACGCTGACCGACGGCTCGAATGTATCACGTGCCCGCATGTTTCAGGCGCTTTCGATCCCCGGCGTCAAAGCAGCCGCCCCGATTTATATCGGGAATGTGGAATGGCAACGGCCCGATGGCGGCAGTTCGACTGTGCAGGCCATCGGTCTTGATCCCAGCCAGCCAGAGTTTGCCCGGAAAGACCTGCAAAGCAGCATGCAGACGCTTCAACTGGCCGACACGGTTCTGTTCGATGCGCTGACACGTGGCATCGCGCCCGGCCTGCTGGACACCGCCACCCCCGCAGCCCCCTATCAGGTCGAGCTGACCGGTCGGACGATCAATATTGTGGGCACAATGGAAGTCGGGGCGGGTTTTTCTGCTGATGGCACGCTTTATACCTCGGATCAGACGTTCCTGCGGCTGTTCAACAACCGCAGCTCTGGGGCACCCACGCATATTCTGGTCAACGTTGAAGACGGTCTTGACCACAATGTCGTCGTTGAGCGGTTGCGCCATGTATTGCCCGCGGATGCGGTCAAGGTCGCAACAACCGAAGACGCAATTGCCGCCGACCTTAGGTATCAGACAACAGAACGCCCCACAGGCATCATATTTGGCTTTGGGGTGATCATCGGCATCATCGTCGGGATCGTCATCGTTTATCAGGTGCTATCGACCGATGTGGCCGATCACCTGTCGGAATATGCCACCTTCAAGGCGGTGGGCTATCCACAAGGGTTCTTTGTTTCCATAGTGATCGAACAGGCGATCATTCTGGCGGTGCTGGGTTTTCTGCCGGGGCTTGCGATCGGCACAAGTATTTATGTGGTCCTTGGGGCCGCCACGGGATTGCAGATGACCATGACGTTCAGCCTGGCGCTGTCGGTGTTGATCGGAACCATTGCCGCCTGTGCCCTGTCGGGGGTGATTGCAACGCGACGGCTGGCGGCGGCTGATCCGGCGGATCTGTTCTGATGGACGGTGTAACGAAAACCGGGTTTGCTGTGTCTGTGTCGGGCATGAACCACTATTTCGGGTCGGGTGAGGCGCGCAAACAGGCGATCTGGGACGTATCGCTGGATATTGCCCCGGGCAGTCTGACGGTGCTGATGGGGCCATCGGGGTCGGGCAAGACCACGGTTCTGACCCTGATGGGCTGTTTGCGCGATGTGCAAGAGGGCAGCGTGCGTCTTTTGGGCGAAGAACTGAACGGCGCGTCTGGGGCGCAAGTGGTGGCGCTGCGCAAACGCATCGGCTTTATTTTTCAGGCGCACAACCTGCATGGCAGCCTGACCGCCACACAGAATGTCATGATGGCGTTGCAGGTGCATGGGTCCGGTGACACCGCAGCACAGCGCCGCGCCGCACATCATATGCTGGGCCTGGTCGGGTTGGCCGACAGGGTCAATTATCTGCCGCAGAACCTGTCGGGCGGTCAGAAACAACGGGTGGCCGTCGCCCGCGCGCTGGTGTCAAACCCCGAGGTCGTCTTTGCCGACGAACCCACCGCCGCATTGGACAAAGAGTCGGGCATGACGGTGGTTGATATGCTGAAAGACCTTGGCCGTCTGCGGGGCACAACGACAGTGATGGTCACCCATGACAACCGCATTCTGGACCGCGCCGATCGGATCGTGACGCTGGAAGACGGGCGGGTCGTTTCTGACAAGAATAACACGTAAATCGGTTATCTCGACTACATCCTACAACCTTTGTAATACGATCCTGACCTTGGTCGCGATATGTCGTTGACCTGACATTCCAGTGTTACGTTCAAACAATACGTCGGACTGAGACATGTCTTGAAGGAGATTCCGATGAAAAGTTTTCTGGGCCTGATCGCGGCCCTTGCGATGGCCGGAACGGCCGCTGCCGATGTTTCCGGCAAACTTGTTTTGTACACGTCGCAGCCCAATGCCGATGCGCAGCAGACTGTTGACGCCTTTACCGCCAAATACCCCGATGTCGAGGTCGAGTGGATCAGGGACGGCACGACCAAGGTCATGGCGAAACTGCGCGCTGAATTCGAAGCCGATGCACCCCAGCCTGACGTTCTGCTGATCGCCGATATGGTCACGATGGAGGGGCTGAAGGCCGAAGGGCGTCTGATGGCGCATATGGATGCGGATGTATCAGCCTATGATCCCGCGCTGATGGATCAGGACGGGTTTTATTTTTCGACCAAGCTGATCACGACAGGTATCGTCTATAACACGGCCGCACCCATGGTGCCCACGTCCTATGCCGATCTGCTGCGGCCCGAGGCGAAAGATCGTCTGGCCATGCCGTCGCCCCTGACATCGGGGGCTGCCACGATCCATATGGCGGCGATCACATCGCATCCTGATCTGGGCTGGGATTTCTATGAAGGCTTGGCCGAACAGGGTGCGAACCCCCAAGGCGGCAATGGCGGCACCTACCGGGCGATCGCGGGGGGCGAGAAGCTGTATGGGTTTGTCGTCGACTTCCTGCCGATCCGCAACAAGCTGGACGGCGCACCGGTTGAGTTCGTTTTCCCCGAGGAAGGCGTTTCTGCCGTGACCGAACCCGTGGCGATCCTGTCGACGGCACAGAACCCCACGGCGGCCAAAGCCTTTGTCGATTTCCTGATTTCACCCGAAGGTCAGCAACTGGCGGCCGACATGGGTTATCTGCCCGCACATCCCGATATCGCGCCACCCGAAGGTTTTCCCGACCGGTCGCAGATCAAGCTGCTTGATTTTGATCCCGCTCAGGCGTTGCAGGATGATCAGGCCAACAAGGAACGCTTTATCGAGATATTCGGCGGCTGATGCTGCGCCGTTTTCTGGGCGGCGAGTATCTGATGCTGGCCGCTCTGATCCTTTTTGCACTTTTTCTGTTCGTGCTGCCAATGGGCCTGTTGGGTCGGGTGGCACTTGGCGATGGGCTGGCACCCATTGGCGAGGCGCTGCAAAGCCGGTCCGTGCTGCTGGCGCTATGGAATTCACTGGAAAGCGCGGCACTGTCATCGCTGCTGGCTTTGGTGGCGGGCACTCTGGCTGCGCTGATCCTGGGGTTGACGGATGTTCGGGCCAAGGGGCTGTTCACCTTTCTGCTGCTGATCCCGATGATGATCCCGCCCCATGTGACCGCAATTGCGTGGATACAGGCGCTGGGGCCATCGTCGGCGTTGTTGCAGTCGGTGGGGCTGGCACCCGAGATCGGGTCGACCCATCCGCTTTATTCGCGTCAGGGGGTCATCCTGCTGTTGGGCCTGCAACACGCGCCGCTGGTCTTTCTGGTGGTTCTGGCCGCATTGCGCAGCCTGCCACGTGAGATGGCAGATGCTGCGCGGGTCGCAGGTGCACGGCCCTGGCGGCTGATGGTGCGGATCATCCTGCCGCTTTTGCTGCCATCACTGATCGCGGCATTTGCGCTGGCTTTCGTCTCGGCACTGGGAAATTTTGGCATCCCTGCGCTTTTGGGGATACCGGCGCGCTATACCACCCTGCCCGTCCTGATCTGGCAGCGGCTGGCCAGTTTCGGGCCTTCGGTTCTGACCGATATGGCCGTGATTGCCAGCCTTGTCGCCGTGATCGCGGTTCTGGCCGTTTTACTGCAGATGTGGCTGTCATCGCGCCAGCGCAACGCGCTGATCGGTCCGCCGCAGCCATCGCTTGATATTCGCCTTGGCCGCGCCCGGCCATTGGTTGAAGGTGGTCTGATCATGGTTCTGGTGGCGGTACTGGTTTTGCCCATCACCGCGCTTTTTGCAACGGCCCTTGTGCCGACCTATGGCGTGCCGCTGACGGCTGAGACCATCACGCTCAGCAACTTCTACGAAATCCTTTTCCGCCAGGCTGTGACCGCGCGGGCCTTTCTGAATTCGACCATCGTTGCAGGGTCCGCGGCGGCTATCATCGCGGTTCTGGCAACGCTGGTGGCGCGTTTCATGACCGTACCGCAGCGTTCGATGCGGCGGGTCGGGACGGGGCTGACCACACTGGCCGAGATGACCTATGCCATCCCCGGTCTTGTCATATCGGTGGCTTTTATCCTGGCCTTCATCAGACCAATCCCACTATTGAATATCTCAATCTACAACACGCTGACGATCATTCTGTTGGCCTATCTTTGCGCCTTCTTTTCCATCGCGCTGAAACCGGTCAGTTCGGCCTATCTGCAACTTGACCCGGCGTTGGATGAGGCCGCGCGCGTGGCGGGTGCCAGCTTTGGTCGCAGGTTGCGCCGGATCACCCTGCCCCTGATCGCCCCTGCCGCGGCCTCGGGCGGTATTCTGGTGTTTCTGACGGCCTATAACGAGGTGACGGTGTCCGCACTACTGTGGTCCAGCGGGACCGAGACGATCGGCACCACGATTTTCAACTATGAAGACGGCGGATATACCACTCTGGCCTCGGCCATGGCGGCGGTCACGGTGATTGCGACTGTGATGCTTATGTTACTGCTGGACTGGCTGGGCCGCCGTGCGCCGCCGGGTGTTGTGCCTTGGCGGATTTAGCCCGGCAAAACCCAAGCCTTTTCAAAGATCAGACGCAATTGTTCACCGACCTGAACCGGTTGTTGAACGTTCAATTGAATATCGGCATCGAGACCAGCGCTGTTGACTGTGACCTCCCAATGGCTGCCGCGATAATGAACGGATGTCACCTGGGTGGGCCAGCCATCGGGACCGGTTTGAATGTTTTCGGGTCGGACAAACAGGATACAGGGCCCGTCGGAAACGCCTGTCACCGCGATGTCCTGATCGGCAACCCTAGCACGTCCGTCTTGAACGGTGGATTTTATCAGCGTCCCCCGCCCGATGAACCGCGCGACTGTTTCGTTCGCGGGTTCGGCATAGATCTGCTGTGGCGGGCCGATCTGCAGAATATGACCCTGATCCATGACAGCCATGATATCGGCTAGCGCCATCGCCTCGCGCTGGTCGTGGGTGATGAATAATGTGGTGACACCGGACCGATCATGGAAGGCGCGCAGCTCGGTCTCCATCGTTTCACGCAGATGCGGATCAAGGTTGGCCAAGGGTTCATCCATCAGGATCGTCTGGGCCTTGCCCGCCAGACACCGGGCCAAAGCGACCCGCTGGCGTTGGCCGCCCGAAAGGGCCTCGGGGCGGCGGCCAGCGTATTGTGTCAGTGCGACGGTCTGCAGATGCTCGGCTGCCTTGGCACGCGCCTCGGCCTTCGCGAACCCCTGGGACTGATAGGGAAAGGCCACATTTTCCGCGACCGTCAGATGCGGCCACAGCGCGTAGGACTGAAACACAACACCAACACGGCGGTCTTCCGGCGGGATGAAAACATCATCGCCCACAACCCGTTGGCCATCCAATTCGATAGATCCGTGCTGCGGCGTCTCAAGCCCCGCGATCAGACGCAGCAGGGTGCTTTTACCGCAGCCCGACGGCCCGACGACGCAGAATAACTTGCCCTTCGGGATATCGAACGACACATCATCAACGGCGCGATGATGCCCGAAAATCTTCGTCAACCCTTTGACAGATATGCTCATTTATTCCCTACCCCCACTCTTTGCCATTCAGCATAGCTTTGTGTCAGAGGTATAACAGTCTGGTCTGGCGCGTTATCGCAAGAACCGCACACTGTCACGTTCGATCAGTTGCACATCATGCGTTTCCATGGCCGCGTCCGGCACCGCATCCGCGGCGATCAGGCCCAAGAGCAGTTTCATCGCGGCTTCGCCGATATCCAGCCGCGGCTGCCGAATGGTCGTCAGGCGGGGGCTGGCGACTTTGGAAAAGGCGATGTCGTCAAATCCGATCACTGACACATCCTGGGGGACACGCAACCCCAGAACGGCGCATTCGGACATAAGACCAATGGCCATTTCATCGTTTGAACAGAATATCACTGTCGGCGAATTGGTTTGGTTGACCAACGAGCGGGCCGCAGCAATGCCGCTTTCAATTGTGAAGTCCCCGTCGAAAATATGATCGGGCGCAACGGTCAGCCCGGCATCTTTCATACCGTCCAGAAAGCCCTGGTGTCGCTGTCGGGTCAGGATGTTGTCGGCGGGGCCTCTAAGATGAGCAATGCGGCGGTGACCATGATCAATCAGGTATTGCACCGCCATGCAGGCCGCGGCCGCGTTATCGATGCCGACGTGGGGCACGACCTGCTGTTCCAGACCTTCGGACACGGACACGATCGGCGGCAGGGTTGCGCCCGACGGTCCAAACCGCTCGACTAAGGAGGGTGGCAGATGGCCGTTCAGCAACAGCGCCCCATCCGCTTGGCCGTTGATCAGGGCATTCAGGAATTTTTCAGCTCGTCTAGGGTCTTGCCCGGCATCACCAATCAGGATTGTCTGATTGGCTGCCGATGCAACGCGTTCGATCCCGGCCAGGATTTCGGAAAAGAAGGTGTTCCCAATATCAGGCACCAGAACAATGACCGCATTGGCACGGCGTTGGCGCAGATTGCGGGCGGCCTGGTTTAAGGTGAATCCGGTCTGATCAATCGCGCCAAAGACGGCCTGCCGGGTCGAATCGGACACAATATCGGGCGTGTGGATCGTACGGCTGACGGTTGCTGTCGATACGCCCGCGATGCGGGCGACGTCCTCGATTGTGGCGCGTTTATTCATGGTTAACCTTTTGATCTGACTGGCTTTAAACGCTTGGTCGTTTACCAGCAAGAAAATCCTTTACAGCGCACAATGTAAAGGATTACATAAATATGTAAAGGTTTACATACCTTTCATGGGAGGAGAAAATGGCCAAACAAGACGGCCAGCCAAGTGCGCTGCTTGCCGGTGTGCAGATCCGCAAATCCTACGGCCCGGTCGAGGTGCTGCATGGTGTGGATTTTGACGTGCGCCCGGGCGAAGTTCATGCCCTGCTTGGTGAAAACGGCGCCGGAAAATCAACGCTGGTTAAAGCTCTGTCCGGTCTTGTCACGCCGACAGATGGTCAAATCCTGGTCGACGGGAGTCAGGTCTCTTTCAAGTCGGTTGCTGATGCCGAGGATGCAGGCATTATCCTGATCCATCAGGAATTCAATCTGGCCGAACTGCGCACGGTTGAGGAAAACATCTTTCTGGGTCGCGAACGCCGCCGTGGGCCGTTTCTGGATAAAGCCGCGATGCGCACCGAGGCACGCGCATTGCTGGATCAGTTGAATTGTTCTGCCCCGGCTACGGCGCAGGTCGCAAGCCTTGCCGTTGCAGACAAACAGATGGTCGAAATCGCAAAAGCCATGTCACGACAGGCCCGCGTGCTGTTTCTGGATGAACCCACCGCGGTGTTGACCAAGGCCGAGACCGCGTCTCTTTTCGCGCTGGTGCGGCGGTTGAAGGCCGAGGGCGTGGGCATCGTGTTCATTTCCCACAAGCTGGATGAGGTGGCCGAGATTGCAGATCGGATCACCGTTTTGCGTGACGGGGCCTGGGTCACGACGGTGGATGCCCAAGGGGTGACCCCCGATGACATGGCCCGGATGATGGTCGGGCGGGAACTGTCGGATTTTTACCCTGATATGCCAGAGCCGCTGCCGGATGCCTTGCTTGAGGTCGACAGTGTGGTGGCCCCCGGTGTAAGGCGTGCCAGTTTCAATCTGCACAAGGGTGAGGTGCTGGGCTTTGCCGGGCTTCAGGGTGCTGGTCGCACGGCTTTGATGGAGGCGCTGATCGGTCTTCACCCAAAGCAGAGCGGGACGGTGAAGCTGGGCGAAGCGGCACAGCATTTTCATAGCGTGGCCCAATCAAAAGCCGCGCGCATCGCCTATCTGACCAAGGATCGTAAGGGCAAGGGGCTGTTGCTTGGTAACGATCTGATCTGGAACTTTTCGCTGTTTGCGCTGGATAAATTCGCGAAGCCCTTTATCGACCGCAAAGCCGAAAGGCGGGCCTATGAAGCGGCGGCGCAATCGGTCGACCTGCGCGCGGCCTCGCCCAAGTTGACGGCGGGCAGTCTGTCCGGGGGCAATCAACAGAAGCTGCTGCTGGCCAAGGTTCTTGAAGCGGACCCGCAGATCATCATCATCGATGAACCCACCCGCGGGATCGATGTGGGCGCCAAGGCGCAGATCTATGGATTTATCGCCGATCTGGCGGCCCAGGGACGTGGGGTGATCGTTTTGTCGTCCGAACTGCCCGAAGTCATTGGCCTGAGTCATCGCGTGGTCGTCATGCACGACGGCCATGTCACGGGATGCCTGAGCGGCCCGGATATCAACGAAGAAACAATCATGCGCTATGCCTCGGGCCTTGTGTCCGATCAGGCAGCGTGACGGAGCGGATATGTCAGAGACAACAGCACAAGGCGCGGAACAGTCGAAATGGGCGCGGATCGATTGGAAGATGCTGGGACCCGTCGCGGCCCTTGTCGCTTTGCTGATCCTGGGCAGCTTTCTGAACGAAAACTTCCTGTCGGCGGGCAATCTGCTGAATATCCTGACGCGTTCGGCCTTTATCGGGATCATCGCGATCGGCGCGACCTTTGTGATTTCGTCCGGCGGCATTGACCTTAGCGTCGGGTCCATGGCGGCGTTCACGGCCGGTGTGATGATCATGCTGATGAACTGGATGCTGGGCATGACCGATATGATCTGGCTGATCGTCATGGTCGGTGTCCTGGCGGGCGCCTTTATCGGAACAACGGCGGGGTGGATCAACGGCATTTTGATCACCCGCGGCGGGATCGAGGCCTTTATCGTGACCCTGGGCACCATGGGGATTTACCGCAGTCTGGTGACTTACCTGGCCGATGGCGGTACGCTTAGCCTGGATCGTGAGGTGCGCGCACTTTATCGCCCGGTCTACTATGGCGATGTTCTTGGGCTGCCAATTCCGGTTCTGCTGTTCGCCTTGGCCGCCGTGATTGGGTGGGTTGTGCTGAACAACACCGCTTTTGGCCGCCACGTCCAGTCTGTGGGCGCGAACGAAGATGTGGCACGGTATTCGGCGATCAATACCAACCGGATCAAGGTTTACGCCTTTATGATCCAGGGGGCCTGTGTGGCCCTGGCCACCATCGTTTATGTGCCCCGTCTTGGCTCGGCCTCGGCGACCACCGGTGTTTTGTGGGAACTTGAGGCGATCGCAGCCGTGATCATCGGCGGCACACTGTTAAAGGGCGGATACGGTCGGATCGGCGGCACCATTGCGGGCGCACTGATCCTGACCCTGATCGGCAATATCCTGAATCTGACCGATCTGATTTCGAACTATCTGAATGGCGCTGTTCAGGGCGTCATCATCATCGCGGCCGTGTTCCTGCAACGCGGGCTGGGCCGAAAATCATAGACTGATACTTAAAGGGAGGAGACCCATGAAACACTTGCTTTCAACACTTGCCGTGGTGGCGTTCAGCGCCACAGGTGCGGCAGCCGAGGATGTGACCATCGGCGTATCCATTCCGGCGGCGACGCATGGTTGGGCCGGTGGTCTGAACTGGCATGCGGCCGAGGCCGAGCGCCGGCTTGAGGCGCAGCACGAAGGGCTTGATATCGTCATTTCCGCCGCCGGATCTGCCACAGAACAGGCCAATGCGCTGGAAGACATGGTTGCGGTTCAGAACATCGATGCGCTGGTCATCCTGCCCTTCGAATCCGACCCGCTGACCGATCCGGTGGCCCAGGTCGCCGCCAGCGGCGCCTTTATCACTGTGGTTGACCGTGGTCTGGCCGATCCGTCGATCCAGAACATCTACGTGGCTGGCGATAACGTGGGCTTCGGCCGATCAGCGGGCGAATATATGGTTGATCGCCTTGGCGGCAGCGGCAAGGTCGTGGCGATGCGCGGTATCCCCACAGTTATCGACGATCAGCGCATGCAGGGCTTTGAAGCCGCTATCGAAGGATCAGGGATCGAACTGATGGCTGCCGAACACGCCAACTGGTCACGCGACAAGGCGTTTGAGGTCATGCAGGATTACCTGACGCGCTTCCCTGAGATCGACGCCGTCTGGGCGGCTGATGATGACATGGCGCTTGGCGCTCTGGAAGCCATCCGGGAAGCTGGCCGCGAGGACGAGATGTTCCTGGTCGGCGGCGGCGGGGCCTCGGCCGTGATCAAGGGCGTTGCCGATGGCGATGCATCTATCCCGGCGACTGTGCTTTATCCGCCTTCCATGATTGCCACGGCGATTGATCTGACGGTTGCGCGGTTCATGTCAAACGGTCCGGTTGAGGGCACGTTCAACCTGGCCTCGCCGCTGATCACCTCTGAAAATGCGGCGGCGTTCTATTTCCCGGACTCGCCTTACTGATCCTTATTTCAGTCCGGGGCGGCGGCATACCCTTTACGCCGCCCCGACATTTTCTACCTTTAATCTACGGGAGGTGACGATGCCGTCGTCCATCAAGGGCCCTGGCCTGTTTCTGGCGCAATTCGCCGATGATCACGCGCCATTCAATTCGCTGGCCGACATTACGAAATGGGCCGCCGGTCTGGGCTATAAGGGCGTTCAGATCCCGACATTCGATGCGCGGCTGTTCGATCTGGACAAAGCGGCCGACAGTCAGACCTATTGCGATGAGGTGGCCGGGATTTGCGCCGAGGCTGGCGTCGAAATCACCGAACTGTCGACCCACCTTCAGGGGCAGCTGGTTGCGGTCCACCCTGCTTATGACCTGGCCTTTGATGCCTTTGCGCCCGAGGCTGTGCACGGCAACCCCAAGGCGCGTCAGGCCTGGGCGGTGGATCAGATGAAAAAAGCGGCAAAGGCATCACGGAACCTGGGCCTGGATGTATCGGTCAGCTTCACCGGGTCGCTGGCCTTCCCCTATCTTTATCCATGGCCGCAGCGCCCCGCTGGCCTGATCGAGGATGCCTTTGCCGAACTCGCCCGCCGTTGGACGCCGATTTTGGATGTTTATGACGAACACGGTGTTGACGTGGCCTATGAAATTCATCCGGGCGAGGATGTTTTCGATGGCGCGACCTGGGAACAGTTTTTGCAGGCCGTCGGCGGTCATCCCCGCGCGGCGATCAACTACGACCCATCGCACTTTCTGCTGCAACAGCTTGATTACCTTGCCTTTATCGATCTTTATCACGACCGCATCCGGGCTTTTCACGTAAAGGATGCTGAATTCAACCCCACCGGTCGCCAGGGCGTTTATTCCGGCTATGCGGGTTGGGTCGATCGCGCCGCCCGCTTCCGGTCGCTTGGGGATGGTCAGGTCGATTTCGCAGGGATTTTTTCCAAGCTGGCGCAGTACGGATATGACAGTTGGGCTGTGCTGGAATGGGAATGCAGCCTGAAATCGCCTGAACAGGGGGCCGCACAGGGGGCACCATTTATTTCGCGCCATATCATCGAAGTAACAGGCAAGGCCTTTGACGATTTCGCAGGCGCCGCAACAGATCAGGCGCGCAATCACGCGATGCTGGGGCTGTCGTCATGACCCCGCTTAAGCTTGGTATGGTCGGCGGTGGCCAGGGTGCCTTTATCGGGGGTGTGCATCGCATGGCCGCCCGTTTGGATGGACACTGGACACTGATCGCCGGTGCGTTTTCGTCCGACCCTGCCCGCGCCCATGCCTCGGCCAAACAACTGGGCGTAGCACCCGACCGCAGCTATGACAGCTTTGAACAGATGGCCGCGCAAGAGGCTACGCGGGATGACCGGATCGATGCCGTGTCGATTGTCACGCCCAACCACCTGCACGCCCCTGCTGCGATCGCGTTTTTAAAGGCCGGTATCCCCGTGATCTGCGACAAGCCCCTGACCGCGACCGAAGATCAGGCCATTGAGTTGGCCAAGGTCGTTCGATCCACCGGCACACCGTTCTTTCTGACGCATAACTACACAGGCTATCCCCTGATCCGCGAAGCACGTGAAATGATTGCGCGGGGTGATCTGGGCCAGATCAGGGTGATCCAGGCCGAATATGCCCAGGATTGGCTGGCCGAGGCGATCGAAACAGACGGACAGAAACAGGCCGCCTGGCGCACCGATCCGGCAAAATCCGGCGCTGGCGGTGCGATCGGCGATATCGGCACCCACGCGCTAAACCTGATCAACTTCGTGACGGGTGAAGCGCCCTCGGCGCTGTCTGCTGATCTGCAAAGCTTTGTGTCGGGGCGCAAGCTGGATGACAACGCTCATATCATGCTGCGCTTCGATAGCGGCGCCCGTGGTATGATCTGGGTCAGTCAGGTCGCTGTGGGCTGCGAAAACGGTCTGCGGATCAGAGTTTTCGGAGAAAAGGCGGGTCTGGAGTGGGCGCAGGAAGACCCGAACCGGATGAAGTTCAGCGAACTGGGCAGACCCACCCGCTGGCTGACCCGCGCCGGGGCTGGCACTGGCGCATTGGCAACACGTATCCCGGCGGGTCATCCCGAAGGGTATCTGGAAGCCTTTGCCACACTTTATACTGAAATCGCGCAGTCCCTGCAGGGTGATCAAACGGCCGCACGGCTGATCCCAGGGCTGCAAGATGGTCTGGCGGGCATGACATTCATAACCAAATGCGTTCGTTCAACCGCCAAGGACGGACAATGGGTGAACCTTGGTGACGGCGCTCTTTGAGCACAAAGGTTTCGTTCCATGATTTCGATCGCAACAGCGCACATATGATGCAAAACCAGATTACCCCGCTGACCCAAAGACCCCGTTGACGTGTCGATCAGAGGCCGCTAAACCCCGAAAGCTGGCCGGTGTGGCGGAATGGTAGACGCAGGGGATTCAAAATCCCCCGATGGCAACATCGTGAGAGTTCGAATCTCTCCACCGGCACCATTTCACATTTTTCTTTCAAACCTTCCAAAAACCTAAAGATTACAGAGGGTTGCGGAGTTCGAAATCCCTCTCTGCGGTGGTAGGCCAAAGGAGCCTGAAATGCTGTTTTCAGGATGGTTTTTCTCATAGCAAGTGTGCCTTTTTCGTAGATATTCCAGGGACTTGACAGGAAGGCTTTCAAAAGTTCGAAAATCTCGTCCTTGCTGTACTTCGGTTTGGTGTTTTGTGTGAGTTTATCGCTCAGGCGCAGTTTGTCTTCTTCCAGTTTCGCGACCTTGGATTCGAGCGCTGCCATGACCTTTGGGTTGGATGTTTCAACCAGCCGTTCCAGCAAGGCATCCTGTTGCTTATCCAGTTCAGTGATTTGACGCTTGAGAGCAGTTTGTGAGTGTTTGGATTGGGCGTCGCGTTGCGATGAAGCATCATGCAGCATTGAGGTCACAATATCCCGTATTGTCTTACTGGGCGTCATTGCCCGCAGGATGGCTTCAAAGCCCGTGTCGATTTTCTCTGCCCGGATACTCTTGCGGTATTCAGGGCAATCGCGTGTCTGGCACCAGTAATAAGGATAGCGCTTGCCTGTCGCACTCTTGGACCAGCAGGAGGTCATAGGTTGATGACAACAGGCGCAGGTCACGGCCCCACGCAGTGGGAAGTCTTCGTTGATATCTTTGCGTTTGGGTGCGAGTGACCTAGCCGCTTTACGCGCCTGGACCTTTTCATAGGTGTCCAGCGAGATGATCGGTTCATGGTGACCTTTGCGGCGGGGGATGCCCCAAGGCTCATGTTCAATGTATCCCGCATAGATCACGCGGTTCAGAATATCACTCACCTTTTGCTGGCGGATTTCTCCATGGGGCAGGTCTTTGGGAAAATCAGGTTGCGCTTCAAAGAACCGCTTTACTTCCACCTGTGTCGCGAAACGACCCGAGGCATAGCCTTCAATCCCTTCTTTGATGATTGATGCTAAAGGTTCATTGCGGGTGAGCAGTTTCCCATGCGATCCGGTCTTCTTGTATCTGTAACCGATGGGCGCGGCGAAGACGGAATAGCCATTCATCATCCGCCCCTTCATGCGGTTGGACGTTTGTTCCGCATTCTTCTCCCGTTGGTGTTGCGCCACCGATGCCAGCATATGCTCCACCAATCGCGAGTCACTATCTTCCCCAAACTCAATGGATGGGCTTTCCAAGATACCGCCAGCATCAGCCAAGGTTTCGCGCAGTTTGATATGGGCCTGCACATTGCGGGCAAAGCGACTGATATCATCGATAATGACCACGACACTGCCCTTGGGATGGAGACGTAAAAAGGCCAGCATCCGATCCATGGCGGGACGACGTTCAAATTTGCCAGACATGTCATCGGCAAAAACCTCGACAACATCATAGTCCTTATAGGTGGCATATTCCCGGCAGCGGTTTTCCTGTGAGGCCAGACCATCACCTTCACGGACCTGTTTTGGGCCGGAAACACGGGCATAGATGACCGCCTTTGTCGGTTTGTTTGTGTCTAGTCCTGCCATTGTGCCTCCTCTTCTGCGCGGGTCCGCGCCCATTCATTATTCAACAAGGATACCAAATCAGAGGAATCCTCATCCAACGCTTCCTGATCTTCTCCACAGATTTGCTGCACAGGATCGAGATCAAACCCTAGATCAACAAACATCACCACAATCGACCATAGGGTTTCGACCAGTTCCTTTTGCTGTTCCAAAGGCATATCGCTTTCTTCCAGCATAGCAGCATAGACTTCCCAATCCACGGATAGGCTGGGGCGTTTGGTCATATCAATCAGATCATGCGTGTTGGGTGGCTGGGACATGGGCCGGTCCTTTCGTAATAAATTTGGGAAAATGTGCGTCTCATCGTGTCCGTTGTTGCGGACACAGAATGAGAACAAATATAGAACATATTGACACACTTCCCATCGATCACGCAAGGAAAATCTCTGAATAATCCCCTGCGCTTAGCCCGTTCCTAGCATTGCAAGACCTCTCCAATCCCGGGTGTTCCACGGGTGAATACGGGTGTATGAAAGCGCATGGTGTTTGATCCGAAAACAAAGCGCACAAGGCACAGCTTTATCCTGTGCTCAAAGCCCTGGCTGACCTTGATCCACGTAAGACACCGGAACTGGTTATGGATGAGGCTGTGGGATACGCCATCGCCCGTGGTCAGGATTACACCCGCAATATGCGCCGGGGTGATATCAACAGCACATTCGCCGACCTGACGTATCACTGGCTGATGGAACATCACTTCGATCTGGCCCATCGGATATCGCCTGAGATATTCCCGGAAACACCGGAACAACGATGGCAGGCCATCCTTGATAAACGCGCAATCACAGATCGCTTCAGACTTGTTCTGGTTCCGCAATCTCTGGGCATTGTCCAGCGCAAAAGCCAGCTCAAACCAGCGGGCACAACACTCCGACTTGGTCAGAGGTTTTGCTTTGAGCTGGATAGTGAAATAGAGGGCTATGCCGTTGCACTACAGGGTGTTCGCGGCCAGTGGCATAGCATTCCTCTTGGGTCAGATGGCAGTGTAATTGCTCCGCTCAAACGCGGGATAAATCAACTGCCGCGAACAACGGACGGAACACTCGATCCACTTTCGGAGAACGATGACGAAGGGCAACATGAGTTTGTACTTGTCACTGCGCAAACACAGGATATTCCATCTGACATCAAAAACCTGATCACCTGGGTCAATGATGTTTCATTGCAATTGCACCGAACTCGGGTTCAGTTCGTGAAGTGACCACCCAATATGGGCTTAAGTGCTTCATTGCATGGCCAGAGCTTCGCCCATTCTCTGGCTCCTTGTGTCTTGAGTTCATCATGTCTTGATACGTCGCCAATCTTGGCAATCTCCAAATCCTTGAAGAAGTCTTCTGGCTTACCGAGATCATGTTCGATAGTTTCTGCGCCTGTAGCCTGCGCCAGATGAATTGCATCAAAAAAACATGGGATTGTAACATTCTGAGCAAAGGCTTTCAGTCGTTCATCATGGGGCAAGTGCGTTGGGTCACCATTCAATTGTGTCTGGATCAACGGTAACTCCGCCACATGCCCCAAAAGCTGAAAAATCCGGGTCGCCGCCTTAGGGTGTGTTCGCCCCTTGCAACTGTTCTTGGCATCTTCTCGTTCAATCAGCATCATCATGCCTGAGATTGCCATTACCCTTCGTCTTAGTTCTTCATGGCTATGACAGCTGAAAGCCCCCAAGAACACTTCAGTAGCTTCATGATCCGCTTGCATTTCTAGGCATTGACCTACGTAAAATTGATGTTTTGACGGTAGTTGAGCAATAGAATTCTGCTTGAAGGATAATCGCTGCGCGACACCGAAACTGTCAGAAAACCTGAAATGGCCAAGCAACTGATGGTGGGTTTCGTGCAAAAGCAGCCAATATATGGATTTATCTAGTAGTCTGGCAGAGCAGGTCATGGAAACATGGGCGCTAGGTTCATCAGCAAACGCTCCATACCAAATACCTTTGGTAGTCTGTATCAGTCCGGAGCTAAGAAGAATCGTCACGCCAACCCCAGACTGTTGCGTGAAGGCCCAAAATGAACGGTCGGGAGCAACTTCTAGCTTCATAGTGCAGCCTAACACTTGATGAACTGCGAACAATCTAGCATACTAGTAGCCTTTCTTGCGATAGCTCGTGATGGCACCCCATAGTCCCAATTTACCAACGAATTTAAGCATACCTATCACTCCGTCGTGCAGTATGGGTTTGCCAGTCAAGTGTTCTTAAATGGCAAAATATGGTTACCAATCAATGCGATATTGCTATATGATGTGTTCACTATATTTAAGATGCAACCTTAGGGAGAAATAAAACTGCAGGAAATAACGCCAGAAGAATTGCAGGAAATCTTGTCTGGGGATCCTGATGAGATTGACGTTCATCTGCAACTAGTTGAACGCGACATTCAGGTTGATGGCTGCGCTGTAAGAGTTCACTGCCACTGCATGACTGTGGATGGCAATGGTCTGGTTAAACCAATGCGGCTCGCCGAATTCATGAGAGATGCGATTGCTGATTACGCTATACCAAAGGCGAAGATGTCTGCAGCACGTGAGCGTGATCTAAAGTACAAGTCTTCAAGTGCTGTCACCCGACTTCATAATGAAGCAAGGGCAACTTTTACTGATCTAAGTAAGTCTGGTGAAGGTGGGGAAATGCTTTTGTTTCTCTTAGCAGAACGCTTTTTGGGGATTCCTCAAGTACTTTGCAAGATGGACCTCAAGACTGATTCTCATATGCATTATCATGGCGCTGATGGTGTATACGCAAGTGTTACTGATGAAGGTCTCTTGAAACTGTTTTGGGGAGAGTCAAAGATTTATTCAGACGCAACTACCGCAATCCGTGACTGCCTAAAATCCCTCGCTCCATTTTTGGTAGAAGATGATAGCGAAGGCTCCTCGCGGGAACGGGACTTAGTATTGCTCAGTGATAAAGCTGATCTGCATAACCCTGAACTTACCGGTGCGTTTAAAAAGTACTTCGACAGGACGTCAAAGCTTTCGAATCGAGTGCAGTATTGTGGCGTAGCACTTATTGGTTTCGACGCTGACTTTTACCCGAAAGATGGCTCAAAGGCCGTTTCCAACGAGATTGTTGAGGCTGCACGTACTGAAATGAGTGGTTGGATCAATAATGTTGGCAATCGACTTTCAGAGGAGAAAATTCAAGACTTTGAGATACAGTTCTTATGTGTCCCAATACCCTCTGCGAACGATTTTCGGAAATCATTTCTTGAGGCCTTGGGACTGAGCAATGAACCAAGATGATCTTTTCGATTGGCTAGAAAAGGAGGGTGTCGCCGACGAAGTTGCCACTCTTACAAGGCTTACCGTTCGCGCCGAAATTGACAATTTGGAGTTGTCAGAAGGCAGTGACGAACTTGAGGCCGAGTTTGACTGGAATCGACTAATGCTCGCTGGAAGCATATTAGCTCGTTCGAATGTAAGGCGACATAAGGAATTTGCATTACGAATTGCTACTGCTGCTGTCACTTTGGACACTTCTGTAGTAATTAAAGATGCTGGTGCTGTGTTACTAGAGAAATTGTCTAATCATCGGTCAGCGAAGCTGGCAGAGGATAGGTCTCTCGTATCTGCAAATAGAGACGAACGTCTTGGTGTCTCGATGCGTTTAGAATCTAGTCGGAGGTTACTGGAAGACTCAGTTTTAGTTGGTTCAGATGGTACATGGCTAAACGTAAACGAGTTCCAGGGCGAATTTTGGGAGGGCGCGTCTTCAAAGGGCTCTTGGCTCTCCGCGTCAGCCCCAACTGCCTCGGGAAAGACATTCCTTATTTTGCAATGGCTTGTTGACCAGCTGTTATCAGGTGAAGCAAAAGTGGCTATTTACTTAGCACCAACTCGTGCTTTGGTCACGGAAATCGAAACAAGCCTGAAGGAGCTGGTTGGAAAATGGGATAATATTGAAGTGTCATCCCTTCCTTTGACCGATTATTTCTTCTCGGCTATCACGCAAGAAAAGGCGATTATCTATGTATTTACACAGGAACGCTTGCATCTTTTAGCAAACCTACTTGAAGAAGAGTTGGTGATAGACCTTTTGATCGTTGATGAGGCTCACAAAATTGGAGATAACCAACGGGGCGTGATTTTACAGGACGCAATTGAACGAATTTCAAGAGCCAACCGAAAGATGAAGGCGGTTTTTGTAAGTCCTGCCACTCAAAATCCAGGGGAACTGCTCGCTGATGCGCCGGAAGGTATTTCAAAAGTTGAGGTGGATAGCGACAACCCAACAGTGTTACAGAACATAATTTTGGCCGAACAAGTACCACGCAAACCAAAACAGTGGACTATGCAGTTGGACTGGGGTGAGGACAGACTACCTATCGGTACTTTGAAATTAACTAACAGCCCAGGAACGATAAAAAAGAGGCTCGCATTTATTGCGGCAGCAGCCGGAGAACGCGGTGGAACACTGGTATACTGTAATGGCGCTGCTGAGGCAGAAGATGTTGCTCTTCTGATTAGTCAATTGTCGGGATCAGAAAAAACAGAAGATCAGGAGTTGCTTGATCTTGCTGATTTAGCGAGAAAAGGTGTTCATAGAAGTTATCAGCTCGCACCGCTTGTTGAGCGTGGCGTAGCCTTTCATTACGGAAACATGCCTGCTCTTATTCGAATGGAAATAGAGCGGTTGTTCAAGCTTGGAAAGATTAGATTTCTCGCATGTACATCCACCCTAATTGAAGGCGTCAACCTTTCCTGCCGAACTATCGTTGTTCGTGGCCCAAGAAAAGGTAAAGGACACCCGATGGAACCGCACGACTTTTGGAATCTGGCGGGGAGAGCAGGTCGTTGGGGTAACGAGTTTCAAGGTAATATTATTTGTGTCGAACCACATAACGAGAAAGCGTGGCCATCTGGCGTTCCGAAAAGATCACGTTATCCAATTAAACGCGAAACAGACGCAGTGATGGCTGATGTTGATGGCTTAAAAAACTATCTAGCGACCAGGACTGCCGTTGATATGAGAGAAATTGCGGACTCAGACCAATTTGAACAGGTAAGTAGCTTTCTCATAAATACTTATGTGCGAAATGGATCGCTTCTACAGGCGGCATTGGCAAAAAGGCATGACCAAGAAAAGCTTGAGATACTTGATAAAAGCCTTGCTGTTATTGCGGAGGAATTAGAACTTCCAGAAGAAATCATGACTAGGCATCCGGGTGTAAATCCAATTGGTTTGCAGAGGCTTCTTCAGGCTTTTAGTGACTATAAACTTGATGTTGAAAACCTAGTACCAGCCCCTTCCGAAAGTACGGATGCATATGAACGCTATGTCTCTGTGATGCGTCGAGTAAATCAAAATGTTTTCCCAGCATTTGTTCCAGATGGTATTGTTCCACTTCATGCCATGATTGTCGTGGAATGGCTCAAGGGATTTTCTCTATCATATATCATTCGTCGCCGTATTGAATATCAAAACCGACGTGGAAATACTTATAAGCTGGCGGTATTAATTAGGGAAACCATGGAGATGGTAGAGACTGTTGCCCGCTTTAAGGCGCCAAAATATATCTCAGCATATGTTGATGTTCTAAAACACTATCTACAGAGCGTCGGCCGTGACGATTTAATAGATGATGACTTGGACATCGGTGTTGCATTGGAATTCGGCGTTTCGAGTCAAACTCTTTTGTCTCTTATGGAGTTAGGTTTGTCGCGCATGTCCTCTGTGGAGTTATATGAAAAGATCGCTGATAGTGAGCTAGACAAAAATGGTTGTATCGAGTGGATTCGACAACATGGTCCCGGATTTGAAGGAATGGATATCCCTAATTTAATAGTTCGGGAGGTGCTCGAAAAAGTACCGCTTGAAAATCAAGGGGAAGATTAGAATGCCAGCAAAACCTATTGATATTGGGCCTTTGCATTTTGAACGCAAAGGTGATGCAATCAAATTTCTTCAAAATATACTTTATACATATGAATTAGGTGACCGAGTAACAGCAGAACATGCTAAAATTCTTACTGACTTAATATCTATGCATCCCGAAGCGTCAGAGAAGATTGGTTCTGGCATAATGGGATTTAGCGTACGTTCTGGCGATTTTGGAACACAGTGCTTCTGGGTTAATCGAACTGATGGCACAAGCGACAAGTTTTCTTTTCGGACTTGTCTGTAAGGCAATACTCTAGGACCTCGCTCTTGGATAACCGCCAGTTGTGGGTCATGTGACCCCTTACGCTGCGCGCCCAAGGGCCAGCTTACGATCTCAGGGTGATCGCAAGATGTGTGGGGTAGTACCCCACATCTTGACAAGGGGGCCCGCTGCGCGCCCCCGTTGTATCCCCCAGGGCCATGGCTCGGATCAGGGCATTGAGCCCCCAACCAAGCCAGTAGACCGTATCGCCGGTCAAACCCTCGTCGGGGAGATGTCATCTCTCCCCAACACCCCATAGATCAACCGTCCGCCGATTGAATGCCGCCAACGTCTCGGCGCTGGACCCAATCAAGGGGGCGGTGCGTGCCCCCTTGCAACCCACGCGCAGGCGTTTGGCCGCTGCACCACCAGTTAAAAACATTTCTTTTCGAAATGCCGATAAGCCAGTACTGATGATTCAATAATCATAGATAAATCAGCTTGGCAGATACGGCGTGTAAAAGCATTGATCTACTTGGTGGCGTTGCCTATAGCAGATCAGGTTGACACATCATTCTTCGGGAGATTTGAATGCTATTTCAACGATTTGAAGAACTTTACGACGAAGAAACATGTGGTTGGCATATTCCAAAGCAATGGCCTACGCGTTTCGAACCACATATGGTTCAAGAGTGGCGTAAGAAATACCCCCCTATGACCTCCCCGGTCGAGCGTGAAGTCGGGCAGCTTTACGCAGCGCTTGTTGCAATGGAAAGACCGTCTCGTGTCATAGAAACGGGTACAAACTTTGGATATTCGGGCCTAGCAATTGGCCACGCCTTGTACAAGCTTGGTGGCGACCGACATCTTTATACCGTTGATGTTTGGGGATGCGCCCATCTTTTTAAAGGGTCAGAAGCAGCCCCTTATATCACATTTTTAAAAGGCTCCTCCTTCGATGTAGAACTGCCAGAAGAGCGCTTTGATATGGCATTTCTGGACAGTGATCATAGCTATAAGACAATCATTAAAGAGCTGAACCGTTTTGCACCTATTATCGCGAATGACGGGCTAATCGTCATGCATGACACGCGTCACTTTGACGGTGTCGGCCTTGCTGTAAAGCAGTTGATGGAATGTGACGCATTTGAGGTTGTGAACATCAAAAGCCCTCGTAAAACTGGTGAAAATGAACGATGCCCTGGTGTGTCAATCGCGCGCAAAATCAAAGATGTCAGCCCGGGCTTTTTGGAAGAAAAATCTGAATACTTTGATGTGGTTCAATCCCTTCCAGGTCGAACGCTGAACTCACCACCATTGCTGCTTTGAATACGGCGTTCAATGGAGGCTTCTAAATCACTGAATTGAGCCCCTGTAAGAGATTGTAGTTGCGCAACAGGGACTCAATGGGAGCCGTTGATGAATTATTGGTGGCCCTTCCCAATCAAGAAAGGGCCACTCAATGAGCCGCAGTGGACCGATCTAAAACGCGAAATCGTTCTCCATGAGATCGTCAAGGGTCAGACCTTCTAGTGTCAGGGTAGCCCCGGCCAAGTTGTCGATCACAACGCCATTTACTGTCTCGCTCAGGTGATTGGTGATGAGGTCCTGATAGTCATCGATACCTGACAGACCGCTTAGACTGATCACGTCATCCCCCGTTCCAAAGTCGGTAATGGACGATATGCCACCGCTGAAGATGAACGTATCATTGCCAGCGCCACCGGTCATCGTATCACTACCCACCCAGGCATGAATAATATCGTTGCCATCACCAGCGTTAACCAGATCATGGCCAGCGCCAAGATAAATGACATTATGACCAGAGGAGCCGAAGAGCTGATCATCACCGTCGCCGCCACCAAGGGTATCATCATCCCCTGTTGCACCTGCGTAGATGGTATCATTGCCAGCGTTACCCCAGAGTTGGTCAGAACCGTCACCCCCACCTAAGATATCATCGCCAAGACCACCACTCAGAATGTCATTGCCGGTCTCACCCCAAAGCTGATCTGAACCATCACCACCGAGCAGAGTATCATTTCCGTCATAACCGATCAGGATGTCATTACCCGCGTCTCCGGTAATGCTGTCATTCCCTTCGTTCCCATTAAGGCTGTCATGGCCAGCGCCGCCATAAAGCCTGTCTTCACCAAGGCCCCCATACACTATATCATTGCCCTGACCACCCCACATCGTATCGCGGCCCTGACCTCCCCATATTTCATCAGCATCATCGCCGCCTGCCGCGTTATCATCACCATCGCCGCTGTAGATGGTGTCCATACCCGAGTCACCGATCAAATCGTCATTGCCTGCGTTGCCTTGCATAACATCAGCGCCTGCACCTCCGACAATACTATCATTTCCTCCTTCGCCACGCAGGTCATCATCACCAAGGCCACCAAACAATGTGTCATTGCCGTCCCAGCCACGAAGTTCATCGTTTCCATCCCCGGCATACATTTGATCATGACCATCACCGCCAAGCAGCGTGTCATTTCCAACGCCACCGTCAACGGTGTCATCCCCGTCACCGGCCCAGAGCGCGTCATTGCCTTCACCGCCAGAGATACTGTCGTCACCGCTCTCGCCAAGTACTGTATCATTGCCAGCAAAGCCCAGCACAGTATCATTGGCTGCAGTTCCGGTTAAACTATCTGCATCAGCAGTTCCGTTCAGTGAAAGACCTGTAAAGGCACCAACTGTGATATTGGCTGTAGCCGTCGACCAAGCACCAAGGTGATCGCTGACACCATAGGTGATACTCTCAATGATCGTCTCACCGTAATCGAGTCCATCATAGGCGCCATTCTGATCGAATTGCAGCATACCGCCGGCCAACAGAGTTACCGTCGCGCCTGAAGCAAGCGAGACAGTCCCGTTTTCGGACACTCGCTGCCCCGCCACATGTGTTACCATTAGCGTGTCGCCATCGGGATCGCTATCATTGTCCAACAGATTGATCTGGCCATTAATGCCCTTGTTGAGGGTCAATGCATCATTTGTCAGCTGCGGAGTATTATTTCCGGTTCCATCACTATCCCGAGTGGTTTTTTCAAGAATGCTATCGAGATTGAGTGTCCAGCCGTTCGCAAACTCAATTCTTTCCATCGTGCTGTGATTGTTTGCAACGAAATGACCGAGGATCGTAACGACATCCCCATTGGGGGTTGTGATCACTAAGTCACTCTGATCGTTTATCGCAAAGCTGACGTCAGTTGCATACAGATCGTTGAATATCAGGACATCATTGCTGCTAAAGATCGTGTAGTCACTGATCGTGTAAGACCCATCTCCAAGGCTGTGCGTATAGGTCTCATCAAGCCGTGTTCCAACAACTGCTCCAGTCGCTTTCATTTGATCCATTAGCATATTGCGTAGCCCTTCCGATGTGAGAAGGGAGCCGTCGGCAAACTCAAACTGCTCAATATGACTAGCTATATGCCTAAAGGCATTGGGATTAAGCTGACCAAGCAAAGTGATGCTTTCTCCGTTCGGGAGTGTGAGGATCATATCCACTCCGTCCCGCGCCAAGCTGATATCTTCTAAAGCCACATCCGTGAAAACAAGCTTATCAGCATCATTGAATATAGTGTAATCACTGATCGTGTAAGATCCGTCACCCAGTGTATGTTCATAAATTTCACTTCGCGCGGTTCCGACAACTTCACCACTGGCCTTCATCTGCTCAACAAGCAAATTTCGCATATCAGCTTCCGTGAATACGGTACCATCGGCAAACTCAAAGCGCTCAATGTCATGCACGCCATCGTAATCCAGCTGGTCTTTCAGCGTGATTGTTTCACTGTTTGGCAGTGTGATGATCAAATCGTTGCCAAAGCGGGTCAGACCGAGATCTTCTAAGACCACATCCGTGAAAACCAGTTTGTCAGAATTTCTATGTATGGCAGTGTCGTTAATGATATATGATCCATCGCCCATTGAATGAACATAAGTCTCACTCAGGCCGGTCCCAATCGCCTCACCGGTGGCTTTCATCTGCTCAACGAGCATATTCCGCATATTTTCTTCGGTTAGCACTGTGCCATCGGCAAATTCAAATAATTCAATGGTATCCTCGCTACCACCCCTGAAAACCCACAGCTGATTTTTAAGTGTAATTGTACCGCCATCAGGTAGCGTGAGTATCAGATCATTTCCATTGCGAGATAGAGTCAGATCAGCAGGATTAAGATCAACCAGGTGCAGTTTATCCGTCCGATCATGCCCAATTTCATTATCCTCAATGACATCATTTCCATCACCTAAGCGATAGATATAGGTGTCGCGCCCCCTGTTCCCGTACAACATGTCATCCCCTAGGCCACCCATAATCGTGCTTTCTTCGGTTCCCCCGGTAATCACATCATTGCCTTCATGACCCAGTACAACACCGGCTTCGGTAATGTTTATTGTGTCGTCTGTCGCAGTGCCTTCATGCGCGATTGTGATGTCGAAAACCTCTTCAATGCGCGCACGGTCAATATCCTTGAAGGCTGCTGCGACCAATGCGCCGAGTTCCGGGATATCTGTTTTGAACATTCCCAGAATATCGAGCGCTTCACTATCCGTCCCATAGCCTTCTGAGCGGTAGAGATTGATGAAATCTTCTGCGAATTTATTGGATGCACCAGATATATCATCGGTGAATGGATTGAAGTACAGATGTTGGAACGGCGCCAGACCGCCTAGATCAGCATCCTCACCCTCTTCGGCAATAATTGACCAAGCAGATTGCACCAGATACCGCGCGGCGTTGTAATCGCGGATTGAATTATAGGTACTCATCAAAGCATCAATTTCGTCCTCTTCCGGCCGTGCCACGACAACATTTTCAGGCGCAATGAAGTTCTCGGCCCGTCTGAAATTGAAACCTGTTGCCAGTTGCATAAAGGCAAACGCACTTGCGTCCATTGCTGGCGGTTCATTCACTTCACCCTCACCGAGTACTTCGAAGCGATCCACCCGCATTGTTTGCGGGCCAGAACTGCTACCTACACCGACACTAGGTCCGCTGAGATCAGCCGTGGATATAGGGAATCTCCAGTAACTTGGACGTTCAACATAATCACGTGGGAAGACCCCGTCCAACTCAGTTAAGAGCTCGTTTACCTCAACTCGGTCAAGAGATTCCGGCCCACCTATATAAAACGCAAATCCAAGAACCGTGGGCGCTGGACCATCATAGTGTGTGCCTTCACCGTTAAGTCCTATGATATCTGGTCCAACTTCAGCCATAATCTGAAATATCGTTTCTCGATCATAGATGAAGTCCACGTAGAAGTTCTCAACTTCTTCCAGCCAAATCACATCATCTGTTCCAGCCCAAGACGCAAGAAATGCGTCAAAATTTGTTGTAAAATCGTTGTAATTTCCATTGCGCGCTAGAGAAATGACATCGCGCGCCTGTTGAGCGAGTTCTGCATTTTCTGTCATACTGACCCAAAGATCAGAGATTGTTCCAGAGCCACGTAAAAATGGCATCGTGAATACGTCGCTATTGTATTCATAGTCATCTGACAGGTTAATAGTCGATTCAATCTGTGATAGATTAAACAACACTTCCCACGACTGTGTCGTTGTTCCATCTTCGAAAACAACTTCAGCAGTTTCAATAACGTCGTTGCCTTCAACGGTCTGATTCACCTCAGACACATTCAGGCTGATCTCTGCGATTCCAGCCTCCTGCAGCGATGATAATTCAACGGCTTCTGAGCGCCCATCACCATCGGTATCCTGCCACAGCAGAAGTTCAGAGAAAATGGCGTCATTGGCATTGATTACACCATCACCATTGATATCAAAATCGCCCAACTCTTCATAACCCGTACGATCTTCCGAACCAAAAACTTCTGTAATATCGTCAATCTGACCATTGCCGTTGCGATCTATCGCCAATAAAGCGTCATCTGGGCTCACCCAACCGGTACGTTCCGCAAAACCATCTCCATCAAGGTCGAAATATGCTTCTGAGGCATTCAGAGAAATCAACTCCAGTCCATCACCGTCAAGATCAATCACAAGTGGATCAATTGGTGGGCCTTCCCCAAGGATATCTGCAAGCGTTGGAATATCGCTCAACCAATCCGGGTTGAATTTTGTGTAGTAATCCCAAGCAAAACCAGCCGCTACGCCAGCTATCAGAGCTACCCCAATAATAACAGCTGCTGGCAAGGTGAATGCTGCTGCAACTGTCCCTACAACAACTGAAGCAGCAAAGGAGATAACAATCGCAGTCGATGCATTGGCCATTGTTTGCAATGCGCCATCGACATCGCCGTCTGCCCATTGCCCCTGGGCCTTCACCGCCGCAAAACCAAGTTGTCCAATATCTGCGACCGTTCCACCAAAGGCTAGGTAGCGTCCGCCCGGAATAGATGTCATCGCATCCTGAAAAGATCCGTAGGCATTCTTAATGCCATTCACCAGATTATTACTGAGCGCCTCAAACTCCACAGCGGACACAGCATTTGCCATACGCCCAAGATAATTATTCAAAGCATTCGTTAGGCTTCCGAAGTCCGCTCTGAACACATCTGCGTCAATGGCCGCTGCGGCATCAGGTGAAATCCGGCCTAAATTATTAGAGAACGAGTCAAGGAATGAGGAAAAACGTGACGTTGTATCCGAAAAATCTACCGTACCTGATGTCGGGTTATTGGGATCAAAACCGTCATTCAATCGATTTGTGAGCTCATGGACCAGTCTTTGAGGGCCGGGTACCTCGGCCAACGAACCGCGATTGGGCAATTTTGTATATTCGCCAGTTTCTGAATTGGTCGACTCAAACCCGATATGTTTCTTTAAAGCCTGGGAAAATGACTCGTCTGCGGTGCTTTTGATCTCCACAGTATCCTGATTGCCAGCACCATATGCACCATTTGTTGAATCGCCATTCAAAGCCGTTTTAAAAGCATCTGATTGACGGATTTTTTCCGGGGAGAACTGTTGACGATAATGTTCATGCATTTGCTCGGTGGTTGGGGTGTCACCAAAAAAAGCCTTAGCTGCTGGATCCTCACGGCCGATAAATGTCTTAAATTCTGTTTGTGGGTTGTCTGGGTTGGAGTAATCAAGCGCTCCTCGGAAGAAACTATGCGCTGCCTTAAACTGCTGTGCTTTTTGAATATCGCTGGCATCACTGGAGTCGATATCTTCTATTATGTTTCTCCAAGCGTTATTAAGCCAAGGATGTGAGCCCAGATGCTTTGGCAGTTTCATGGCTTCAGCGCCCTCTACCGTTGTCGGAAGCAGCACCAGATTATAAGCAGCATTTTGTACATATGGGACATTAGAGCCACTTTTAGTCCACCGATCTATGATATCTTTGAATTCATCATAAACTGCAGTCGGTAATATGTGATGAACCTGAACACCATCAGCCATAAACTATTCTCCAATTCTGATAGAAGACTTACTTAATATTTTTTGCTTTGAAGCATCGCGGCATCCGCAAACCTGTTTCTTTCAAGGCGTCTCGCAATTGATCTGACATCAATAATGAGCCAGGATATCTGGCCTCACGCCAAAGATGAATGTCGGACAACTTAGAAGGGTCAACAGTGATATCCTTTTTGTATTCAATGATGCGCTTGTCGGTGTTGTTTGGATTCGTCACGAATTTTTCAACGCTTGATTGATCGTCAACAATACTGTCACGGGTTTCAGTGACATTGATTGCATAGCATGGCGTGTCATGGGGCGTTCCGTTCCGATGGCGTATCTCAATCGGAAAAAACTGATGCAACCTAGAGTCCATTTTTTGGATAAGGTCACGGAACGGCTTCTGAACAATTTGAAGACCATTTTGGACGCGGAAATAGGAAGGTAGGCTTGTTGGATTTTTTCTGAGCTTGTATAGGGAAGGTACTTCCTCTGGCTGAAGCTTGCGCTCCCCATATCGATAAATATTCGATAGATCAGCCCTTGTGTTCAAATCTGGCTGCACCTCTTCAAATCCAATGAAATCCCCACCTTGCACTGTGGGTCCGACAAGCTGCAAATCAAACACATAGGTCATAGTTTTTCTTCTTTTCTTTTACTTTGAGGGTTTTAGCTTTGAAACATCTCGGCATGCGCAAGCCTGTTTCTTTCAAGGCGTCTCGCAGCTCATCTGACATAAGCAAAGACTGTGGATACCTTGCCTCTCGCCACAGATGAATATCAGATATCGTTGAAGGATCGACTGTGATATCTTTTTTGTAATAGATGATATGCTTGTCAGTATTTTTGGGATTCGTTACGAACTTTTCAACACTCGATTGCTGGTCAACAATACTGTCGCGCGTTTCGGTTACATTAATCGCATAGCATGGTGGATCATGCGGTGTCCCGTTTCGGTGACGCACTTCAATTGGGAAAAACTGATGTAGACATGGGTCTAATTGCTCAATCAGATCATAGAAAGGTTTTTGTACTATATAAAGGCCGTTTTGAACCATAAAGCTGGCTGGCAAGCTGTCTCGGGCTTTATCTAATTTGAAAATCTTAGGGATTTCTTTCGAAACGAGCTGACGAGTACCTTCAGCATAAACATTCGAAAGGCTTGCACGCATAGATACATCAGGTATCTGCTCTTCAAACCCAACGAAACCGCCAGTTTGGAACTGCGGGCCTACAATTTGCAAATTAAAGACATAGGTCATAGTTTTTCGTCTCTTCTTTTACTTTGAGCATTTTAGCTTTGAAACATCTCGGCGTGCGCAAGCCTGTTTCTTTCAAGGCGTCTCGCAACTCATCTGACATGAGAAGAGACCAAGGATAACGTGCTTCTCGCCACAAATGAATGTCGGTCAATTTGATGGGGTCAACCGTGACGTCTTTTTTGTAGTAAATGATATGTTTGTCAGTGTTGTTTGGATTGGTTACGAATTTTTCGACACTCGATTGTTCATCCAAGATACTGTCGCGTGTTTCTGTGACATTTATTGCATAGCATGATGGATCATGCGGTGTTTCATTCCGAAGACGCACCTCGATTGGGAAAAACTGGTGCAGTCCCGGGTCCAACTTTTCGATCAGATCACGGAACGGCTTTTGGACTATGTAAAGGCTATCAGCTGTCATGAAGCTAGCTGGTAAGTTTTGTGGATTTTTCTCAAGCTTAAGAACCGATGGCACTTCGTTTGGTTCAAGTTTGCGACCACCATATCGATAAACTTTGGATAAATTTGCTCGAACACTCAGGTCTGGCTGGACATCTTCAAATCCGACAAAATCGCCAATTTGCATCGTCGGTCCAACAATTTGCAAATCAAACACATAGGTCATGGTTTTCGTCTCTTCTTATTTGAATTTTATACTTTGTTACGCCTTTGTAATCGTAAATCGGCCTTCTGGATCAGTACTCTACTCCAAATGCATGATTTTGATCCTAAACGATTCTTTACCCCTCTTGCTTGTGACGGTACACGCGATGGTTTTGCAGGATAGGTATGGAATTCCATACTTTTTGTGGAAATGGCAATGCAGCAAGGCTATGTATTATAAGAAAAATTTTTCCACCACCCGCATTGGCAAGATCACGCTGTTTTGGACTGGATGGCAAGCACTGATCTGCAACATGGTATCGACCTATGCTGCGTGTACATCTTCTGTCATCCAAAATCGGATCAGTTTGAACAGTCCAACAATCATTCGGCCCAGAATAAAAAGGACAACAAATGTGAGGATCATGTTTTCCTGATCAACGGCATCAAACTTGCTGGTCTCCCCGATGATATTATGCCGATAGAAATAATAAACGGGGCCAGCCAGCAGAAGAGATACCATCACAAGCACCAGATAGCCACGCCAACTGACATTTGTCGCTTTTCTACGCCGTTCTGATCTTTGTTCCTGCTCTTCGATCTCGGCAATATCGTCATCTGTCAGTTGCCGGTATATGTCTTTGATCTCATCTGGAATGATGCGATATGGCTGTCTCATCATACCATCCGACAACACTTGACGCAGCGCTTCCATGAGCTGAGATCGCTCATGACTGTCAACAAGATGCAGAAAAAACGTTGGGCGCTCAATTGATCGAAAATGCAGAACAATTCCTGTTTCTTTTTTCGCCTTGGATTGTTCAACGGTGTTTTTTAGAGCCAGTCCAATTGACCCACCGATGCCCCGCGCACCGCCTGAGTGAAGGTAGTAATAATCATCTGTTGAAGGCACCGTTTCCGTTGTTTTCCTTAAATCAGATAATGGCAGAACGGCGTCTTCCCAAAGACCATTCACTTTTTCAAACAGAATTAAAGACTGCTTTTTGATGTTGATGGAAAAGCCCACATTTCCGCGAAAATACACCAGGTCGTCATGTTCGAAATCTTCTAAAAATAGAAGCGGCAATTCCTCAGTATCGGTTTCGTTTGGAAACAGTACATCGATCTGAAAGGGCTGCATGGTTTTCTGACCTCCTGATTAGGCGCCAGAAGCAGAAGGTCAAAAAGGGTCCTTTTTTATAGCTCTATCCCAAGTCGTCAATTGCACCACTCACGGGATATTATCCCCACGTTTTTGGGCTGTATCCAGCCCATGTCACCCAGGCTGACAGCGGCATTCAAAAAGGACCCTTTTTGACAAGAGGAAAATGCCATGATGCGTGCTTGCCAGTATAGAAAATCCCGTCACACTCGACAGGTGAGTAAAAAATATCATGAGGGACGCAAAATTGGATATATGCGGGTATCTGATTTAGATCAGTCAGAAGCGTTGCAACGGGATGCTTTGCAACAGGCGGAATGTGATTTGATTTTTTGTGATCACGGCCTGTCTGGTGTCACGCAGAAACGCCCCGGTCTTTCCGAACTGATGGTAGAACTCCGCTCCGGGGATACACTGGTTGTCTGGAAACTGGATCGCCTGGGCCGGTCTACGATCCATCTTTTGAAAATCCTCGAAGAGCTGCGAGATCGCGGCATGTATTTTACAGCGCTGACGCAAGGCATTGACACAACAACCGCCGTAGGTCGGATGATCTATGGGCAACTAGCAGTTTTTGCAGAATATGAACGTAGTCTGATTTCAGAGCGAACCAAGGCCGGAATGGCTGCTGCAAAAGCCCGTGGCAAAATCCTGGGTCGTCCTAAAATCATTACCACTGAGCGGGCTCGCCGTTATGCCAGCCGGGTTGAAAGTGGCCAAATCACATTGGCCGATCTTGCCAAAGACATTGAAGTATCCCCACGAACACTGCATCGGGCGATCTGCGGGTTTCTGGGATAGGCCTATGACTTCGGCTTTGAATTCGCCAAGAGGAAGTCATCGTAACCAGGGGGTTCCCCTTTGAACGGCAATGGCTTCCCATCGCGATAGTTGGTACACATGTCTAACCAGAGAAGCATTATTAACCATTCTCCAAATGCTTTTTCGGGTGGACGTTTTTTATCAAAGTCTTTGACCCAAGGAACAACATCCTGCCCCTGTTCAACCAGCCAGTCATAATAGTCCCAGTGTTCCTGATGAACGACAGCATTTTCTAGCTGCCCACGCCCATTTTCCAGCATTCGCCCAACTGGGGCATAACCTTCCTCTACGGATGAACCGAGATAATCATCTTGTTGGTAACCTTCAGGTGAGATGATAAGTGGGCACGTTTTACCTGTCAGATAGCGTTTGCGTTCATCATATTGCAGATTGGCCACCATCTGTTGGGTCATTGTCAGTTTTTCACCATGATGACGTCTGATCGCATCAACACGTTTCACCCAGGCAATCATGTCTTCGTCAGTATCCGCCAACCAGTCAAAATATTGCCAGTGCACTTCAGGCAGTTCTACCTCGACCGATTGACCCAGTCTGTTGATTAATGTTCTGACCGATGCATTATGCTCTGGTTTAATCTCAAAATCTTCGTATTCCATATGTCATAATTGTATCAGCAATGCTGACATAATTCCACAGATATCATCTTTTTCGACCACGTTTTGGGTCATGATCGGGAGGCTCAATATCAGGCGGTTTGATCCCATTATATTTCTCCAGCGTATCCATAACGATTTGCTTTTCCAAAGTTGTTTCTGGCTTTTGATGCCACTCACCCGCTTGGAAATGCGTTTTTGGTACCTCTTTTTCACCTTCAAGCAGGATCAGAATAGAAACATGCCCGCCATCAACGCCAAGCGGTGATTTTTCGTCTTCAATACGAGTTAACACACTATATCCATGCACTTTCTCATCAACGGTTATGTTTTCTCTCAGAAAGTCTATGGGAGGTACTTTGTCTTCTTTTTTACCAGTCTCTTTTTTAGGCGTTGTCTGCTTGACAGAAGACGCGCCACTGGGTCCGTTTTCGGGAGTAAAAAGGATCACGTATTCCTTTGGCTTATACTTGGGTGCTGTGTTGCTCTTGTCTGGCGGGGTCTCTTCAAAGACTTCCTTGTTGAACTCATCGCTCAAGCGTCTTTCGTCATTGCCAGACATGGTGTTCTCCTGTTTCAATTGATAAGCGGGATTATTGCTCTGCATAGAGATTGACGCCCAGGTCCTTCAGGTCTTCATCGTTAAACCATTCCGTTCTTTGGGCGATGATGGGATGAACATTTTCAATCAGGATCAGTTGTTGGTTTGATCCCAGACGCATCAGTTCATCGGGATAGATCAGCTTGCGTTGTGCCGCTGCATGGGTGTCAGACGTCGTTGTCGTGTCTGAGGAAGACCCACCGCCTGATCCGGAACTTCTGCCAATGGCACGCGACACCGCCGTACTGAACGTCCAGACCGTTTTTTCACCACAAAGCGCCGAGAAATATTCAGCCGTCATTTTATCCGAGGAGCCGAAGTAATTGATCATTCCTGCATTGGAAATGAACGACTGCCAGCCCTTATCGTAAATCCGTTCCAACTGGTTGAGGTCTTGAACGATCCCCCAAAGCTGGATACCAAATCCAGCCATCAGACCATAGGCCTGTTCAACCATGGTCAAGCGGCCTAAAGCTGCAAATTCATCAAGAATAAACAGCACAGCTGGCTTGGGAATATTGTCAACATCGCGGGCGTTCACTGTGATCGCCTGCTGCACCAACAAACGCAACCAGCGCCCAAAGGCATTGAGCCTGTCAGCTGGTAAAACCAGATAGATGGTCATGGGTTTGGATTTCAAATCCTCAAATCTGAAACTCGACTGGCTGAGGTTTTCCTGCAAACGACTACTATCCAGAAAATGCGTTTGAGCCTGCGTTGTTGCCAGAACGTTGGAGAGAAGTTCCGGGTCTTTCTGGATACATCTCATCCCTGTGCTGGCCACAATATGATGGAGGGATTTGGCCATTTTCTGATACAGGTCTTGCGCTGCTTTAGGCTCCAGCAACAACAATTGCCGTACACGGCTCAGTGTCCGTCGACCATCTTCTTCTTTTGCAGTGGCCACATAAAGAATGAGACCTTGCAGTAAGGCGCGCGCCTCTTCATTCCAGAAACTGTCCGAATGATTGTCGCCAACCACCAAAGCATCGGCCAGCAGCATGGCGTTTTCGGTGATATCCACATCAGTGATATCCAGCCAGTCCAGGGGATTGAACTGTGAGGTCTCAATGCCAGGAACGGCTGTAACCCCCCAGGGATCAACGATATGAACATCTTGCCCCATATCTTTGCGGCATTGAGCGGTGGTTCTTGCATTCTCACCTTTCGGATCAATGACAAGAGCCGAGCCCTCATAGGTCAGCAGGTTTGGAATAATCTGTGTTGCCCCCTTACCAGACCGTGTTGGGGCAACTGTCAGCAAATGACGTTCGCCTTTGTAAGACAGCAGTTGAATAGCCTCGTCGCCTTCGTGATATCGTTCGCCGATACAAATCCCTTCATCGCCAAAAATATCGTTTTGAGTGAGGTCTTCCGTTGTTGCCCAACGGCTTGATCCAAATGTGTTTGGCGTTTCGGCCAGTTTCGTCAAACCGGTTCGCGCCCACCACCCCAATGCAGCGAAAAAACCGATCAGGGATGCAAAGAACGTCAGGCTCCATCCGATAAAACCGTCAAAGATCAGGATTGTAATGATAACAGCCAATAGAATGACGAAGGAGAGGACCTGTCTGACATCCTTGGCAGTATCGGACATGAACCAACCAATCAGAAATCCCAGGCTTGATGACAAGACAACAACCAGAAGCCGAAGAAATCCTGCCGCAGTATCAACAGGTTCTGACTGAGTGCTTCTACCGGTATCAAATATCGACGCATCGGCGGGGAAGATAGAAAATGTGAAACAAAACAAAGCACTCAGAATAACGAAACATATCGTTTTCCAGGACATATCTGATCCTTATGAGATGACTAAATTGAAAGATTGGGGCCGCGCTTGCGGCGGCGGGTGGTCTCCTGTTGTGATGTATTAATCGGTTGGCGATGCAGACTTTGCATGACATCATGGGCCAGAATGCGCCGGTCATGTTTTTGCTGTTTCCGCAAGGTGATCAGCTTCTTCTGCAATTCCCGTCGATCTTTTATTTGGTCGATCACGAGTTGGTCCCGTTGTTTCTGATCACGCCTGGCGCATTGCAAGGCTTCCAGTTCGTTGCGCTTCTGCATGGCTTTGTGGGTGCCAGTCAGACGATCAAACAGACCGCGCAACCCGCCATTCAGGCGTTCAGATCGGGCCTTAACCTCCGCCCGCCAGCGCTTTTGCTGGTTGGACTGCAAGCGCTGGCGTTCCGCCCGGTGTTGGGTGATGAGGTCGGCTTTGTCTTGTAGCAATGGCCCAGCCTCTTTATGGTGCTGGGCTTTCACCTGGGCGATATACCCCCGCATCTGATCCGTGACTTTGGACCGGATGGTGGATTTGGTATCATCAACGGAAGGCAGGTTGTCAGGCGATCCAAGTTTATTGCGAACATCTTTGGCCTTCAGGCCTGCCCATTTGGCGACGGCGTAGATATTGCCATCAACATCCAGGGCAACAAAGCCGCGCCGATCGCCTTTGGCGAGGAAATACCCGCGTTCTTCCAGGGCATTCTTAAAGCCGATCTTACTGTCGCAGCGTTCCCAAGCCTGTTGGAAGGTCTGTTTGATCTCTCGCGGATCAAGCCCTTGCCTTTTGGCCTGTTGCCATTCTTCAAGCGTGAAGTTCAGGGGAGACTTATTGCCATAAGTGGCCAATCCATCAGGCAGTGCCCAACCATGATCCAGAAACAGATCGCGGGACAGGTCCCGCAGCTTGATTTTGAAGTGCGGCAGGTTGATCGCTTTCAATGCGCCTGCATCAATGCGCGACCACACCACATGCGCATGACGCCTGCCTTCCTTCTCATGAATGATGATAGCGCGGGGCTGGCCCTTGAGACCTAATTTCTCTTCTGCACGGTCAGCAGCCTCCAGAAACTGATCTTCCGTCGCGATATGATCTTGCGGTGGATTAAGGCTGAGGGAAAACATGTATTGCTGACAACGGGTGGCTTTCGAAATGGCGTGGGTTTCTACGAATGCACCGTGTACGTCATCTGATACGAATCCTTTCAACTCTAAGATGTGAATGTGATCATTGTCACGCTCATTCATCAGGTGATCGGCCAATTGTTTGGCCCCACCGCGTTGGGACCCTTTGAGGATCATGATCTCTCCTCCAGGTGCTCACCAGCGGTATCCGTTGTCTTCAGCCCAAGCGCCTGCATCAGTGTCACCCGCATCCAGGCCACCTCGGCAATGGCGACCGTGAGAGAAGCATGGGTGTCGTCGTCCAACAATAATGTCCCATCTTGCACGGCCTGGGCGATCTGTTGTAGGTTGCGATGGGTGTCACTCGCCCCGAGCCGCGCCAGAATATGCGCGAGCAGCTGTTGATCCGCCTCAGGTGCCCGCCGCCGTTTACGATAGCGCGGCGCCTTCTCATCTAGCACCACCGACTTCACATAGGCCGCCAGAGGCAGCGCCCCCGCCTTACGTTCCAAGACCGCCCGTTCGTTTTCCGTCAGGCGCAGCGAAAAGGGCGCGGGGCGCTTCTTGCGCTTGGAGGTAGGTGCGTTGTTTTGACTGGGTTCAAGAGCCTGAGACCTCATAGTTTCGGCCCTCGCAACAGCTCATCCCGAAACGGTGCCAACTGATCATTCCACTCGGACAGCTCATTAAACAGCTCTTCAAGATCAATGTCAGATGCACTCAGATCGAGATCAAAATCAGCCCCATCACCCTCGGGAAAAAGGTTCGAACTTTCTCCTTCCGGGCGCACCAATGACCTAGCAGATTTTTTGACTTCGTTCATTTGGCGAGTCCTACAGTTTTGCTTTTGTTCTGTTGAGCTGCCCCTAGGTTTGTAGACGCTTTGCCCCCTAACTTTGAGGCGAGGAGGCCGACATGGGGACAAGCAATTACAGCGACGAGTTCAAGCGCGACGTAGTGCATCAGATCACAGTGCGAGGCTATCCGGTTCGCGAGGTATCGCGGCGTTGGGGTGTCAGCACGCATTCTCTTTACAAATGGATGAAGCTGTTTGGGGGTCCGGAGCCTAAGCCTGGCGTGGACC
>NZ_JACNMP010000029.1 GCF_017592335.1 Pseudaestuariivita rosea | reverse complement strand
CGAGACGCCGCCGAACGCACGATAGAGGCAACATGGCGCAGGATCGGTAAGCTGCTCGACCGCTTCACCCCGCAGGAATGTGCGAATTACCTTGTCAACTCAGGATACGCTTCAACCTGATCTCATCTTGCTCTAGTATCCCAAAATGGGCACCTTAAATGAAAATCGAACGCTCCATAAAGTGAGACCAAAAACACCAATGAGATTGAATAAGAAAAGGACAGACTGATATGTTGACGACTGCAATATTTCCAGGCCGCTATGTGCAAGGCGCCCATGCCTTGTCTATTTTAGGAGAGGAAGCGGCGCGCTTTGGTACCCGGCCACTGGTTGTCGAGGATGCTTTTGTTGTCAATCATCTGCATGATAGCGTGACAGCAGCGCTTGCTGACATGCCCGCAGCCACTTTTGAGCAATTTGGTGGAGAATGTTCTCAAAATGAAATTGATCAGTTAGTTGAGCAAGGCCGTAAAGCCTCCTGCGATGTGGTCATTGGGATAGGTGGTGGCAAAACACTTGATGCATCCAAGGCCGCCGCCCATGCGTTAGAATGTCCGATTATCATTATTCCGACTATCGCCTCAACCGATGCTCCCTGCAGCGCACTTTCTGTCATCTATACCTCTGAAGGGGCGTTCGAGCGCTATCTGATCCTGCCTCGAAACCCTGATGTCGTATTGGTCGATACTGCTATTATTGCACGGGCACCGGTACGCTTTCTTGTGGCCGGTATTGGTGATGCGCTTTCAACATGGTTTGAGGCGGAATCCTGTCAGATTAAGCGTGCCAGCAATATGACCGGTCGACCTGGCCCAATGAGCGCCCATGCGCTGGCGGGTCTGTGTTATGACACCATTCTCGAATATGGCATGCTTGCAAAGGCTGCAGTTGAGGCGCAAAGCGTCACGCCCGCGCTGGAGCACGTTGTTGAAGCGAACACTTTGCTCTCAGGCCTGGGCTTTGAAAGCGGCGGCCTTGCAGCCTGTCATGCGATACACAACGGACTGACCGTCCTGAAACAGACACATGACTACTGGCATGGCGAGAAGGTTGCGATCGGTGTTCTGGCAGCATTGTTTCTAACAGGCAAACCAACGGCTCAGATAGATGAAGTGTTCACATTCTGTGCGTCTGTTGGTCTGCCTACGACACTTGCCGACCTCGGTCTGAAGGATGTCACAGATGAACAACTGATGCAGGTCGCTGAAGGTGCCTGTGCCCCTGGGGAAACGATCCATAATGAACCAGTCGAGGTGTCCCCAGAAGCCGTTTTCTGGGCCCTTCGTACAATGGATGTAGAAGGACGGCGCCGAGCCACCATGGCATGATATAAGATATGTTACAACAATGGGAGGGCGTGACGAACTTATCGGGAGTTGATATGGACCATGGGTGCAATCTGTTTTGTCAGTCGAATAAAGTTCTATCCTCTCATTTCGATTATCGCGGCGACATCAGGGCGCTGCTTCAGTGAGGCTTGTATAGCTTGCTGCCATTTCGAACCGCGGGACATTGCATCATTGAAGGCGGTTTGCAATTCATAGGGCCGTGCCTCGGCCAGAACTTCAACCAGGGCCGCCGCCTGTTGCAGGTCTTTTTGCGATTTTGCACGATGCGTCCCGGTGCGTGCGGATGCGACAATCAGCTTGTGGATTGCATAACGTTCAGGCGCCGGGATGCGAACCAGGATGCCCTCACGATACAGCACGACCGCCTCAATCGGATCAGTCAAACTGAACTCCAGATAGGGCAACGCCTGCGCCCACACGCCAAGCCCCTTATGATGCACAATCGCTTCGCCGCCCCGTTGCCGTGGCGTCAGAATATCCAGAACCGTGCCGTCCTGCATCGACCACCGCACCGGGTGCTTTTCCATCGGGCTTGCGACCGGCTGCAACCCAATCGCATCAATCGGGTTGAACAGGCTGATCTGCGCATCAGTGATGATGCTGACCGATCGCGTTGCAGCAACATCCACATCCTCGGTCATGGCCAGGGCATCCTTTAGCCGAACCCCAAGTTCAAGCGCATAAAGCCCGAAAGCATGGGTGCCCGCCAGCACACCGCCTTTCTCAAACAAACCGGTACGGGACAGTGCGTTGATCAGCTTGCCCGTCCCGATGGCAGGAACAGGCAGACGCGCGGCACGCAGCTGCGCAACAAGGGCACTGACCTCTTGGCGCCAGGCTTGTAAATCGTCCTGCTGGCGCTTGATGACCTCAACCCGTTTCCGATTTTCGGGCGTGTCCGGACCAATCCGGCGTTCCAGCACACGGTCGCCCATCCGCTGACGGGCCACCCAATAGCCATCCCTGGTTTGCAAAAGGCTGCCCTCTAGATCGGGCACCGGCCTGCGGCGATGGCGGTCCAGCACATCCTGATAGGTGGTCTGCAGCCCAAGCGGAATCGTTTCGATCATGAATACTCCTTTGCCTACACAAATATTTTTTCCGTGTAGGTAAAGCAAGGGCTGATCCTGTCCAAAAATCCAAGGCCAGCTCTAAAATGCCACTCTAGCCGAAAAATAAATGCAATATCTCATACAGCAATGTCGATATATGCTTCGATTGTTTAACTCTTTATACTTTAAGCTATTGATTTAAATCATATTTGTTGATGATCTAACCAATGGAATTCCAAAACTGCACTTTTCTCAGCACTTTGAAACACCTGAATTTTCCATTTACGTGAAAAAATCTCTGACTGAGAGAAGCACGGGTCTAGGGCTGCTGCTGTTCCAAGTTTTACCCTCCCCCCCATGACAGAAATGCCGCCGATCATCTCAAAAAGCCTTTGATCTGCAGCTGTCTAGTCTTAGTCAAATAGTCTAGCTGTACACGATACTGGTTGGGATCTGGCCACAACAGACTGTCTTGTCCTGTCTTTTCTTTTATCTGTCATTGTCTCTGTCGTAGCGGAAGTCCGAAAGTGTCTTGAACTGTCCGAATCTGTCCGATGGACACTTCAGGACAGTTTTTAGATCAAAAGCTTACATCCGTATCTTCGCCCGTACCGCCGCGGGACCCGTCACGGCCCAAAGATTGGATCGTGAACGCCCCTTGCCCTGTCGGTTCTTCATATACATAATCCCGCCCCCACGGATCAACCAGTGCATCCGCAGTCGGCATATAGGGGCCCTGCCACGCAGCCTCGCCTGCGGGGGCATTAACCAGCACACCCAAGCCTTCGGACGTCGTCGGATAGCGGCCCATGTCAATATAGAACAGCTGCACCGCCTCGCCCAGGTTTTTCACCTGCAGCTCGGCCGTCTCGGTTTTGGCCCGACCCAGATACCCCACCAGTCGCGGACCAACCACAGCGGCGATCAACGCAATAATCGACAGAACAATCAGCACCTCAAGAATAGTGGCCCCGGCCCTGCGACCCATCTTCTGCAAGGGTTTGACAATGCGCATCAAGAAACTCCTGTCAGCCAAACGGCCCATGCCGAAAAACAAAGAAACGGCCCAAAAGCGACCGCCGATTGCTGCGACCCCTGAAATTGACCGCCCTTAAGTACAGCATTTATCAAAAGCATGCCGATGCCCGCAATGGCCGCCGCGAAAACAACCCAGATTGTGCCGTAAAAACCCACCCAGGCCGCGATGCCCGCGATCAGCTTCACATCGCCAAACCCCAGGCCATCCCATCCGCGATAGCGCCGATAAAACGCAGCCACAGCCCAAAACAGCGCGGCCCACAGCACAGCGCCTGCCACATGCCAAACCAAAACACCCGCGCCATACGCAACGGCCAGCCCGGTCACAAACAGGAACAGACTGGCCAGATCCGGGATCTCGAACCGTTCGAAATCCACCACGCTGGCCCAGATCAGACACGCCCCCAGCACCACACTGAACCACGGGCCCTGCAGCACCGCGAATGCGCCTGCATAAACAACACCATGCAATAAAATCAGAACAGGTCGCGACATGATTTCCAAAAGCCGTTCAATCCGCTATCCAAGTGCCATGTCACAGACCCCTTGGAAAGCCAAAAACCGCGCTGGTTTTGCCCTTGTCACCGTACTGTTTTCACTGGCAGTACTGACCGTGCTGCTGGCCGTGGCCAGCGAACGCACCATGACCCGCCTGCAAGAGGCATCGCTGGACCGCCAGGTCGCGCTGACCGGCCACACCAACCGCGACACATTGCGCCTGTCGATGGCGCTGCTGACCAACAACCAGCCCCCTGCGACTGAAGACATCCGGTTCCAGGATGTCGGTGGCCTGATCGATCTGAACACCGCCTCCCCTGACCTGCTGGAGTTACTCTTCGACGATCTAACCGAAACCAGCGCTGACCGCGACGCCGCCCTGCGCGCTTATCGTGACTGGCGCCGTCTGGGGCGCCGCCTGATCCGGGTCGAGGATCTGCCCCGCATCACCGGCCTGCCCTGGCAGGTCACCACACGCCTGCACCAGATCGCGACCGTTCAGTCCGGCCGGACCGGCATCGCCCCCGATGTGGCTCCTCTGGCTGTGCTGGAACTGGTCACAAGCCAGACCGGCACACGCGATCAACTGTCCGAACTCGTCGCTCCTGCCTTTTCCACACCACCCTCAAACGCCAATTACGTGATCTACAGAGATGGCCGCCTGATCGGCGCCGTCCACGCGCCCCAGGGCGGCACCCCCCGCATTCTGTCCAGTCAGTAAAGCCCAGACTTCACTAAGAAGCTTGATAATATAACAATTCTCAATCCAGCCCAACAACTGGCTCATAGAGTTTTCTGTAGGGGCAACATCGATCAGTGCCTCACCTTGCGCAAAAATTCCGAAGTCTCTGACTTGGTTCTGCTGTAACTTTATATAGGCGCCATTGAAGCCGTTGCCAAAAAGGTCAAACTGATGATGCGATGACTTGGCAGGCGGCAGCGCTGAATAATCTGCCTTCAACAGCTTCCTTTCCTCTCTGTGCCATTTCAAAAATCCTCAATATCTGTCTTGCTCTTTGGTGAGTCTCTGAGCAGAAGGCATAGGACGACTGCCCACGAGCGCGCGGCTCCTGGCAGTCCCTATGCCTCCAGCGTCTAGAGCCTGCTCTTCGGAGCCGTCCCTTCGCTTTTGGCCCAACTGGTCATGCGCTTCTGCCAGTTGGTTGGTTGCTGCTTGCGACACCTGAGCGCGGTGCCGGGGATCGGGCCTCAACCTTTCGGACTGCCCTCTGCATCTGATCCCGCCCGTGGTATGCAATCACCCGTGGCGCCACCGTTGTTAGCCCGGTCCACCACATCTGCCCTGCGTTGCTTCGGCGCGCAGGGGCGCCTTATTCTTCACCTCTCTCTATGGTTCGATTGTCTCGGCGCGCGCAAAACATTCGCGCACCCGTTGAAGTGCGATTTGCCACTGTCTTTAGGATCCTTTTCTCGAGAGTGACTTTTTCTATTCAATTTCGACACAGTCCGAAGAAAGGCTCCCTCTCCGGTCCCAGAGCCAGCCCCCTTTTTGATCCAACCACCCCCACCCACTCCACTGGATAGGGTGGGTATGGTGTTACTTGTTGGCCGGATGGTTCGGATCGATGGGCCACCCATCTGCCCCGCGTTCCTCGGAATAGCCTCGCAGCTCAGCCCGTTGCTTTTGCCTGTCGTGATGATGCGGACAGAGCGTCTGCAGGTTCGTCCGATCCCAAAAGAGCTTTGGGTCACCCGCAAATGCCTCGTTCCGCATCGGCACGACCGTTTGCTGGGCAGGCTTGCGCCCTTTTCTTGCCGTGACATCGGTGTGTCATCGGTAAGACGAATGCCGTCAGACTGCCCAAAGGCATCACGCACCAAGCGGCGCATGATCTGCATCTGCTTTTTGCTGGGTTTCCAGTTCTTCCAATGGCCGCGCTTGGCCATGTCAGCTGCGAATTTACGCTCCCATTCTGTAGCGGCGTTCTCAGACAATGGGCGCATGTGCCATAGCAATTCTTCAACGCAATGCCCCGTCATAGCGCCACCCCGCGATACCTAGCGCTGACCCACGCGATATGCGGCGATGCGGACGGGCCCCTGGCGTCCATCGGTGACCGGCCGTCATAGTGAAGCGCGGCCTGGTCCATCAGCGCCTCAGACAGATCGGCAGGAATATCTGCGGTCGTCAGGCCAAACCCGGCGGTGTATTCAACGGTCATGTCCATCGAGATCAACGCGTGGAAATCTGACGTCCAATGGACTAGACAAAAGGCAACTCTGCGCTCAGCGACGTGCATCTTCATGCAGCGATCTCAATTTCGGTGATATGCCTGCGGAACGCCATCTGATCGGCAAATGGCAGCGCCTCATAGGCCGCCAGAGCGTAGGCTTTGCGTTCGGTATTGGTCGCCATCTCGGCCCACCACCGGGCGTCTTGCATAGGATTGAGGAAGGTGGGCAGCGGATCGCCAGCGGGGGTTAGAACGGCCTCGGTGACCAGCTCGGCCTGTTCGGGTGTGTCCAGAGACTGAAGCGCAGCCCAGGCCAGGGCGGCGCGTTCTTCAACAGTCAGCCGCGCCATTGCGAGGGCTGCGAAAGCCGTCCAGCCCTCAAAATCACCCGTCGTCAGGCAATAGCCCAAAACACGCGACATGCGCTTATGGTTGGGCTTGATGTATTTGGATATGGTCGATATTCGGTTTTTCGCAGGTTCACGTTGCGTTTTCGCTTTGTCTTGCGAAACTTTTTCGCTATCTGCTTGATCCGCTGTGGAGTTCGTGGAATTTAGGTTCTGGCGCCGCAAGGCGTGGGGGTTCAAGTCCCTCCACCCGCACCAAATAACGTGAGAAGGATACATAGATGCAGGTCACCGAGACCCTGAACGACGGCCTCAAGCGTGGCTATTCCATCGTCGTCACAGCCAACGAGCTGGACGAGAAAGTCAACGAAAAGCTGGCGGAAGCACAGCCAGACGTCGAAATGAAGGGCTTTCGCAAGGGCAAGGTACCTATGGCGCTGCTGAAAAAGCAGTTCGGTCAACGTCTGTTGGGCGAGGCCATGCAAGAAGCCATCGACGGCGCGATGAACAAGCATTTCGAAGATAGCGGCGACCGCCCCGCCATGCAGCCCGAGGTCAAAATGACCAACGAGGACTGGAAAGAAGGCGACGACGTTCACGTCGACATGAATTACGAGGCCTTGCCAGAAATCCCCGAGGTCGACATGAAGTCGATTTCGCTGGAAAAGCTGGTGGTCAAAGCCGAAGATGAGGCCGTTGACGAGGCGCTGAAAAACCTGGCCGAAACCGCGCAAAGCTTCGATGATCGCAAAAAGGGGTCAAAGGCCAAGGACGGCGATCAGGTTGTGATCGATTTCGTCGGCAAGGTCGATGGCGAGGCCTTTGATGGCGGCGCTGCCGAGGATTATCCGCTGGTTCTGGGCTCAAACAGCTTTATCCCCGGGTTCGAAGATCAGCTGGTCGGCGCGAAAGCGGGTGAAGAGGTCGAGGTCAAAGTGACCTTCCCCGAAGAATACGGCGCCGCTAATCTGGCCGGAAAAGACGCCGTGTTTTCCTGCACCGTCAAAGCGGTCAAGGCCCCCAAAGCGGCCGAGATCGATGATGAACTGGCCACAAAATTCGGGGCCGAGGATCTGGCAGGTTTGAAAGGTCAGATCAGCGAACGGCTTGAGGCCGAATATGCCGGTGCCGCCCGCGCGGTGATGAAGCGCGCATTGCTGGATGCCCTGGATGAAAAGGTCAACTTTGATCTGCCTGAATCGCTGGTCAAGGCCGAAGCCGGTCAGATCGCCCATCAGCTGTGGCACGAAGAAAACCCTGATGTCGAAGGGCACGATCACCCTGAAATCGAACCGACCGATGAACATACCAAACTGGCCGAACGCCGCGTGAAGCTGGGCCTTCTGCTGGCCGAGCTGGGCCAGAAGGCGGAAGTTCAGGTCTCAGACGCGGAAATGACGCAAGCGATCATGAACCAGGCGCGTCAGTACCCCGGTCAGGAACGCCAATTTTTTGAGTTTGTTCAGCAAAACGCGCAGATGCAACAGCAAATCCGTGCGCCTTTGTTCGAAGACAAGGTCGTCGATTACGTCTTCGAATTGGCGAAAGTCAAAGAAAAAGAAGTCAGCAAAGACGATCTGCAAAAGGCGATCGAAAAGCTGGAAGAAGAGTAATCTGAAAATCTATATCTTTGAAAAGGCCCCCGTTTGGCGGGCCTTTTTTCTTGCCGGTGCTTTATTGGTCAATTGAAATCTTGCGCCGACGTGATCAGGATCAAAGTTTGTTTTCGGGCACACGCTAGACTGGATCGAAAGCACCAGGATGGAGGACGCTATGCTGATCCGAACACTGATCATACTTGGACTGATGGCAACGGGCGCATCTGCCGAAAGCGTCGAAGCCGGCCGACAGATATTTCTTCAGAATTGCGCAACCTGCCATGGGATAAACGGTCGTGGTGACGGACCAATGACGGGCGCACTGGCCACCCAGCCCCCTGATTTGACACGACTAACCGCGAATAACGAAGGTGTCTTTCCGATGGTGCGCGTGGTTTTCCGCATCGATGGGCGCGACCCGATCACATCGCATGGCGGCCCTATGCCGATGTTTGGCCATATGCTGGACGGGCGCAGTGCAGCACTTGATGCCGAAGACGGCACGCCCATTCTGACCAGCGAAATGATGGTTGATCTGGTCAGCTATCTGCAGACAATGCAGCGATAATATATTTGCAGTGTCCCGGACCTGATCCGGGACCTCATATCATCAACTTCAGGAAAAAGCGTCGGCCAGTTCGGCCACTTGCCGCCCCAGATCACGGGACCGCCGCAGGTTGGTATTGATATCTCCCAAATCATCCGGTTCACCCGGCGCAACCCAGGTCATGCCGTGCCGGCAGGCCAGATCCCAGAACCTTTGCTGCGCTTCTGTTTCAGCTCCGATGGCGGGGGGCACAAAACAGGCGGCGATCTTGTCGCCCCAATATCGCCGAAAACTGTCACGGGTCAGTTTGTTCAGGGGGTCATTGGCTGCATCAGATTCATTTTCAGCCCCGAAGACAATGGCATCAGCAGCATCGAGCGCGCGCCAAGTATCATCGCAGATATCGCCGTCGTGCGGTATTTCACGCACAGTCGCCTCTGCCAGTTCACTGGCGCCTGCTTGAATGGCCTGGGCATGTTGCGCTGTATGGGCGCTGCCCGAAAAATAGATGACTTCTATGCTTGGCATTCCCGAATCCCCTGTCATCAGCCTAGCAACTGCATCTCACAGGGCAAATGTTTGTTTTCAACTTGGCTAAGACCGGCGTGACTTGGCCACATCAGTTGCCCGAAAACCATTTAACATAATCGCTGACCAACAGATGCAGGGGTGCTTCATCCTCATCAATATTGGAAAATCGACCGATCGGATCGCGAAAGATGTTGTCGGTTTCGTCGTCGTTCACCGTCGAGACCTCACCAATCAGCACATCGCCGCCGTCGCCCCAGAAGGCGTGCCAGTCGCCGGGCATCAGCGTCACGCTTTCGCCGGGGGCCAGTTTCAGCACCTCGCCCGCGGCAAAGGGGCGCTTGACCCCGTCGCAAAAGACGGACCCACCCGCGGTTTCGTCAAATCCACCCTGATCATCAGACCCGTAAAGCTGCACCGCCAGCGTCGCACCGCCGCGGTTGATGATGTCTTCGGCCTTGATCACATGCGTGTGCATCGGGCTGATCTGATCCTGACGCGAAATCAGCAGCTTTTCAGCATAACACATGCCGCCGCCGCGCTTTAGGTCCGCCAAAAGACCATTGCGCAGGGTGAACAGAAACAGGCCCATCTGATCAAAATCGCCCGCGCCATAGTCGGTAATATCCCAACCGCAACGACGTTCGATGATCGTTTGCGCCGTGGGGCCCTGAAAATCATCACGCCCCCACCACGCAAAAGGCGGCAAGGCAATGCGATAAGTGCGGATGAACTCAACCGCGTTTTCCATTATCATATTGATTTCGCTGCGTTTCATAAATTCATCATAGTTTTTTCGACGGAAGATGGAATAGGGCCCGTTCAATGATCATAGGACCTAAACAGGAGAAACCTATGAGATATGTTATGATTGCCCTTATGGTTTTCGGGTCATCGGCGGCCGTTCAGGCAGATGACTTTAGACCGCGTGTTCTTGACAGATCGGATGTCATCGAAAATCGCATTGATCGCCGCGAGGACCGGTTTGACCGTCGGGAAGACCGCTTGGATCGTCTTGAAGATCGTGTCGACCGTCGCGAAGATCGGCGCGACGATCGCCCTAACCTGCGTCGTATGGCGGTGGCTGACAGTGTCGAAGATCGGATTGACCGCCGCTATGATCGCGGCCCGCTGGACCGGATCGAAGACCGCCGCGACCGCCGCAACCTGCGTCCTTACCGGTGGCGTGATTAGAGCGTGTCTGCGTTCATTTGCATTCACGCAACGCGCTCTAACCTTTTCGGGTCGCATGTCTTTATGCGCAAAACTGGTACCCACTTTTGCGCGACATGCTCTAAGCCCGCATCAGTGTTTGTGGCGCCCGGCGGTCTGTTGCCCAATCCCGCACTGCCTCTCCGAACGCTTTGAACAGCGGACGGGACACGGGATCGGTCGCAGCGTTCCATTCGGGATGCCACTGCACTGACAAGGTAAAGCCCGGGGCATTCTTGATATAAATCGCCTCGGGCGTGCCGTCGGGCGCATGACCATCAATAACCACGTTGCGCCCGGCGGTCTTGATCCCCTGACCGTGCAAGGTATTCGTCATCACCTTTTGCGACCCCATCAGGCGATGAAACACGCCCCCTTCGGTGAATGTCACACAGTGGCGCAGGGCAAACTTTTCTTCCAGCGTCCCATCGGGCGGCATGCGGTGATTATCCCGCCCCGGCAGATCGCGGATTTCGGGATATAATGTGCCGCCCATGGCGACGTTGACCTCTTGAAAACCACGACAAACGCCCAGAAACGGCTGCCCGCGTTCAACACAGGCCCGTACCAACGGCAGGGTGATCGCATCGCGTGCCCGGTCAAAGGCGCCATGGGCCTCGGTCTCGGGCTCACCATATTCATTGGGGTGCACATTGGGCCGACCACCAGTCAGCAGAAAGCCATCGCAGACCTCAAGCAGTTCTTCGACATCGACCAACGCGGGATCGGATGGAATAACCATCGGAATGGCATCCGACACCTGACTGACAGCCTCAGAGTTCATGGTGCCGCCCGCATGGGCAGGGTATTCGTCATTGATCAGATAGCTGTTGCCAATGATACCAACGATCGGGCGTGTCATCGAATCCTCAATATATGTCTGAACCGTTCCATACATATAATGCGATAAGAAAGCGTGAAAGTCCGATTTACGGCAGACACCCCCTTGCGCAAATGCACAAAACGGGTGGGATCAGTTCAGCTGAAAATGAACAGAATAGCTGCCGTCTTCGAAATGGCCAAACAGCTCGGGCAGATCGGGGTGTGTCACCGGTTCGCCGGAATAATCCGCCACAAGGTTCTGTTCCGACACATAGGCCACATAATAGCTTTGATCGTTTTCAGCCAGTAAATGATAGAACGGCTGATCCTTTTCAGGCCGGCTTTCTTCGGGAATGGCATCATACCATTCTTCGGTATTCGAAAATTCAGGGTCCACATCAAAGATAACCCCGCGAAACGGATGTTTGCGGTGGCGGACAACTTGCCCAAGGTTATATTTGGCGCGTGTTTGCAACATAATAGACAGCCCTATACAGGATATCTAGACCTATCAATGCCCAGAGTCCACATTTGAGCCATCACATAGCGGAAACAGTTTGTGAACATCGTCCTTACAGTTCTTGAGGTTACGGCCCCCGTTTTTCTATTGGCTTTGATCGGCTTTATTTGGGTCAAACTGGGGTTTGAATACAGAGTTGAATTTGTCACACGGCTTGCGATGACGCTATCGGTGCCGTGTCTGATTTTTGTCGCGCTCATGCAAACCAGGATCGACCCCCAGGCGCTGACGGCGCTTTCCCTGGCCTCGGCCGTGGCCTATGGCGTTGTGACCATCGTGTTCTTTGGCCTTGTCTTGGTGGCCAAACTTGATCGCCGCACGTATCTTGCGCCGCTGATCATGGGAAATACTGGCAACCTTGGCTTGCCGTTGGCGCTTTTTGCGTTTGGCGACACGGGGCTTAGCTATGCTGTCGTGGTTTTCGCGGTCATGGCAATCTATTCCTTTACCTTCGGCGTGTGGTTGGTGTCGGGCGGAGGATCTGTGCTGAAGGTCATTCGCGAACCGATTGTCGGCGCGACGCTTTTGGGCGCGGTCTTTCTTTGGCAGGGGTGGCAGACGCCCCGGTTTCTGACCAACGCGCTGGATCTGATCGGTCAGATGGCCATTCCCATCATGCTGATTACCCTGGGCGTCGCCATCGCCCGGTTGCACCCCGGTCGGCTGACGCGCGCGATCTGGTTGTCGGTCGTAAAAGCCATCCTGTGCGCGGCCATTGCCTGGGGCGTGGGTCTGTGGCTGGCGCTGGATTCCGTCGCGCTGGCCGTTCTGGTGCTGCAACTTGCCACGCCGGTTGCCGTCACATCTTACCTTCTGGCTGAAAAATACGGAGCCGATGCAGATGCCGTCGCGGGGCTTGTCGTTGTTTCAACCCTGCTATCGGTGATCACAATTCCGATTTTGTTAGTATTTTTGATCTAACCCCACCGGAAATAGGCTTTTCGGCAGGGGGTGTTTTCGGGTACCCTGTCAAAAAACAAAGAATGACGAGAGGCAGATGAGCAGAACGCTTCGCGCAATGATGGTCCTGTTGCTGGTGTCCGGATGCGGCGGCGGTGGCAGCGATAACTTTTCCGCGCCCCGAAACCTGGATGATGCCTGCAGCATCGTGGACGAACGCCCCAATTATCTGCGCGCCATGCAGCAGACACAGCGCAAATGGGGCGTGCCGGTGCATGTGCAGATGGCCACGATCTATCAGGAAAGCAAATTCATCGGCAACGCGCGCACGCCGCTGCAGTATTCACTGGGTGTGATCCCGATGGGTCGTCAAAGTTCGGCCTATGGCTATTCGCAGGCGCTGGATGGCACATGGGATGAATACCGCCAGGAGCAGGGCCGGTCCCGCGCCCGCCGGGATAGCATCGACGATGCAACGGATTTCATGGGCTGGTACATGAACAAAACGCGCGATCGAAACGGCATCGCCCTGACCGACGCCCGCAATCAGTATCTGGCCTATCACGAAGGTCACACCGGCTTTGCCCGTGGCAGCTACTACAGCAAATCCTGGCTGCTGCGCGTCGCGAACGAGGTCGAATCCCGCGCGTTGGTCTACCAGCTGCAACTGCGAAGCTGCGGCTATTCTTGATTTTTGGAACCCCGCGCAGTCCCGGACTTGATCCGGGACCTCTTGCTAGAGCGTTATCCTAAAAACCTGCAACGCTGTATTCGCCCATCTTGCCCGGTGGACACCACCGGGCAGCGCCCGACCCGCCCCCCAGGGCGGGCGCTTGTCTCGCACCCACCCTCGGGCCGGTCGCTGCCCTCGGCTCCTAAACACATTTCAGGTTTTTAGAACGATGCTCGGCCATACTCATAACCGGCAAAACCATCCCACTTGGCCAAACACGACAGCCACTGCACCTGATCGATATGTTTATGAACGTCTTAACAGACCCCAAAAAGGGTTAACCCGGCCCGAAAGTTGCCAGAACCCGACCCTTGCGGGTGCATTGACAGCCCGTTTTGTACGTTCGGGAATCGTACAAAACCTGCGTACAAAACGTACGTTTTGTGACAAACGCCGAAGGTCGCTTTGCCGAAAACCCCGAAAATGTGCAATTTGCACATGTATTTCCGGCCAAAATTCCAACCGCACATTGGTTTAACTTTCATGACGTTGCGTCGGATCAGGCCGATGCTGAATAATCCTTTTTATTCAGCAAGATGGCAGGCCACGCGTGACCCGCCGACCTGACGTATCTTTGGGCGTTCCGCCTTGCAGCGATCCACCGCAATCGGGCAGCGCGGGTGAAAGGCACACCCCGACGGCGGGTTGATCGGATCGGGAATTTCGCCCTTGGGCGGCTCAACCTCGCGCCCGAAACCATCCATTTTCGGCGCGGCAGCCAGCAGCATCTGCGTATAGGGATGCCTGGGGTTTTCGAACAGATCGCCCGGTGCGGCCTCTTCCACCAGACGACCCAGATAGAGCACCCCGATCTTGTCGGCCATATGCTGCACGACCGTTAAGTCATGGCTAATAAACAGATAAGTCAGGCCAAATTCGTCTTTCAGATCACTCATCAGGTTCAAAACCTGTGCCTGAACCGACACATCCAGGGCCGAGGTCGGCTCATCACAGACAATTAGTTTCGGTTCGGATGACAGGGCGCGGGCGATACAAATCCGTTGCCGCTGCCCGCCGGAAAATTCATGTGGATATTTGTCGGCATCTTCGGCCGACAGACCCACTTGCTCTAACAGTCTTTCTGCCAGCCCGTTTGTATCTTCGCCCCGCGCCGCCACCGGTTCATTGATGATCGCGCGCACTTTCCACCTAGGGTTCAAACTGGCGTAAGGGTCTTGAAAAATCATCTGAATTTCGCGCCGCGCCTGATCGATTTTCTGCTTGTCCCGCTCAATCGCCAGATCAACTTCACCGATGGTCACATGCCCGTCGGACGGTGGCAAAAGCCCCACGATCATCTTGCCAATCGTCGATTTTCCAGACCCGCTTTCGCCCACCAGCGCATAGGTCGTCTTTTCATCGACATCAAAACTTACATCAGAAACCGCCGTCAGAAATCGCTTGGGCAAGCGTTCCAGCACCCGGTTCAACCAGGGCTTTGAGACATCAAAAATTCGGGTCAGTTCCGAAACCGAGATGAGCGCGCTCATGCAGGGACTTTCTTTTCAATTTCAATAGGATACAAGCAGGCCGCGCGACCGTCTTCCATTGTCGGGGGCGGGTCTATCCGGCAGGCGTCCTGTGCCTTGGGGCAGCGCGGGTTAAACGCACATCCCGCGGGTAGCCGACCCAGACGCGGCATCGATCCTGGGATCTGCCGCAGCCGCTTTTGCCCCTTGGAAGCCAGCGGCGTCGACCCCATCAATCCGTCCGTATAGGGGTGCCGCGGGTTCTGAATCACCTCGCGCACCGGGCCCAGTTCAGCCAAACGCCCGGCGTACATCACCGCCACACGGTCGCAGGCTTCGGCAATCACGCCCATGTCGTGGGTGATCAGCATCACGGCCGTACCCCTTTGACGACAAAGACGTTTCAGCAGCGCGATGATCTGCGCCTGCACCGACACATCCAGCGCGGTTGTGGGCTCATCCGCGATGATCAGCGACGGTTCGGCGCAGAGTGCCAGCGCAATGACAACCCGCTGCCGCATACCGCCGGAAAATTCGTGCGGATAGGAATTCACGCGTTCGGCGGCGGCGGGAATGCCGACCTCTTCCAGGGCCGCAACGGCGCGCTTTTCAGCCTCGGACCGGCTGATATCCAGATGGGTCAGCATCGTTTCCGTCAGCTGATCGCCGATACGTAACAAGGGGTTAAGCGATGTCAGCGGGTCCTGAAACACCATCCCCATGTCCTTGCCCCGCAGCCGGCGCAGTTTTTCCCGTGGCAGATTGTCGATGCGGTTGCCGTTCAGCCAGATTTCGCCCCCCGAAATATGCGCAGGCCTGTTCAAAAGCCCGATCACAGCGTTCCCCGCCATGGATTTACCCGCGCCAGATTCCCCGACAACGCCCAAAATCTCGCCCGCGGCAATATCGTAGCTGACGTTATCGACAGGCCGTAAAACGGCATGGCGCGTGGGAATATCAACCACAAGGTTGCGGATCGATAGAACTGTATTTGACATTAACGCAACCTCGGATTCAGGGCATCGCGCAGCCAGTCACCAAGCAGGTTCACTGACAGGGCCAGTGCAAGTAAGGTCAACGCAGGGAACAATAAAATCCACCATTCGCCAGACAACAGGAAATCCCTGCCCGTGTTGATCAACGTACCCAAAGATGGCTCGGTGGGTGGCGCGCCGACGCCCAGAAAGCTAAGCGTCGCCTCGGCTATGATAGCCAAAGCAAATGAAATCGTTGCGATGACCAAAACCGGATTCAAAACATTTGGCAGAATATGCCAAAGCATTATGGCGCCTCGGCTTCTGCCGATCATGCGGGCGGCTTGAACATATTCTTTGTTTTTTTCGATCAGCGTCGTGCCCCGGACAACGCGTGCGAATTGCACCCAGTCAGAAAGACCGATTGCTATGATTAGCACCCAAATTGCAACTTCGTCCCGATATTGTACGGGGGTAAATCCGCGGGCTATGCCCGATATCAACATTGCAATCAGTATGGATGGAAAGGTCAGCTGAACATCAGCAATTCGCATGATAATGGTGTCAACCCAGCCGCCGACATATCCGGCAATCAGACCTAAAGTGACTCCTAAAACCATGGCAAACAAAACAGCCAGCGACGCCACAAATAACGAAATTCTCATACCATAAAGAATTGTTGAGAAAATATCTCGTCCTTGACCATCAGTCCCTAACCAAAAGGTTTCCCCAGTAAAAGCATTAGGTTGCATGGGCTGTGAAAATCCGTTCATCAGGTTCAGTGTTGACGGATCAAATGGATTATGTGGTGCAATCAACGGTGCGAGTATTGCAGTAAGAACAAGTATCACCGTGACCAAGGTGGATATGATAGCTACGGGCGACCGTCGAAAGCTGTAGACCAGATCGCTGTTCCAGAACGCTGCGCCACGACCGGATTTCGCGGTCATCTTGGAAATGGGCGTGTTCAGTCCGGTGTCTGCCATCTTAATGCCCCCGCGCCGTGCGATCGACCCTTAGGCGGGGATCAATGGCGAAATAAAGAAGGTCAACCACCAGGTTGATGGCCACGAACATCACTGAAATCAGCATCAGATAAGCAGCCATTACCGGGATATCGACGGTTTGGATTGAGTTGATAAACAGCAGTCCAACGCCCGGCCATTGGAACACCGTCTCAGTGATGATGGCAAAGGCGATGATCGATCCCAACTGCAGACCGGTAATGGTGATCACCGGGACCAGGGTGTTTTTCAGAGCATGGCGGAAATTCACGGCCCGCTCGCGCAGACCGCGGGCACGGGCGAAGCGGATATAGTCCTGTCGCAGAACCTCAAGCATTTCTGATCGGACCAGTCGCATGATCAGTGTCATTTGGTAAAGACCAAGGGTGATCGCGGGTAGTATCAGCGCTTTCAGCCCCGATTCAGTCAGAAAACCGGTCGACCATCCCCCGATCTTCACCGTTTCGCCGCGCCCGAAACTGGGCAAACCCAGATCAGTGCTGATCGTCTGACCAAATAGGGTGAACTGCATCCCGACGGAAAAGAAATAAATCAACAGAACACCTATCAGGAAGGTCGGCAGCGATACCCCGATCAATGATATGGTCATGATTGTGTTTGCAGCGAAACCGTCCCTTCGGATGGCGGTGAAAATCCCCAGCATGATCCCGAAAATAATTGCCATGGCGCCTGATACGGCGGCAAGTTCAAGCGTAGCAGGGGCGCGTTCCAGCAGGATTTCCACAACGGGGCGGGATTGGCGGTAACTGACGCCCAGATCCCCTTGGGCCGCACGGGCCAGAAAATTCCAGTATTGCACGACAAAGGGTTGATCCAGGCCAAGTTCAACGCGCAGCCGTTCGATATCGGCCTGCGTGCGTTCTTGTCCCAGAATATTGTCGATCGGATCGCCGACAAATCGGAACATGGCAAAGGCTACCAACCCCACGACCAGCAGGACGATGACAGATTGAACGATGCGTTTGATGATGTAAGCGAGCATTGCGTGGTTTTTCACTGACAGCGCGCCGGGGTCAAGGGCTGCATTGCCCATCCTTTCGGCAATTTTAATTTTGTGATGACGTTTTAATCACTTTTAGCGGTGTCTAGGTCCCATAAACAGCACCCCAACGTTGCATCAGACGTTGTTGCAGATGGCGTGACTTGCGGTTCCAGCCGCGTGAACCCTGTGGCCGGTCCTGCCCGGATGACCGCGCCTGACGGCGTTTGGGCATATCAGCGGTAAAGATGGCAAAGGCCAGTTCGGTGCCATCCGGCGTTGACAGATACCCGCCCAGGCTACTGACAAAATTCAGAGTGCCGGTTTTCGCCTGCACGTTGACAGGATGATTTTTAACGATTTTGTAGTTGGCATCCCGCATGGGGATATTCTTCATCAGGCTGGCCAATGGCCCGTGATGCAGTTTGACAAAGGCTTTGACCATTTCACGCGCTGAAATGCGCGACGCATCCCCAAGGCCCGAATGATCGACAAAGTCGGCGTTGATCCCATAGGTCTGCTTGGCCCAGTCTGACATTTCCCGGGCCGAGGCACGCAGGCTATTGACCGACCCGTTCCGTGTTTTGGTCGCCATCATCCCCAATGACTCGGCTGTTAGATTTGTCGAATATTTCAACATGCCACGGCAAAGTGAGGCCATCGAGGGGCTGCGATTTTCCGCAATCACTGTGCCGCCACTGACTGTTTTTCTGATCGTTGCACGGGGCAGGTACACGCCCAGTTCCTTGGCGACGGCGCGAAATATATCGCCGGCATAGATCTCGGGGTTGCGGACGGGCAGCCATCGCGCGCCGCCGCCGCCCAGGGCTGTGCGTGACACGGTCCAACGCTCGGACTTTTGATCGCGGTTATAAGTATAGACCGGGCGTTTACGATCAACGATCTCCATACGGGACACGGAAACCGCTGGTTTAAACCGTTCCGCAGGCGCCCCCATGATTGTCGTATAGCTTTGGCCCGCCCGTTTCCATTCAAAGTGCACCCGGTTGAAATTCACATTCATCCCGGAAATCGTGGCATTATAGCCATGGTGAGCGGCCTGGTCGCGATCAATCGAATAGACAAAGGGCAGGGCCGTTCCCACCACGTGAAATTTGCCTTGAACCCGACGGATGCCGCGTTTTTTAACACTGGCGGCCATATCCGCCAGATCATCGGTGTTCAGAACCGGATCGCCGCCGCCAACAAGATACAGGTCGCCCTTCAGAACGCCACCCTGGATAGATCCCTTGGTAATAACCCGCGTTTTGAAGCGATATCCGGGCCCGAGAACTGCCAGGGCATAGGCCGCGGTAATGGCCTTGGAGACGCTGGCCGGGGGCAATTCGGCGTTAGGGTTTCGGCTTTCAAGAATGCGGCCGGTTTTCGCGTCAGCAACTGCAAAACCGATATCGCCAGACAGACCGGCCGACCGCACAATTTGATCCAGAGATGCAGCCTGGGATTGCTTGAAACTGATCGGATGCGGTTTGGGGATCGTTGGGCTGCCAAAGTCATTGGCAAAGGCGCCCGACGCCACGCCGGACAAAAGCCCGCCTAGAAAAACCCGTCTTGAAACACCGCGATCCATGAAAGGATAAAAGCGGACTATAGCCGATCTGACAATATATTTTCGGCATTTTTTCGCCGAATTCATTGGGTTTTTACTGTAATGCGGCAGATTTGCTGACCCAATCGCCCCGATTGCGGATAGCTGATGAAGAAACATGCATCAAGGGAACATTCACAAAACACCATGCCGGGGCCGACGCCTGGGCCAGCATTGGTGCCTGACGGCCCTTGATCCGGTAACGGCGATAGATGCGCGCGGCCTTGGATGTTCTGGCAGAAATCCGATCACCGGGGCGGGCTATGACACCGATTGGGACGTTCTGCATAATCCACTGCCAGTTGTCCCAACGGTGAAACTGGGCCAGGTTATCGGCCCCCATCAGCCACACAAACCGGACACCTTGGTAAAGCTGTTGCAGCTTTTGCAGGGTTGCGGCTGTATACCGCGTGCCGATCCGCGCTTCGATATCGGTAACGGTCGCATTGGGGTGCGTCAGCAGACCGCGCGCCGCCTGCAAGCGGGCGTCAATATGCGCCGGACCGTGGGCCTTTAACGGATTGCCGGGCGACACCAGCCACCACACACCATCCAGATCAAACCGCTTCATCGCCTCGTGCGTGATGTGGACATGGCCTGCGTGCGGTGGGTCAAATGACCCGCCCAGCAAACCAATTGTCTGGCCTGCGCGCGCGAATGGCAAATCTGCCCTCATCTCTGGTCCTTTGGTTCGGATGCCCGAAAGGTGTGACGCGAACCGCCGGAAAGAACAAGGGTCTGTTATTGCTGGATAATGTCCTCTAACGTCCGGCGTTATGAAATCGCGGCGCATCCTGATCATCACAACTGTCTGTAACGAAGGGCCGTTTCTTCTGGAATGGATCGCGCATCATCGCGCGTTGGGCGTTACCGATTTTCTAGTCTTTTCAAACGATTGCACCGATGGCACCGATATCTTGCTGGATCGTCTGGCGACGACAGGCTGGCTGACCCATGTGCGTCAGACGCAAGGGCAGAAGTCTGTGCAATGGCAGGCTTTGAAGCTGGCCGCGGCGCATCCGATTTTAGCGCAGGCTGACTGGGCGATGTGCATCGATTGCGATGAATTCGTCGTTCTGAAATCCCCCGCTGAAAACCTGACCGACCTGATAGACCGGGCGCAGGCCGATGCTATCATCCTGCAGTGGCGGTTGTTTGGGCATTCGGGGCATCTGACCTTTGTTGACGAACCTGTCGCACAGCGCTTTACTCAAGCGGCGCCTGAGGTTGCCTTGTTCCCTGCCGTCACGCGGTTCTTCAAAACGCTCTACCGAGTGAAAAACGGCCCCTTTCGCAAACCGGGCGTTCACCGGCCAAAGCAACGCCAGAACGCCAGACCCAGATGGGTCGACGGGGCAGGCCGCGAGATGCCCGATGAATTTGTTGCAAACGACGATCAGATCGTTTTACTGCCGCAAACGGACCCTTATGCCATGGTGCAGCTTAATCACTATTCGTTGCGCTCGGCCGAGGATTTCATGGTTAAACGACGCCGCGGCTTGCCAAACCGCAGGAACAAGAAAATTGATGCAACTTATTGGGCCGAGCGGAATTTCAATAACGTGACCGACACCAGTATCCAACGTCATGCGGACACCAGCCGCGTTGCTTTGCGGGGCCTGATCGGGCTGCCGGGTGTCGCCGATGCTCATGATACCTCGGTCAAGGCGCACAGCCAGGCAATCGAGGATATTCTAAGCGACCCGGATGAGGTCACGCTGTTCACCCGCATCGCCTTGCTGCAGACCAGCGTCCCGCCGGACAAGACTGCTGCACAAATGCTGTTTCAAAGATTTCACGGCGCCCGCGCGCCAAAGGGAGGATGAGATGAAATTGAATGACACCGATCTTCTAAGGTCGCAAGCCTATATCAATGGGCAATGGATGGATGCCGATCAGACGTTTTCCGTCACGAACCCCGCGACGGGTCAGGTGATCACCGATGTCGTGGATTGTTCGACGGGGATGCTGAAAGAGGCGATCGATCTGGCTGACAAAGCGCAGAAAGACTGGGTGCGCAAGACCGGGAAAGAACGCGCGCAGATTTTGCGCAAGTGGTTCGATCTGATGGTTGAGCATGCCGATGATCTGGCCCAGATCCTGACGGCCGAAATGGGCAAACCACTGGCCGAAGCCAAGGGGGAAATCCTGTATGGGGCATCCTTCATCGAATGGTTTGGGGAAGAGGCCAAGCGCATTTACGGCGATGTGATCCCTCAGCATCAGCCTGACAAGCGGATTGTGGTGATCAAGCAGCCTGTTGGTGTTGTGGGGTCCATCACGCCCTGGAATTTCCCGAATGCCATGATCGCCCGCAAGGTTGGTCCGGCCTTGGCTGCGGGCTGTTCCGTTGTCGCGCGTCCGGCTGAACTGACACCACTATCGGCGCTGGCGATGGCGGTGTTGGCCGACCGCGCGGGTGTTCCCGCAGGCGTTCTGAATATCCTGCCAAGCAGTGATGCCGCCGCCGCGGGCGAAGAACTGTGCGCGAACCCGAAAGTCAAGAAAATCACCTTTACCGGGTCCACGCGCGTCGGTCGCATTCTGATGAAACAATGCGCTGATGGCATCAAGAAGATGAGCCTTGAGCTGGGCGGCAATGCCCCCTTTATCGTCTTCGATGACGCCGATCTGGATGCGGCAGCCGACGGTGCGGTCGCCGCCAAATACCGCAACGCCGGTCAGACCTGTGTCTGTGCCAACCGGATTTATGTGCAGGCCGGTATCTATGATGCCTTTGCCGACAAGATGGCCCAGAAGGTCGATGCCCTGAAAGTCGGTGATGGTTTCGAAGACGGGGTTGAGATAGGCCCGCTGATCAACGAAGCGGCCGTCGAAAAGGTTCAGGCGCATATCGATGACGCGACGGGCAAGGGCGCGTCAGTCAAGACCGGCGGGCACAAGATGGACGGCACCTTTTTCGAACCCACCGTCATGGTTGATGTCCCGCAATCGGCGAAACTGGCGAAGGAAGAAACCTTTGGCCCCCTGGCCGCGCTGATCCGGTTCGAAACGGAAGAAGACGTCATCGACATGGCCAACGATAGCGAATTCGGTCTGGCGGGGTATTTCTATGCCCGCGATCTGGGTCGGGTCTGGCGCGTGGCCGAGGCGATGGAAACCGGGATTGTCGGCGTGAACACTGGCATCATCTCGACCGAGGTTGCGCCCTTTGGCGGCGTCAAGCAGTCGGGCCTGGGTCGCGAGGGGTCGAAATACGGTATCGATGATTTCATCGAGATCAAATATATCTGCATGGGCGGTGTCGACTGATCATAGGAAAAAGAACGTGAAGGATCTGCCTTATCGCCCCTGCGTGGGCATTATGCTGGTCAACAAAGACGATCAGGTCTTTGTCGGCCAGCGGATCGACAGCCAGTTTGATGCCTGGCAGATGCCTCAGGGCGGGATCGATGCGGGCGAAACGGCAGAACAGGCCGCCCTGCGCGAATTGGGGGAAGAAACCGGGCTGCGGTCAGACCGCGTCAGCATCATGGCGCAGACGGAGGGTTGGCATAACTATGACCTGCCAGATGATCTGATCGGAAAGCTTTGGGGCGGCAAGTACCGGGGGCAGCGGCAAAAATGGTTCCTGATGCAGTTTCTGGGTCAGGACGGCGATATTCAGATCGAAACCGAACATCAGGAATTTTCGCAGTGGAAATGGCTGGATCGGGCGGATTTGCTGGATGCGATCGTGCCGTTCAAGCGGGACGTTTACCGCAACATCCTGCAGGAATTCGACGTGCACTTTTCCTGAATGCTCAGTTACGTTCGGCCCATCTTAGGGCCGAGCGCATACCGGTCCAAAGCAGTATTCGGAATAGAAATAGAATGACCACAAAACTGATCGCGGCCAGCTGCGCAAGTTCAGTTAGATCGCTGTTCAGGTTTCGCCAGTCAAATGTACCACCTGCGGTGCCGTAGATTGCCAGATTGGATGCGATCCTCAAAACAACCACCAGCACAATTGCAATCAACGTGAAAAGAAAGGTCAGCGACCAGCCTTCGAAAAACCGCATCGAGCGATTTTCGTGGGTCACGAAAACGCGCGCAATCATCGAAAACGGAATGATCAGCGCGACGACACCACCCCCCATCAAGGCGCCTGCAAATGCGGGGGTGCCTATTATATGTGGGGCGATGCGTTCAAGTCCGTATAACGCCGCGCCAAAGACAACGATCGAAAGCGCAAAGATGACGGCAAAGATCATACCGTACTGCGCTTTCGACCGTTTCATCGTTTTTGCCATAAGGGCAGATTAGACAGCCTTTTTCAAAGCCTCAACCAGATCGGTGCGTTCCCAGCTAAAGCCGCCATCTGCATCCGGTTCACGCCCGAAATGGCCATAGGCCGCGGTGCGCTGATAGATCGGTTTGTTCAGTTCCAGATGCTGGCGAATGCCGCGCGGGGTCAGGTCCATCACCTGATCGATTGCCTTTTCGATCTGAGATGGGTGCACGTCGCCGCTGCCATATGTATCGGCATAGATTGACAAAGGCTTTGCCACACCAATCGCATAGCTCAGCTGGATCAGACAGCGGTCGGCCATGCCTGCGGCCACGACGTTTTTGGCCAGATATCGTGCTGCATATGCGGCGGATCGGTCAACCTTGGTCGGGTCTTTGCCGGAAAACGCACCGCCGCCATGGGGGGCAGCCCCGCCATAGGTGTCAACGATGATCTTGCGGCCCGTCAGACCTGCGTCACCGTCCGGTCCGCCGATGACGAAGGTTCCAGTGGGATTGACCCACCATTCCGTGTTTTCCGTGATCCAGCCGTCTGGCAGAACCTCGCGAATATAGGGTTCGACAATCAGGCGGATGTCATCGCTGGTCTGACTTTCGTCTGCGTGCTGGGTGGATAGAACGATCGATGTGACCTCAACCGGTTTACCGTCTTCGTACCGCAAACTGATCTGAGATTTCGCATCCGGGCGCAGCGTCGGTTCCTGACCGGATTTGCGCGCCTCGGCCAAACGGCGCAGGATAGCGTGGGAATACTGGATCGGTGCTGGCATCAATTCGGGCGTTTCGCGGGTGGCATAGCCGAACATGATGCCCTGATCGCCCGCGCCTTCGTCTTTGTTGTCCGAGGCATCGACGCCCTGGGCAATATGTGCCGATTGTTCGTGCAGCAGGTTCGTGATTTCGCAGGTCCCATGGTGGAATTTATCCTGTTCGTATCCGATGTCTTTGATGCAGGCGCGGGCGATATCGTCGATCCGCCCCATGTATTCAGCCAGTTTGCTTTTGTCGGACAGGCCGACTTCGCCACCGATGACGACGCGATTGGTTGTGGCAAAGGTTTCGGCGGCCACACGCGCTTCGGGTTCTTCGGACAGGAAAGCATCCAGAACGGCGTCAGAAATACGGTCACAGACCTTATCAGGGTGGCCTTCGGACACGGATTCCGAAGTGAAGATATAATTCTTACGGGACATGAAAGTGCTCCATTAGGGTTAATCCACCACGCCAGGAAGCCGTTGTGATGGTGATCGCACGCCCCTACGCGGCAAACGGGTCATGGTCAATGCGAAATCGGATTGGCCTGACCTGTGACGTAAAGGAAGTGGTCCACAGACCACAATCAGTGTCGTTTCGTTTTGGGATCAGCGCTGCTATTGTCGACCCGCAGAAAAGGGGATTGGTATGAAACTGTTTGTTGGTTTGGGCAATCCGGGGCCGAAATATGCCGGTCACAGACACAATATCGGTTTCATGGCGCTGGACCGGATTGCCGATGATCACGGGTTTGCACCGTGGCGTGGCAAATTTCAGGGCAGTCTGTCCGAAGGGCGCCTGGGCGGTGAAAAGGTGATCTTGTTGAAGCCCGAGACGTTCATGAACCTGTCCGGCCAGTCGGTGGGCGAGGCCATGCGATTCTACAAGTTAACGCCCGAAGATATTGTCGTTTTCCATGATGAACTGGACCTTGCCCCTGGGAAACTGCGTGTGAAAGCGGGGGGCGGCCATGCGGGCCATAATGGATTGCGGTCGATGCACCAACATATCGGCGCGGACTATCAGCGCGTGCGAATGGGTATCGGGCATCCGGGTCACAAGGATCTGGTGTCGCATTATGTGTTGCATGATTTTTCGAAAGAGGACCAGACCTGGCTGGACGATCTGCTGCGCGGGATCGCCGATGGTGCGCCTGATCTGGCGGACGGGGACAGCGGTAAATTCATGAACGCCGTTGCCTTGCGTGTCAAACCGGCCCGGTCATCAAAAACCAAACCGGTGGCTGAAACGGAAAAGCCCGCGGTCAAGCAGGAACAACCGGTCGAAGACAACCGCAGCCCCTTGCAGAAACTTGTCGATAAATTCCGATGACCCTGAAAAAGGCGTTCCTGTCGCAATCAAAAAGCTGCGGCAAGCTTGGGTCGCCGTTCATGCAGCGGCTTTTTGCGATATGTGCGGACCGGATGCAGCCGGGAACGCCCCTGACGGATCGGATGTTCAACTGGCCGGGCGATGTCAGTTCGGCCGGTGACTCAGTCCCGTTGCGATTGGCGGGCGGATTGCATGCGTTGGTTTTGCAAGGCGATGCCCGGCTGGGGCAGGTTTATCCGCCGAATGGTGTTTCAGACGACCAGCTTTGGGATACTGTCGCGGCCAGCATGACCCGCCATCACGATTTTCTGGATGACTGGATCAACAGCCCACCCCAAACGAATGAGGTCCGCCGGTCAGTTGCTCTGATTGCAGCAGGTCACGTTATTCATAGCTTTTATCAGCTTCCATTTATTGTCTCGGAACTGGGGGCCAGCGCGGGTTTGAACCTGATGTGGGATCAGTATGCGATGCAGGTCGGGCAACAGATTATCGGTGCTGATGGCCCGGCGCTGACCTTTGAGCCCGACTGGTCGGGGCTGGTTCCGTCCGTTGCACATCCTAAAGTGGTCGAACGGCGGGGTGTCGATTTGAACCCGATTGATGCGCGGTCTGCCGCAGGCCAACTGCGGCTGCGCGCCTATCTTTGGCCTGATCAGCCAGAACGACGGGCACTGACGGACAAAGCGATCAGCATCTTTGACGCCGCTATTGACCAAGGTGATGCGATTGACTGGCTTGAAACCCGCCTGACCCCGCGGGCGGGCCATTTGCACATAATCTATCACACGATTGCCTGGCAGTATTTCCCTGGCAAGGTTCAGGAACGCGGCAACAAACTGATAGAAGCGGCAGGGGCTGTGGCAACGCCGGATGCCCCCCTAGCACTGGTGTCGATGGAGGCCGACGGCACACCCAAAAGTGCAGCACTGACCCTGCGCCTTTGGCCCGGTGATCTTCGGTTCAATCTGGCCCGTGTCGATTTTCACGGGCGGTGGGTGAATTGGACCTACGACGGCTGACACCGTGTGCGCGTTTCGGCATCCACAACGTCGCGGATCTGTTGCAACAGCGGATGGCGCCCGGTTTGCCTGGTGCCGTAGTCAAGGTTGAAGGCATAGTCGAAATCGGGTGCATTTCGACCAGCCAGATGTTGCAGCATTGTTTCTAGCTTATCGAATCCCTTGACCATAATCGCCTCGGGCGATGCGGCATTTGTGTATTCGTCCCAAAGCGACGTGATTTCATCACGCAGATCGGCAGGCAGAGGCTGGCAAAGCTGGTGAAGGTCTTCGCGCTCTCGGGCTTCGCGGTCATCCCCTTGGCTTTGATGAATGGCGGGGACATCGCCTGAAATCGCCTCGCCCAGATCATGAACGATGCACAGCTTCAGGATCTTTAGCAGATCGTAATCGCGCAGCTCTTTGTCGAACATCAATACCAGCAAACACAGCCGCCATGTATGTTCTGCCACACTTTCTGAACGCCCCTGCGCGGTGTGACCACTGCGCAAAGTGTCTTTCAGCGCTTCGGCCGCCTGAATAAACTGCAAAATCGCGTGCAGACGATCCGGATCTATCGGCGAACTATCGGCCATGGGGGTATTTCCTGTGTAAAGGAACGGCATGTGATTCAGATCAAAACGGAATGCCGCCAAACGTGCAAGGTTGATCGCAATCTGGATGAGGGAGGTGGACATGCGGATTGGCTTTGCTGCGATTTCAATCGCTATGGCGTTGGCGGGATGCCAGACCAATGAACAGGTCGGGCGATCAGATTATGCAGCACTTTGCGCGGGCTGCCACGGTGATACGGGCAGGGGTGACGGACCAGCCGCTGCAGGTCTGCCCATCGCGCCACCTGATCTGACGACGCTGTCGGCGCGCAACGGCGGCGAATTTCCAATGGTTGAGGTGATGTCGACCATCGATGGCTATTCCCGCGGCGATCATTATGGTGCCATGCCCAAATTCTGGCCCAGGCTGGAAGGTGAACTGGTGATGGTCGAAACTGAACCGGGTGTTATGACACCCACGCCCCGTCGCCTTGTGGCCTTGGCTGAATACCTGAGGACGATCCAGCAATAAGGTGTCAGGGTTTCGCCTTGATCACCTGCAGCAGCGGCAGCAGGTGCGACATATCTGGCCCGTGTGACTGACCCGTCAGTGCCTTGCGCAGGGGCATAAACAGCCCGCGCCCCTTGCGACCGGTAGCCTCTTTCACACTGGTCGTCCAATTGCCCCAGGTGGTCTGATCAAAGGGTCTGTCCGGCAAAAGCGCCATGGCCTGATCGACAAAATCCCGGTCTTCGTCATCAATCACAGGGTCGGCGCCATTCTGACACAACGCCCACCATGCGGTCAGGTCGTGCTTTGTCGTGATATTATCCCGCACCACAGCCCAGAAGTCTGGCGCGATATCATCCGGCACGCCTAGCGCGCGGATGTCGCCCGCCATATGGTCATAATCAAGCGTCTGCAGGTAGCGCCCCGTCAGCGGAAACAAGTCGTCCACGTCAAACTTCGTGGGCGCTGCACCAAAATGGGTGATGTCAAACCCTTCGACCAGTTCATCCATCGACACGCGCAGCTCAAACGGATCAGACGACCCAAGGCGCGCCATATGGCTTAGCAGTGCCATTGGTTCAACGCCTTGTGCGCGCAGATCACGTAAGGCCAACGTGCCCAGACGTTTTGACAGCGCCTCACCCTGGGGGCCTGTTAGCAGCGAATGGTGTGCAAAGTCCGGGACAGTACCGCCAATCGCCTGGATCATCTGGATTTGTGTCGCCGTGTTGGTCACGTGGTCAGACCCGCGTACCACATTTGTCACGCCCATATCGGTGTCATCCACGACCGAGGCCAGCGTATAAAGGACCTGCCCGTCACCGCGGATCAGCACAGGGTCCGACACGCTGGCCGCGTCGATTGAGGTATGACCCAGAATGCCATCTTCCCATTCGATCCGTTCCTGATCCAGCAGGAACCGCCAGTGGGGTAACCGTTCCGCGCGCAAGGCGGCTTTCTCATCCTCTGACAGTTTCAGCGCAGCCCGATCATAAACGGGCGGCTTGCCCATATTCAGCTGTTTCTTACGCTTTAGATCCAGTTCGGTCGGCGTTTCAAAACATTCGTAAAACCGCCCCATATCGCGCAGGTTATCCGCAACCTGCGCATAGCGATCCAGCCGTGCAGACTGCCGTTCCACCCGGTCCCATGTCAGGCCAAGCCATTCCAGATCCTGTTTGATGCCATCGACATATTCTTCTTTCGACCGCTCGGGGTCGGTGTCGTCTATCCGCAAGATAAACGTGCCGCCCACTTTACGCGTGATCAGATAATTGAACAAGGCCGTGCGCAGGTTACCGACGTGCAGATAACCAGTGGGCGACGGGGCAAAGCGGGTGGTGGTCATGGCAAACTCCTGTTCGGGCTTCCCTTTTCATATGATCACAATTTTGTCCATATGCGTCGCCGCGCCGGTCAAATGCTCTATCTTGCCGTCCATGGATGAAGGAGGGACGCCATGTCACTGAAAATCTCACGCCGTCAGGCACTTGCAGCCACCGCAGCCACGCCTTTGCTGGCCGCAGCCCCCGGTTTTGCAGCCGGTCATGGCGGGAATGCCCCGATGAAACTGGCCCATACATTCAAGCTGGGCAGCATGAATGTGACGACATTGCTGGACGGCACCACGCCGCGGGATGAACCGCAAAGCATCTTTGGCATGAACGTGTCGGCGGAAGAATTTGCGCAGGTTTCCGAAGAAAACTTTATCCCGACCGACATGGCGCAGTTCTTTTTCACCCCGACGGTCGTAGACACTGGCGCAGACATCGTGCTGTTTGACACCGGTCTGGGGCAAGGCGGCCTTCAAAACGCGCTGGCCGAGGCCGGAGTGGCCCCCGATGCCATAACGATCGTCGTGATCACCCATATGCACCCCGACCACATCGGTGGTCTGATGACCGACGGGCAGCCGACTTTCCCCAATGCCCGCTATGTGACCGCCAGCGCCGAATATGATTTCTGGAAGGCGCAAGAGGCGGGTAATCGCGTGGGCGACATGGTCAAGGCGAATGTGACCCCCCTGGCTGAAAACATGACCTTTGTCGAAGATGGCGCGTCGGTTGCGTCAGGCGTCACCGCGATGGCGGCTTTTGGCCATACGCCGGGGCACATGACCTATATGCTGGAAAGCGACGGTCAGCAGTTGCTGCTGATTGCGGATATGGCGAACCACTATGTCTGGTCGCTGGCGTATCCCGATTGGGAGGTGCGCTTTGACATGGATAAAGAAGCGGCCGCCGCAACGCGTCGCCGTGTTCTGGGGATGCTGGCCGCTGATAAAATCCCGATGATCGGGTATCACATGCCTTTCCCGGCCGCGGGTTTCGTTGACACGCGCGAAGATGGTTTCCGTTATGTCCCAGTCAGTTACCAGCTGATGGGCTAAAACATCAGGCGGCGTGGGGCACGCGCCGCCTTGCACTTTACCGCGTGGCGCGTATTGTCCTGCCAAAAGCAGATGAGGCAGAACATGGCGGGTCGAACGGCACCTTTTTCCAACTTCGAATGGATGATCGCGTGGCGCTATCTTCGGGCCAAACGGGCCGAGGGCGGCGTCAGCGTGATGACCTGGATCAGCCTTGTGGGCATCACTCTGGCGGTCTTTGCACTGATCGCGGTGATGGCGGTGCGGTCGGGCTTTCGGGCCGAATTTGTCGATACGATCCTGGGCGCCAATGCCCATGTGACGGTCTATCAGTCTGCCGAGGTGAACGCGGTTGGCGGGCTGGATCGTAGGATTGCCGATTATGATGCAGCGGCCGAGCGGTTGCGTCAGGTGCCCGGTGTCATCCGCGCCGCGCCGGTCGTGAAGCGTCAGGTAATGGGCACGCGGGGCGAACGGAACACGCTGATTGAAGTCTTTGGAATTACACAGGAAAACCTGAAGGGTATCCCCCGGATCGCTGAACCGGAACGGTCCGTCGGGGACATCAACCGTTTTGACGAAGGCATCGCCATCGGTTGGGGTGTGGCCCGTGAACTGGGGGTCACTGTGGGGGATCGTGTACAGGTAACCTCGCCGAATGGCACGGCGACCGTTATGGGGCGCGTTCCCCGCACCAGCAGTTATGAGGTCGTCTATATCTTCCAGGCCGGTCGTTACGACATCGACCGCATTCGGGTCTACATGCCGTTTACTGAGGCACAGTCGTTTTTCAACCGCGAAGGGTTCGCGGATGAAATCGAGGTTATGGTCGAAGACCCTGAAAACATTGACGATCTGACGCTTGATCTGGTGCGTGCGGGCGGTGAACGCACGTTGCTTTTCACGTGGCGCGATGCCTCGGGCGCGTTCCTGCGGGCGCTGACGATCGAGGATAATATGATGTTCATCATCATGGCGATCCTCGTGCTGATTGCCACGATGAACATCGTGTCGGGCCTGATCATGCTGGTGAAGAACAAGGGTCGCGATATCGGTATCCTGCGCACCATGGGCCTTAGCCAAGGCTCTGTTTTAAGGGTGTTTTTCATCTGCGGCGCGTTCACCGGGCTGATCGGTACGACGGTCGGTGTGATCCTGGGATGCCTGTTTGTGATCTATATCGACTTCATTTTCAGCATCGTGAATTACGTTGCGGGCGGCGGCGTGTGGGACCCGTCGATCCGCGGGCTATACAGCGTACCGGCGCAGTTGCAGTTGTTCGATGTGCTGGCGGCGGTCAGCCTGTCGCTGGGATTGTCGTTCGTTATCACGCTTTTCCCGGCCTATCGCGCGGCCAATCTGAACCCGGTCGAGGCGCTGCGGTATGAGTGATGTTGTGTTAGAGTTGCAGGATATCCACAAATCCTACAACCACGGAAAGCCGAATGAAATCAACGTTCTAAGCGGCGCGTCGGTTCAGGTGAAATCGGGCGAGGTCGTGGCACTGGTCGCGCCGTCGGGGTCCGGTAAATCCACCCTGCTGCACATTGCGGGGCTTTTGGATACGGCCGACAGCGGATCGGTGACCATCGGCGGGCATAGCCCGAAACGGTCGGCGGACTGGGAAAGGACTATGGTGCGACGGGGCGAGGTTGGGTTCATTTACCAGTTTCACCATCTGCTGCCCGAGTTCACGGCGCAGGAAAATATCGTTTTACCTCAATTGGCTAACGGTATTTCGCGCAAGGATGCTGACGCACATGCGACCGACCTGCTGACCCGCGTCGGGCTGGCTGAACGGGCATCACATCGCCCGGCCGAGCTGTCGGGCGGCGAACAACAGCGCGTCGCCTTTTGCCGGGCTTTGGCGAATAAACCTGCGCTTTTGTTGGCGGATGAGCCGACGGGGAACCTGGATCCTGCAACGTCTGATCAGGTTTTTGCAGCGCTGATGGAGCTGGTGCGGGACCGGGGGCTGGCTGCAATGATCGCGACGCACAACCTTGATCTGGCGGCGCGGATGGACCGCGTTCTGCATTTGCGGGATGGTCAGTTGGTGGATGAATAATCTGATAAAGTATTGATAAATATAATTTATCATGGCAGAATTTGAATTCTACGCGTCTCGGATTTCATCCGGGAGCTCATGAAATATCTGCCCGCCTGAACATCGACGCAACGTCATAAAAGTTAACCCGCCGTTCGGTGATGTTTTTGAATGTGCAATTTGCACATTTTCCGCAAAACCACGTAATTCAGATGTGCAATTTACACATTTTTCGCGGGATTTACCGCGTTTTCCTGATTTCCACGGATTTTTCACGAAATCGCCTTGTGGATAACTTTTATGTCAACGCGCGCGGGTGGGTCAGAGTTCGGTAACACTCTGCCCAAATTAACTACTTCTGCAGGTCATTAACCCTTTATAAATCGCACCGTACGGTACCAACTTTCGCAAGTTTACAAAAATCGAATCAAAAACTTCGCAAAGTTTGCAGTGTTAAGGTTTGGGTAAGGAAGGTCGGATGTCAGCTATGAGCTGATTTTGTTGGAAAAGTCTTTGATTTGGATGCGTTTGTTTCGGGTACCGGTTTGATTTCGTTCAGATATCTAAGGCTTAGCGACCGCTTCAACCTGGGGCGGGCAGTATTGGCTTGAGCTTTGCGAGTTTCTGGAGGTTTTGGGCGGTGGCTGCCAGGGTAAACTCGTCTTGGACGCCGCCTGGGCCTCGTAATCGGAGCCGCCCCAAGCCGAGGATGCGTTTGAGGTGGGCAAAGAGTATTTCAGCCTTCTTCCGTCGCGCCTGAGCCTTCGGATTGAACTCTGATCCTGTGCATTGGCGGGCAAAGTCTCTGACGATCTCAAATTTGTCGCGATGGACCGAACGCGTTTCAGCGTTGGGGTAGCACTTTGGCTTCAGCTCGCATCCTGTGCAGTCCGATTTCAATGCCCGATAGTTTCTGGATTTCCAAACTGGCGCATTCCGTTTTGGATCAGAATAGGTCCGCCATGTATGCCGCATCTCTTTGCCGTCGGGACAGATGTACCGGTCGTTTTCATCATCCCATGCGAAGTCGGATCGTGAGAAGGTTCCATCAGTCCGTTCGCCCTTGTCGAAGACCGGAATGAAGGGGAGGATTTGCCGCTTCAGTGCCAACCACACCAGAGTGTCGGAAGAACCGTAGGCGGTGTCTGCCGCAATCCAATCGGGCTTTAGGCCGAAGCGGTCTTCGGTCCGGTCGAGCATCTTGCGCATCGCACCAACCTCAGCAGTCTTATTGGACCGGCTGGGTCAACGTCCATGATGATGCCGTGGTCTGTGTCGATCAGATAATTGTCAGAATAGGCAAAGAACGCAGGACCTTTCCGGGCTGCAGTCCATTGGCTGGCGGGATCGGCATGGGCTGTGAACTTGGGCCTGGCTGTGGTCGCCACCCCGAAGGCCTCGTCGTCCAAAGTGTCGAGGTACTCGCGCACCGCGCGCGGAGCGTCTGCGGGATCAATCTCGCGGGCCGCCCAGTCCTCCGGGTTGCTGGAGTTTTGTTTTTGGACATCGGCGCTGATCAAGCTGGCGTCGACTGCAAAACCCTGACCACCGACCAAACCTTCTTCCATACACCGCGCAACCGTCATCTCGAACACATGGCGTAGCAGGTCACTCTCACGGAAGCGACCGTGACGGTTCTTGGAAAAGCTTGAATGGTCCGGGATGCGGTCCGAAAGATCGAGGCGGCAAAACCAGCGATATGCGAGGTTCAAATGCACCTCCTCACAAAGCCGTCGCTCTGAGCGGATGCCAAAGCAATACCCGATCAAAAGCATCCGGATCAGAAGTTCCGGATCAATCGAGGGGCGACCTGTGTGGCTGTAGAAATCCGCCAAATGTGCGCGAACGCTGGTCAGATCGACAAACCGATCAATCGACCGCACCAGATGGTCATGGGGAACGTGATCCTCTAGCGAGAACTCGTAGAACAAAGCCGCCTGCGCCTCTTGCCTTGGTCCCATCATCGCCAATCCTCCCGCTCGATAAGAGAATTGAATCAGCCGTTAGGTCATCAATCAAGCAGGAGTTTTTCAACAAAATCAGCCAAAATCGACTGATGCTGCGCAAAACACGAAAGTCCGGTATTCATAACTCAAACAAAAATCGACCAAATTTTAACTTAGTTTTGGCAACGCCAAGCCGGGAAAGAGTGCTGGCTCTCTCCTGAAAGTCCGCACCTTATTTACTAAGCAGAGGGTCGCATTTCGCGATCACTGGGAGAGCCGTATTACTTTCTCTCCGCAAACCAAGCATCAAAACACTCAGCACTGGTCAGTTCTGGTTCTGGATAGGGCTGATGGATAAGCCCGAGAACGGCCATTTCATAGCGATGGCCTTTCAGCATTGAGATATAACGTTCACCCGCATTGGAAATTGCTTTGCCGTTCGAAAAGGACAGACCTGCATCAATGATCGCTTGAACACGATTGGCTGTTGCTACGTAAGATGCCTCAAAATACAGGCGCGTGACCTTTGGATGGGTGCGGGACTGTTCGTGCATGATCTTGGAAAACCGAATGGTTTCTGACAGGTCAAGAAACGCCAACATACCGGTCCCAAAGGACACCAGGGTTTCCCGAAATTCGTCAAAACTTTTTATCTCGCGGGTAGGGCCAGGATCGAAGCGTTCGATTTCAGCTGTAATGACGGCTTCTAGCAAGCCCTCCATCGATCCAAAATGATCGTAGATCGCGGCCTTGGATGTACGGGCCGCCTGTGCGACTTCACGGTTAGATGTTGCCACAAAGCCCTTCTCAAAGAAGAGCTTACGTGCCGCTTCGAGGGTTCGATCCGCTTTTGTTTTCTGTCTATTGTCCATCATTCCATTAAATAGATCGTCTTTCATCATCAGAAAACAGCTAACGCACACTTGACGACTATATCCTTTGCATCACTTCTCTGGTACCACGTGGTATCAATAAGGCCAAACGACAATCGGCGACAGAGGATAGCGAATGCAAGGACATCGAATTGAAGGCGCTGACAAGGTCCGCGGCTTGGCAAAATATACAGATGACCTGCGGTTTGCCACTCCACCTCTAATCGCGCTGACGGCTACATCACCAGTTGCTCGTGGAAGGGTGCAAATAGATACCTCAGCCGCACTTGCTCTGCCGGGAACGCGCTGCGTGATCGATCACACGAATGCGCCAAGGCTCAAAAGAGCTATCCTGATTTCAATGTGCGAACCTGGCACGCGGATGCCGCTGCAATCGGATCAGGTGGAGTATGCAGGTCAGCCAGTTGCTATCGTGGTTGCCGACAGCCTTCACGCTGCGCGGGATGCTTTGGCGGCTCTTATCGTAACGATTGAGAATCATGATGCTCCTGCAGTCGTTCTCAGCGACGCAGAAAATCGCCTGAAATCTGTAAGACGCGCGGGTATCGGTCCAGGGGCGATGAAGAAGGGCGACGCCGACGCCGCGCTAGCCGATGCATCTGTTTCAGCTGAGGTGAACGCTCATGCAGCCCCGCACCACCAGAACCCGATGGAACCAGGTGCCGTTGTAGCGCGGTGGGACCCCGATGGTGGGGTTACTGTTCATGCGGCGGTCCAATGGCATCATCTCGATGCCTCCATGATCGGGCAAGCCTTCGGTCTCAGTTGGGCGGATGGCATGACCGGTCTGCTGGGGCGCGCGGTATTGGGCACGTCCGGCAAGAGCAAAGTGCGGCTGCATAACCAGCTTTCCGGCGGCGCGTTTGGGCGCAACATTTCCTATCTTGCGTTGCTGCTGGCCCCGATTGCCGCGAAGGTAGCGGGCGGGCCGGTTAAACTGGTGCAGAGCCGCCGCGATACCTTTAGCCTCATGTCACATCGCTCCGAGGTCAAACAGCGCCTCCGGGTTGGTGCGGACACTGACGGAAAGCTGAAAGCGATCGTTCTCGAACCCGATATCGCACGCGGGAACGCCGCTTTCGTTGAGCCGATTGGAGAAATGCCAATGCAGCTTTACGCCCACGACACACACCGGCTGACAACTCGGGTGGCCAAGCTTGATCTGCCTGGTGCCGGTTGGATGCGTGGCCCAGGTGTCGCCCATGCGATCTTCGCGCTGGAACAGGCCATGGACGATCTGGCTCGGCAAGTTGGAAAAGACCCATTGGATATCCGCCTTGCAAACTATTCTGAAAAAAATCCGGCGAACGGCAAATCGTGGGAAGCAAAAGCCCTGCTGGAAGCGTATGAAGTCGGCGCAGCAAAGTTTGGCTGGCGGGATCGCCCCAAGGGCGGCAGCGTTCGGCCCGATGGGAGAGTGTCAGGGTTCGGAATGGCCTCTGCTATCGATCTTGGCCGACAATTTCCTGCTCATGCGACCGTTACTATGACAAAAGACGGACGGGTCGTCGTATCGCTCGCGGTTTCCGAAATGGGCCAAGGTTTGCTGACGGGCCTGACAGGTGTTGTGGCTGAGATGACAGGTGTTTCGCCTGACCGGGTCGAGTTCAAACGCGAGGCCACCAAGGAAGGATACGCTGCGGGGTCCATCGGATCGACTGGAACGTACTCTAACGCGGCCGCCGTCAAGACGGCGGTGGAGAAGATCATCAAGAAACTTGCGAAGGCGGGTGGACTGCCGAAAAGCTCCAAACTTCAAGATGGCATGCTTGTTGCACCAAACGGCGAAAGTGCGGCGATTTCGGATCTGCTCAGTCGGACGGGGGATCTTACTGCGAAAGGCAGAGCAGGCCTGACATTTGGCGCATCTAAGCAAGCCAAGGCCTCATTTGGTGCAGTCTTCTGCGAGATGGCCGTTGATCCGATCACATTGGATGTTGAGGTCATACGACTAGTTGGAGCCTATGATTGCGGTCGTGTTCTACAACCCAAGATCGCCCGAGCACAATTGATAGGCGCAATGATCATGGGCATGGGACAGGCCCTGATGGAAGAAACCCGCCTTGACCGTAAACGCGGCCATTGGACCAATGCGGAAATCGGCGAAGCGCTTGTTCCAACTCAGGCCGATTGCCCCCATGTCGAGGCGCATTTCGTAGGCGATACGCAAGGCAAGCCGGGCGCGCTGGACTTCAAGGGGATTGCAGAGACCGCAATCGTCGGCGTTTCACCGGCCATTGCCTCGGCATTTGCGGATGCCACAGGCGGTGTCGTTCATCACCTTCCCCTCAACCATGCCGCGCGGCTCGCTGCCGTGTCCCGCGCGCAATTCTCATTTAAGGAAGCCGCAGAATGACACTTTGTATAAACGGCGCGGACTACCCGATGCCCAATGACCCGCGCACGACCTTGCTCGACCACATGCGCGAAAAGCTGAACCTGACCGGCACCAAAAAGGGCTGCGATCACGGTCAATGCGGGGCGTGCACTGTTCTGGTGGACGGCAAACGCGTGCTCTCGTGTCTACAACTGGCACAGACAGTCCGCGGTGATGTGACAACGATCGAGGGTCTTTCGAAAAACGACACGCTCCACCCAATGCAAGCGGCCTTTCTGGAGCACGATGCTTATCAGTGCGGCTTCTGCACGCCCGGTCAGATTATGTCGGCTGTCGCCTGCGTCTCCGAAGGGCATGCTGGGTCGGATGCTGAAATCGCCGACTGGATGTCGGGAAACCTGTGCCGATGTGCAGCCTATCCTCAAATCCGCGCTGCTATTGCATCTGTGGCGCAAGCGGAGGCCGAGGGATGAGCGCGTTTGACATTACGGAAGGCGGCACGCCCGTAGATGGAGCTGCTTGGATCGCGGGCGGCACGACCATGGTCGATTTGATGAAACTAGGTGCGACCGCGCCGTCGCGTCTTTTCGATCTGGGCGCGCAACGTGACGCGCTCTCAGGCATTTCCGAAACATCGGACACCATCACGCTTGGCGCCCTGACCACAATGGCAGATGCCGCAAAACATCCTGCAATCCGCGGCTTGACCGCAGTTCACACTGCCCTTGTTCAAGCGGCCTCGCCGCAGATCCGCGAGATGGCCACGCTTGGTGGAAACCTGCTGCAACGCACGCGGTGCAGTTACTTCCGAGATACCCGTCAGCCGTGCAACAAGCGGGTGCCGGGTTCGGGATGCCCCGCAATAGGTGGAGAAGACGGCCACCATGCTGTGCTGGGTGGCTCGGCTCAATGCATCGCCACCTATCCGGGCGACTTCGCTGTAGTCTGCGTTGCATTGGGGGCTGAGATCACAATTCGTGCTTCAGATGGATCGGAACGCAAGATCCCCGTCCAAGACCTGCATCGACGGCCGGGGGCAACACCACATACTGAAACCGCGCTACAAACCGGCGACCTGATCACGGCGATCCATCTCCCCAAGGGCGGGGCACAATCCTACATAAAGATCAGGGACAGGGCATCTTATGCTTTTGCGACGGCATCTGCCGCCGTCGTTCTCCATATGGATGGCGCAATGGTCACGTCCGCCCGCATTGCCTTGGGTGGGTTGGCGACCGTTCCATGGCGTGCGGCAACTGCCGAACACGTTCTAAAAGGCAGTATGATTGATCAGAAAACGGCATTCGCAGCAGGCGAGGCCGCCCTGCAAGACGCGCACCCCACACTGACAAATGCACATCGTGTCGAGTTAGGCATTCGAGCGGTTGCAAAGGCCATCCTGTCGGCAAGGGGGAACTCGGTATGAATGTACCCTTCAAACGGACGCTAACAAATGGCTCAATTTCGCTGGTCATCAAAGGTGGCTCGCGCGCCTTTCAGGCGATTTATGCAAATCGCTACAGAAAAACGTGCGAAGCCGGTGAGGTGTTCTACGTAGACGATCTTCCAATGGTGAGGCCGCTGGCCGAGGAACATCGCGCCGCCAATGCGGGCCTCGTCCCTGCCGCTCCGGTCCATGTGTCGCACCCGTTTAAGGCGCGTATCACCAAGCAAGGACGCTATCCCAAAGCAACACCAACCATTGGTTTCAAGGATCCGCCGATATCGGGGCGCATCCTTGCCGGTATCGGTGAGACCGAGCCGCGCACGTTTTTTCATGGTCCCGCAACACCCTATGGCGGATTCGAGATGGCGTACCAAATCTACACGCCTATTCGCTGTCGAACCTGCCGGGCGAGGGTGTTTACCGTTTGGGTGTCAAAATCGACCTCTCCGGAACTGGTGGGTCCCTTGAACTCGGCACGCTGTCTTTAGGTGACACGCTGACTGTGTCGCGGCTCGGAAATAACTACCTCGTGCCAGAAGACCGCTCTCACTACGTTTTATGTGCCGGCGGTATTGGTGTCACCGTGATGGTGCCGTTGGCGCAGCATCTGGCCAAACTTCAGAAATCATTCGAGGTCCATTATTCTGTCAAATCAGTTTCGGAAGCTGTCTTTGCCGACGAGCTAGAAGAGGCCTCAGGTGGAAAGCTGACGGTTCACACAAATCGCGACTGGTGCGACACTTTCCTAGATGCCAAGCCAGAAAAGACCGCCATCTGCATATGCGGTCCACGTGGCTACATGGACGCAGTATATGACGCCGCCCACCTCAAAGGGTTCGACATCTATTCTGAGGATTTTGGATCGGACACTCCTGACCGGCCCTTTGACGTCGTGCTCGCCTCGTCGGGTGCAAAGTTGACTGTTCCTGCAGGCGAAAGCATCGCGCGGGCCCTTGGACGGCGCGGGATCGATGTACCAGTCTCCTGCGGTTACGGCATTTGTGGCACATGCACGGTTGGCGTGCTCGAAGGCACGATAGATCATCGCGATCGTTTGCTTGCGGATGGCGATCGTGACCGCAAAATAACGTTGTGTTGTTCGCGGGCGGCAAGCGAGACAATCACCCTCGACATTTAGGGACATGAATATGGTGAAAGGGATACCGACAGAACGGTTTGCGCAAATTGAGGTGCGTTCGGTCGCGGAGCTTGGCAGTTGGCTTGCAGCGAACCACAGGCAATCCGAGAATATCTGGCTTGTGACTTGGAAGAAAAGTTCTCCTCGAAACTACATCTCTACAGATGATATTCTGGACGCACTTATTTCTTGGGGTTGGATAGACGGCATTCGTCGCAAACTTGACGATGATAGAACGATGCAAATCATCGGCCCGCGGCACACCCAAGCCTGGGCAAAAAGCTATAGGGATCGGGCTGCGCGGTTGATCGCCGAGGGTCGCATGCAAGCGCCCGGGATCGCATCTATTGAGGCGGGAAAACAGAGCGGGCTTTGGGACTACTGGGCGGACGTCGATGCGCTCATCGACCCCGATGATCTTCGTGCAGCTTTGGCGGCATCACCAGATGCACAGACATACTATGACAACACTGGCGACAGCTATCGCCGCAACCTGCTGCGTTGGCTCAAGCTGGCCAAAACCGATGCAACGCGTCAGAAACGTATTGCAAAGATTGCCGAGTTTTCTCTGCGAGGTGATCGTATTCCGCAAATGTAGCAAGTGCTACAGTTGCGCGGACGCGCGGCTGGCGGACAAGGTGAAAGGACCTCAATGTACTTACCATAGCTAATCTCGGGCATCTCTCGTCTCTTCCTCAAGGAATATTCCGCTTCATCTCTGTCGATGTCGAAACTGCGGGCAGGTCAATCGCGAGCATCTGTCAGATCGGGCTGTGCGCCGTCGATGTCAGCAATGACCTGCATACCTATTCAACGCTCGTCGACCCCGAAGAACCATTCGACGCCTTCAACACCGAGCTCCATGGCATCAATTCGGATATGGTATCCGGTTCGCCCACTTTCCCTGAAATATACGAAACGCTGTTCGATGTGTTGCAAACCCACCAACTTGTTCAGCATAGCCGCTATGATGAGAAAGCGTTTACAGCTGCTTGTGTCTGTTACGGCGCTCCGATGGTAACGTCTTATTGGACAGACAGCGTTCAGATCGCGCGGAAGGCATGGCCTGAATTGAAGGGTGCTGGTGGGCATGGCCTGGCCAGCCTAAAGGATCATCTCGGTATCGATTTCCGACACCACGATGCCGGCGAAGATGCACGTGCCGCCGCTATTGTGATTCTGAGAGCGGAAAAGACGCTTGGGAAGCCAATTAGGCACTTGCGAGCAAAACAACAGTTAAGTCTTCGTTTTTGTGAATCGCAAAATTCGTCAGCTGGCTGTGCGTCGTGGATAACACCAAGCTGAATTTACAGCCTCCGACAATATCCTAGTCTCTGATCTCTAAGAATGGCATGAGATTCGGATAAAGTGCTTGGTGCGCGGACATGGGAATACGCACACCCTGTGAAACTGAAGCGAAGATCTAAATCAAAGACTTATCTTAGCGCTTTGCTGGAAAGATCTCGGTGCAGGAGTTGCCAATCAACTAGAAGAATGGATTTGGAGTTCCCCCGGTTTGATGGACGGTTATGGGCTTAGAGTTTCCAGCCCCTCAGCAGCGGTCCTTTCGTAGTTGATCGGCGACTTGTAACCCAATGCTGAGTGGCGACGCGAGGGGTTGTACCAGC
>NZ_JACNMP010000028.1 GCF_017592335.1 Pseudaestuariivita rosea | reverse complement strand
CGCGGCATGGTTCTCGCTATGATGCAGCAAATGTCGTAAGAGCGGTCATTGACATCCAATCTGTGAGGTGAAAATCAAACCGCCCTTTCGCCGCAACCCGGATTAACTATCGAGGAGCGGACAAAGCCGCCTTGTGCACATGCAGCAGATGATGAAGCAGAAAGACCTCGCGGCCGCGATTTGCTCATCTCCGCGTCGCCGCCAAAATCGTCAGGCGGTCATTGACTGTCTGCTAGCGTTGAAAATTGCGAATGGTGGCTTTGCCCGTACCGAGATCGGCCATGCGCGCAATGGTCTGGTCGGACTTTCACAGCCATTGTTGTGGAGGCAGATCGCTGTGCTTGAACGCGAGCTTCTGTCGTTTGCATCAATCCCGCATCGCGGCGGGGGTCGTGCCGTGCAGGTTGCGCAGGACGGTGGTCATGTGGGCCTGGCTGGAAAACCCAGCCTCATAGGCGATCCAGGAGAGCGGCTCGCGCGTGCCGATGATCAGGTCGCGGGCGAAATCGGCGCGTCGTCGCAAGATAAAGGCATAGGGTGTCTGACCGGTGGCGGATTTGAACACGGAGGCAAAATGCGATGACGACATACCCGCAGCACGGGCAAGCTCGGCTATGGTGAGGTCCGCCTCGCAGAGCCGCGTTTCCAACAACTCTATGGCGCGCTCAATGGCACCGGGGCGGGCGCGATAGCTCCAACGGGCAATCTCGGCGGTGATGTCGCCGTCCGGGTTGCCAATCTGCGCCATACCACGCGCGGCGATGCCAAGGGCCAGCGCCTCGACCGTCAGGCGGTCGGTGGGTGTGTTGGACTGATGGCTGCCTGCCAGATGGCGGATCGCGGTGCGGGCGAATTCGGCCGCGACACCGTCTGGCATGTAGTCTTGGTGAGACAGGCCTGAATCCGGCTGCACCTCTCCGGCCTCCATCCAGTCAGCCAGCAGTGCATCGCTGACTTCAAGGGAGCATCCGGGCAGGCGATTATTCGCGTGTAGACGGAATTCCGTGCTGCGCGGGAAGAAAGCCACCGATTCAGACGGAAAGACTGTATCTTTGATGTTATCAGAATTGATTGCAAAACCGTGTGAGCCGTAGGGCAGATTCACATCGAAGAGGTTGACTTCGAATTTGTGATGCAGGTGATATTCCCCGGGCGGCAGCAACACCAACCGCAATTGCCCCAGATCAGTCTCATAGGGCATCTCCGGCAGTCGCGTGTCCGGCTTGGCTTTGCCGGCATTGTCTACAATAAAGGTCATGTCAGTGCCCTCTAATCCCGCATTGCGGCAGGGGTCGTGCCGTGCAGGTTGCGCAGGACGGTGGTCATGTGGGCCTGGCTGGAAAACCCAGCCTCATAGGCGATCCACGAGAGCGGCTCGCGCGTGCCGATGATCAGGTCGCGGGCGAAATCGGCGCGGCGGCGCAGGATGAAGGCATAGGGCGTCTGGCCTGTGGCGGATTTGAACACGGACGCAAAATGCGATGACGACATACCCGCAGCGCGGGCAAGCTCGGCTATGGTGAGGTCCGCCTCGCAGAGCCGCGTTTCCAACAACTCTATGGCGCGCTCAATGGCGCCAGGGCGGGCGCGATAGCTCCAACGGGAAATTTCGGCGGTGATATCGCCATCGGGGCTGCCGATCTGCGCCATACCACGCGCCGCGATGCCAAGAGCCAGCGCCTCGACCGTCAGGCGGTCGCAGGGCGTATTGGATTGGTGGCTGCGCGCCAGATGGCGAATTCCAGTACGGGCGAATTCGGCTGCGACACCGTCCGACAAATACTTGCAAAACGATTGGGCTGCAGCCTTTTGCACCTCTCCTGCTGCCATCCACTCTGCTAGCAAATCATCGCTGACTTCCAGATAACATCCTGGCAGGCGATTGGTCACGCGCAACCTGAACTCCGTTCCGCTTGGAATGAATGCGATGGATTCTGACGGGACCACTTCCATTTCCAGTCTATCGGAGTTGACTGCCATATCATGGTGTGCTTGCGGTAGGTTCACGTCAAAAACATTGAAGTCCAGTTTGTGATGAAAATTGTATTCGCCCGGCGGCAACAAAACCAACCGCAGTTGCCCAAGATCAATCTCATTGGGCATTCCGGGCAGCCGCGTGTCAGGCTTGGCTTTGCCGGTAGTGTCAACGATCAGGGTCATGTCGCGATCTCAATCTCCAATTTAGCAAGGTAACTCAGAACCTCATCGTGCAAAGGCACAGCCCCTTCTTTCTTCGCCAGATCGGCGATATCCCGCAGGCTGTTCAGGATATCGTTCAGACCATCGCGTATCTGTTGTGCACCAAGGCCGGATCTGGAGCGGCCTTCTGACAACCCTGCAAGGTCCCGCGCCGCGTCGTGCAGCGCGCCGTACCAGCGCGCAAATCTCTGATCCTGCCCTGCGGGATCAACGGCGACCATGCGGAAATAAAGGGCCGATGTCAGCACAAAGCAGCAATTCAGACGATCTTCGAGAGCGGGCGAGTGTTGCGCGGGCATGGCATCTTCTTTCCTTAAGTAATCGCAGGCACTGTTACATGTGCGGCTGTGTGGGTCTTTCAGGATTCTCTGATGCCTGCGGCGGGATTGTGCAGCCGGCTTTATGGGGGCATCGCGATTTCAGGATTCGCTGTGTCGCCAGTGACGTTTGCGCCTGCAGCATTCAAATTAACACATAAAAACAATGCAATAAGGGATTTATTAATATCTGAAATAGGATCGCGAGCGGACCAGCCAGAGTGGTGGGGCAAGTCGTTCAATCCACCCAAACAGGAGATTTCCCATGGCTCTTCCCGAAAGCGAACTGACACCCGACAATTGCGTCTTCCTGATGATCGATCACCAGGTCGGCCTGATGCAATTCCTCACCTCGATCGACCCGATGCAGATGAAGAACAACATCCTCGGCCATGCCAAATCGGCCAAGGCGTTCGGTATTCCCGTGATTATGGGCACCAGCTGGCCGCAAGGCCCGAACGGCCCGACCATGCCAGAGCTCAAGGCGATTTTCCCGGATGTTGAGGTCATCGACCGCCCTTACGTGAACTTCTGGAACGATCCGGCCTCGAAGGCGGCGGTCGAAGCGACTGGCCGGAAGAAACTCGTGATCTCGGGCCTCGCGACCGAGGTTTGCGCGGCCTTTCCGGCGATTGCGGCCTTGCGTGATGGATATGAGGTCTATGTCGTCATCGACGCGTCAGCGGACTTCAACCCACTGATCACGCAGGTGACAATGACCCGTCTGGCGGCCGCTGGTGCCGTCGTAACCACTTGGGTCGCGGTTCTGGCCGAGATTGCCAACAACACCCAAGTCAACGGCCGCCACATCGGCATGCTTTTAAGCGAGCATATGGGCCAGTATCAGGCAGCGATGAACAATTTCCTCGGCGTGGCCGAAAATGCCGAGGAGATCAAGAAAGGGGTTGGTCTGACCGGACATCCGCCCATTCCGATGATCCTGTCAGACAACGCACCTATGGCAGCCGAGTGATCGGATAACCCCCGCAACCGGGCTGCCACGTCCCTGTTCCCCAACAGGCAGCCCGGTCATTTCCAAAGGAGACAACGCATGACCCCAACGTGCAACCATCTCGACGAAAATGTCCGGGCGCGCACGGTGAGCATCCTAAGGGCGTTGACCTTGGCGCTGGACCTCGCGCTTCGAAGCAAGCAATCCCATTGGAACATCAAGGGTCCGGGGTTTATCGCGCTGCATCAGATGCTCGATGATCTTACCGGCCAAATGCACGACGCCGCCGATACAATGGCGGAGCGCCTGGTCGCCCTTGGCGGCTTCGCGGAAGGCACCGCACAGCATATCCATGAAAACGCCTGCATTGGCTCTGAGCTGGGGCATCGCACCGGGCAGGCGGATGTCCTTACCGCGCTGACACAGGGCTATGCCACGTTTAGTCAATCTCTGATCGGCCAGATTGATGAAACGGCACAAATCGGTGATCCGACATCGTCGGACGTTCTGACCGAAGTGTCGAGGACCGTCGACAAGTCGTTGTGGTTTCTGGAGGCGCACCTGCCTTCGGACAAGCTGGCGCGTTCTGTCCTGTCTGAACAGACAGCTCTTGCGGGGCAATGACACGATGGACCTACATCCTTTGCACATTGACCCGGTCAAACCGGCGCAGCTTGCCAGACCCCACGCTGCCTAAGCCAATACCACAGACTGAAACTGCAAAAGTGATCAGCCTCCAAGGTCGCGACCTTTGTCACTGCGCTTTTGCAAACAACCTACTGAAAGGTTCAGATCAATGACTGTTACAAACACCAACCCCAAAACCTTTATCGCGCGCGATCGCCTCGTTCTCTACTGGACGATCATAGGCAGCGTCCTGTTGGTGGCCTCTGTCGCGCAACCTTTGATATCTTCACAATTGGCAAGCATACCGCCCGAGGAACTTCTGGCCCCGATGCAAAGCTATATGGGTGATGAGCCGATGCCCGAGGAAATCACGGCGCTGTTTGCCGGGGTCTTTGCCAACATTCAGTATTCACTGATCTTCGCGGCGATAAAGCTGGTCGCAGGTGGTTCGATCCTCTATGCCGCGCGGTCGCTGGACACAGGCGCTGACTGGGCGCCGTTGGTCTTGCAAGGCGCAGCGGTCTTAGGCATTGGCGCATTCATCGGAATTGGGTTGTATTTTGCGTATTCGGCATTCGTCATAGGATCAGCGATGGATATTCCGATATTCATGTCCTTGATGATGGTCGTGTTCGGCGCCGTCGTCGCCTTCTTTCCGGCGCGCTGGTTGTGGAAAAACATATCTGCTCTGAGAGCGCTTTAGTTTCTCGTGCTTGGCAGAGGGCGGCGGTTCCCGTTCGTCCGTCTCACGGATGGTGTGCTATCTCCATGGAAAGCGAGGAAGCATCATGAAAGTCCTGATTATCGGCGCGACCGGCAAGATCAGCCGTCATACGATTGCCGAAGTTGCCACCCTCGGTCACGACGTCACGGCTTTTGGCCGCAGTGTCGAACGGATCAAACCCTTCGAGCGCCTTACCGTAGTCAAAGGCGATGTCACGAATGCCCAAGACCTTGCGGCTGCCATGCCATGCCATGATGTTGTCATTCTCACTTTCGGAGCACCGTTGAACCGAAAGACCATTTTTTCGGAACCAACGTCTGTGAAGTTGGCACAAGAGCCGTGGTCACTGCCATGAAAGCCTCTCGGGTGCCGCGTCTCGTGGCCATGACATCCATCGGTGCGGGTGACTCATCCGGACACGGCAGCTGGCCTTTTAGAAACATTATCAAGCCTGTCCTTCTTGGTCGCATAATGAGAGACCGAACCGCGCAGGAACGTGTCGTGCGTGAAAGTGGCGTGCCCGAGTGGGTTATTGTGCGTCCAGCCGAGCTGACAGATGGCGTGAAGAATATGAACCTGCGAGAGTTCACATCCTTTGACGGCATCGAAGAGCCTGGCGCAATCTCGCGGTTAAGCGGTGCCGCCTATCTCGCCGGAAAAGTTTCCAATAAGAGCCATGACAACGGTGCGGTATTGATCTCGGATTGAAGTGTCATTTCTTCGGCCTGGCATTGGCGTTATCAAGTAGAGAGATGCGACCTCTTGTGGACGCTCGGCAAGGAAGATTTTCCTGCGGCTTTAGAGTTGATCACACCAACGTCGCCGCGGACGACACCAAAGACCGGCGTAATTGCGGAACAGCAGCGATAGTGTTTTTGCCGTTGCGGCATTCCCCTTGCTGCGAGCGCACGCAGCGAGGAAATCGAATGAACAAGTGGGCTCTCAATCAGATTTCGCCGCCTACCTCCTGAACATCGGCTTAATGACACCCAACGGCAGCGCTCCGACCGGGCCACTGAAAATTCATGGTTCTAGCGACCTTGGCAAATGGCCGGTCTGGTTCAGCCTGCCGCAACAGCATTGCTGCATAAGCATCAGGCCGTTCTGAGCCCACTTTAACTAATGCTGCGCCGCGCATGTACGACAGTTTTGGTACCAGCGGCCGAAAAAGAGAGCCTTTCCAATAGCTCTGAGACCCTCATACCGAGTCGTTTCAAATGTGGAAGGCGCAGCTCCCTCCTTGTTCTGCCAGAACCGCCTCATGCCCGAGATGAGCGAGTACCGCTTCGAGGAGCGGATCCGGAACAAGTACTTAAAATCACGTACCTCCGGTTAGCCAGCCCGGAGAAGAAATGTTCATCAAGGCGTCGGCTTTTTGGTCACTGATCTGATCATGTCTCAACTCCTGGGAACGGCAGCCTTTGCGGGGTTGCCGCTGTCAATTCGCGCACGGCATTCGCGACCGCAGGCGCCGTCATGGGCACGCCGATCTCACCGCCACCGCTTGGCGGATTGCCGGATTCGATGAGCGTAACCTCTAGCTCAGGAATGTCAGGCATTCGGATCGGCTCATAGTCGTAGTAATTGTTCTGATCGATCTGACCGCCGGTGAAGCTCGTCCGTTCACGCAAGACACTGGATAGGCCGAACAGAATGCCTCCTTCGACCTGAGCGCGATAGCCTTGGGGGTGGATCACGACGCCCGGATCAATCGCAGCCCAAAACCGATGAACGCGAAGCTGCTCATTTTCGTACGACACCTCCGCCACACCGGTTCCGAGTGTCGCCTTGTAGCCAGCAAAAGCCAGCCCGTGGGCACGCCCTTCCGGCGCGTTGCCGAAATCCGACATCTCCACGGCCGTGTTGAACACGTTGAGCGCCCGCGGCGACTGCGCGAGAAGCCGGCGTCTGTACGCAACGGGATCCGAACCTGCGGCGGCCGCCAGTTCATCCACGAAGCATTCGCGGGCAAACATGTTCGGGCCCCAGCCGATGGAGCGCCACGCCCCCAGCCGAGACTGACGCGGCATCAGCACATGTTCGGTTCGGAAGTCTGGAATGTCGTAGTCACTTCTTTCGGTGCCTTCCATGATAAGGCCGTCCCTGCGCGTGTCGGGATCCCAGCGGTTCGGAAACAAGAATTCCAGAATGGACGGGGACGCCACCCGGTGCCGCATGGCAGTCAAGGTGCCGTCACTACCCATAACAGCATCCATCCGATGCACCGTTGCGGGGCGCAGCCAGCCGTTCTTAACGTCGTCTTCACGAGTCCAGATCAACTTCACGGGCCGCCCTGCGGATCGGGAAAGCAGAAGCGTGTCGCGCAGCAGATCGCGAGCAAATGCCGTGCGACGCCCGAAGGCGCCGCCCATCTCCATGAGGTTCAGTCGGATCCGGTCGGGCGTCGTGCCTAACACGGCTGAGGCGACCGCAATCGAAACTGTCTGGCTTTGTGTACCTAACCACACTTCCGCTCCAAGGCCGTCGTCATCGACGGAAGCGACGGCGTTCAGAGGTTCCATCTGGGCGTGATAGACATGCTCGGTAGTGTAGCGTGATGTGATAACAGTGCCGCTCTCCGACAGTGCCGCCTCGGCATCGCCCTGGTCCTCCCAGATGATCGCGTCCTGATCGAAATCGTCGGCGGCCTCTGCCAGGGCAGCAAGTTCGCCGTCGCTATCAGCGGACCGGAAGGGCGAAGTTTCGCTCCAGGTGACATCGAGCGCGTCGCGGCCTGCAAGTGCCGAGGTGAAGTTTGTCGCTAGCACCGCAACCGAGTGATTCAGCACCACCACATCGACCACACCGTCAACGGCCCGCGCCGCTGCATCGGAGTTGAGCGTCGGCGTCTCGCCCTCGACCGGAGCGAGCAGCTGAACAGCCGTCAACATATCCGGAAGGGTCACATCGATGGAATAGAGCGCGGCGCCAACCGTCTTGGCCGGAATATCCAGACGCTGAAGATCCGTGCCTACGATCCGCCACTCTTCCCGCGGCTTCAGGTTCTCCGGCGCAACTTCGCGCACATCGCTCACCGGCACGGGTAGGGCAGCCACCTCGCCATAGCGCATGGAGCGGTTCGACGCCTCATGGATCACCGCCCCTTCGCGCGTCGTGACCTCTTCCCTCGGCACGGACCAATGTGCGGCTGCCGTCAGGATCAACGCCTGCCGAACCTGGGCTCCGGCCTGCCGCAGGATCGGATAGTATCCCTCGACTGCAGCGCTGCCGGCTGTAAAGAGGATGCCGCCGAAGACGGGGTTTCCATAGGTAGCGCAACGGCAGAGATTGATGGACATCTCTTCCACGATCTCTTCCCGGCTCGGCTGTGGCGTCCGGGCGAGCAAGGCGGCCGCCCGCATGATCTGGCCGGACTGACAGTAACCACATTGGGGCGTCTGTTCGGCAATCCAGGCGCGCTGGAGAGGATGGTCGCCCTCCCCGGACAACCCTTCGATGGTCGTGATCTCGCTTCCCTCCAAGTCGCCGATCAAGGCCATGCAGGCAAATGTGGCCTCGCCGTCGACATGGACAGTGCAAGCACCGCAGGCCCCAAGGCCGCAGCCATAGCGTGTTCCGACAAGCTGTAGGTTTTCCCGAAGCGCCCACAGAAGCGGTGTGTCGGGGCTTGCGTCGATATCGACCGTTCGGCCGTTCACGTTCAAAGTGACCATGTTAACTCCCTCAAGGATCTCGTTGCTTCAGTTGCGTTGAAATTGGGCGTTCCGATCAGACGCCTTCCAGAAATGCGATGATGACAGCGCGCTCTGTAGTGTCGGTAAGGCGGATGTTTTTTCGCGTTCCTGGAACCTTTCTGCGTGGATCCACGAAAAAGCGGTCAAGCGTTGCGGCGTCCCAGATTAGCCCGGCCTCTGGGACGGCCTGGGAATAGCGCGCGCCTTCAAGGGAACCGGTAGCGCGTCCCAAAGCCCCAGCTAGGGAGGGACCCGCGCCTCTGCCACGGGTCTCAAGGCTGTGACAGGCAGCGCACCTTTGCTGAAAGATCCGGTCCCAATCCTGCTGCGCGCCCGTCATCTGCGGCGCAGCAAGAATGAACAGGATGGCAGCCACCCGGCGCAGCCCATGTCTTTGTGTGTTCTTCCAAAGGGAGGCGAACATCACGCATAGCCGCCGTTTGAGCGTAAGACCTGGCCGTTCACCCATCCGCCATCCGGTCCTGCGAGAAACGATACGACATCCGCGATGTCCTCTGGCGTTCCCAACCGCTCGAGCGGCGGCAAGGCCGCGAGCCGAGCGATCTCTTCTTGGCTCTTTCCCTGAAAAAATAGCTCTGTCGCGACAGGCCCAGGTGCGACGGCATTGATGGTGATACCCTTGCCGCGCAATTCGTTGGCAAACACACGCACCAGCCCTTCAACGCCGAGTTTGGAGGCGATGTACGCGCCATAGGTGGGAAAGTTCACGGCAACGACGCTGCTGGAGAAAGCGATAAACCGCCCGCCTTTGGTCAAATGCCGCGCAGCCTCGCACATGGTCAGATACGTACCGCGCAGATTGGTCTCGATCACTCTGTCAAAGCTGTCGATGGCGCCCTGGCTGATCGGATTTAATTCCATGATGCCGGCGGCGTGAACGACGACCATAAGCTCGCCTCGCTTCGCGGCGATATCAAAGAGCCCAGTGACATCATCTTCGTCAGAGATATCCGTCTGAACCGTGAAGGCCTGACCGCCGTCCGCCTCAATCTCAGCAACGACGGACTCCGCTGCTTTCAGATCATTGCGGCACTGCACGGCGACAATGAAACCGTCTTTGGCAAGACGCGTTGCGACCTCTGTGCCGATACCCCCGGACCCCCCGGTCACGATCGCGATTTTCTTCTCCGACATACTCATATCCGTGTTGGTATCTCGATTGGTGGACGCGCTGCCTGTCGTCAGCTCAACCCGTCAACGATCGAAATAGGGATATGAATTGAGAAGATTAGAGCTATAGTTCTTATCGGACTGAGCAGTAAAACTTATCAATAGGCCCCGATGCGCCGTAGTGATCTTGAAGCCTATCTGATCGTCGCACGGGTGCTGTGCTTTCAGGTCGCAATCGTGGACTGGGAGTGATTAGCCCTGGCGTTGGTCAGTCTGTGTGTGTCCGAAGGCTGCTCTGATTAGGGGTCGGTGGCGGTGGACCGCGGTTCTTTCTTCACGCGCAAGACTCGCCTAAGTGCATATGGCGCGTGTCGGGTACCCTGCTCCCGTTCATAGGCCTATTGACCGGTCAAGCTGCTCTTCGTCTCACCTTGGCGATGTGTAGACCTCCGCACGAAGGCAATAAAAGCCTGCATCGCCGCGCTGCTGTGGCGACGGTTCGAATAGTACAGGTGCCAGCTCGGCAGTGTCGGGCTCCAGTCGGACAACAGTTGCACCAAGCTGCCTTCGGCCAGTGCCGCGATAGCGTAGTCCTCTAACAGATGCGCGATGCCATGTCCCGAGATTGCGGCGCGAAGCTCCAACTGTGCGGATCCGACGGTGAACCGCCCGGACGGTAAGAACTCGACGGCGTCGCCATCCTTCTCAAACGCCCACTTTGCGAGGGCCCCGCCGGGATAGCGACGACGGATACACTCATGGGTCGACAGGTCCGCTGGTGTCTTTGGCGCTGGCCGCCCGGCTAGATAGTCAGGCGAAGCGACAATCGCGTAGCGCAGCGGCGGCCCGACCGGCAGCGCGATCATATCCTGAGCGATCTGGTTGCCGAACCGCACGCCGGCATCGAAGCCCTGCGCGACGATATCGATGATAGCGGCATCGCTCGCGATCTCGATGCTGACCTCGGGATAGGTGGCCATGAAGTCCAGTGCCAGGGGGCAGAGCACGTGGTAGGCGGCTGGCTCGGGGGCGTTGATCCGCAAGGTACCCGACGGCGTCTCGCGGAGGCGGTCCAGCTCGTCGACCGCAAGACGGATCTCCTCCAGCGCCGGTGCCAGGCCCTCCAAAAGCCGCGCGCCAGCCTCCGTCACGGCGACGCTGCGGGTCGTTCGATTGAGAAGGCGAATTCCCAGCGTCCGCTCCAGCGCAGTCATCGTCTGGCTCATCACCGAGGACGACACCCCACGGTCGGCTGCGGCGGCGCGGAAACCGCCATGCCGGACGATCTGGGCGAAAATATCGAGGTGGTCCAGACGAATACGGCTCATTGATCGTAATTACCTATCAAGCTGATTTCATTTGCTGGGGTTAACTTATCAATAATCGGCCTCACATGACCAGTCATCAAACGCGGAACTTTCTACCCGACCTACACCGGACCAATTTAAGGAGAACGAATATGCTAACCCTGAACCGGCGGAAGATTATGGTGTCTGCAGTGGCCGGTGCGACCGGTATAATGACCGGCCGTGCGATCGCCCAACCTGCAGGGATGGCAAGCGCGCAAACCATGCCGACGCGGAACGCCGCGTTCTATCGCTTTCAGGTGGGCGACATCGCCGCAACCGTCCTCAGCGACGGCCTGATCGGCGGCCCACCCACCGTCTATGCCGGCAACGCGCCGGAGGCCGAACTGGAGGAGGTCCTGCGCCGCGCCTTCCTGCCCACGGACCACATGACGCTGAACCTGAACACGCTGCTCCTTGAGATCGGCGACCGCCGTATCCTGCTCGAAGCCGGGGCCGGTGCCACGATGGGCCCGAACGGCGGCCGTCTCTTCGATAACCTGGGCGCGCTTGGTCTGACGCCGGACGATATCGACGTGGTGGTCATCTCGCATACGCATCCGGACCATGTGGGCAACCTTCGCGCGGCTGACGGGAGCCGCGCGTTCCCGAACGCAACAGTGATGGCGCCGCGCGCCGACTGGTCCTTCTTCGTCGAAAACGATCCCGACCTGTCCTACATGCCCGTCCCACAGGACTTCCAGCAGCGCTTCGCGGCCAACATCCAGCGCAGCGTGGAACCCTACGTCCGCGACATCGAACTCTACGAAGGGGGTGCCGAAATCCTGTCCGGCCTGACAACGATCTCCGCGTCGGGTCATACGCCCGGAATGGCGACGTTCCTGGTAGAGTCCGGGTCGGACCAGCTCTTGCTGACCGCAGACCTCGCCTATCACCCGATCATCAATATCGACCGTGCCTGGCGACCCGGACCGGACCGCGATCAGGATCAGGCCGCCGCGGCGCGGGCGCGCATCTTCGACCGCGCCGCGGCCGAACGGATGCTGGTTCTCGGCTTTCACTATCCCTTCCCCGGGTTGGGTCGGATCTTGAGGACCGATACCGGCTACGCGTGGGTTCCGGCCAACTGGGAGTTCTGACTATGACGACCGAACACGAAAAGCCGGAAGCGAAAAGCCATGGCACGACGCGCCGGGGATTTCTGCGCTCCGCAGCCTCCATCGGCGCCATCGCGGCGACTGGGCCGACTGCCTACGCTCAGGTTGCGGACACGCCGTCTGATACCGTAGCCGATCAGGTGAACCCGGCTACTGACGTCATCACACGCGAGATCGCGGCGACTGGCCAGCGCATACCCGCGCTCGGTCTCGGCACCTTCCTGACCTTTGACACTGTGCCGGGCCAGCCGCGAGAGCCTCTTCGCGAAGTCATGACCCGCTTTGTCGAAGGGAGCGGTACGGTGATCGACACCTCGCCGCTCTATGGATCGGCCGAGACAACGATCGGCACCATCATGGCTGGCCTGCCGCAGGCGGACGAGGTGTTTGTCGCAAACAAGATCTGGTCCACGGGCGAATATCTGGGCGACACCAGCCACGCGACGGCCAGCCTCGAGCAGTCGAAGTTGCGGATCTGGCGGTCATCCATGGACCTCATGCAGTGCCACAGCATCACGAATGCGGGCGTTGTCATCCCCCTGATGCAAGCCTGGAAGCAGGAGGGTGAGATCGGCCTCGTCGGCGTCACCCATCACGAGACCGCCTATCAGCCGGAACTGACCCAATTCATTGAACGTGGCGCGGTGGATATCGTGCAGACTAACTACTCGATCTTCAATCGGTCCGCCGAGGAACGCCTGCTGCCCGCCGCGGCGGATAACGGCGTCAGCATTCTAGTTAATCTGCCGCTGGAAAAGGCGCGGCTCACGCACATCGTCCGGGGTCAGCCGCTGCCCGATTTTGCCACCGAATTCAGGGCCGAAACATGGTCGCAGTTCTTCCTGAAGTGGGTCATGGGACATCCGGCCGTCACCTGCGTGCTCTGCGGCACGTCGAACCCCGATCACATGACCGAAAACCTCGGGGCAATGCGCGGTCCGCTTCCCGATGCCGAGATGCGGCGCCGCATGGTCTCCTACATGGACGGCCTGCCCGGCTTTGCGACCCTGGGAAACATGGCTTGGTATCCGGAGAAGGACAGCCAGTACCAGGGCCAGATCAGGCTGGCGCAAGCTCAAGCGCGCGACAGGCTCGCCAACTGAACATCATCAAAACGACGGAGCTAGAAATGACCACCACACGACGCAAGCTTATCACCGCCGGAGCCGCCGGCATAATCCTGGGTGCAAGCGGGCTCTTGGTCCCGGCCCGCGCGCAAGGCCTCGCGCCAACGCCGACCATGCGGGGCGGAGCCAACAACTATCGCTCCGGCGCCCCCATCGTGGACCGGATCGGAGGCGGCGGGTTCTGGACCACCGGCACCGTCCGGCGGGCGGGCGACGGTGCGCCGCTGGCCAGGCGACGCATTCAGATCTGGGCGCACACGACCGAGGGCCATGAGCGTGATGCCAGGTCGCATGGTGCGACGCTGACCGACGCGGATGGCGTGTTCCGGATCGAGATGCCGCAGATCGTGCCGGCCTTTGGCCAGCCCCACGGGCACCTGGCCTATGACGCCGAGTATGACGACGGCGGGTTCGAGACGGTCTTCCTGCGTCCGGTCTTGGCCAGCGCGTCTGACACGAGTCTGACCGTCGATTTCGTGCTCAGGCCAGCATGATGCGCGCGCCAGCGGGTCTGATCTGGGCGGCACTGGTCGCGCTTGTCGCGGTCCCGCTGATTGTGGCGGCGCAGAGCCCCCTGCTGCAATGGCGGGAGCCGATTTACGTCGCAGCTGGTTTCGCCGGGGTGATCGGTTTGGTCCTCCTGCCGGTTCAAGCCCTTCTGATCGCCGGCTTGGTTCCGGGTGTTCGGGGGCGGCGCAGCCACGTCTGGATCGGTGTGGCCCTTTTGCTTGCGGCCGTCGTTCACGTCGCGGGCCTGTGGATCACAAGCCCACCGGACGTGGTCGACGTCCTGCTCCTGCGCTCACCGACACCATTCGCCATCTGGGGCGTGGCGGCGATGTGGGCGCTCTTCGCGGCGGTTCTGCTTGCTGCGGTTCGAAGGCGGATGGGACACCGGGCATGGCGCGCTATTCACGTCGTGACGACGACCGTCATCGTCGTGGGAACCGTCGTGCATGCTGTGCTGATCGAGGGAACGATGGGGACGATGTTGAAGGGACTGGTCGGCCTGCTCGCCCTCGTCGGGCTCAGCTATGCTATCTGGCGACGCAGAAACAGCCGTACGATAATCCGGATACGGATTCGGTCCTGATCGGTCGATGAGCGGCCCGCAACAGTTTTGCTAGGGCCAATACCCATTGATTTCCTTGATGCGGCATGATTCATCAGCCCGGCTGGCGGCGACACGCCATCGCGCATAGCTATCCAAATAATATGCGGGATCGGACATTCGAAAGCCCAAAATGAACGGCAGAAAAGTCCCGCATCTCGTTGATTGGTTGATTGCAAATTGCTGCACTGTCGATGAATGGCCGGTTTCCTTGCTGCGCGGCAGCGTCGATTTTTCCGCCCCTGTGGTACGTTGGTGCTGTCAACGCGCGCAGCACCAATTCGCTTAGAGTGTCATTCCGCCCCGTCGCGCAACGGTTCTCGTTGTTTGCTTAGCGTAGGATTCCACACTCTCCCGCAAAGGACCCCCTCATGGCAACCAAGTTCGATAGAATATCTGGAGAGAATTGCTTGCTTAAAGTGTCATTGCTTCTGCTTCTTGTGCTGCTTTGTCGACCGAGCTTTGCTGAAGAACAAGGTGACGACTCGCTCCGCATCGCAGGATATGACACCGCTGGCTTTGTTAGCGATCTGAACGCAACTAGGCTTTTCAGCGCCTTAAGCGGCCATATTGGCGCGTAGCGCCAATATAGGCCCAGGATGCCTGTGTCGGAAGGTCCCAAATAAGGGGTCAGATGCAACGCTTACCGTTTCGCGGTACTGCTGAACCAATTAGGCCCAACCGCCCCGAACGTGCACAGATAGGGGTTATGAAGAACACAAAGGGAACGAATGATGTAATGGCCGTTCGCTGCGCAACGTACTTACTGACACACTGCGGGACGAAGCCGACCTTCGACTATCCGAGGCTCAGGTGATTTATCTTCTAAATCTCCGACCACTGGACACAGGTTGGAAGACTGTTGGTTTCCAAGAACTGACGCACCGCTTTAAAAGCATCAGACACAGGTATGACGTAACGCTGTGGAATCTCAGTATGATGATTTGTCAAAGCAAACGCGACGAGAAAGGGTTCATCAACGTTCGATATACCACGGCTTGAATAATACGGCGGGTCGCCGTGTGCGTACTGAAATCCCAGATTTGATAGTGACTTAGCGCCGACCACAACTGAGAGAGTATCCTCTGTGATTGCCGTGATGTGCACAATGTTTGGGCGCTCACTCGCCTCCGCATCGGAGGCAGCTTGTGACAGTGCTTCCATGACCTCTTCAACCGTCGAACAAGTTAGCGGTGTTTGCGATTCTGAAATTGTTATTTGTGTCGGCATTTCTTCTTCGATTGTCCCAAGCATCTGCGACTAGGAAATGTCTAACTTTGAAGACATAAGGCAAGGTTTGGCAATGGTCGCAAGGGGCTCTCTCGTTGAATCCGCCGCACCCTGAACGAACGGCGGCTTCATGTCTCGGCATCCGCGAGGGCGCGGTAGACGGTCATTCTTGAAACGCCAAGATCACGGGCGATCTGGGCTTTTGCGATGCCCTCGTTCGCCAATCGACGGATTTCATCATCATCCACGGATTTCCGCCTCCCCTTGTAAACACCTTTGTCCTTCGCCGCGTCGATCCCGGCGCGTTGGCGGTCGCGGATGAACTTGAGCTCCATGTCGGCGACCATGCCCAGCACGGTGATAACCATGCGGCCCATGTCGCCTGCGGTGGTGACTTCCGGTTCAAGCACCCGGAGCGATGCGCCTTTGGCGTCCAACTCATGGACCAGGTTCAGTACATCGCGGGTGGACCGGCCAAGGCGGTCGAGGCGGTGAACGACTAACTCGTCGCCTTCCCGCAGGAATTCCAACACTGTCGCCAGCTCAGAACGATCATCACGGGAAGCACCAGAAACCGTTTCCGAGCGGATGACCTCACAGCCCGCAGTTTTCAGCTTGGCTTTCTGAATGTTGAGATCCTGGCTTGATGAGCTGACGCGGGCGTATCCGATCTTGGGCATGGGAACCTGTCACATTAGGGTGGTTTGCACTCTGATACTGTAACAATATGTGTCTGGCCACTCATTTGTGACATTCTGGCCTGTCACATCTGCTTGCCTCCTATGAGTGTACCCTTTTGTGACGATGACATTCATGCTGCCAGACGCTCAAAATCAATCCGCTTGTCCAGATCAATCTCAAATCGGCCATACGGATTGATGTGAGAGTAAATAAGTGGGCTAAGGCCACGATAGTCATGCTCTGAGAGTCGGCTCGCCCAATCCGGTTCTCCCAGAACTGTCTGGACCATCCGGGTGTTCACATATGCCATGGATGCCTGAAGCAGATGTAATGCATGAGCTGATGTTTCCTGATCAGCAATGCGATTGCTAGATATTTCACCGCCTTTTCCAAAGAACACAAAGCCATTGGCGCTGTTCCAGTTTTCCACGACATTCAGACCTTCATTGATTTCCCGACGAAACGCCTCGGATCGTAAATAGCGACAGAGGAAAATCGTCTTGATGGCACGACCAAGTTCGGCAAGCGCTTTGTATGTTGGATGCATGACATCGGCCCGCGCAAATCGGCGCAAGATGGCCTCGGGCTCGGCGGTGCCATGCTGCATAGCAGCAGCGTATTTGACCATCTCATCATATTGCTGCTCGATCTCTTTCCAGTCGATCGCTCCCGACAATATAGGTAGAAGGTTTGGCAATTGCCCCCGCATCCCCGCGCTTGGCAGAGCGAGCTTCTGACGTGCAATCGCTTTCAGGCGCGGCGCCAACTCGAAGCCCAAGAGATGACAAAATGCAAACCCCACGGCGCTTTGCCCGTGGCTGTCGACATATTGCCGTTGGATTTCCATGTCGGTGCAATGTCTTAGTACGCCTTCGATCATCGCAGCCACTTCCGATGACGAACAGCGCTTCAACTGCGAGTAAATACATGTGGACTGCCTTTCGACATGCCAATAAATCATCACGCCCCGTCCACCATACCGCGCATGCCATTCTGTCATAACGTTGCGATCCCAAGCGCCGAACTTGGTGGAATCCGCAGCGCAAGCTGTACCAGGGTTTCCCCAAACAGCGGGGTTCCGAATTACAAGTGTCGCATCAGCAATTTTGGAGCACGCTGCACGTAGTGATGCTGGATCAATGTAGCGCCGGCGCACATGCAACAGTTCGTCATGGCTGATTTCTGGGGTTCCAGCCGCCACACGTTTCAGGCCTGCATTCGTTCCCAGACCGTAGAGACAAAGAAGAAGGCGCTGGTCACGATCGCTACGTGACAAGGCCTCTCTGGTCGCTGAGGTCTCAAAGGCACTCAAGAACCCCGTATCAAGTGCGGCTTCTTTCAGCGTATCGAGCAAACCTGTCATAGGCCACCGCCGCCCAATTCCAGATTTGAGCCTCATCAGCCCTTGGGGTTCAGGTGCCGGTTCAAATGGTGTGATGCTGATCCTGCTCTCGCCGGACCAACGCAGCCGCACCTTATCATTTGTTGGTATCGTCGCATTCAGATGGCGCAGTTCTTGCTCCAACTGTCCCCGAATAGATTGGGAAAAGGCGTGTGCGTCCTGTGTCAGATTGAGACCAGCATAGTAGAAGTTCCGTTTTGCGGAAAAATCCTTGGGTAGATCATCATCCGGATTGCGATAACGATCCGCGCCCTCAACCCAAATTTCTTTAGCACGCATCCGGTCACGCAATTGCGTCAGCACGCAAATTTCAAAGGAGATAACGTTCAGACGGCCTGTCTTGTCGACGACGGTATCAAGCCATTTTCGCGGTATTGATCCTTCAGGCGCGAGTTCCATTGGGGCAAAGCGTCGTCCCTCTTCATTCAAGCGAACAATCAATATGAGGGCATCCAAGATCGGTCGCCAGCCTGCATTGTTGGAGCGAAAATTCAGCGCAGAAAGCAATGGCGGCAACATCCGGCGGTAGTGGCTAGCATAAGAACCGCGCATCACTGTTTGTATCTGCTTGTCTAAGGTGCCTTTGGCGCGATGTTCGTCGATTATCGCCTTCAATTTTGCAGCACCAGCAATAGGATAGATCACATCAGCAACCCGGCCATTGGGTGTGAGCATGGCGGCAGTGGCAATTTCCACAAGGATGCGTTCTTTGCCGTGGACCTTCTCAATATCCCCCGCAATCCGGCCAATCACTTTCCGCCGTGATCTCGAACCAATCCGATGCACAACCTCAATCAACAGATCGACAAGCCCGTCAATCATCTGGGCCCGGCGTGACATCAGATATACAGCAAGCAGACCGAGACGTCGTTCCTTTCTGTGCCGCCGCATCTCGGATGCCGTCTCACCCTCAACGCGTCGCGTTATTATCCGGACCCAAGACGGATCGACGTTCGTCAGCAGATCAAACGGCAGATCAAGGCCGTGAATAAACTCAAGCCGGGCGGCTGCTTCAAGCACACTATCTAAGGCTGGCGCACCAACATCAGCTTTCAATTGTTGAAATCCATATGCTCCACGTGGGTCAGCTAGACTATTCTCTAGACCTTCGATTGCACGAGGCTCCAATCGATTAAACACCGACATCAGATACTCTTCTTGAAACGCGTGTCTTGCAGAGCGGACCAGCCGTTCCATGATTTTCCGGGATGGAACAAGCACAGAGTTACGCAGCGCCCATTGATACCCATGAGAAACGAGATCCTCCGAGGTCGTGCCAAGATGCGCAGCCAGTGACGTGAGTTCGATGCGAAGTGCAGACCTGTCCCGATCTGTCGCGCGGCGGATTCCAAGAAATCGTAGAATGTCCAGACGATGGCGACGGGACGTATCGCTGTAATTGTCATAGGTGCGCGCGGATTCAATGCTTTCGCCGGCCTGATCTGCCACATATTCGACCGCGTCAGATGGCACCTCATCCAGCGAAGTCAGGAAGTACCCATGACTGCGGAAATGCAGCAATTGAACCGCGATCCCGACCCGCATCGCGTGCCGATACCCGTGAACAAATTCAAGCTCTGAAAACGATAAGCTCCAAGCGGCAATAAAGTCCTGATCCAAATCAAACCCTCCGAGTCGGAGCACAATGTCTGATCTGCTTAACCTTACGTTAAGAAAGCAGAAATTGAGGTTGCGTCAGCATGAGTGCAGCATGTCATCCCGAGGCCTTGTGCCTCAAAGCCGCCGTTCAATCAGAGCGCAGCGAATTCTCCGAAGGAGCCCGAATTGTCGGATGCTGCGGAGACTGCAAATGTCCGCTGAAGTCTCTGACCAATTTAGTTGCAGCTTTAGTACTGCTGCACTTGAGGTTATTATTGCGTTGGATGTGTACGACAAACAGCGCAAGGTGGAATCTATTGAAATGCAAAAGGTACTGTTTCTGACCGGTGTACTTCTGGCTTTTGGAACAATAGCTTCCGCCGGCTGTGCCAACTTTGAGGATGGCAGTATGCCCAACACGGTCGCTCCGTATTACCGTATTTGCTATGATGATGTGTGTGACGTGACACAGCTTTCGTATGAATGTGCCAATACTTATGAGATAAGACAAGGTTTCGCAAATGGGTGGGCAACTCACTACACGTTGTCCCCAACAGAGAGCTTTAACGTAACTTGGCAAGGCCGTCCGATCGATCAAGAAAAACTGAGCCGACTGACCATCAATGAAATTGCCGGGCCTGATGTGCGTTCTAGCGGTGATGCATCACCGGCGTTTGAACCGTCATCCGCCTTGCCAGTCGTAGAGCCTTACCGCGGCCCGCAAGGCGCTTGTTTACCTATATCCGAATTTGAGTTGAATGGCGTTAGAGATGGCACGCTTGTTTCGGAACTCATCGCGAGTGGTATGCCCGTCATTCGCGGGGACGTCATCCCCGATTTTTATGGCGTGGACAGGTTTTCGCACGATGGCCTTCTTGTGTACATGCAAGGCGACACGGTTGTGGAAGCTTACAGCACCGATCCAAAATGGGCCACGCCATCAGGGCTGCGCGTAGGGCTAGTGCGCGCTGATGTTCATAGTATTCTTGGCTGGGAACCACAAAAAGGCACGCCGGCATCGCAACAATATGCGATCGATATATGTGATGCCGCTGCAAACCCTAACCTGAATGCTGAGTTTCTTTCCCTTATGATTGTTTTTGGTTCAGAACAAAGAGTTGAAGAGATCAGTATTCAAAGGGATTGGCCATGATTTTGACTTTGGGTTTTCGTTAAAGTTGTTGCATTTCTGAAAACCCGCCATTCGGATTTACCCGCCAAACAGCGGCATTGTCCCGACTGCAGACCTCGCCGACCTTCGCGACTGGCAGGTGCAAAAACGTGACAAAACCCCTTCTATTTTGCCGGGGGTTTTTGTCCAGCCTAAGCGATTGATCCGGCGTGGGGCAGGGCAGCGCGGCAGAAATGACCGTTTTAGAACGGTCCACGATCAGCTTTGATCAATTCAGCGACATGCACACGCGCTGCATCAACTACTGGGTAACTCGCCTTGCCGCCATCAAACGCAAGAAACAAGTCAGTTCCTCCTAAAAGGACTGCATCTGTACCACTGTGATCGACCATATCTTGGCCAGCTTTGATAAATAGCTGTCGCTCATGATCTTCACATCGACCGCGCTTGGCCATCTGCATGTAGGCTTCACCAACTTTGTCGAGCGTTTCGGCCTCAGGTGTGACGAAATTTACAGTATCAATCATCCCGAAGAGATGGCTTTGCATTGCAACACGGTTGCCTAAAATGCCGATCCGTTTCAGACTATTTTCTGAGAAATATGTCTTCAAGCTATCCAACACACTTACCAGCGGTAACGACGACCGCGCCGCTAGCTCTTCAATGCAAAAATGCCCGGCAACAGATGTGACGGCTGCAAAATCAGCACCAGCACCCTTTAAAATATCAACGTGGTTCGCAAAGATCGCAGCTTGCGCATCACGATTTCCGGCCATCACATTTCCACTTAGGCTTTTAAGGCTAGCATGGGAAATAGTGAGGTTTTGCTCTCCCATCTCTTCAAGAAGGAGTTGGTAATAGTACGTTGTCGCCGCTGGTCCAATGCCGCCAATCAATCCGATGTGCATGGTATAAAATCCTTCCAATTTTCGCAGAACTATATGCGCAGACTCAGCCATCCGCCATGCGGGAGAAAAGAGTCACCTTAGCATTGAAACGAACCTTAGCTTTGTCGGCACGACTCTTCCAAATGCGACCGTTTCCGGGCATCTGATGCCCGTCCGCGCGAAGTGCTAGGCCTGTCGGCGGGTGGCCGCCAGGTAGCCCGGCGACAGGTCACCCTGAAACCGGCTTCACCCAGGATAATATGGAAACGCAAAAGGCCCCCACCTGCTGACGGGGGCCTCGAACGTTTCGTCGGTGCGGGCTCCTACTCAGCGGCCATCCGGTCAGCCTGCGCGGTGCGGGCCATGATGTAATCCACGGCCTTCTGCGCCTCGGACGCGGCGCGGAAGATCGCGCGGCTGTCTTCCTTCATCGCCTCCAGCCATCCTTCGACATAGGCTGCGCTCTGGCCGAACTCGGGCTCCACCCCGATCTGTGCGCACAGCATGCAATTGCCGATCTCGGCCACCAGTTCCTCGAACGCATAGGCCTTGCGGTCATTGAGCCGGCTGAGACGGTCCAGCCGCTTCGACGCCCCTGTCCAGTGAGTCTTATGCCGACATCGGCATAAAATCCATAATGCCGATCTTCGGATTATGCCGCGCTGATCATCACCACCTGTTGCCCAGTGGGAAGTTCGGTGCGGCGTGTCGGCATAATACGTGAACACCAAACAGCGGTCATTCACACAAAGCGCAGCGAATTCGGACTCAGAGCCCAAAACGACTGATGCTGCACCGGTAGCGAATGTCTGGTTTTCAACAGGTAGAATATAACCAAACAGATTGACCTGAGGTGTTCAGGGATCAGATATACCGCCAAGGCCTCCTGGTTACATCTGCGGTATCTTCTCATCTTTTCTTGCGAACTCGACGATTTGACCGATCCGCTTGGACCGTGTCGGTGGTGTTTTCGCGAGTTTCACCCATCGCAGGAGGTTTCGCCGATAGGAGGGGGCACTGGCGTCGAAGTTCGCTCGCGCCAGTGGGTTTTCTGCGAATGCAGTTTGCAAATCATCGGGCACAATCAGCGCATCCACATCTGCCCAGTAGTCCCAAAGCCCTTTGGCTTTGGCCTCTTCTATTGATCGCAAGCCTGCATCGGTCATCTGGTCTTCTGCGATCAAGCGTTGCGCGCGATCCTTGTAGCTTTGCGCCCAAGCCTGAGTGCGGCGCGGCCCGATAATTTGCATGGTGCGGTTATTGTTCAATTTGCGCCGGATTCCGTCGACCCAACCAAAAGCGACCACTTCATCTAGGATCTCATCGACTGAGACGTATTTGTTTGGCACCTGCTTCTTGAAGGTGACCAGCCAGACATTCTCGGACTGCGCGTGATTGTCTTCCAACCATGCTCGAAGTGCTTGTTTTGAAGTGACTTCTACCTGTTCAAACCGTTCTGTTGGGATGCCCTTGACCATCTGTGCCTCACTTTTTCCAAATCTGCCCTAGACTATAGTCTTAATTAGACTAACTACCTTAGTCTAATTAAGACTATAGATGTGAAAGAAGTAAATCATGCACTCTAAGGCAAAATCTATTTTGTTCCTGACGGTCTTTATCGACTTGCTAGGTTACGGAATCATAATCCCTCTGCTGCCCGAATTTGCGCGCAACATTGGGGCGACTGCAATGCTCGTTGGCATTATTGTTGCGTCTTACAGTGCGATGCAGTTTTTGTTCAGCCCCATCCTTGGTTCCCTGTCAGATAAGTTCGGGCGCAGGCCGATTTTGCTTGCGACCATCGCGCTGAATGGTGGGGCCTATCTGCTGTTCGGGTTTGTCGAAAGCCTTGCCCTATTGGTTGCCTCGCGCGTGATCGCTGGTATTGGCGCGGCGAACCTCGCTGTCGCACAGGCCTATCTCAGTGACATCACACCACCAAAGGACCGCGTTAAGGCGTTTGGTATGATCGGAGCAGCGCTTGGGATGGGGTTTGTGTTCGGACCGCCCCTTGGCGGGTTTATTACAGATCAGTTCGGCACCGCTGCTGTTGGATTTTTCGTGGCGAGCCTTTGTTGGTTGAACTTTGTTTTGGCCGCAATCCGATTGCCAGAAACGATCGGGGCGAAACAAGCGCAAGGGACTGAGCAACCCGCGCACCTCAATGGTTTCGAGGTCGTTAAAGCGTCGGGAACGCTAAAAAGGCTTTTCGCAGTTTACTTCGTGTTCATCGTGGGATTTGCGATCCTTACCGTCGTCAGCGCATTGCTGTGGGTGGACCGCTTCGGTCTGACACCCGCGCAGGTCGGCTACGCCTTTGGGTTGATTGGGGTTGTCATGGCCGTCGTACAAGGCCTCATTGGCAAGATATCAGCGAAGGTCTCACAAGCTTCGTTGTTAAAAGCTGGTCTCAGTCTGATGGCGGTCACGATGTGCGCAATGCCATTCGTTCCAGCGGATATGTTCGTTCCGGCTGAATTGCTTATGATCGGTTTTTTCTCGGTCGGATACGGTTTGGCTTTGCCTGTCGGCACCGCCTTGGTAGCGATCGAAACTCCCGATGCCGCACAGGGCAAGGTGCTTGGACTGTATCAGGCTCTTGGTGCCCTTGGTCGGATTATAGGCCCATTGATTGGCGGTGCGACATATGGGCTAGGCATGGCTGTCCCATTCGTTGTAGGCGCAGCTTTTCTTGGCCTTGCCTTGATTATCGCGCTCGCCATCCCGTCCTCAACCACCAGAGCGCGCGCACATGCGGCCACATGAAATTTCCTTGGAACGTTCGCGTAGGCGCGAACCTATTACCTACCTCCAGATACATGAAGGAACCGTAGCACGACATGCCATTGATTGAGCTCAAATTTCAGAAGGATGTACTAAGTCCAACGTCCGTTGACGCGCTAGTGACTGAGTTGACCGGCCATTTGCTTGAGGCTCAAGGCGTGGCGGCGGACACAGAAACAGCACTGAAAATAACGCGGGCAGAGGTTTCACTACTGCCCGTCGAGGCAATGTTTCTTGGCGGACAAAGAACTGCGGACGCCCTCGTGCGGGTGTCTTATCTCATACCGGCCAGTGCGTTGGATCGAGCAGCGAAAGAGGCTCTGATCGAGCAATCCACGAAGAGCGTCTTGGCGTGTGGCAACATGGATCACGTTGAGATGAATCCGCTCAATGTCTGGTGCATTATCAACGAGATCGGATGCGACAACTGGGGCGCGGCTGGTAAAATTTGGTCTTGGAAAGAGATCAAAAGGTTTGTCGCGAAAGGTGAGATCGCCTTGCGCAGACGGCAAACAAATCAACACTGAAACTCCTAACAACATGAAGGACAAACTATGACACTACTCTCAAGACGCGGCTTGATCGGCGCTGCAGCAGGCGCAACAGCCCTAATCGGTCTTGCAGCGATCCCGGCGGCCGCAGACGGCCACGGAACCGGCAAAACCTTTGTGCTAATCCACGGGTCGTGGTTCGGCGGATGGGTTTGGAATGATGTCGCAGTGATCCTGCGCGCGGCAGGTCATGAGGTGCACGCACCCACATTAACGGGCCTCAGTAACCGCGCGCACGTCATGCAAGACAGCGCGGATCTCAGCACGCATATCACCGACATCACCGCCTACATTGATTCAAACGATCTTAGAAATGTTCATCTCGTAGGCTGGAGTTATGGTGGCATGGTCGCCACCGGTGTGATTGCGGAGATGGGCGACCGCATTGCTGATCTTACCTATTTGGATGCCTTTGTGCCGCAGCCCGGCCAGTCGATTGTCGATATCTTCGGCCCAGTGGGTGAGCAACTTTACGGGGCAAATCGCGACAACGATCAAGTAATTCCGCCAATCCCACTGGAGATGTTGGGCGTCACTGATGCAGCCTTCGCTGAAACGATCTTGCCACGTCTTACACCACAGCCATGGCGGACCTATTTTGAGGCTGCAACGGTGCCGGCTCAACCTCCCCAAGTCCGCACACGCTATGTTCTGTTCCGTTGGGAGAACACTCCGTTTGAACCGTTTTACCAATTCGCGCAGAGCGTACCGTTCATTGAGGCGGTTGAGTTTGAAGGTAGCCACCTTGCGATGCTCGAACAGCCTGAAGACGTTGCCAATATCTTGATGCAATAGCCCCATGCAGAGCAGCGGCGGTGATCATCGCCGCTGCTTATACCTCCAAGTCATTGTTTTGGTACGCGCCTCCCCTTATGCAACATGAAAGCACAATGAATAGGACCTGAGTCGTGACGATCTCACTTACGAACGCTGACGCCGTCGTGATCAGCCTTTTGCTGGAAAAAGAGATGCACGGCTATGAGGTCGGTCAGGAATACGAACGTCAGGAGGTGCAGGACTGGGCCAGTGTGTCAAAAGCCCAAGTTTACTACGCGCTCAAGAAACTTGCAGAGAACGGACTGATCGAACCTGCTAAAAAAAAGAACCAACCAGATGCACGCGGCAAAACAGTCTACCGCGTGACCGAAGATGGACGCGGCGCTCTTCAAGAAACGCTCAGTAAACCGTCCTGGGCACAATCCCGAATTCCTCAACCATTCTCGACATGGGTTGGGCTGTCCATTGATACCGATGCAGAAACACGCGCCCGGATGTTCAAAGCACGCAAAGACTATCTAATAAAAGAATTGGAAAAAGAAGAACAAAGCCTCATCTATGTCCAGACCTTGAATAGCCCGCGTGCAGCAGTCGGAGCCAAGACGATCGCCCTGACAATATCACTGATGAAGGCTGAACTAGCATGGATATGTGAAGTCAGCCGAGAGCCGGCGATAGAGCGATAAACGTAGATGCCTCGACATATCCTTCAACCCGAGTACACAGCCCGTGATGATCTTTCACTTTGTGACCTGCAAAGTTGGCACGAAATCAAGCTGACTTGTGCTAACTGCAAACACTCCGGCGAGTTGTATCCAGCCAACCTCAGAAAGCGCTACGGCCGAAACACTTCTCTCAATGATCTTTTGACGCGCACGCGCTGTACGAAATGCGGTGAACAGCGTGGTATCAAATGGGAAGTGTTTCGGATACCGAGAGACTAGCACTTATTTTAATCGGTACCTTATTGCACATAACGTACTTGTCTCGATACTCAGCAATAGGCGTCGCTATTTAAATCTCTAATGATTGGTCAAATTTAATCCTCGTCATGGGTTCCTAGTCATAGAGCGGACATTTGAGATACTCGATCAACGGTCGGCTTCGTCCTACCCCGCCGCTGTGTGCACGCCTTGCAGCCAAGGTTAGTTGTAAGGCCTCACTGACCGAGGCTGCACGGTGCGCGAACGTCTGCTCTCCTGGCTCTAATCTCAGAGACTGGTGATCAACCAAGACTTTCTTCAATTCTCAGCGCTGGTCAGGATCATAGACATCGCTTCGAAAGCCGCTTCGCCACGTCCCGCTGAAAAGAAGGTGACGTCTAATCCGGTTAGGTGACGCCACTCCGCAGAGAAAATGTCATTGCCGCCATCGTGCCAGAGCATTTCTGTTCCGTCATTGAGAGGTTCAATGACTATCCCGTACCCATAGAATGTATCTCCGGAACCCTCGTCGACATGCGGCGTGGTTGCTTCTGCTACTAGGGCCGCATCAACGATGTCGCCGTTCAGAAACGCGGCCCAGAATGCCAGGAAACCTTCAGCCGTACTCACAAGGCCGCCATTGCCGATCAAATTCCAACCCGGCTCAGAAGATCTCCAACTTGCATCTGCGACACCACGGCGTTGAAAACCGGTGAGCCACGTTCTCTCGCTGGTAATCGCTCGTTCGGCATCATAGGCCCGTGCGTAGCCAATGGCAGAGGAACCTTCCGGAAAAACGCGGTCAATTAGATAGTCTTCATACTCCTGACCGCTCTGGACTTCTATGATTGCCGCCAAAATGGAGTAGCCTGCATTCGAGTAGGAATGGAGCGTGCCAGGAGCGGCATCCAACGGGGCATCAAACACGCGTTCGAGGAATTCCGAGCGAGAGAGCGCTTCGCCGTCGTCGCCCGTGGACTCCACGATACCAGACGTGTGCGTCAAAAGCTCATGCAACGTGATCTGTGCCTTGTCCTGAGGGACGTTGGGCAGAAGCTCTGCCATAGTTGTTTCAAGCGTCACACCTTGATTTTCGATAAGATGGAGAATGGCCACCGCTGTTACTGTCTTTGTTATCGAACCGATATCGACGATTTCGTCAGCGCCGTGAGCGGCGATTTCGATTGCGCTTTCGACGTCTATGTCTCCGGCGCTACTGCGTGACGCAACGACAACCGGAAGGTCGCGCGCGAGAGCGCCTGCTAGAGCTTCACGGGCTGGCACCTCCGCGAGCAAGGGGCCGGCCAATAGGGAGGCTGACATTACGAGAGCATTGACTTTCATTTATTTTCTCCAACTATTCACAATTGATAGTGATGTACTGTCTGACCCCATGCAAGCCTGAGCGGACGTTCAAATCGCCGGTGCGAACGTCCGCTTCGTCCCGACTGTGTCGGTCAACTCTGGCCCAGTGAGCGTCTGCTTCGCTGATCTGGCATAAGCACAACCTTCAATCAACTGAAGGAAATGCTTATGAAAACGAAGCCATCTCGCGCAGACCAACCTCTGCCAAACCTGATCAATCATGCGAAGCTCTTTGGCGAACGCATCGAAGACGAAGGGTATAGCAAAGGCTCCATTGCGAAATACAAGTCAAATGCTACGGCGCTCTGGGGAGCGCTGTTGTCTCTCAAGCTCAGCCCTGCTGACCTTACAGATGAAATCATGGACAAGCTTGCGGCCCCGATCGTTAAGGCTGCGTCGGCGAAGGACAAGAAGCACTGCCTGTACCGACTAAATCGGTTCAGGGACTATCTGATCGAAAACGCGTCTGCCCCTGCGCGTCCTATGCCGCCGCTCGACATGTCGCCAAGGGCAGTTCTGAAACGGGAATACGAAACCTACCTCCATGTCCAACGTGGTCTGTCCCAAGACACCATCTATCACTGTCTGCGGTTTTACGACCGGTTCCTGACCGCGAAGTTTGGTCCCGATCTGGGTGATTTGAATAGCATCAAGCCCGACGACATCTCGGGCTTCATTCTCCGCCTGCGGGAGGCGCAAAACGCGCCTCGCGACAAGACCGGCCCATCACATCTTCGCAATCTCTTCCAGTTCCTGTTCTGGAGCGGCAAAACCGACCGCAATCTAAGCAGTGCCGTGCCGAAGGCAAAACAGCCAAAGCCGACAGGCATTCCACGATATCTGGAGCCAGAGCAAGTAAACCGCCTCATTGAGGTGGTGCGCGATCACAAGAAAACCGGTCGGCGCAACTATGCGATGTTGATGCTGATTGCGCGGCTTGGTCTTAGGGCCCCCGAAGTGACGGCCATCGAGCTCGACGACATCGATTGGCGCGCCGGTGAAATCCTGATCCATGGGAAAAAGCAGTTGCATGATCGGATGCCAATGTCGGCTGAGGTCGGCGAAGCGATTGTCGATTACATCAAGAATGAGCGTCGAGGCCCGGACCGTGCCCTGTTTGTCTCGGTGAAACCGCCATTCAAGCGGTTCAAGGATGCCCAAATCCTGCGCTGGATATTGCGCGACGCCTATGACGCAACCGGTATCAGTCCTCCACAAGCCTATGTCGGTAGCCACATTCTCAGGCACAGCCTCGCGACTGATATGCTGCGAAAGGGAGCATCACTGGCCGAGATCGGCGACGTTTTGCGTCACCGTTCCCCGCTGACAACGACGATTTACGCGCAACATGATGTGGATGCCTTGCGCTCCATCTCACGGTCCTGGCCGGTCATAGGAGACGCACAATGAAGACACTTACTCAACGACTGGACGAATACCTCGCCCTTCGACGTTCAATGGGGTTCGATCTCTCATTTGATGAGCGCGTTTTGCGCAAGTTCACCACGTTTGGCGATGAGAACGGGTTCCATTGCATCTCGACGCCTTTGTTCCTCGATTGGAAGGTAAACTACGGCAGAGCGGACAACAACACATGGTCTCATCGCCTTGGTATGGTCCGCAGGTTTGCCTTCTGGCTTGCAGAACACGACGATCAGACCGAGATCCCGTCCAGCCAGCTTGTCACTGGGCGCTATCGAAGACGGGTGCCGTTCATTTACGCGCCGATCCAGATTGCGGAAATTGTTGCAGAGGCTGGGCGGCTACCGTCACCTTATGGTCTCCGAGCCGCAATTTGGCAGACTCTGTTTGGTCTGATCGCAGTGACGGGCATGCGGGTGAACGAAGCGTTGTCTTTAGAAAGGGATGACGTCGATCTTGATTGTGCCCTTCTCACACTAAGAAATACAAAAAATGGCAAAGATCGGCAGCTTCCCATCAACGAAGACACAGCCCATCGGCTGGTCGAATACGCCAGAAAACGGGATCGGCTGGTTACGCAAGACTCGTCGCGGTTCTTCATCCAGGAAGATGGCCAACATGCGAAGGACTGCGCGGCTCGGTACAACTTCGCACAAGTGAGCAAAAACCTTGGCATTCGCTCTCCGCAAGCCTTCAACAGGCACGGTCATGGACCACGCATCCATGATTTGCGGCACACATTTGCTGTTCATACCATTCTGGACTGGTTCCGGGATAGCCGGGACATCGAAGCCGAAATGTACAAGCTCAGCACTTATCTCGGCCATTCTGAGCCAAAGCACACATTCTGGTATATCGAGGCAGTGCCCGAGCTGATGCAGCTCGCTGCAGCGCGTGCCGAGCAGCGGGTTTTGGAGGGCGCATCATGATCGCAACCTATCCCTTGCCTGTCTACGTGCAGCGATTCTTCACCGAGCGGCTGTTGACCCAGATGCAGGCCAGCCCGAATACGATTGCCAGCTATCGCGACACCTTCAGGCTTTTGCTGAAATACGCGGCAGCAGAGACTAAGCTACCACCAACTGATCTGCATGTCGCTCATATCGATGCCGATATTGTCGGTCGGTTCTTGACGTTCTGTGAAGATGAACGCGGTAACAGCGCGCGAAGCCGGAACACCCGTCTTGCGGCCATCCGTTCGTTCTTCAAATACGTTGCGGGTTGTGAACCTCATTTGCTGCATCATTGCCAGAAGGTGCTGGCGATGCCATCCAAGCGGCACGAAAAACGTGTCGTGGACTTCCTAACCCGTAACGAAATGGAGTCGTTGCTGAAGGCGCCGGACCAATCGACCTGGTTCGGTCGGCGCGATCGAGTTCTGCTCCTTACAATGCTCCAAACTGGCCTGCGTGTATCGGAACTGATCGGCTTGCGCGTCGGCGATGTCGAGCTCGGAACCGGAGCACATCTCAGATGCATGGGCAAAGGCCGAAAGGAACGCGCAACGCCTCTCCGCGCAGACAGCCGGGAAGCATTGCGGGCTTGGCTTTACCAAATTGGCGCTGAGCCCAACGATCCCTTGTTCGCGACGATCCGCGGTAAGCCCTTGAGCCGAGATGCAGTTGAACGGCTCGTTCGGAAGCATGCGGCCACCGCAGCCTCGAACTGTTCGACGTTCAGATTGAAGCGCGTCACGCCCCATGTTTTGCGCCACACCGCTGCCATGCAGCTTTTGCAAAGTGGCGTAGATCGAACAATCATCGCGCTCTGGCTGGGCCATGAATCGATTGAGACGACACAGGTCTACATCCACGCCGATATCGAATTGAAAGAACGGGCGATGGCTCTGACAAAGCCAGTTGGTCAGACGATCGGACGATATCGGCCGGGTGACGAACTTTTGGCATTCCTAGAAGCGCTCTGAATTATGCCGACTTGTCGCGCTGAACTTCCCACTGAGCAACAGGTGGTGAAGATCAGCGCGGCATAATCCGAAGATCGGCATTATGAGTCAGCTCATGCGCCATTGTCCCGTAGTATCCGGCCATACGGTGAAACGTGCCAATCGGCGGCATGTGGATGCGGTCGGTCTTGACGTTGTAGTAGGCGCGCGGCTCTTCGGTGCTGTCGATCTGCGCGCCACTTGCTGCAAAGAATGCTTCCAACGTGGGGTCGGCCACGGTGCCCAAATCACGGGGCGGGTCGGGCAGGATGTAGAACTCGGCGGGCAGGCCTTCGATCTGGTCGACGTTGAACACCCGGTAAGCCTTGGCATAGGGGATTTGTCGCTCTTCGTCGTTCTCGTCCTCACGCTCGACGGTTCCGTATTTCACAACAGTGGCGGATTTCTCGCCCTTGCGGACATGGCCCCCCAGTTGCCTCGCTTGGTTAAACGTCATCCAGCGGGCTGAGCTGTAGTCCTTGGCCATAGCTGTGGCCCAAAGCATCAGGATATTGATGCCCCGATAGGCTTCGCCGTTGAACCGTTCCGGCAAGCTGACCGATACCCCGCCGCCGGTCCACGGCTTGCGCCAAGGCGGCGTTCCCGCCTCGATCTGCGCGACAATCTGATTGGTAACATGGGAATAAACGTCGAATTTCTCTTTGGTCATTTGTGACCCTCCTCGCATGCGCGGTCCGGGTTTCTTTCCCTTTCCGCCAATGGGCGGGCCTTCCTGTTCTGATCTTTGGAATGCCCATGCATTCCAAAGGGCAGAGCAGGTAAGGGCAAAGCCCGTCCTGCGGCCTGGCGGGGCCGTGACAACCGGGTGAAGGGCGCGAATTTGGGAGGGAACCGCGCGCCTGCGCGTGGGAGGAACCGGAATTCTCGACCGGAACCGACGCCAAAGGCGGCGCTTGCCGGTTTTCTCGGACCTGACAGGATGGCAGGCGGATCAACAGGAGTTGGAAACTGTCAGGGCGGGGGTGAACGGGCGTCAGCCCGTCGATCCCCTGCCCTGTCTATCGCTCAAAGCGAGACCGGCACACAGCCGGGATCACAGGATCATGTTTCACCGAGCATGGAAACCGGTCGTTCGGGTTAGACGCGGCGTAAGAGGAAAGAGAGCCCAATGTAACTGATGCTGCAGTTTGCACGAATGGCGGCTATTAATTTCGCAACCATGCCAAGATCGACGCAGCTGCGTCGTTCGCGGACATGTTGGTCACGTCCATCCGAAGCAGTCTATCGGCCCCACGATCAATAAGAGCGCGATCGACCTCTCCCAGTCGGAACATCGTCGGATCACGTGGCTTGCGCATAGCGTCGCGGTCAACGGATTGAATGCGCCTCGCATTTTCGTCTCGCGCGCAATCCAACAGGATCACCACGTGTTGGCGATTAGTATTTCGTGCTAGCTCAATAGCTTCGTTCCAGCACTCATTCCCCCAAGTCGAATCCTTTGCATGGGCATTCGTAAGAATGACCGGAACGTCTGGGGAAAGATTCATCACTATCCTGTATGCGGTGGATCGGACATCTCTCACGGCACGGTAAAATGGCTCGGACTTGAACTCGGTCAGCGCGAAAGCGACGTTGTAGATCGAATGATTGTCCAAGAGTTTGGCCCCCAGTTCCGAGGCAATCCGGCGACCAATCGTGAGTTTACCGACACCGGGATAGCTGTTGATATGGATAATTGACGGCGGCAGCATGCGTCTCAATTCCTAAGCACGATTTTCTCCATGCTAAGCATAGAAGCCGTAGCTTGCGACCGGAAAGCGGTCATCCAAAAGGAGTCGGACAACGGCAGCGTCGTCCGCATCTTACCAGTTCGTGCACGACGCAGTGAACGGCGGCTAAACTTCATGTTCCGCTATTGTTCTTCAAGACGCCCAAATATGCACGTTCGGTCCAGTTGGGCCAAGATGCTGGCGCGCAAACCGCGTATGCTGGTGGCAACTGCACTGGCGAACAAGCTTGCCCGTACTGTTTGGGCGTTAACAACAACGAAAGAGAATTATCGAATTCCACCGCTGGCTGCATAAACTGCGCGCTATACGTTGGAATAAACCGGCAATGTGAGACGGGCGAAGCAGAGTAAGGGACAACGGTCATAAGACGGGGTTGGGAAAACCAGATAGAAGCCTGGAGCCACGTGCTCGCATCAACGATTTGGACCCAATCCACGGACACCATACGGGCCAGCAGCGTGCGAAAGCTGCAAAACAGGCCGGACACACGACTGCACCTGATCACTTGTTCCAAAGCTCTGTGAAAACCACTTGCATTGAAAGGGGCATCCACACATGGCTTCTACAATCCGCGGCGACGGCACTCAGCATTGGGGTGGAAAAGCCCTGTCGCTTTCGAAAGGAAAGTGGCTTAAACGAGCACTTGGGGCGGCACAAAAACGCGACAGGTCCAGTCCATGCGGCGCAAACGACGAATTCCTCCTCGCCGCCACCGCCCAGAACCTCCGGAAACTGGCCAAGATCTTTCCTGCATCGCAGCAAACGCGAAAAGCCTGAGAAGAAAGGCGCTCGCACATCGTTCAAAACGCCACTTTCTGCGCCCGCAACACGTTATTTTTCCACAGAATCGGCTCTTTTAAGACCTTCGCCGCGTCGTATACGAACGGCTGCTTGCACTGACGTACGATCCTGCTCCCTCCCACAGTAGACCCCTATTCAGGAAGACTTGGTAAACGCATCTCAAGCAGCGACGTCAGCGCGCCACAACCGGAACCGGCCTTGCCCTGTTATTTCGCGTGTAAGACCGTGGTCCTCAAACCATGTCAGATTGCGCAAGGCGGCGGCGCGGGACACATCGGCCATCTCGCTCAGCATGGCGACCGAAACGGCAGGTTTGCACAATAGCGCTTCGATCAACCGTCCGGGCGTTCGCCCTTTAAGTCCGCGCGTCACCTGATGTGCCCGCGCCTGCCAGTGTTGCAACTGGTCCAGCATCATCAGTGCCTGCAACGCGCCAGTTTCCACAGAGGCATACCACTGCGTCAAACAGTTGGATACACCGGCGGAAGGCCGCACTCGCTGTGCCCCTAGACCGATGGGCAGAAACGGTAAGAAGTTTAATCCCTCAGCCCCAATCCGAGCCGCCGCCACGGACCCTTCGATCGCTGCACCTTCCACAGACAGGTCCAAAAGCTGCCAGCTCTGCGCGGCTAACGCCCCGCGACTGATCGGGTGCAGATCCACATCTAACCCCGACAGCCACTCCTCGGCTGCTAGATCAAAATACTCCCCGACAGCGCGGCCCATCAGCGCCAGCATCTCCGGTGCGGGGTCCTTCACCGGATGCCGTCCCAGAAAGGCTGCAAGACCCTCGCGCGGGGTCAGAACACCCGACAGGCGGCGATGAGCCCAATGCGCCAGCGGCAGGGCCCTTTGGTGATCCGCCGCAAAGGTCAGACGCAGCAAATCATAAAGCGCCAGCTTGTCGGCGCTGATCCCGACGCCATGGGTCCAGGTCAGGGCCGAAGCCTCCTCGAGCGCCAGCCGATCCAAAGCACCCTGCCACGCCCCTTGACGCAGCCGCTCATCCAACCTGGCCACCGCAGTGGCGGCCGCGACTAGGGCTCGGCCCTGTGCTCGTTCCGCGCGCCGCCAGGCGTCGGGGTCCACCAGAGAGCGCCGGTCGACCCACGGGCCCGGCATGTCCCAGGCTGCCTCCTCAACCGGGGCCGGTAGAAACCATAAATCCCGCTCGGCCATTGGCTCCGCATCATAGGGCCCTGCCAGATCTATCGCTTCGTTTTCTTTTGATATTTTTTCTAGAGGCTTATCGACCATGTGCGCAGAATATCAGGATTTTGCTGACTACCAAAGACTCTTTATAAAATTAATATTATACGTGATAAGGTACAGTTATCATGACTCTTGAGCTTCACTCAAAATTCGCGCAGATTGACCCAATGAACAGCGTTGAAACTGTCCCTACTCCAATCTCAAAAGGGGTTCTTGATCGGCGCCCCAGTTGGCGCAAAGTCATCAACATTGCCTGTCACGACGGTCGCATCACATCGCAAGGCTGTGGCGGCAATCATCAGATCAGCGCCGGAATGACCAATGCGCTGACTCAACTGCCCCCAAATACGCGCGTCCTCAGCCTCAAACGCAATCAAACGATCCGAAAAAACCCGCATCGTGCGATCAAGCCAAACCCGCAAGTCCGCAGCAAACACAGGATCTTTTGCCTCTTGCTGACAAATCCCGCGCTCAATCTCACCAAGCGTGATTACACTGATGTACAACTCAGCCTCACTCTGCTCCGTCAGCCAGGCCGCAACCTTTGGCACACGGTCCAAACGACGCACCGCGGAAATCACATTCGTATCAAGAATGAACATCAGAACGAGACGTCGCGCGGCTTGACATCAGCCCGGCCAATCTCTGTGCCGGGAAAGGCCATCAGGTGTTCTGCGAAGCTCTCGCGGTGTGCGGTTTCCTCCGCCACAAGCCGCTTGTATTCAGTCGCAGACACCACCACGACTGCCAGCTTGCCGCGGCGCGTCACTTCTTGCGGACGACCCGTCAGGGCCGCATCCACCACCGCACTGAATTTGTTCTTGGCATCTTGTAACGTCCACACAGCCTTACTCCTGTCTAGCTATCGAGCTAGATACTATAAACGAAAGCGATTTACAAGGGACCCACAATGACACTCCCGACCCTGCCCTTACACAGTCCATCCACAGCTGACCTTGAGATGCTCGATGATCTCTACCGTCGCGGCACACCCGAAAACACATTGCGCGCCTGGGAACGCGATCTGGCCTATATCACCGCCTGGAAGCGTGCCGCCTTTGACACCCCTCTCACATGGCCTGAAACCGAACCGGTCGCGCTGCGGTTCATCCTTGATCACTCTGTCGCGCTCTCTGACACAACGGGGCCGGCCCGTGATACGGCCGACGCTCTGATCGCCGCCGGATTGCGCCGTACACTGGTCTGCCCTGCCCCATCAACACTGGACCGGCGCATCGCCTCCTGGCGCGCCTTCCACCGCATGCGCAACCTGGCCTCGCCGTTTAACGCTCCGTTGATCCGACAAGCCCGCGCGAAGGCCCGCAAAGCGGCCGCCCGTCCGCGTCAGCCAAAGTCACGAAAACCCATCACACGCGAGGTTTTGTTGAAGCTGTTAGAGACCTGTGACAATTCCCTGCGCGGTATCCGTGATCGCGCCATCTTAATGCTGGGCTTTGCCAGCGGCGGGCGCAGACGGTCCGAGCTGACAGCCCTGCACCGCAGCGACGTCAAACCGGACGAGAAAGACAAAACCCTGATCTGGCTGCACCTGTCCGAGACCAAAACCACCGCCCGCGGTCAGACCCCGAAACTGCTGATCAAAGGCAAGGCGGCTCAGGCCCTGATCCACTGGATCGAAACAGCCAATATCACCGATGGCCCGCTGTTCCGCCCCATATCGAAATCCGACCGCCCCCTGCCCCGCGCCCTGAGCCCCGATGCGATCCGCCAGATCCTGCGCCACCGCCTGACCTTGGCGGGCTATCCCCCCGATTACGCCAGTCCCCATGGCCTGCGGTCCGGCTTTCTGACGCAGGCCGCATTGGACGGCGCGCCCATTCAGGCGGCCATGCGATTGTCCCTGCACCGGTCCGTTGCCCAAGCCATGCAGTATTACGACGACGTAGAGCTATCTGATAACCCTGCGACGGATTTACTGGAATGAGGGGTTGCAGACTGTTTTTCGGTCGATCCAAATGGCCCATGTTCAACACATTTGCTTTTTGTAGAACATTACCTTATGTTCAACAAAAATAATCACCGTTGAACACGCATGATCCAACGCCATTCCACCGTCGCCCACGCCGCCTATCACGACTTGCTGCGGTCCCTGAAAGACGAAGAGGCCGCACAGATCCGCGGCACGCCGACCAAGGTCAAACGCGGCGACAAGACCTATTGGTACGACACCTTCCGCGTCGGCAATGACGTCCGCAAATCCTACATTGGTGAAGATACCCCAGAACTGGCGCAGCGCCTCTCTGACCTGACCAAACTGCGCGACCAGACGGCCGATCGCCAGGCCCACCGCACACGCCTGATCCGCATTCTGCGCGCCGAGGGCTTCCTCAGCACCGATGCCACCACCGGCAGTCTGTTGTCCGCCATGGCCAAATCCGGGGTCTTTCGCTTGGGCGGCACCATCATCGGCACCCATGCCTTTCGCCTGTACGAAGGCGACCTTGGGCTGCGCTACAGTTTCGACGACACCGCCCAAACCGGCGACGTCGACATCGCCAGTTTTGAACGTCTGTCCCTGGCGTTGGAAGACACTGTCTCCCCTCCCCTTCAGGACGTTTTCAAGCACTTCGCCTTCGACCCTGTGCCCAGTCTGAAACGCGATCACGTCTGGCGCTGGAAGCAGACGCGCAATGATCTGATGGTCGAATTCCTGACCCCGTCTTTTGACGAAGATGAGGGCCTGCGCCCCCTCGCCGCCCTTGGTGTGGATGCGCAGTCACTGCACCATCTGAACTATCTGATCCAGGACCCGATCCAGGCCGCCGTGTTGTATCGCAGCGGCGTGCTGGTCCAGGTGCCGCAGCCCGAACGCTTTGCCATCCATAAGCTGATCGTCGCGGATCGACGCCGGGATGAACCCGACCGGATCAAAGCCGTCAAGGACCGTGCCCAAGCCGCCTTCCTGATCCGCGCCTTGGCCGAAGACCGCCCAGATGAGCTGCGCGATGCCTACATCACAGCCCGCAACACCGGCCCGAAATGGGCCATGCGGCTGGATAACACCCTGAAACGAATACCTGAAACGCTGGCGCTTCTATCGGAGCTTTAGCCGTAAGGATTGGGCGACTGGCACTCAAATGATACTTCCCACCGACGTTGCGGCGTCTTGTCAAAACGCACCGCATCAATGGGTGTTCCCTTGATATGATCCGGCACAACGTCCCTGCCCTGAAGCATGCTTTCCCTCACGATGGCCTGATCGCTAAAGCGGCACATTCTAGTATGCCAATTTGAGTATTTGGAAACTACACTTAAGCAGATTGATTAAGCAATTTGAAGCATTCTATGGGTAGGAGGATTAGTCTAATTTCAACGAACAGCTTCTAAAGGAACGACAAGGTCAACTGTGTTTTCACCTACATAAACCCTGACTTTAGAGTTAAGCAAACCACGATCTAATATTGAAAAATCATAACCTTGAACAATCACGCAAGTTTTGCCCATCATACTATAACATAACCTTTTATCTCCCGAATGAATTGCCCGATAAAGTTGGCTCAAATGATCTTTAGTCAAACATCCAATGTACGGTTCCGTGAATGTTCCTGACTGCGCATTAGCAGGGATTGAAAAAGCAATAAATATAGCGGTAATAAATCTAGCATTCACTTTAAATATGGATTTTCCTCAACCTTCAGATGTTAATTACTAACACTTATTATAACTACAAATAAAATGTATATTTTTGCGTCTATCGTTTGACAAAATGAAGACGATTTCAAAAGCGGCATAAGAAGGGTTTCGCGGCGAAACCTATGGCTTTTCAAGCATATAGCGGATCTGATCCATCAGGCTTTCCATCAGATCCGGTGTCAGCAGATCACCGGACAGATGGATCACATAGCCTTGTGAATCCTGCCCTTTGCGCAATATGATCCCATTGGAAAGACGCAGCGTATTCTGACCCTGCCAGCCCTGCTGTGGCACCTTCACCTTGGGTCGACCACCGCGGGACGATGGCCGCGGGACATCCGCGTAATCATCCAGAACCGCCTCCAGCAAGGCCAGTTCTGACGCAGCATCGGTGCCCTGCCCCGTTTCCAGCGCCGCGCGCAGCTTTTCCTCGGCCCCGTCCCGCAAAGCGGCCGCCACTTTCAGCCCGTCTTTTTCGCGCAGATTTTCAGGGAAATTCAGTAGATCGCCGAGCTCCTCAAAGATCAGCGCAAAGGATCTGATCTTGGATCGCTTGGCTTTCGAGGCCACCGGGAACATCGCGTTCACGGCCTCTTCCGTATTTGCAAAAGCGCCCTGCTGTGCGGCGATCACAGCGATGCGACCGCGTTCGTAATGGCTCAGCGACTGGCGTATTTCGTTTTCCTCGACCATCGCGGCAAAGCGGTGGCGCTGCTCTTTCGGGTCCCGCAGGATCGCCCGGACGGTGTCGAACGGACCAGCGCCATACTGCGCTCGCAGGTTCTGCAAAGCCCTCAGGCGACGATAGCCCGACAAGACGCCATAGCGCGGCTCGCCATCGGCCTGATTCGCCATTTCATAGACCTCTATTGGCAAGCGTTGACCGTTCAGCGCGATCGAGGCCTGCAGTTCGTCCATGGCGCCCTTGTCCAGCACACTGCGGTCCCGGACCATGGCGTCGGCCAGCACGTCATCCAGGGGCAAATCCAGCAGGATCAGACCCTGCTTTTCAGCCTCGCGCAAACGTTCAGCATCAGCCGCATCGCGGGCCTGCGCCGCGCGCAGATTGGGGTCAGTCACCGTCAGTTCCTGCGCCGTATCAGCAGCCACCTGCGCGATCGGGGCCATCCCGCGCCGACCGTTTTCCGAGGTTTCGCGGCGAAACTCTTCTTCGATTTTGCTCAGGTCTTCCGCACTGGGGGCAGACAGTCTTCTGCGCTTGGCCATGACTTATACCTCCTCGTCCGATTGCATCTGCAGATCACGCCACCAGGCGCCCAAAATGACTTCCTTGATCTCGGCCCAGGTGCGGTCAAAAGTTTCACGACCGCGGACATAGGTGTCGCGATTGAACAGCCTGTGGTCCGCTTCATAGATGCCATTCACCTGCTCGGCCGCCTGACCGACCAGGGCGGTCATATCCTGCCGATAGGTGGCCATGAAATCCCCGAAATAGGCCTGGATTACGTTGGCCAGATCAGTCTGCTGTGCTGCGTCAAACCGGGTGATCAGGGCGCGCACGGCATCCCATTCAAACCGCATTTCAGGCAGGCCATCGCGGCGGCGCGCCCGGTTTTCACCATCTTCGATCGAGGCAAAAGTCGAATAGAGCATATCGAAAAATCGACCCGTTGAGTCGAATTCCAGAAAGCTGGCGCCAAGGGGGACGATCAGTATATCAGCTGCGGCCAGCGCGTTGATGGTCAGATAGCCCAGGGCAGGGGGCGTATCGAGCAGGACGATGTCATAGTCGTTGAGGATCTCTTCGCTTTCCAGGGCGTTTGTCAGCGCATCCCACAGCGGCCAGGACCGGCTTTGCAGACGCCAGACTGGCACCTGAAATTCGGCCCAATAAAGGTTCAGCTGCGCTCCGATCAGGTCAATATTCGGCCAGTGGGTTTTCTGAATCAGGTTTCGCGGCGAAACCTCTAGCGCCTCGGATAGGGTTTCGTCGAAGGGCAGGGGGGCTTCACCGCGGGCCTCGCGGATGGTGTTTTCCGATTGCATATGGCGCGCGAAATCCTTCGCCATCAGCGGGAAAGCAGTTTGCCATTCGTCTTCGACCTGACCACCCATGATCGACGTTAACGACCCCTGACTGTCCAGATCGACGACTAGCACTTTATAGCCATCCAGCGCCGCTGACATGGCCAGATGGGCGCAGGTTGAGGTCTTGCCGACGCCGCCTTTGAAATTGGCAATGGCCACGACTTTGGCGGGCAAGCCTTCGGGGCGCCAACTTTTGTATTCCTTGTTTGCGGCACCTTCCGCGGCGAAATGTTCGCGCAGTGCGATGATGTCATCGAGCCTAAACCATTTTGTGCCGCCTTCGCCTTCGCCCTGGGGCAGGTCGGGATTCGCTTTCAGCACACGGCGGAAATGGGCGGGGGCCACGGGGATCAGATATTTGCAGACCTCCCACGTGGAAAAACGGCGCAGACGTTTCTGGCCGTCGGGCGCATACCCGCGCTTGGCCAGATCTTCGCGGCCCTTTGCGCCAAAGGCGGCGGCCTTAGCAAAACGGCCGGTATCGATTCCCTCGGTCAGCCGCTCGGCGGCTTTGGCGGGACTGATATTGAAATAGGGTGGCAAGTGAGACCGGTCTGAAGATGTCATGTGACCCCGTTGATGTGTGACAAAAGATAAAACCTGAAACCATTTATGGCACATGATTTGCCATCTGTGAATCGCTCAACGCCAAATCATCATAAATCAAATGAAAGAAACACCCGAACCCCTATAAAAGTATAAGTATATTTTGACTCTCTTTAAGGACTTTCAGGGCATAATACCATTTATTATCAATAGTTTATCTGTATAAGGGTGCCACGATACAGGTCGAAAGGGACCTGGATACGGGGGCAAGGGGACCTGAATACAGGCTGAAAGGTGCCGATTCGCGTGCCAAAAGGCGCCAGAATCCGGGACATGTTGATTTTCAACGGTTTTCTTGAATCTCATGAGTCCGCCCCCAACGCTTCTATCCTGCAAATTGGTACCTTTCTGGGTCGCGGTGAACCCAAGGGAACCCGTTTACAGGGCCAAAATCGCCCCTGTGACAGGAACCTGAGCGGGACTTGTTTTTGGGTGCCTTTCGGGGCATAGTGCGATGCATAACAATAAAAACCCGAGCGGACAGATGCAGGATATAGATCGGACAACCTTGACCGGGGCCTTGCGTCGCAGTGCTGTGAAAAAGCATGTGGCGGCGATTCATGTGTCGGGCAAGCTGACACTGCTGCAGCGCAAGCTGTCGAATGTGCTGTTGCTGAACGCCTATGACACGCTGACCAGCCAGGCGACCCATGTGATCGATGCGCGCACATTGTGCATGATGATCGGCTATAATTCGAACGATATGGAAACGCTGAAGGCGTCGCTGCGCGGGCTGGCGGAAACGGTGGCGGAATGGGACATGTTGGACGAAAAGGGCCAGCAGGAATGGGGGGTCAGCAGCCTGTTATCCTATGCCAAGCTGAAGGGGGGTATTTGCGAATATGCCTATTCCCCCGCGCTGGCGGACAAACTGAATGACCCCAAGGTTTTCGCGCTGATCAATCTGAACATCCAGCGGCGGTTCACCAGCGGTCACGCACTGGCGCTTTATGAAAACTGCTATCGCTTTGTGCGCACGGGCAGCACGGGGTGGTGGGATCTGAATTTATTTCGGCGCCTGATGGGGGTGGCGGACAGTGCTTATTATGAAACCTACAAACACCTGAACGCCAAGATCATCAAGCCTGCCGTGGCCGAGGTGAACAGGACGTCGAATATTATCCTGACGCCCGAGATCCGCAAGCGGGGCAGGGCGGTCAGCGACATAAGGTTTCTGATCCGGGAAAACCCGCAGCTTGGGATATTGGATCTGGACGATGGCGAGGGGCTGCGCAAGGGGCCGGTTTACGGCCGTCTGCGCGAACTGGGGGTCAGCGACCGCTTGGCGCGGCAGTGGATTGCGGAACACGGGGAAGGGCATGTGCAGGCCAAGCTGGATTACATGGCCGGGCAGGATGGTGTGCGCTTTCCGGTGAAGTATCTGACCGCCGCCCTGCGCGATGATTTCGAGGCACCGGTGCTGAAGGGCCGAGCGGCGCAGCTGAAGGTCGTGCAGGACCTTGTGGTGGCGCGCACGCCCACGCAACGGGATGCGGACAAGCGGCTGTTTCTAAGCGGGCTTGATGACGACGCGCACCGCCAGGATTTTGAGCGCCACGGGTGGATGTCGGCCCTGAATGCCACTGCTATTCGTGCGTTCTGGGATGATCTGGTGCCGGGTGCGTTTGATGGTGTTGCTGACTGAAAAGGATATTCAGGCAAAGCTGAATACTGCCCCATCTGACTGATCGGCTTTTATTGTAGGCTCTCTCTAAAACAGGCATGATAGATACGTATAGACATGCGGGTTTATGGAAGGCTTTTACAGGCTTGTAAAACCTACAGGCCGCAGTTTGCGGTAGCGTCTATAGTGATCATTTTATGGAGATCGGAAATGGTAGCAAAAGATCGGTTCGGCGATGTGCAATCGAAACGCTTGCGTCACGCTTTTGCGACCCAGGAAATTGAGGCGAACCCAATGACTCCAGCTGAGATTGCCCTTTTCCGTAAGATGGAAATCAAGGGATGGTCTCCAAGTCGTCAGCGTAAGTTTCTGATTGGCCGGTTGAGACGTGAACAACGACATATGAAGCATGGTGACATCAAGCGCGCGAGATAGGCACGGGATAACTTTCTTTCGCCGTTAGTAATGGCAATGATCGTACCAATTAGCTCGCCTTGGAGCAATGAGCCTTAATAAAGTAAAGGAAAATTTTACGTTTGCGGGTCTGTCATGGAATCCGTGAATAAAGGAACAATGTTGTCCGGGGCAACTTTGAAGTTGATTATAGAGCTATGGCAGGATAGGCTTAGCGCCAGCAATGTAGCACAATATTAATTATGACAGAGAAATCAGAAGTCGTCAGAGCGCGTATTTCCAGAGCAGCAAAAGCTCGGTTCGAGACTGTTGCAGCGGAAAACGGTCTGTCGCCGTCTGATTTTCTGCGATTGATGATTGATCAGGTCACGGAAGGAGTTGTTGTCTCGGACAACATTTCAGAAGCCGCGCCCGTCAAGCGGCAAGACAAGGTAACGGTTCGTCTACCTTCCGATGTGGCCGGGCACTTGGCCGATGATGCGAAAGAGCAGCGGGTGACAGCTTCGACCTGGGCGGCGTCGATCCTGATGGCGAAATTTCGTGGAGCGCCACTGCCAGTGAAATCACAGAGGCGGGCTATCCAACGGTCGTTTCGTCAGCTTCAAGGTATGGCGACGAATACAAACCAAATGGCGGCTTTGATGAACCGAGGTGTGTTTACTGGTGACAGCTACACGCCCACCCGTGACGAGCTGGCTGCATTGCGGAAGGGCATTTCTGATTTGCGTACTGATCTACGGCAATTCGCGGCCGGGCAATATGACCTTCAAGTGGTCGGAGGTTTGGACGATGAGTGACTTTGAAACGCCCATCGGGTTCCAAGATTGCTGGACACCAAAGAAACCACGTGCGGTGCGGTCGAAGGCTGCAAGGTATTTTTCGGTTGGACAAAGGCGTGGGCGCGATGATGGGGATAAAGACGCCCAAAGGCAGTCAGGTGGCCGACGGGCGTCGTCTGGTGCTGTTTCTGCCTCTGATAAGGCGACCTTGGCGCGTTGTCGTGCGTAGTGCACCCGAAGTGATGGTGAAGGTGACGAAACCTGCGAAGGTTGGGAAGGACGGCAAACAGATTATGGTGAACCAGCGGACAGAGAGTGTTCGTGTCGCCGCACATATCGACTACATCAGTCGCAATGGGAAGATCGAGCTAGAGACCAGCGATGGTGTGCGGCTCAATCTGCGCAATGAACCGCTCCGGGTTTTCCGGAGGCTCCAAATCGAGGAAGGATTGGAGCCATGGGAAAAGACAACAGAGCGAACCGCTATTCACCTGAGACACGAGCAAGGGCCGTGCGGATGGTGTTCGACA
>NZ_JACNMP010000027.1 GCF_017592335.1 Pseudaestuariivita rosea | reverse complement strand
CGAGACGCCGCCGAACGCACGATAGAGGCAACATGGCGCAGGATCGGTAAGCTGCTCGACCGCTTCACCCCGCAGGAATGTGCGAATTACCTTGTCAACTCAGGATACGCTTCAACCTGATCTCATCTTGCTCTAGCGGTGGCGCTGTCTTGAGCGAATGGCTAGGGCTGCGTTTCAAAAATGTCGGATGGTCAGAGGTCCCGGATCAAGTCCGGGACTGCGGATGGTTAGAACGATGCACCAAGTTCACAAATGTTTGTTTTGAAGACCTCGCCCGGTGGGCACCACCGGGCCGCGCCGACCCGCCCCCGTCACGCCGCAGGCGTGCTTCCAGCACGACGGCGGGCGCTTCACGCCCACCCGCGGACGGTCGCTGCCCTCAGCTTTTTGTGCTAAATAATATCGAAGCTCAGTTCCCGCTGCCCGTAAAACGCGCTGCATCTTCGGCGGCTTTGCGGATGGCCTGGGATTTGTCGACGGTTTCCTGCCACTCGGCTTCGGGGTCGCTGTCATAGACGATGCCGCCGCCTGCCTGGATGTAAAGCTTGTCGTCCTTGACCACAGCGGTGCGCAGGGCGATGCACATGTCCATGTCGCCATTGGCCGCGAAATAGCCGCAGCCGCCGCCGTAGACGCCTCGCTTTTCAGGCTCAAGCTCATCAATGATTTCCATCGCGCGGACCTTGGGCGCGCCGGAGACGGTTCCTGCGGGCAGACCGGCCAGCAGGGCTGACAGGGCATCGTGGTCGTCAGACAGTTCGCCCACCACATTCGACACGATGTGCATCACGTGGCTGTAGCGTTCGACGATGAATTCCTCGGTCGGGTGGACGGTGCCGATTTTCGACACGCGGCCGGTGTCATTGCGGCCCAGATCCAGCAGCATCAGGTGTTCGGCCAGCTCTTTTTGATCGGCCAGCAGATCGGCCTCGAGCATTTTGTCTTCTTCGGGCGTTTTGCCCCGGCGGCGGGTGCCCGCGATGGGGCGGATCGTGACCTGATTGCCAAAGACGCGCACCAGGATTTCGGGGCTGGCGCCGATGACCTGAAAGCCGCCGAAGTTGAAAAAGAACATGAAGGGCGACGGGTTGGTGCGCCGCAGGGACCGGTAGAGCGCGAAAGGCGGTTCGCGGTATTCCTGCGTCCAGCGTTGGGCGGGCACGACCTGAAAGATGTCGCCGGCGCGGATGTAATCCTTGGCCTTTTCGACCGCGGCCTTGTAGCCGTCTTTGGTGAAATTCGACACCGGTTCGGACGGGGCCTGTGTGTCGCGCATTTCCCGTGACACCGACGGCATCGCGCGTTCCAGATCGCGCAGGGCGTCCGAGACACGTTCGGCCGCCTGGGCATAGGCCGCTTTGGCGGACAGACCAGATGACACCCAGGCGGGGGACACCAATATGACCTCGCCCTTGACGCCATCCAGCACCGCAACAACGGAGGGGCGCATCAGCACGGCGTCGGGCAGGCCAAGGGGGTCGGGGTTGATATCGGGCAGGCGTTCGACCAGCCGGATCATGTCATAGCCCAGATACCCGAACAGCCCCGCGGCGGCGGCGGGCAGATCATCGGGCATGTCGATCTGTGTTTCCGCGATCAGGGCGCGCAGGGCGTCCAGGGGCGGGGCATCCTGCGGCTCAAACGCATCCGTGTCATAGCGGGCCTGACGGTTGATGTGCGAGGTCGTGCCGTGGCATTGCCAGATGACGTCGGGCTTCATGCCGACGATCGAGTAGCGACCGCGGACCTCGCCGCCCGTTACGCTTTCCAGGATAAAGCTGTCTTTGGCGGCACCGGCCAGTTTCAGCATCAACGACACGGGCGTGTCCAGATCGGCGGCCAGACGGGTGTAGACCAGCTGATTGCGACCGGCGTCGAACCCCGCCTGGAAATCACTGAAAGAGGGTGTCAGGGCCACTTTGCCGCCTTACTGGAAATTCGCGTGGATGCTGGTGATGGTGGTTGGGTTGATCGTGGGCTGCAGGTCGTCCTGAACCTGGCGGGTGAAGGCCAGAAACAGGTCCTGCTGCAGGCTTTGCAGGCCCGCGCTTTCGATCACGCCGCGCAGGGCTGCGATATCGGGGTTGTCTTCGTCGGGCACCAGGATTTCGTCCAGCTCGACCACGACGATCTGGCCGTCACTTTCGATCTTGCGGCGTTCGTCGCGGGTCATTTCAAAGACCTGCAGGACGGTGTCGACGGGCGCGTTAGGCAGGCTGAAATCACGGGTGATATCCTGTTCGACGTTCACGGGGAAGCCAAGGTCGCTGATGTTTTCGCCCGCCTCAAGCCGGGTCATCAGATCGTCGGCCAGCGCGTCAAGGCGTGACAGGGTTTCGGCCGACTGCCAGCTGCGGATCGCGTCGCCGCGCACATCGGCCAGGGGTTGGACGCGGGGGGCAATGATTTCTTCCAGGCGCATCGCAAAGATACCGCCGTCTTCCAGTTCGAGGATTTCAGGAAAGTCACCTTCGTCCAGTTGCAAAGCGGCCGCGCGGAAGGCGGTATAGGCGGCGATGTCATCGGTGATGCCGGGGTACCATTCGATGGTGCCCAGTTCCATGTCGCTTTCGCTGGCAAGCTCTTCCAGCGTGGCGCCGCTGGCCAGCAGTTCCTGCAGGGTCAGAAACTGATCGCTGATCTGGCGGCGGGCGGTGTCGGCGATGATTTCGGCGCCCAGATCATCGCGGACTTCCTCAAAACTGGTTTCCTGCGCCGACAGGATCGCGTTCATCCGGTAAAGCGCGGGCCCAAGGGGCGAGGGCAGGGGGTTTGTGACCTGTCCGGCCTCTTCCAGTGCGAAAATCGCCTCACCGGCGTCGCCCAGTTCGGCCTGTGTGCGGTCGCCCAGGTCGATGACGTCCAGTGTCAGGTCGCGTTCCTCGACCAGTTCGGGGAAGGTCAGTTCACCCGCATCCAGCCGGGCCTTGGCGGCCGCGGCTTCGTCTTCGGAACCAAAGACCAGACGTTCGACCAGGCGGCGTTCGGGCATGACAAATTCCGAGATACGGTCGTCATAAAGGCCGCGCAGCACCTCTTCATCCAGGTCGATGTCGTCCTGCAGCATGTCGGGGGTCAGCCAGGCGTAGGTGATCCGCTTGGTTTCGGGCAGGGTGAATTCATCGGGGTTGGCGTCGTAGTAGCTTTGCAGTGTGGCGTCGTCTGGCACACCGACAGGGGCGTCGAGGTTATCGGCCGTCAGGGCGATCCAGCTGAAATTCCGACGTTCGGCCAGGTAGTTGTAAAAGGTGTCGATGTAGCGGTCTGACACATCCAGGCCACCGACGACGGCCAGTTGCAGGATTTCGCGGGCAGCATCTTCGCGCAGGCTGGCTTCGAATTCGGCTTCGGTCTGACCACGGCGTTGCAGCAGAAGGCGATAGGTTTCGCGGTCGAAATTGCCGTTCTGGTCCAGAAAATCGCGGAAGGTCTGGACACGGTTTCGGACCTCATCATCGCCGATGGATAGGCCTAGGCGGTCAGTTTCATGGTCCAGCGCGCGGGTGGCAATCAGGCGTTGCAGGACGATCTGGTCGATCCCTTCGGCCAGCACGGTTTCAAAGGGCAGTGCCCGACCGGTCTGGCGGGCATAAGCGGTCATTTCATCCTGCAACGTGCGGGCATAGGTGTTGCCATCGACATCCTTGCTGCCGACGCTGGCCACACTGCCAAAGCGGTTGCCAAAGCCGCCGGTCGAAAACCCGGCCAAACCAAGGGCCAGCAGCCCGAACAGAATCCACACAAAAAGTTTCGAAATTTTACCTTTGCCCATGGTGTCCCCTTTTACGCTTGCGCTTTCTTATGCGAGCGTCTCGGGCGGGGCAAGATGCGCCAGACGATCAAACAACATCTTGATGCCTGCGCGGTCAATATTGGCGAAGGCGATGCGCAGTTCGCGGGCCGCGGTGGCGTCGCCCGCGGGTTTGAACATGGTGCCCGGCAACAGCAGGACCGAGGCCGCCTGCACCATATGCCGCGCCAGTTGATCAGAGGGCAGGTCAAAGGGGTGGCGGACATAGGCGAAATAGGCACCGCACCCCATCAGTTGCCAGCCGTGCTGGGCCAACTGGGGAAAGCTGTCGATGATGGCCTGACGCCGCGACAGAATTTCCGCGCGTTCGCCCGCCAGCCATTGCGACAGGTTCTGCATACCCCAAAGCGCGGCCCACTGGCCGATCTGATTGGGGCAGATGGTAACGGTGTCGAGGAACTTTTCGATCTGGGACAGTAGGGGGCGCGCGGTCAGAATGGCGCCAACGCGGTGACCGGTCAGGCGATAGGCCTTGGAAAAGCTGTAAAGCTGGATCAGGGTTTCGTGCCAGTCGGGGTCGGTCAGCAAATCATGCGGCGCGCCGGGGTGTTTATGAAAATCGCGATAGGTTTCATCGATGATCAGCTTGATGCGGTGGGACTGCGCCAGATCATAGAACGCCCGGATCAGGTCGGGCGGATATTCGACGCCGCCGGGATTGTTGGGCGACACCAGCACGATCGCACGGGTGCGGTCGGTGATCATCGCGGCGGCCTGATCGGGGTCCGGCAACAGGTTTGCGCCGGTGTCCAGCGGGCGGGTTTCGACGCCCGCCATATCCAGCCACATTTTATGGTTAAAGTACCATGGGGTCGGCAGGATGACCTGATCGCCTTCGGATGTCAGGGCCGCGATGGTTGCGGTGAACGCCTGATTACAGCCCGAGGTGATGGCGACCTGATCGGGCGTGACGGTGCCGCCATAGGCATCGGACCACTGCTGCGCGAGTTCGGCCCGTAATTCAGGCATACCCAGAACGGGTCCGTAAAGATGCACGGTCGGATCGCTGACCACCTTTTCGGCCATGGCCTGCAGCATCTGGGGCGGGGGCGGATCGATGGGCGCGGCCTGACTGACGTTCAGCAGGGGGCGATCTGCGGGAAACTCAATGCCGTTCAGCCAATTGCGCGCCTCCATCACCGGGGGGTCGAAGGTCGACGTGGTGCGCGACATGGTCAGTCCTTGCCGCGATAGGGTTCGACATATTGCAGGGCCATGTCCCAGGGGAAGAAAATCCATGTGTCCTGGCTGACGCCGGTGATAAAGGTATCGACCTGCGGCTCGCCTTGCGGTTTGGCGTAGACGGTGGCGAAATGGGCGTTGGGATAAAGGCTGCGCACCAGTTCCAACGTCTTGCCGCTGTCCACGAGATCATCGACGATCAGCACACCGGTACCGTCACCCATCATCTTGGCATTGGGGGATTTCAGCACCTCGGCCTCGCGTCGCTGGTCGGCCTTGCCGCCGCCCGAATGGTAGGACTTGACGCTGATCGTGTCGACGGTGCGGATATCGAGTTCGCGCGCGACGATCATTGCGGGCGCCATGCCGCCCCGGGTGATGGCAACCACGGCCCGCCACGCGCCATCGTCTGGTCCGCGCCCATCAAGCCGCCAGGCCAGCGCGCGGCTGTCACGATGCATCTGATCCCAACTGACGTGAAATCCTTTTTCGTGGGGCAGGCGATCAGACATGCTTTCTTTTCCTTTTAGCTTATCGCGATTTTCAGCCCGAACACGGCAATCAGCCCGCCGAACAGGCGGTCGATCCAGGTTTTGAACCGAACATAGGCCTGACGGGCGGTGTGGGTCGAAAACGCTTTGGCCACGACAATGTACCATATTGTCTCATTCGCAAAAATCATGCCCAGAAGGGCGGCCAGCATCCAGACCGAGCTGCCCTCGGGCACAAGGCCGATGAAGACGGCGCCGAAAAAGACGGCCGGTTTGGGGTTGGCCAGCTGTGTGATCACGCCAAGCCGGATGGCTGACAGGATGCCGCGCGGGGCGGCTGTGGCATCGGCAAAGGCGATGGGGTCTTTGGCGTGGCGCCACATCATGACGGCGATAAAGCATAAAAACAGCCCGCCGATGATTTTCAGCGCCGTCAGAAGGCCCGGCAGGATTTCGAACAGTATCGCAAGGCCCATCAGCGCGGTGGCGGCCCATATGGCAGCCCCCAGGCCAAAGCCCACCGCCAGGGCGGCGGCGACGCGAAATCCTTCGGCAGCGGCGGTTTTGACCGACACGACAAAGGATGGACCGGGGCTGATGGCCGCGGCCAGATGGATCAGCAGGATCGAGGCAAAGGCCGCCCAGGTCATGATTTGCTGATATCCGGGGCGTCGACGGCCTTCATGCCGACGACATGATAGCCTGCATCGACGTGCAGGACCTCGCCTGTCGTGCCAGAGCCCAGGTCAGACAGAAGATAAAGTGCTGAATTCCCAACGTCTTCGATATTCACTGTGCGGCGTAGCGGCGCGTTATATTCGTTCCATTTCATGATGTAACGGAAATCGCCGATGCCGCTGGCGGCCAGTGTTTTGATCGGCCCGGCGCTGATGGCGTTGACGCGGATGCCGTCTTTGCCCAGATCCTCGGCCAGATAACGCACGCTGGCCTCAAGGGCGGCTTTAGCCACACCCATGACGTTGTAATGCGGCATCACCTTTTCGGCGCCATAGTAGGTCAGTGTCAGGCAGCTGCCGCCGTCGGTCATCAGTTTTTCGGCGCGCTGAACGACGGCAGTGAAGGAATAGACCGAGATATCCATCGACATCTGGAAATTGCCACGGGTGGTGTCAACATAGCGGCCGCGCAGTTCGTTTTTGTCGGAAAAGCCGATGGCGTGGACGATGAAATCCAGTTTACCCCAACGCTTCTTCAATTCATCAAACAGCGCGTCGATCGATGCCTCGTCGCCCACATCGCAAGGGATGACAATGTCAGAGCCCAGTTGTTCGGCCAGCGGATTGACCCGTTTCAACAGCGCTTCGCCCTGATAAGAAAAGGCCAGTTCAGCCCCCGCATCGGCGCAGGCTTTTGCTATCCCCCACGCGATCGACTTATCATTGGCCAGCCCCATGATCAGGCCGCGTTTTCCCGCCATCAGTTCCGTTGACATTTCTTCGTCCCTGCCCATTTCGATATATGTGCGTTTGGTTTAGGCTATTGCTTCCTGCGCGGCAAGACAGCGCTAAGGGTCGGCAATACTTGAAAACATTTTTGGTGTGATATAGCGCCACCCGTAGGATTGAAGGAGTGACGGCATCCATGGACAGATCGGGTATATTTGCGGGTGATGATCCATTTCAGATCGTGCGTGCCTGGATGTCTGAGGCTGAAAAGACCGAACCCAACGATCCCAATGCGATTGCCTTGTCGACCGTTGACGAAACGGGCCTGCCCAATGCGCGGATGGTGCTGTTGAAAGATGTCGAGGATGACGCCTTTGTCTTTTACACGAACTATAACAGCCAGAAAGCGGCCGAGATCACACAGGCTGGCAAGGCGGCGTTTGTGATGCATTGGAAATCGCTTCGGCGACAGATTCGCGTGCGCGGCGTGGTCGAGCTTGAGGAGGGCAAAAAGGCGGACGACTATTTTACGTCACGTTCTTTGAAAAGTCGTCTGGGGGCCTGGGCATCGCAGCAGTCAAAGCCGCTGTCGTCGCGCGCCGCCCTCGTGGCCGAAGTCGCGAAAGTCACCGCACGTCACGGTACAAACCCGAAACGGCCGCCATTTTGGGGGGGATTCCGCATCAAACCGCTTGAAATCGAATTCTGGGCCGACGGAGATTATCGGCTGCATGACCGTTTTCAGTGGAAGCGTGAAAAACTTGATCACGAATGGGAAACAGTACGGCTTAACCCGTAATATTTGACTTTAGGTAAGTTCAATTGATGCCAAGCACTTGCAATTATTGTAAAGCACATAGACATAGGTAAGGACATAAGACTAATTAAGGGACGTCGCTCGGCCTCCTGCACGGACAATTAATAATGACAAAAGACGAAACAGAAATTCACGAAACCGTGACTGGGCACGTTAAATGGTTTGATCCGACAAAGGGATTTGGTTTTGTTGTTTCAGATGAAGGCGGGCCGGACATCCTGCTGCATGCAAATGTCCTACGGAATTTTGGACAAAGTTCTATTGCCGATTCTGCAAGCATAAAAGTCACAGTTCAAAAGACGACACGCGGTATGCAGGCTGTGGAAGTTTTGGAAATCGCTCCGCCCGAGGGCATTTTTGCCTCAAATCTGGCTGATTTGATCGGCATTGACAGCGAAACGATTGCGCTTACACCTTTGGAACCAGCTCGTGTGAAATGGTTTGACAAGGGCAAAGGGTTTGGGTTCGCAAATGTCTTCGGCCGGGATGAAGATGTATTCATTCATATTGAAGTTCTTCGTAGTTCCGGATTTGCCGATCTGCAACCAGGAGAAGCGGTTTGTTTGCGTGTGATCGACGGGCAACGCGGACGCATGGCGACATTTGTCGCGTCATGGGAAGCAGCTTTAAAAAGCTGAAGGTTTTTTCAGTCAGCGTGATCTGGCTTTGCGCATGGGCTTTTGTGGCCAATGCGGCGTGTTCGGCTGAGCATGCACAGATACGGGGTGCCTGGGGCGAAGCGCGTTTCAGTGTTGAAATCGCAGATGACCCGGCCGAGCGTGGCCGTGGATTGATGAATCGCGAAACGCTTCCGCAGTTTTCCGGCATGCTGTTTGTCTATGATCGTCCGCAGCCGCTGTCGTTCTGGATGGAAAATACGCTGATCCCGCTGGATATTCTATTTATTCGGGATGACGGTACAGTGCATCGCATACATTATAACGCGACCCCCATGGATCGGACCCCGTTGCCCAGTGATGGCCCGGTTCAGTTTGTTCTGGAAATCAACGGCGGGATGGCACAGCAGATGGGGATAGGCCTGGGATCGGAATTGCGCCATCCGGCGATTGATCAAACAATTGCAGTTTGGCCCTGTTAGGGGCTTTTCATTTTAATCGGGACGTATTAAACGACTGCTTCGTCGGGGCGTAGCGCAGCCTGGTAGCGCACCTGTTTTGGGTACAGGGGGTCGCAAGTTCGAATCTTGCCGTCCCGACCACTTTTCACTCTTTTTCAAGCGATGCCAATATCGGGCAGTCGGGTCTGTGATCGCCGGCGCAGGCGGTGATCAGGTCGGACAGGGTTGCGCGCATGGATTGCAGGTCTTGGATTTTATGATCGATATGCGCCAGATGGTCCTGGGCCAGGGCGCGGACATCGGCGCTGGCGCGCTGGTCGTCTTCCCACAGCGCCAGCAGGGTGCGGCAGTCGTCGATCGAAAACCCAAGCGCGCGCGCCCGGCTGAGGAAAATCAGCTTGTGCACATCCTTGTCACGGAAGGCACGGTATCCATTCCGGTCACGCAGGGGGCGGATCAGGTCGATATCTTCGTAATATCGGATCGTTTTGCGGGGCAGCCCGCTTTTTTCGGATGCTTCACCAATGTTCATCGGACCCTTCCCGGATGGATGCATTACAGCGCCAGCTTACGCAATCGCAGCGCATTGCCCACGACAAATACACTGGACAGCGCCATGGCCCCGGCCGCAAAGGCCGGCGACAGAAGCAGGCCAAACAGCGGAAACAGCAGCCCGGCTGCGACCGGGATCAGCAAGGTATTGTACCCAAAGGCCCAAAACAGGTTCTGATGAATGTTACGCAGGCTCGCACGGCTGATGTCGATCGCATGTTTCACAGTATTCAGGTTTTCTGACATCGTGACCAGATCGGCGGTTTCGATGGCGATATCGGTCCCGGTGCCTATGGCGATGCCGACGTCGGCGGCGGCCAGGGCAGGGGCGTCGTTTATGCCGTCGCCGACAAAGGCCACCGGGCCATCCTTTTGCAGGTCGCGAATGGCGGCAACCTTGCCTGCAGGTAGGACCCCGGCCACGACATGATCGATGCCCAACTGGTTTGCGACATGCTTTGCGGTGCTTTCGGCATCGCCCGTGACCATCGCGGTCATTAGGCCTTGTGCCTTGAGCAGCTCGATCAGATCGCGGGCCTCGGGGCGGATTGTGTCCGAAATCAGAAACACGGCCACATGCTGCCTGTCGACGGCCATGTGAATCTGTGTCGCGCCCGGCGTTTTCGATGTCAGGGGCTGCACCTCGATATTAAGCTCTTTCAAAAACCGAAGCGAGCCGATGGCGATGTCTTTGTCCTCGACAGTTGCGGTGATACCTTGGCCGATGACCGCGTGAAAATGATTGGCTTTGGATCGCGAAATATCTCTGGTGTCAGCGGCCTGTACGATCGCCTTGGCCAGGGGATGTTCGGATAGCATTTCAGCGGCGGCTGCAAGACGCAGGGCCTCTTCATCACTGATGTCACCAACGATTTCTATTCGGTCCAGCGCGGGCGTACCAACCGTCAGTGTGCCTGTTTTGTCAAAGACGATCGTTTTGACATCGCGCAGCTTTTGCAAGGCATCGCCGTTGCGAAACAGCACGCCTTTTTCCGCAGCCCGGCCCATACCCACCATGATCGAGGTCGGAACAGCCAGCCCCATGGCGCAGGGGCACGCGACGATCAGCACCGATATACCTGCCACCAGCGCATATGACAGAACCGGATCAGGGCCGAAGATCAGCCATGTGACGATGGTCAGCACCGCAACGGTTAGAACGGCGGGGACGAACCAGCCGGTAATGCGATTGACAAGATCCTGTACGGGCAATCGGGTGGCCTGGGCCTTTTGCACCATCTCGACGATCTGGCTAAGGCGTGTCTGCGCCCCCACGGCTGTGGCCCGGAACCTCAGCGCGCCCGCGGTGTTGATGGTGCCACTGGTCACGGTATCGCCACTGGATTTCGCAACGGGCACGGGTTCGCCTGTGATCATGCTTTCATCGACATAGCTTTCGCCGCCGGTCACGATGCCATCCACCGCCAGTCGCTCGCCCGGGCGGACGTGGATGATATCGTCCAGTTGCAGGTCGCCGACCGGGACATCCCGCAGGTCCCCGTTCGTTTCGACGCGGGCCGTTTTGGGGGACAGATCGATCAGCTTTCGGATGGCGTCACCTGTTCTGGCCTTGGCTTTGGCCTCAAGCCAGCGGCCCAGAAGGATCAGGGTTATGATCACGGCGGCGGCTTCGAAGTAGACGGCGCGCGTGCCGTCGGGGAGAAGGGTGGGTGCGAAAAGAGCGATGACCGAAAAGGCATAAGCCGCGCTGGTGCCAAGGGCGACCAGCGAATTCATATCGGGGGCCCCTTTGAATAGGGCGGGAAATCCGGTTGTGAAAAAGCCCCGCCCCGGCAGGATCAGGATAAGAGAGGTCAGCGCGAACTGGATGAACCAACTGACCTCAATCCCGATGGTTCGGGCGATCAGGTGGTGCAGGCCGGGTATCAGGTGGCTGCCCATCTCAAGCACGAAAACGGGTGCGGTCAGAGCGGCGGCCAGGATCAGGTTTTGTTTTAATTGCGTGCTATGATCCGGGGTGGTGGTGCCCGGACCATCGGCCAAACGCGCGGTCTTGCCGGTCTGGGCCACGGCGTCGATCAGTGCCCCCGTGTCGGTGCTTAGCATGTTGACCCGTGCGGTTTCAGCCATCAGATCGACCTTTACGTCGATGACAAATGGCAGGTTTTGCAGGGATTTTTCGATCTGGGCGACGCAAGACGCACAGGACATGCCGCTGATGTTCAGCGTTATCTGTTCGATCTGGGCGGGTTTTCCGATATCTGACAAGTGTCCGATGACATCACGTGCCGCAACGCTGCCGTCGGTCTGAACAGTCGCACGATGGTTGGCAAGGTTAACGGCGACATCGGTGATCCCACGCACGGTACGCAGCTTATCCTCGACGCGGGCGACGCAGGATGCGCAATGCATCTGGGTGATGTCAAAAGACAGTTGTTGTTTCATCTAACGCACCCATTCATCTTTATTAACATAAATGGGGCTTCCAGTGGTGGGAAGGTCAAGACCCCGCCCTTGATTTTTTCAGGCCATTTTTCGGTTCAGAAACTGTTCATGTTACTGACAGGTCGGGATCATCTTCCTGAAAAGAAACAAGGCATTGGCCGGGCTATCTTGACAGTCAAGAACAATAGCCAGGACGTATGACCATGTTTGATCTTTCGACACTGCAAACTGATTTGGCGCAAGCAAAATGGGCGTTTACGACGCGGCGCGTTGTGCGTTCCGATATCAGTGGTCTGACCAACGCCATTGATATGGCCCGGTCTGGCGATCTGCTGCTGGCTGAGACACAGCAGATCGGCCAGCACCGGCGCATTCAACTGACCACAGGGCGGTATACCGAAAACTACCCCGGTGCGCATGTGGTTTTGACGGTAGGAAGCCGTTATGCCCCCGATCAGTTTGAAGGTGTGGCCGAACTTGATCCCGATGGCAGTGATCTGATGGCCAGCGGCGGGGTTCTGGGCAGGGTGATTACGGCAAACCACCGGATGAAATCGCCCACAAAGCTGCGTCCGATTGGATTGCTGACCAATCGGCAGGGCGATGTGGTAAATCTGAAAGACTATGCATTGCCGCATCAGACTGTCCCTGACGATGTGACTATCATTGCGGTGTTCGGTACGTCGATGAATTCTGGCAAAACGACAACAGCTGTCAGTCTGGCGCAGGGCTTGAAGCGGGCAGGCTATAATGTGGCAGGCATCAAGGCCACGGGGACGGGCGCTTTTGGGGATTATAATGCCTTTGAAGACGTTGGTGTTCCTGTGTTGGATTTCGTGGATGCGGGGGCGAACTCGACTTATCTGATGTCGATGGATCAGGTCTATAAATCTTTCGAAACACTGGTGGGTGCGGCCGCAGCGAATGGTGCGCAGATCGTCGTCGTTGAATTCGCGGACGGTGTTTTCCAGCGTGAAACATCGGCTGTGCTCGCTCAGCCGCGCTTTTGCGACCGGTTCGACGGCGTTCTGTTCGCGGCCCCTGATGCGCTGTCGGCGGTCGGTGGTGTATCGGTCCTGCGCAATCACGGGATTGAGCCGCTGGCGGTCTCGGGTCCGATCACGGTATCGCCACTGGCTGTGGCTGAAGCCAAAGCAGTAATTGGTGTTTCAGCTGTTTCGCGTGATGAGTTACGGATGCCGCAAAACGCTGACGCTTTGGTTGCCCATTGTCTGCGGCCCAAGGCACGGTATCGTCATGCGGCATAATCGTATTACTTTCAAGCCAGTGGCCCCACTGGGCCATTGGTTTATCTGGAATGATCTGACCGATGTCTCAGTTCGCAACTAGGCAACGACGCAAGGATGTAAAATGCGTGTACTGACAAAATTGAGGCTGTTGGTCGCGCTGCTGGTGCTGGCTTTGATGGGCAGCACGGGCCTTGCCATCTGGGCAATTCATAATGCGAATTATAACACTCAGCGCATGGATCTGGCCCATAAGGTCTATCAAGATTATCTGTCGCTGAACGCCAATACTTATGAATTGTTCAAGCAGTATGGCGATGCTTTTCTGATCGAGGGTGAAAATCTTGCGATCGAGACGCAGATTGAGGTGATCCAAAATGACATCGCCAATATCCGGCAGGCGATCGGGCGTGAAATCGATATGGTCGGTTCGGAAGAAATCGAAGAGCTGACCGCGCTGAATGCGATCGAAGCCAAGCTGAACCGCCTGATCTATACCCTTGGCGAGATGTCCGAAGATGCTGCCGCCGAAGGGTGGTCGCAGCTTTCAAGCATCCTGAACACTGAGATTGACCGCAATTTCCAGGCAATGATCGACGATGCGCTTGAGGAAGAGCTGACTGAACTGGCCGAGATGCGATCAGAACTGGCCGATGAATTGGTCTTGTATCGTTTGATGGCGGCCTCCTTCACGGCCATAGCCATCATCAGCACAATTGCGACTGTGACGCTGCTGTCGCAATCCCTGTCGCGGCCTTTGAAAACCTTGATGGCAGGTGCCCGGCGGATCGGTGACGGCGACTATGCCCATCGGATTGAATTCAGTAAGCAGGACGAAATGACTGAACTTGCGGACAGTATCAATGGCTTGGCCGCGCGCGTGCAACAGACAACGTCAGATTTGTCACGTCAGAACGAAGAACTGGAAGGCGCGGTTCAGCAACGTACCGTGCAGCTTGAGCAACTGTTGAAAGAAGCGCAGCAAGCCGATGGCCGCCGCCGCCGGATGATCAGTGATGTCAGCCATGAACTTAGAACGCCCCTGACGATCATTCAGGGCGAGGCCGAAGTTGCATTGCGGGGCGGTGAAAAAACGCCCGAAGAATACCGCGAGGCACTGGAACGTGCGCGGGACGCGGCCGCACACACCGCGCGGATCGTAGACGATCTGCTCTTCATTGCTCGGACCGAGGCAGGGCAGCCGCGGCTAAAGATCAGCCAGTCCAATCTGAACGACACCATCATCGAAACGCTCTCGACCTTCGGCCCCAGGGTCAGTTTCGAGGCCACCGTTCAGGATGGTTTTATCGGGATGGACGCGCTTCGGATCAAGCAGTGTCTGATCGTTCTGATCCAGAATGCCATGAATTACGGTGGCGATCAGATCATCTGTCGGCTGGATTACGGCCCCAATGGCTATCTGCTGCTGACAATAGAAGATAACGGCCCTGGCATGAGTGACGCAGATAAAACTCAGGCCTTTGAGCGTTATTTCCGTGGCTCGAACGCCAGTCAAAGCTATTCCGAAGGCATGGGGCTGGGTCTGCCTTTGGCCAAATCCATCATCGAAGCTCACGGGGGGCGTATGGAATTGCTTGACCGGGATCAGGGTGGACTGATTGTTGCGATGACCTTGCCCGCCCGTCCGCAGCTTTCCGCCGTTTCTTGATTTGTTTTGCTGAAATTGTCGTTGCGTCAACCTATCTTTGGTCCAGTGATTTTGTCCGGTGTAGTGTTTCCCACAAATATTGCCGCATAGATGTCGGAGAATAGCATGAACGTATTACTTGTTGAGGATGAACGGGCAGTGGGTGACTTCATCCGCCGCGGATTGGGTGCCGAGGCATGGTCCGTGCAGCATGTTCTTGACGGTGAGTCAGCGATTGAGGTTCTAAAAAACGACAGCTTCGATGTGATGATCTTTGATGTGATGCTGCCGGGGATGTCCGGGGTCGATCTTTGTCGGGCCGTGCGCGGGCGGCGGATTGACACGCCGATCATGATGCTGACGGCCATGGATGATGTCGATGACTGTATCACCGGGCTGCGCGCGGGGGCTGATGACTACTTGACGAAACCCTTCGATTTTGGGGAACTGGTCGCCCGGCTTGAGGTCTTGTCACGCCGCCGCAATAAACTGTCTGACCCCCAGGACCACAGCTGTCTAAAGCAAGGCAAGATCGTCTTTGATAAGACATCGCATGTCGTTACTGTCGACAACCGCGAAGTCGAATTCACCGTGAAAGAACGGGAACTGCTGGTCTTCTTTCTGTCAAACCCTGATAAATTGGTGTCGCGCGAACGTATTCTGAACACGGTCTGGGGCAGTCAGGAAGACCCCTATACCAATATCGTGGATGTCTACGTTGCCCGCTTGCGTAAAAAAATTGGCGACGAAAGCAAACGACTTAAAACGGTTCGCGGCGTTGGATATCGCTTCAGTGTCGCGGATATCCATTAAGCGCCAGCCGTCAGGCCGCCGTACGATTTTCGCCCAGGAACGCGGCTATACGCTCATTTACTGCCAAAAGCTGATCGGCTGATCCGGTTTCGGCAAGGCCCCCTTGATCGACAAACCAAATCTCATCCGCCAGTATGGCGATTTTCGGGTTATGAGTGACCATCAGCGTGGTCGCGTCGACCTGAGCCAGCAGTTGCCCCACCAGTTTCGGGCCGTCGGTGTCCAGCGCGTCGTCAGGTTCGTCCAGCAACAACAGTTTGGGTTTGGACAGCGCGGCACGTGTCAGAAGCAATCGGCGCAATTCGCCTGCCGACATGTTCCGCCCGGCCTCGGCCACTTTGCCGTCCAGCCCGCCCAAACGCTCAACCATCTTGGTCAGGCCATAACGTTCGGCCATTTGCAACACTGTGTCGTCCGTTGGTCGATCCGCCGCCGCCATCACAAAGGCCCGCCTTAGTGATCCGGCTAAAACAGCCGAGCGTGTTCCGATCATGGTGATCAGGTTACGCCTTTCAAAGGCGGTCAGGCTTTGGGGTGGCCGTCCGTCAAGGGTAACCTGCCCCTTATGTGGTTGTTCCAGACCGGCCATCAGGCTTAGCAGTGTCGATTTCCCGACACCATTCGCGCCGACAATTGCTATGCTGCGCCCCGGTTCGACAGATGCGTTGATCTTTTTCAGCGGCCCGGCAGACAGATTTTTGATGTGTATGGCCGGTGGCGCATCCACCAGCCTTTTGTTGGTATTCGGCTTTGGGCGATCCAGTTTTGGCACATCCAGCAGCTTTTCGCATTTATCCCGTGCGACGACCCAGGCGCGGTGTCGGTCCCAGACACCAGCCAGATCGCGCATGGGCTGCAACATCAGACCAACGGCCGCCATAGCCGCCGCTGCATCAGCGCCACGTGCGCCGGTTTGCAAGGCCATCCAGAACACGGCTACGGCCGCCAGACCTGCAGTGGCATCTGGCACCGCGCGCAGAAAGGCTGCCCCGCGGGCGCGTTCCAGCGCCGAGTCGATCAGTTTTTCTGTTCTTTTATTCAGATGGTCCGTTTCCAGCTGAATACGCCCCAAAAGGCGCAATTCGGGGGCGTGGGGGATGCGTTCGCTCATGTCCGCGGCCAATTGTGCACGCCGCTGTCGCAGTTTTTTATGCGCAGGCCCCAAGCGGGGACCGGTTAGCAGCATAATGCAGACACCAATTGATAGTGGGACAATTGCTGCAGCACCCAGATCACGGTTTAGCCAGAACAGAACACCGGTAGCGATGGGCAGGACAATGATGGCCGATATCAATCGGGCCAGTCCCAGACTGACCCAACCCCGAACGGCTGCCAGATCACCCACAAAACGCATCGACATCGCACCGTTGCGTCGCTTGGCGATGTCGCGCGCAGACAACTGCGTCAGGTGGCGGAACAGCTTCAGCCGTAACGCCGCGGCATAGTCCTGCCCCACGCGTTCGGCCATGATCCGTTCGACGTAACGAAAGCCTGCGATCAATATGCCGGCCGCGCCCAGCGCGATCAAAGCGAGTTGGGGCATCGACAGGGTCGGTTGCCGAAATGCTAGGAACACCTCGCGCGTGGCGACAGCGGCGATTGCGGCGGCGGCGGCCTGACCCAAGGCCAGTATTGCCAAAAGCGCCAGTAACAAGAACCTGCCATCAGAGGTGATCCTGGGCAGCCGTTTCATACCGCCACGTCTGCCGATGTATAATGGTAGGGTGTCTCTGCATGCGTCGATGCAATGCGGCGCCCCAATCGTCCTTTATTGAAACACTCCTCGAAGTCATGCCCGCAGCCTGACAGGGCTGAAAACCGGACATCCGCCTTTATGCCATATAACTTTGCTGCATTGCGTCGCAGAGCTTGGGCCCAACGGACCGCCCGTTCTGCGCGGTTTATACCTTGTTGGGCATTCACCTGCGGCGTGTTTCGGGTATTTTTGTCGACGACAGTATCATCGGCGCCCACATAGATATCGATCGGGATCTGCAGAAAACGCTTCAGGTTTTCCTCAGACACAAAGTTTTCGATACCATATGGAAACCGTGTCTGATCGGGAAAGGTGTACCAACCGGCTGAACTGACCATCAGCCTTTGCACCCGCTCAGGATGCATCATTGCGAACCGATGGGCGAACTGGGCGCCGCCGGAAAAACCGAACAACTCGAACGACGGACCAGACAGTAAACCATCGGATTGCAAGCTGTCGATCAATCGGATCAAAGCTTTGTCCGCGCGCCCTTTCTTTACTGCCAACTGATATCTGGGCCAGATTTCCGGGCTGAAACAAGGGGCGATTACGGTGCGGTCCGTCCCAATCGCAGTCTTGAAAAGCGAGGCCTGGGTCATCGCTTCGCGATTGATCCCGTGAACAGCAACCAGGGGCGGCGCCTTGGATGTGCCAGCGACCGGTGCTGCGATCCAACAGGGCAGATCACGCCGACCCTTGGCCGGACGGAACAGCAGATTATGCTGCTCCGCTGGTCTTATGATGGGGGCAAGCGCGTTCATTATGCCGCCTTGCCGAATACTTCTTCGGCGCGTTCAGCGGGCAGCATGTCGAAGATCATGTGAATGCGATCTTCGTCACCATCATTGTGCGCCTCGTGCATCTGGTCGTTGTCAAACCACCACAGCTCACCCTCTTTCATGCGGACCTCTTCATCACCGGCTTTCAGCCACGATCCCAGACTGGAACGTAGGACAAAGTGATAGCGGTTGCGGACGCGATAATAGTCGCCGCGATCGATATGGGGGTAAACGCGCTTGCCTGCGGGCAGACAAACGATCTTGGCCCGGCCCAGGATCGAGTTCTGGTCGGTTGCGAAATCTTCCAGAAACTTGCTGGCCAGCGGATATGCCGTGCTGCCTGTCGTCCAGCGGCTTTCATGCACGTCGCGGCGCTTGCGGTCGCCGATCGCCGATTTGCGCAGACCCCGCAATGGAATGGCCAAGGCTTCGCGCTGAACCTTGATTTTGTCCTGACGCCCTGTGGCCGTGGCCCATGCGTCATCTTTTGAAGCGATTTCGGTCAGAAAAGGTGTGACGTCCAGGTCTTTCTTGAGGCATTTGAAGTATTTCACGGCAGGCTCCTTTTTGCGATTGTGGTGTCAGTTCCAAAAGCGGGTTGAGGCCATGTCGTTTGCGCTGCAACCTTGGTCCAAAGGTATTGATGACGCAGCAAAAGAAAAGTAAGCTTTTGTTTTTTAACACTTAAATCATTGCGAGTTCACCGCGAACTTAGCGAGTTTTAATATCCGGTTCAGCAACTGTTCATAATTCACGCGACGCTGACGGAGTATGCGATATTTTCTTAACTGACCTCGGCCAGCAGGCTGGCATTTCCGCCAGCGGCGGTCGTGTCGATGCAGATGTGCCGTTCCAGCCGACAACGCTCGGCAAGATCAACCTCGGTCAGCAACGGAATGACCGGACCATCGCGTGATGCCAGGGCCAGCCTGATCTGCTGCAGATCATGTTCGGGGGCCTGGCTGATCACGGCATCAAACCCATGCAGGTCCTGCAGACGCTGGGGGTTTAGCCCGCCATAAATGCAAACCGGCTGACACCCGTTTTCCGCGGCAATCTGCGCCTGTTCAACGGCCGCGTCCTTGCCGGGGCCCAGACACAGAACCACACCGCGGCCATATTCGGAAAGCCGATTTGATTCACCGGTCGGACCGGGCAGGGTGAGCGTCCGCAAACAGGTCTGCCCGCTTTTCTGCTGATCGATCAGGGTTTGGATCGCCTTTGGGTCCACCGCATCGGACTGGTTTTCGATCACGGGCAGTGCAGGGGGCTTTGTGAAGCGCGGCACATAATTCGGGCCCCCTGCCTTGGGACCTGTTCCCGACAGGCCTTCACCGCCAAAAGGTTGCGACCCGACAATCGCACCGATCTGGTTGCGGTTGATATAGATATTGCCGACGTTCAGGGCTTGGGTCACCTGATCAATGCGGTCGTCAATTCGGGAATGCATCCCGAATGTCAGTCCAAATCCACTGGCGTTTATCGCGTCGACGACCTGCCCAAGGGCATCGGCCTGAAACGTGGCGATATGTAGTACGGGTCCGAAAACCTCACGCTCAAGTGCTTCGATGCCGTCAACGCGGATCACGGTTGGGGGCACAAAGAAGCCAGTTTGCGGCGCATCGATCTGTTTGATCACACGGCCCTGGGCGCGGGCGTCTGCGATGTAATCCTCAATCTGTTGCTTGGCGTCGCCGTTTATGATTGGGCCGACATCGGTGTTGAACTGCCAGGGGTCGCCCACCACAAGTTCATCCATGGCCCCGAACAGCATCTTCAGAAAGCTGTCGGCGATATCCTGTTGCAGGTAAAGGATGCGCAGGGCCGAGCATCTTTGCCCCGCCGATTGAAAGGCCGAAGCAATGATGTCTTTGACCGCCTGTTCAGGCAAGGCGGTGCTGTCAACGATCATGGCGTTCAGGCCCCCGGTTTCGGCAATCAGTGGGGCGTGCGGTGATAGATTTGCAGCCATCGCGCGGTTAATGGTCTGGGCGGTGGCGGTCGATCCTGTGAAACACACCCCGTCAATGCGCGTATTAGATGTCAGTCGGGCGCCCACGATGGACCCCCGTCCGGGCAATAGCTGCAAAACGTCTTCTGGCACGCCCGCCTGATGCAACAGTCTGGTGGCCAGTGCCGCCGTCAGCATCGTCGGTTCGGCCGGTTTGGCCAGCACACCGTTGCCCGCTGCCAAGGCTGCAGCAATCTGGCCCGTAAAAATCGCCAGCGGGAAGTTCCAGGGCGATATGCAGGCGAAGAGCCCGCGGGGCTGATGGTTCAGTGTCTTGGCCCGGGTCGCGTAATAGCGCAAGAAATCAACCGCTTCGCGTAGTTCGGCAATGGCGTCTTTGGGGGTTTTGCCCGCCTCTCGCGTCAAAAGGGCGAAGAATTCACCGAAATGCGCTTCGTAAAGCTCAGATGCCTGCGTCAAAATCCGCACGCGGTCTGTTGCGCTTGCCGTCCACGGGGTCGCCCTGCTGATGGCCGCATCGACGTCAGCTTCGGTGCATTCCGCAATCTGCCCGACCTGATCGGTGGGGTTTGCGGGGTTCATGACACGCTGAACATCGCCCGTGCCCAGGCCATCCGGCTGCCAGACATGGGATGCAAAGGGCGCGCGGGCCGCATCAATCTGATGCTCATCCACCGGATCATGCAGGTCCCAGCCACGGGAATTCACGCGCTCAGGCGCATAAATATCTGCAGGTTTGCGCACCCTTTGATGATCCAGTGGCCGTTTCGCAAAGGGATCAGCGGCCACAACATCAACCGGCACCGTTTCATCGACGATCTGATTGACGAAAGAGCTGTTGGCCCCATTTTCCAACAGCCGCCGTACCAGATAGGCCAGCAAGTCGCGATGCGCACCGACCGGCGCATATATCCGACACCGTGCCTGGTTCGAGGATAAAATGATATCATAAAGCGCCTCGCCCATGCCATGCAGGCGCTGAAATTCGAAGGTTTGCGGATCATCGGCCATCTCAAGGATCATCGCCGCGCTATGGGCATTATGCGTGGCAAACTGGGGGTAAATCCGGTCTGTCATCTGCAGCAATTTTTGCGCACAGCAAAGATAGGCCATATCGGTCGCGGCTTTGTGGGTGAAAACGGGGAACCCGCTGATGCCTTCGACCTGGGCGCGTTTGATTTCGGTATCCCAATAGGCGCCTTTGACCAGCCGTACCATGATGTTGCGGTCCAGTTCTGTCGCCAGTGCATAAAGCCAATCCAGAACATCTGGCGCGCGTTTGCCGTACGCCTGAACCACCACGCCAAACCCATCCCAACCGGCCAGATCCGGATGGCGCAGCACCGTTTCGATCACGTCCAGCGACAGATCAAGGCGATCGGCTTCCTCGGCATCGATGTTCAATCCCATCCCGGCTGCCTTGGCCCGCCGCGCAAGGTCTAGCGTGCGGTCGACCAACTCATCCATCACGCGGGTTTTCTGGCTGTATTCATAGCGTGGATGCAGGGCAGATAGTTTGATCGAGATGCCGGGGTTATTGCGGATATCATCGGCGGTGCACTCGGCCGTCAGGTGATCAATCGCATCCGAATAGGCCTTAAAATACGTCCCCGCGTCCCTTGCGGTCAGTGCGGCTTCGCCCAGCATGTCATAGGAATAGCTGTATCCGCGGGCCTGCTTCTGGCGGCCCCTCTCGACCGCCTCTTTGATGGTCTGGCCCAGCACAAATTGCGCGCCCAGTTCCTTCATCGCGCGGCTGACGGCGACGCGAATGACAGGTTCGCCTAAACGCTTGACGGCGTTTTTCAGAACAGCCGCCACGCCTTGACCATCTTGCAGGACCTTCCCCGTCAGCATCAGCGCCCAGGTTGAGGCATTGACCAACGGCGAACTGGACCGCCCCAGATGTTCACCCCAGGCCGATGGCGCGATCTTGTCTTCGATCAGGGCATCCATGGTTTCGGTGTCAGGCACCCGTAGCAGCGCCTCGGCCAGGCACATCAGCGCGACGCCCTCTTCGGTCGACAGACCGTATTCGGCCAGAAACACCTCCATCAGACCGGGTGAGTTGCTGTTGCGGATCGTCTCGATCAGGGATGTTGCCCGTGTGACGGCGCGGTGGCGCAGGTCTTCGTCGATCGCAGCTTGTTGGATCAGGTTGTCCAGAACCTGATCTTCGTCACTCAGATGACGTGATCTGATCCGTTCCCGCAACTCTGTCAAAGAGGTCATGGCGCACTCCTATAGATCCTATCCAAAGTTTAGCAAATTATGAAAAGTTATTTGGCCTGTAATGAGATAATTTTTGATGATAATCACTAATTTATCTCGACTTTATAGTTTAGAAGGCTGCTATAATGCTAGAAAGTGATGAATTAGACCGTTTTGATAAGGCGATCCTTGCGATCCTCAGGCAAGATGGCCGCCTATCGGTCACTGATTTGTCCAAACGCGTTGGTCTGTCAAAAACGCCTTGCCAGATCAGGCTGAAGCGTCTTCAGGCCAACGGCTTTATCACAGGATTTCGCGCTGTTGTGGACCCCGCGAAACTGGGCCAGGACCATGTCGCCTTTGTCGAGGTCAAGCTGACCGATACCACGGAAAAGGCATTAAGCGCCTTCAATGCCGCCGTGCGTCAGGTGCCTGAGATTGAGCAATGCCATATGATCGCCGGTGCCTTCGATTATCTGCTGAAAGTGCGGACCAAGGATATCAAAAGCTATCGTCAGGTGCTGGGCGAAACGATTTCTGCCCTGCCGAATGTCGGCAATACCTCGACCCACGTCTCGATGCAGGCCGTGAAAGACGAATTGACCTAGCCGCGGTCTTTCCAGCGCACCATCTGCCGCAAGACGCCGTGCAGCATCTGAACATCGGCGCGGGTCAGGGGCATCCGGCTCCATAAATTGCGCAGGTTCAGCTTCATGCCTTCGGCCTTTTCATCAGGGAAAAAGAAACCGGCCTGACCCAGGCGATCCTCATAGTGGTCCGCCAGTTTTTCGATCTCGATCTGCTCGGCCCATTCGGTGCGGGCCAGATCAGTGGTTTCGTGGGTGATATCAGCGGTTTGCCTGCGCCATTCATACGCGGTCAGCAAAACGCACTGGGCCAGGTTCAGCGATGGAAAATCCGGGTTCACGGGGACCGAGATGATGGCATTCGCACGGGCAATATCGTCGTTTTCCAGACCGGATCGTTCGGGGCCGAAAAGAACCGCAACCTTTTGACCAGCTTGTATTTTTTCAACCGCGTGCCGCATCGCGGCCTCGGGGCTGAACACCGGTTTTGTCAGCCCCCGTTGCCGCGCCGTTGTTGCAAAGACATAAGTACAATCTGACAAAGCCTCGGCCGTATCCCCGCACAACCGCGCCTCATCCAACAGACGACCGGCGCCGCTGGCCATGGCGACGGCTTTCTGATTGGGCCAGCCGTCGCGCGGCGCGACGATCCGCATCCGGTCCAGGCCAAAATTCCACATCGCTCGCGCCGCAGCGCCGATGTTTTCGCCCATCTGAGGGCGGACCAGAACGAAAAAGGGTTGTGGATCAGGTGTCATGGCGCCCCGTCTAGGCCCCCCTTGGCTTGGACGCAAGCCCGCGATATGACAGCAAAAAAGAAAGGTTGCCCCCATGTCCGAGGCCGATCAGCATCCGCAGGTCTATTTGATCACCCCGCCCGAGTTCGAACTGTCGGTTTTTCCAAATCAACTGGCGCAGGTGCTAGACCGCAATCAGGTCGCCTGTGTCCGGCTAACCATGGCGACAACCGATGAAGACAAGATCAGCCGCGCCGCCGATGCCTGCCGCGAAGTTTGCCATGCCCGCGATATTGCCCTGGTGCTGGACACGCACATCATGATGGTCGAACGGCTTGGGCTGGATGGCGTTCATCTGAACGACGGCGCGCGGTCGGTGCGAAAAGTGCGCAAGGATCTGGGCGACGACGCGATCGTCGGGGCCTATTGCAAGGCCTCGCGGCATGACGGGATGACCGCGGCCGAGGCGGGCGCGGACTATGTGTCCTTCGGCCCGGTTGGGGAAACACCCCTGGGCGACGGCACACGGGCCGAGGCCGATCTTTTCCAATGGTGGTCCGAAATGATCGAAACGCCCGTGGTTGCCGAAGGCGCCCTAAGCCTTGATGTCATTCGGCAAATGGCGCCCATCACCGATTTTTTTGCAATTGGGCAAGAGGTTTGGCAAACCGACGAACCAGCCGACATCTTGGCCCAGATGCAGGCCGCGATGCAGGTATGAGCTTTCTGAAAGGGCACTGGCAGCTTTTGTTGACGACCGCTGTCGTGTTTTTGTTGTGGAACACTCTGCTGGCTTTTCCGCTGAAGATGTTGGTGGTGTTTTTCCATGAAATCTCTCATGGGCTGGCGGCAATTCTGACTGGCGGGCAGATCATCGAAATCACACTATCCCCGCAGCAGGGCGGAGTTGCTACAACGGCGGGCGGCAGCCGTTTTGCCATCCTGTTTGCGGGCTATATCGGGTCGCTTCTGTGCGGGGTTGCCTTGTTCATGGCGGCTCTGCGCACGCAGGCGGATACCTGGTGGATGGCGAGTGTGGGTGTGGTTTTGATCATCATCACGATCCTATACATCCGTACGCCCTTCGCGCTGGCTTTCGGTCTGATCACCGGGGCCGCGATGCTGGCCATGGCGCGCTATCTTAGCCACCAGATCAATGATCTTGTGCTGCGGATCATCGGGCTGACCAGTATGATCTATGTGCCCTATGATATTTTCAGCGATACATTGGCGCGTCCCATCTGTCATCGGACGCTTTTATGATGGCGCAGACTTTTGGTGGTACGACGATGATGTGGGGGGTATTGTGGTTGATCATCAGCCTGATCGTGATCGGGCTTTGCCTGCGCAACAGCCTGCGCAGCCCCAGCAATATTTTCTAAGCCGTCCTGAAGTTAGGCAAAGCCCGCGAATTCATCCTGTGACAAGCCCGATAATCGACAGTTTTCCGAAGCTTATTTTCAGCTTTTCAAAAATGGTAAATGCTTGTCTCGCAACGATATTTAACACGGCGCCGTTTTTTTGGATTTTTCTGCCTGAAAAATCCGCAGCTTAGGGATAACCGCCCATAAGACGCTTGTTTTTCAACAATGTTTATTGTGTAAATTCTGGGCAGAAATAAGTTCTGGTTTGGCCCAGAGCCTTTCTAAGGTCAACGGCATAGCGGTCTGATGCGGTTGATCAAAAACAAAAAAGGCCGGAAACAGGGAAAAGGATTTCAGTTTATGAAAAACCCAAAACTGCGTACTCTTCTAACATCGGCGGCAGTCTGTGTGGGAATGACGGGTATGGCCCAGGCAGCTGATCTTGTGCTGGGTGTCCCGAACTGGCCAGCAGCCAATGCGACATCGAACATCCTGAAAATCGTGATCGAAGAAAACTTTGGTCTTGAGGTTGAACTGCAAAACGGCACCAACCCGATCATTTTTGAGGCGATGGATGCCGGGTCGATGCATCTGCACCCCGAAGTCTGGTTGCCCAATCAGGTTAATCTGCACAACAAATATGTGAACGAAGAACAGTCGGTCGTGATGAACGAAAACCCTGTTCAGGCGACGCAAGGCATGTGCGTGACGACTGCAACGGCAGAAAAATACGACATCCGTTCGATCGAAGATCTGACCGATCCCGAAAAGATGGCGATCTTTGACAAAGACGGTAACGGCACGCCCGAGGTCTGGATCGGTGCCCCCGGCTGGGCGTCAACGGCGATCGAGAAAATTCGCGCCAAGTCTTATGGCTATGACCAGACGGTCGAGCTTAAGGAATATGATGGCACCGTCGCCTGGGGTGAACTGGGCAGCGCAGTGACCGCGGATGAACCTTGGATAGGCTTCTGCTACGAGCCGCATTTCATCTTCGTGGCCTATGACCTGACCTATCTGGAAGAACCCGCCCATGATCCGGCGACCTGGACCATCATCCAGCCCACGGACGACCCGGCGTGGCTGGAAAAATCCCAGGCCTCGACCGCTTGGAAAGGCGCCACATTGCACTTGCATTACGCCGCCAGCATTCGCGAAAACTTTCCCGAAGTGGCCGCCATGCTGGACAACTACAGCATGCCGCCCGAGGTACTGAGCCAAGCGGGTTATGCGCTGTCGGTTGAAGATCAGGATGTCGAGGAGTTCGCCCGCGAATGGGTCGAGGCAAATGAAGAGATCGTTCTGAGCTGGCTGACCAACTGATCTGTCTCATCCTTTAAAAACAGGTCGCCGGGCTATAGGCGCGGCGGCCAATAATCAAGAAGAATAACAGGGTAGGGCGATCATGTCTGAATGCGTTGTTGAATTGTCCAACGTCTGGAAGGTTTTCGGGGCCCGCGCCGAAGAAACCATTGCTGCGGCACAGTCGTCCAACCTGACTAAGGCAGAGGCCCTGAACGAATATGGCACCGTCATCGGCGTGCGCGACGCTAGTTTTTCCGTCAACCGGGGCGAGATTTTCTGCATCATGGGTCTTTCTGGGTCGGGTAAATCGACCCTGGTGCGGCACGTCAACCGGTTGATTGAACCATCCGCCGGCACGATCCGGGTGCTGGGGCAGGATGTGGGCGCTTTGAGTCCGCAGGCCTTGCGCGAAATGCGCACGCGCCACATCGGAATGGTCTTTCAGCACATGGCGCTGATGCCACACCGATCCGTGCGGGAAAACGTGGCCTATCCACTTGAAATTCAAAAGATACCCAAATCACGCCGCTGGGCGATTTCGGATCATACCCTGGGTCTCGTCGACCTGACGGGATACGAAGATCGCCTGCCCAAAGAGTTGTCAGGCGGCATGCAACAGCGTGTTGGCATCGCCCGCGCGCTGGCCTCGGACCCTGAAATACTGCTGATGGATGAACCCTTTTCCGCGCTTGACCCGCTGATCCGGCTGCAATTGCAGGATCAGTTCAAGTCGCTGGTCGAAAATCTGAACAAATCGACATTGTTCATAACTCATGATCTGGATGAAGCGATCCGCATCGGGCATCGCATTGCGATCATGAAAGACGGCGTTATTGTACAGATCGGCACGCCCGAACAGATCGTGACGGAACCCGCCGATGACTATGTGCGTGAATTCGTTCAGGGTATTTCGCGGTTGAAACTGGTGCGCGCCCACACGATCATGGAGCCTTTGACCAACGGCCACGCCAACCCGCCAGACGCAGCGCATCGTATTGATGGGCAAAGCGACCTGGACGCGCTGATCGATTTGTCCGTTGAGTCCGATCATCCGATCGTGGTGACGGAAAACGGTCGGGATGTCGGTGTGATCTCGAAAAAAACGCTGCTGCGCGGCATTCAAGGGGGGCGCGAATGACTGCTTCAACAACTGACATTCCGATGCAACCCGATCCGGAAAACCCGATGACGACTGCGTCAGTTTCGGATGTCAAGATCGACCGAGAGGCATTGGATCGCTCGATTTCAGAATTTGCTGGCCCAAATGCTGATTACTATGCGCGGTCATTTCATAAGATACATGATTCAACCGGGATCATCCCGCGCGTCTTCAATTGGGCGGCTGCTGTGTTTGGGCCGTTCTGGGCCGCGGCGCGGGGCATATGGGGCGTGTTCTGGGCCTTTATCATCCTTGAAATCATTGCCTTTGTTCAAATCGGCCGCGGCAGTTGGGGACAGTTGGGCGCCGATCAGATGGCCCGCGCCCAGGCGCAAGAGGCCCGCGCGCAGGAATTCCTGAACCGCGCCACTGAGGCCACCGCCGCGGGTGAAGACGGATCGCGGTTTGAGACATTGGGCAATAACCTGATGCGCGCTGCCGAACGCAGCCGTGAAACAGCCGAAGCCGCCGCAGCCGATGCCACGATGATCCTGATTTCCGGTATAGTCATGCTGGTGTTCCTGCGGGTCGTACAAGGCCTGTGGGCCAATGTCGTCTACGAAAAACAATACAGTCGCTGGCGCGTTGATCCGGCCAGCGTGCCGTCGGGGATGAAACTGCAGAACATCTTGTTGGGTGCGGCGTTGGGCTTGGTGATCATTCCACTGACGGTCTATCGTTTTACCGTCGAAGGTGTCAGCGAATGGATCACGGATTTTCCCGCGAACCCGGATCACTATTCTGATACGGCGCGCTGGCTTGAGGCAGTGATTGATAACGCCGCGACCAGTGGGTCGGGCATGTTTGATGGTATCGTCCTGATGGTGCGTCAGGTGCTGGACGCAATTTCGGTCGCGCTGATCGGCACGCCCTGGCCCGTTGTTATGGCGGTCATTGTGGTGATTGCATGGCGGTCGGCCGGGCCACGTGTCGCGATCTTTACCGCGGCAGCTTTGGCCTATATCGCGTTTCTGGGGTACTGGGAAATCGCGATGGAAACCGTTGCATTGGTTGGTGCGGCGGTGGTCCTGTGCATTGTCATGGGCATCCCGCTGGGCATCTGGTTCGGCAAATCCAGGCGCGCCTACAGCTTTGCGGAACCGGTGCTGGACCTGATGCAGACCCTGCCGGCATTTGTTTATCTGATCCCGATCATTGCGTTTTTCGGCACGGGCAATCCGCCGGGCATTCTGGCCACGATCATCTTTGGTATGCCCCCTGTGATCCGGCTGACGGCGCTGGGTATGCGGGGCGTGCCCGAGAATATTAAGGAGGCCGCAACAGCCTTTGGTGCCACGCGCTGGCAGTTGTTGAAGGACGTGGAACTGCCCCTGGCCTTGCCGTCGATCATGGCGGGGGTGAACCAGACTATCCTGATGTGCCTGTCGATGGTCGTCATCATCTCGCTGATCGGTGGCGGGGGCCTGGGTCAGGTGATCCTGGAGGCGCTGCAGTTTGCGGCCAAAGGGCCGGGCCTGTTGGGCGGTTTTGCCATTCTGTTCGTCGCGATGGTCATCGACCGGATCGTACAGGGCGCCTTCCGCCGCGCTGATCAAAAATAGTGTCAGTCATAGGTCCCGGATCACGTCCGGGACCGCGCCGACCTAAAGCAAACCATCCGGCATCTTCTGTTCCGCGGCCAGATTGGCCCGCCGGAAATAAAATGTGACAAGGGTCGAGATAATCACGATGAATAGCGAATACAGCACCGGGATCGCCATGATCGCCTGTTCCTCGGTCCCCGAAAAGGTAAAGGCCACGATAGCAACGGCCAGCGGGCCGTTCTGGATACCTGTCTCAAGCCCCACCGTGCGCGCGTTCCGGGGATGCAGACGCAGGGCGCGGGCGAACTGATATCCGATGGTGATACCGATGATACCAATCGCGATCGACGCGAAATAGACCGCCCAACTGGTGTTCATCAGAAACGTCCAGTTCCGCGGGACCCAGGAAATCATCAGAAACGCGATAAAGATCACCGCCAGAAGCGACCCCAGAAATTCAGTCACCGCGCCGACATTCGCGTTCAGCTTGCGCATCACCATGCCAATCGCCACGGGCACCAGCAGCAGAACCAGCGTGGCAATGATGTTTTCGCGGGGGATGTCGACGTTCAGCGCGCCCGCGTAGATGATCAGAACCAATGGGATCAGCAGCACTCCAAAAACCGTCGATGTCACCGTCATCAGAACCGACAGCGCCAGATTGCCCTTTGAGAAATAGGTGAAAATGTTCGATGTCGTGCCGCCCGGCATACAGGCCATGATCAGGATGCCGATTTTTATGGGCTCGGGCACCGGCAGTGTCAGAGCCAGGACAAATCCGATCAGCGGCATGAAGCCGTACTGCGACACAACACCGATCATCAGCCCATAGGGCCGTTTCAGCGCCAGAACGAAATCGCGCGGTGTCAGTGACGCCCCCATCCCCAGCATGATCACGAAAATCATCAGCGCCAGAACGGCTTGTTCAAGTGGTCCGACCATATCGATCCTTGTCCCGCATTAGGCGCCCGTTTAGGCGGCGCCTTTGATTTCTGTTTCTTCCGCACGCAGATCCTTGCGCAGGATCTTCCCGACGTTGGATTTCGGCAGATCATCGCGGAATTCCACGGTTTTCGGCACCTTGTAATTTGTCAGATGTTCCTTGCAATAGGCGCGGATGTCATCCTGGGTCAGGGCCGTATCATGGGGTACGATGAAGGCCTTGATCGCCTCGCCCGAGGCACCGTCGGGCACGCCGATCACAGCCGCTTCACTGATACCGGGGTGGGCAGCCAGGCAATCTTCGATCTCGTTCGGATAGACGTTGAAGCCTGACACAAGGATCATGTCCTTCTTGCGGTCGACAATCCGGAAATAGCCGTCCTTGTCCATCGTGGCGATATCACCGGTCAGCAGCCAGCCGTCCTGCAGGGTCTTCGCGGTTTCTTCGGGCTTTTTCCAATAGCCCTTCATGATCTGCGGCCCCATAGCGGCCAATTCGCCCGGCTCGCCCAAGGGCACCGGGTTGCCGTTTTCATCGACACAGCGCACGACGGTTGAGGGCACGGGGATACCGATGGAATTGGGCCGCGTCTTGCCCAGGGGATTGAACGTCAGCACGGGCGAGGATTCGGTCAGCCCATATCCCTCAAGCACCGGTTTTCCGGTCACCTCTTCCCACCGTTCGGCCACCGAACTTTGCAGCGCCATCCCCCCGGCCGAGGCGAATTTCAGATGTTTTGGCGGGCTGTCCTGAAACCAGATTTCGTTGGTCAAACCATTAAACAGCGTATTCACACCACTGAGCCATGTGATCTTATAATTCTCAAACGCGCGTTTCAGGTTCGACAAAGGCCGGGGATTGGGGATCAGGATGTTGCGCGCGCCCAGCCAATAAAAGCCCAGCAAATTCACCGTGAAGGCAAAGATATGATACATCGGCAGGGCGGTCAGCGCGACCTCTTTGCCTTTTTCAACACCGCTGATCAGTTCCATGGTCTGTTCCATGTTCACGATCAGGTTTTCGTGGCTGAGCATCGCGCCTTTGGACACACCCGTCGTGCCGCCGGTATATTGCAGGCAGGCGATATCACTTGGGTCAATCTCGGTGCTGTATTCTTCGACCTCAATGCTTTGGCTTGTGCGTTTCGTGCGCCCCGCCGCAATCGCATCAGGCAGACGGATATGCGGCAAATCGATGGGCGGCAGCGTCTTATCCCAGTATTTCTGGACCAGCCGAACGATGCCACGTGGCATGGCGGGCAGAAATTCGGCCACTTGTGTCACGATAATATTCGGGATCGGATGACCCTTGATCGCGCCAGGCAGCTTGTCGGCAAACATATCGACGATGATCAGCGCGTTGGGTTCCGCATCGGCGAACTGCTTTTCCATCTCTTCAGCGGTATAAAGCGGATTGACGTTGACCAGAATGCAGCCGGCTTTCAACACGGCGAAAGCCGCCACCGGAAAAGACAGCCCATTGGGCACCTGCAACGCAACCCGGTCACCTTTGGCCAGTCCTGCGATTTCGCGCAGGTAAACGGCCAGTGCGTCTGACATTTCGTCAACCTGTTCGAATGTCAGCGTGCCGTTCATTCCGTTCGGCAAACAGGTCGTGAACGCTGGTTTTCGCCCGTGTAAATGGGCCGCGGCACTGACCAGATCGCCGATGGTTCTGTAATGCGGTGTCGTGATTTCCTTGCGCACGGACGGGCCATAAAAGGCCGTCCACGGACGGTCTTCTGCTGTCATGTTTCCTCCCAATCAGCTTATCGAATTAGCTGCGATTTTTGGGATTGCAAAGCAAAAACGGCCCCGTCCCGGCAATTCCGTTGCGCCGATGCAGTTCTACATCGCGCAGATTGGAATGATCCTGAGATTTTTTGGAGCGGGCGATGAGGTCAAAAAATCCTAATTTATTTAATAATATCAATAGCTTTGTGTCCCACAAGCGCACTATAATCGCTCTAATGAAATCAATAGGTTACGATGGAGCTGCCCCACGATAATCAGCTACATTTAGACACTTGAACCATCCGACAACCAAGCTCTAGGCCGACCCATGCCACATAATTTTCAATCATTGTGTCTTTATAACTGACACACTTTTTGCAGGTATAATTCAGGCGGAAATTCAGCTCATAGCTGACAAGCTCTTGGCAAGACTGATCTTATCAGAATATATTAACTGAGTTGGTTATTTGCAGAGGACTTATTTGATGAACACGCCTGAGGCTCTGACATAACCTTATCAGTTTAAGTTCCAAAAAAATTTCTGAGATATTTAACCAGTCCATGATCGACCACGATGGCATAAACTTCAACCAGTGGGATATGGCAACCGAGCCACAGACGACACCCGGCAGCCCCAGCCTGATCATCGAAACAATCTATGGCGTTGAACCGCTGGATGATCAGTTGGGGTTGATCCGAAGAAGACCGTATCTGACGCGCTCTTTAATTCCCTCTTCGGCCAGGGGACGCGTCCTTGGGCGCAAGCGGTGCCGACACCATCAATTGCCGGTGTTATGCACAGGTCAAGATCGACTATCTAGCCGAGGTTGGAGTGGAGGTTAAGAGACCAGATCATCAATCTGCAAATCAAGGGCATCGGCCAACTTTTTCAATGTGGCCACGGAACCGGTTTTGCCCCGGTCCTCGATATCGCCGATCTGAATGCGGTTGACGCCAGAGAGTTTGGCCAACTCATTCTGACTTAGCCCGCGATGTTCGCGCCAGAGTTTCAGGAGGCTTTCGCCATCCAACATCCGGTTCACAAATTCAGCGGGAACGAATTCTTCTTCACCGCGTGCCAGTTTGGTTTTGAATTCTTCAATCGCAACAATGTCTGCCGCATCTTCTGCGATTTCTACCAACCGATCATATTCGGCACGTGGCATCGTGATCATGTCGTTCATCTGGACATCCTTAGTATACGCTGCCAAGTGGGGCGATCTTGGAGATTTCTATGATCTCACCACGGTCATTCATAATCACACGCCAATCGCCGACACGCAGCCGGATTTCGTCTTGCCCTTTCAGAGCTTTCACATTGTTAGCCTGTGACGCTGGATCAGCAGCATAGGCTTCGGTCTTGGTACGGATCAAATGAGCCATATTTGCCGGCATTTTCGCCAAGGCTTTCACTGCAGCTTTAGAGTACGCGATCCGTTTCACATCAATTATGTAGCATATAGCTACATGGTAGTAAGGGGCTACAATGTCAAAAACCGTCACCGCGTAGTTGGATGACTTCGTGAGCGGGAAATCTACTTACGAAACGGCTTCAAACTCTTCAGACAAATCAAGCCACTTCTAAGACACGCGCTATGAAGACGCAAATCGCACGCGAACAAAACAAAAACAAAACATAAATGAGTAGAGCGTTGGTAGAGATTGTAGTTGACGAAAATCTAGCGTTTAATTAGACGCTAGATTTCACACCACAAAGGCGAGTTGGCGGAGTGGTGACGCAGCGGATTGCAAATCCGTGTACACCGGTTCGATTCCGGTACTCGCCTCCAATGATTTCAATGGGTTACAGTTTTTGTTGATCATAGGGTATCACCTTGGGTATCAGTTTCTTGTTCTGTGCTTGTTCTGTTCTAAAGCTTTTCCCATAACCTCCTTTTCTCTGCCGCGGATGTCGCACGCATGATTTGTCGTGCCAGATCGGCGTATTGAATGACCATTTCTTTTGTTGTGTGGCCGCTGTAACTCATGATCTCGTCATCGGTGCATCCAGCCCATGCTAACTCCATGACGCCACGATAACGCATTGCGTGTTGATCGTACGCCATCAGACCGAGGCGCTTGCGTTCACGCGTCATCACGCGCGCCATAGCGAAATAGTCCATAGGTGATCCATCAGACCGCGTTAGAATGTGCCGTGATGGATGCGGTTCAAACCCAAGACTGGCCCTATGACGATCAAGGGCAGCTTTGAGTTTTGGTGTGCACGGCAGTTTAAGATCAATCTTCGTTTTATTCTGGCGAAGTTGTAGGTTGTATCCGTCATAATCGCCCCATTGAAACTCTACCCAGTCACCGGGGCGTTGAACGCTGCCAACGCCGATCTCAAAAATCAGCAATGGCTCTTCTTCTCCTTCACTCCGAATTTTTGTCACGGCCCAATCGGTCCACGGAATATGCGGTTTCTTACGCTCTTCAGGAACTTTGAGAGGCTCAAGGCCAATGAACGGGTTGTCGTTGCGCCAACGCTTACGGATGGCCCGTTTCGACAACATGCTCAGCGCGGTTGGAATGTAGTTGGCAAATCGAACACGATGGCTATTGGCTTCCATTGCGTCATAGGCATCAGCGACCGTCAGATGACGAACATCTTTTTTTTCCGATCTTTGCTTCAAGATATTCGAAGACTGGCTCAAGATCGCGCCGATAGCGTGGTGATTTTCTTTCCCAGAATTCGGTTGCGCGCAGATCTTTGATCAGTTCGGACCATGAATGCTTTGCCTGGGCTTTCTTGCCGCTCACGATCTCCCAGTACTGGGTATCAAAGTCTTCCGTGCCTTCCTCGGCCGTGATTCTGCCAAGGTAGCTCATCTTTCCGTCGATCTGCTTGCGCACATACCAACGCCCTGACGAGTGCTGCCAGAGGAATTTCTTACGATGCTTTACCATTCGATAATCCCCGGTTCATTTGCCATGTTTCCACTTGCGATGGCACGCAATTGCTCCACATCCCAGCGATCCAAACCACCAATATTCACAGGTTTGGGGAGCACGCCCTCGTCAACCAAGGCAAGAAACTGCGAAGGCTTCATATCAAGAAGCTTTGCAGCGCTGCGCTCACTGGCCAGGATGATGGGGACGACGACAGGCATGTGTTAGTCTTCTTCACCCAGGACTTGGGCTTCTTCGGCCATGCCTTGGCGAACAACTTTTAGTATGTGTTCGAGATCGAAAGACATCGTTGCTGCGAGCGCCCGATTTCTTTCATTTCCAAAGTAAGGTGGCTCATCTTTGTTGCACGGCACACCGTCGTCATTGAACCCATTGATCGGAAAATCAACGCGCGAGCGATCTGTGGTCGTGGGAGCGCGTAGCGCTTGGATGATACCACCTGCATACATAGCAGCTGTTTTTTTCGTGAAGCCGCGATCGCCAAAAATATCCATTAAGTGACGATAAATCAAAAGCCCAGCAATATCGGCTTCATCAAAGACGCGAGAGACCCCAGAACGTGTTTTCGGTGCGTGTGGATAGTCACCCGAGGCAACATCTTCATTAAAGCGTTGCGGATCAATTCGCGCAATCCGGCACGCTGCTTTGGTACGAAACTTCATATTGAAAGATTCCTCGCTATTGGTAATTGCAATAATACAATTACAGGCCGGCAGTTGGAACTGTCAATAGGTTCTGTTTGTTCTTAAAGCGAAACAGTAAGGCGAAATTCTATACAGGTCTTACATTCGGAGGTTTTGTGAAGATTGAAACACTCAAACAGCAGGCCGTAATTTCAATTTGCCTGTCCGCCCCTTGACCAGATGATGCTCGGAGACTTCTTCAAATATGTCGGCTCAATAGGCGCATATCTTATGAAAATGGTAGGTTTCTCAGACCGGTCACTAGGGCAAAGCGCAGCCGACTCAACGAGAGAGCCTACGGCAGAAACTGAACAAGGCAGGTGTCTAGGAAACTAAGGGCACCTCAGTTGCTATATGTGTACTCAGCGTTGTGAACGCCGCACCTTCCAAAGCATCACGTGCCGTCGTTCAGAGTAAGATCCGGCCATTCGTTCAGGGTGTTTGTCAAAAGACGGATCAGCAGATTTGGGCGGTAATTTAACACCGCCTTTGACGAACGACAAATTTCGATATTCAGAACGTGTTTGATGTAGAGGTTAGTACGTATTCAGTCGAAGTTGACCCCCAATTGCGTCTCAAGCGTTTCCAAAATCCTGGTCGGATCGCTTTTCCACTCCCGCATCGTAACGGTCACAGCGCGCCACCCAAAAGCCTCAAGCAGAATGGCGCGTTCGGTCAGAACTTCTAAAGTGGCATGGCTGGCATAGGTCTCTTTGCTATCAATCAGGATCGCCAGTTTAAAGTCTGGGTCATCCGCGCGGCGCGCAGCTACGTCGATACAAAAGCGCGACATGCCGTGATTGACTACGGCAACAAATCCGCGCTGTTGCAAGGCGGCGGCAATCTGTTTTGCAGCTGCGTTCGCCAGCGTTTCGCTTTGATCTGCACCGCCCGATACTGCCTTACCTCAACGAAAATTTGTTCGGCAACCTCGCGGAGGCACGCCGGATCATCGAAACATGGAGGATCTACTACAACATCAACAGACCACACACGTCTTTGGCGGGACAGACACCAACCGAGTTCGCCCAAAGGCTACGTTCCACTCGACCGGCTTCGCTTGAGCTCCGCAATGGCTCCACTCAGCCGGTCTTGACCGCAACCCAATCAACAGAAAGAAACGGCAACAGTTCCTACACCTGAGCGGCCCTGATCAGGGGGCTGGGTCAAGTGGAAGTTCGTCAGCGTGTGTCTGAGACGGCGATTGCGGCTAAGTAGGCCCCCGCCACCTGGCAAGGGCCGAACAAGGGCTGCGCCTCTGTTTATTGTGGGCTGCGCGCCCTCCAACCCAAGACAGGCAATGCATAGTAGCTATGTAAACACAAATTGCTCCAAGTCTTCTGACAGCATGTCCGTTGCTAACCGATATGCACCAGAATTCAGGTCATGCTCATCTACTAGATCATTTTGATCCAGGATGGCGGATGGTGATATGAATTCAAGTTCAAATTCATCCCCATCTGGCCCAGCAACTGGAGTGTCAAAAATGAACTCATCAACTTGCAAAGCCAACGGCAAGTCATTCGGTACTGATCTGTTTTGTTGTGGTGCAGCACCGCCTGTTAAAGATATTCCCAGATACTCTGGCGCACTCATGTCAAAGTCCCAAATTGAGATTGTATTCAACCCTCCATCAGGGGTTTCGATTGCAACGATGCAGAGCGTTGTAGACCGCGTCATTCCAAAGGGGTCAATGTAGCTGGTTTCTGCGACGCAATAAAACTCAGAGTTTGGCCCTTGGAAGTACATGAAATCATCTGGGCTCAAACCAGCTCCAGGGAGAGACAGACGCGGCGCGTTGGCTGGTGAAATTGCTGTACCGCCTGTTAATGTGATGCCCTCAAAGATGACTTCGCCGTCGCCAAATGATTGGCCTTCAGGTGCGAATTCGACGTCATAAATCTGATCTCCCCGAACGGCATGATATGTATCGAAGCCGGCACCACCATAAAGGATATCGACGGTATCAGCGGCATAGTCCGCTTCTGTCGGTGTCATCTCACGGAAATCGATACCACCAATCATAACATCGTCACCCTCATCGCCGGACAAAAGATCGAACCCATCCAAGCCGATGATCGTGTCGTTTCCGCCAAAACCTTCGATCGTGTTTTGATCAGCTGACCCCTGTATCGTATCGGTCCCATTTGTGGCTCGAAGATTTGCAAACCCACTGATATCGACGCGTTGTCCGTTGATCTCAAAAAAACCAGTGTTTGGGTTTTCAGCCGTTTCATCTTCCAGGATAAAGGTGCCACCAAGTCCTGCAGGTTGGGCTGAGACATCGATGTCATTGGTATATAGATAGTCACCCATACCAAGACCATCGATTGTAAGACCCGGCGTTGTCGGCATTTGTGACAGACTGACAAAATCAAGACCATCAGACAACGAGATCAGCTCTGTGTTGCTGACGATGTATCCGAACCCGTCACTGACAAACGCATCCTGAATAACAAAAAGGTCTGTACCGCCATTATCCAGACCCAGCATGAACAAGCCCTGCGTCGGTATCTCGAAGGATATACTATCGATGTCTTCGCCATTTGTATCAGTACTGCCATCAAATATAATAATCCCAGCTTGCTGCACGGTGACAATATCACTACCGCCCAACCCCAGGATCTCACTGCGCTGGCCGCCAACAAGAAACGTGTCGTCATTGTTTGTGCCAATCGCGTTTTCAATATTAACTATTGTCAGAATTTCCCTTTGAGATGCACCAGCCCTGATACTGCCTCCCGAAACAGTATTTGGTATTAAGTCCACAGTGACTTGATTTGCAGCCAATCCCGAGAGGTCAATCGTGTCACCCACAATTGCATTTGCATCAGTGGGTTGCTCACCGCCAATTGCGACAAATGAGCCATCCAAATGCTGCGGCAGCTCACCACTAGCGTTTAGATCACCACCAAGAACAAACGTGTCATCAAAACTACTGCCAACGACAATTGGAGTATCCATAATTGTATCTACGGAACCGAGGCCATCATCTACAAGATAAGCCTGTCGCCCCCAAATCTCTTGAAGTTGTTCAGTGTTAGTATCAGTCCAGATCACCGTGATACCCTGCTGTCGTCCAATATTTCCTTCTGCTGTTAGACTGTAGCTGGCTTCGTCGCGTCCGCTGCAGCCATTCAAAACATCGGCGCCTCGACCACCAACCAGCACGTCAATTCCGATGTCTCCATAGATGCGGTCATTGCCGTTTCCGCCGATCAGAGCATCATTTCCACTAAAGCCCATGATCACGTCACTGCCACTAGTCCCGGTAATCTCATCATTTGATGCGTCTCCTGCAATCATCTGACCTGCACCTTGTATCGAAACATCGTAAGGGCTGGGTGGGCCACTAGGTCCTGGCAAGGCAGCGCCAAATCCGGCGAATTGTAGCTCTGTCAGATACTCTCCGTAACCTTTGACATAGTCGACAAAATTAGCATCTAATCCAGCGTCAATCAAAAACTGCCGCGGTTCATCTATGACTATCAAAGGATCCGTAAATGGCGGATTTTCAAGACCATCAAGATATTCCTGAATGAATTCAATTCGGCGTGCAGCGATTTCTAAATATGTTTCCCCAGGACCGGCGCCCACGAGCGCGTCCCATGCAGATTGGCGTTCACTAGCTGTTGAAAAGCTCTGGAGATAATAATTCGGCGTCCAAGCGTTTGCTGATACACCAGATACACTTCCAAAAACCAGTTCGTGATAGCGCTGGATATCATCTATGCTTGCATTACCATTATTTGACTGCCTAACTGCATTGTCAGCTTGCATTAGCTGAAGTCCAATCAGTGCCAACTGATTATTAGATATGCTTCCAACTTCATCTTCCGCAGTATTTTCAAGAAAGTTATTAGCCGCTTGACCCGCCAGTGTATTGTTTAGAACAACCCCCAAGGCAAGCTCGCCGTAAGCATCCCCAAACCTTTCTAAGGCTTCATAGTAGGCGATACGATCACCCGCTTGCGCGTGGAAGTTAAGAATAGCCAGTTGGTCTTGTGTCAAGGTCGCCATATCAAGTCTCCTCTATCTCAAGTACGGCGCAGGTTAGAAACTCCTCGACGCGCGCCTTGTGAGCGTGCCAATTCGGTAGTTCAGAAAGGCGATAGTCGAGTTGGACTGTCATGGTTTTGAACTCGAAAGTCTGGCTGCACATCGGGTTTAACGCGCGACCATTCATAGTGCAGCTGAACGCATTCAGTATGGCGCCGTTTGAATCCAGATCAACGAATGTATTTTTGTTGTTGAAGGTATTTGGATGATCGATTTGCTTCAGTCTGTGGGGGCCATCAATCAGGTCGTAATCTACAAGTTCGACACGTTTAGTATCTTGTGGACGACCTAGCCTAATCAGTTTACCGAAATTTTCCGGCATCAACACTTCAAGACCATTTCCAACAGCTGCTTCTACTTGCAAACGAGCAATTTCGTCTAACGAAACCAAATCGTTGATCACAAAAGTGATCCAATTCCAGTTACCTTGTTTGTTTCGATGCGACGTCTCCGGACGCGTGACAGGAGTGAAATCTCTTATATCCACTCGGAAGAGCTGGGCTGTGTGTTCAGTCTCATGAACCCAATCCCAACGATCTTCCAAGTAAACTTTCGGGACACGCATCTGAATACGCTTGTCTTCCATATTCAGAACTAAGTTGAATACTACGAACTCCTGCTCTGTTTCAAAAAGAGCACAAGCGTCCACATCTTCATCAATGGCAGTCGGTGGGTCGTGCCGCTCTGGAAAAGTATAGAGTCCGTCAGCTGCAACATCTTCTGCCACTGCATTTGATGGTACATAGCTTAAAGCCATTGCGATTAGGCAAAAGACACCGAAGCTGTGCCGAAACTGTTCATTTCTCATAAGGGCATCACTTAAGTTATTTTGAACTTTGGGATATTTTGATAGTATTAGTAATCCTTAGGTTGATTTGGCTGTCAATCAACAAAATGCCAAACCGGCAAAGCACCGCTTAATAGAAAGCATTCTAATCGCCTTGGATATGATGGTCACCGTGTAGCCTAGCTTTATCTCGTTTGGTGCCGCTCCAGGTGTTCGTTTAGTCCGCGTTCTCAGCGATGCACTCCAGGTTGTGATCTGGCCTGATATAACCCAATGGCCTTTGTGAACGTCCGGATCGGTCATTCAGTGTAGCGTGTAAGCTCTATTGAATGCATAACGGCCGCACATTGAGTGGGTAAGCTCTCCACTCCTACACTCTCACGGAAGCGACCGTGACGGTTCTTGGAAAAGCTTGAATGGTCCGGGATGCGGTCCGAAAGATCAAGGCGGCAAAACCAGCGATAGGCGAGGTCCCGATGCACCTCCTCGCAAAGCCGCCGCTCAGACCGGATGCCAAAGCAATACCCCACCAGCAGCATCCGGATCAGCAGTTCGGGATCGATAGATGGGCGACCGGTGTGGCTATAGAAATCCGCCATGTACGCGCGGACGCTGGTCAGATCAACAAACCGATCAATCGACCGCACCAGATGGTCATGGGGAACGTGATCCTCTAGCGAGAACTCGTAGAACAAAGCCGCCTGCGCCTCTTGCCTTGGTCCCATCATCGCCAATCCTCCCGCTCGATAAGAGAATTGAATCAGCCTATAAGTCGTCGATCAAGCCAGAGTTTTTCAACAAAATCAGCCCAAAGACGGATTGTAGATGTTCTATTTTGAGCTGACCCACCGTTACATAGTCTCGTTTTAATATGATAATACCAAACAGTAGTTTTTTTAGATTGCTTTGATGGCGGTTTGAAATGCCAATCTCCGTTGCCAGCTTCGACTGCCTTAAACCGCATCTTGAAACAGTGTTTATAAGTCATACCCCCCTCCTAAAACGGCGCGCGCAAAAATCTGATTATCCCCGCTGGTCGCCGACGACAGGCAACTGAACATTTTATACCCCCCCGGGCTTTTCTCAATGCGTGCTGGCCATTTGGAACACTCCTACGCGCGGTTGCTGCCATGCAACTAGAATTCCGACCCCACCGCTGGTAGCTCTAAAATACAATGAATTATTGCACCATTTTTGAGCTTTGCCATGCCGACTGAATTGACGTTGTGGCGCGACCTCGAGCCATAGCAGACCGCAGTTTGATGTTTGGTGAGACGTTGGGCCAAGAATATAATGCGGCTGCAGAAGGCATTTAGCAAGGGTAGGGGCGTTGGACAAATCCCAGTGCATTGTAAGTTTCCCTTTGCGCAGAAAAATCTCTGACTGCGATAGCACGTGGGTCTAGCGCCCAGAACTTCGAAGTTTTCAACCCGCCCCCGGTGATGAGATGTGTGGCGACATCGGCAAGACTCTGATCTGTGCGCATTTGGTCTCTCAGGCAAACAAGAACACAAGCACTCGTCACTCCCAATGTTTGCCTTTTAGCGGCACATGCAACTTGCATCTTGGTTTTGCATTCACCACTCCCTTTGTCATGCGACAGCGCCTTTTCTCTCGGCCTGCCGATCAACTGCCCAGGTCAAGAACTTCTGAGTCTTTCTCAATGCTATGTCGTGCTCATCACTTGGGTTCGGGGGCATGGGGGAGGGCATGCCCCATCCATCGCTCGTTCTCACTCCAAGCTCGCGGACCGTCGGCCATCCGTGCTTGCTAAGCCATTTGTCCCATTCTTCTTCGCGAATGGAGCCAGTGGGGATGACTGTAACGTGATCTACGGGGCAAGAGGGCGGATGGTTTGCGCGCGCGTTTTGGTTCTTTACTTGGTTCCTTCCTTTATATGGGGGAGCACAGATTTGACCCGCGTACTGCCCCGTATCACGGGTCGTTTTTGACCCGCGTCCCGCCGTTTGTTTGTGTTGAAGCCGACGACTGTCCCTGGGCTGAGAAAGCTATATTGAACCGTGCGATTGCGACCTGTTGCTTCAGTTCTGGCCAGCCAACCTGCCTTGACCAAATCAGATATCGCACGCTTTATGGTGCCTTCTGAGACACCCAAATGCCGCGCTAAAGTCTCACGTGAGGGATTGCATTGACCGGTCTGACCGTTGGCATAGTCCAGCGCCAAGACCTGCCCCAACATCCGCGCCGTCATGCTCAACTCGGTCGCAGCACGAATGGCCTGCGCCCATTCCTGACGCCAGGACGCGCTCATAGTTCTGCTCCACAATGCCGTGCCATACGCGCATACGTGGCTGAAATTTTCGTAAGGGTCAGATTTACCCTGGTATCAGTTTCACCATCTGTTCTGGCTTTGTCGTGATACTTTTTAGGGCTTAATACTTTGAATTCGTTGAGAAAGCGATTGGATTGCAAATCCGTGTACACCGGTTCGATTCCGGTACTCGCCTCCATTTAATTTCAAGCACTTAGCTCATCTCCGCGATTGCGCGAACAGCGCGGTTTACAAGAGCGTTTACAGTTTTGTTCACTGTACATACCCTTTTGCTTCTGCGAGTTTGATCAGTACAGCATCGGTTTCACTTGGCGAAACATGCGCATAGTGCTCGATTACGTTTGCTGCGTAGCGCGCAGACCAACCCATGTGGTTGGCGATTTCCGCAAGAGAAAGGCCGGCATTTAACAATCGCGTTGCTGCTGTACTACGCGCATCATAAAGTCGTAACTCATCGGATAGCTTGGCTTTGTCACGCCACTGCCGAACACCCTCGGAAGCTCGATGGGGCGTCAAGGGATTGCCACTGGCGTTTGTCAGGATCAGCAACCTTCCAGGCGGAGTTGTGTCTATTGCCTGAGCTAATGCGGGTGTGATCGGTATATAAGCCAGTCGCTTGCGCTTGTTTGTCCTGACACGCAAGCGACGACCACGCGGCGTGTTTTCAACATGTGCAGGTGTAAGCTTGATCAGGTCAGCGGGGCGTAAGCCGGTTTCGCAGGCGGCGCAGAGAAGGCGTTGCACCCATTCAGGTGCAATCAGGTTAAAGGCTTCGCGATCAGCCGACGTCCAGACTATTTCTGAGCGATCCATCTCATAGAGCCGGTGGAGCTTGTGGCAATGGTGTTCGGCCAATTTGCCTTCCTCCACCGCCCAATTGAGGATGCGAACAGCATGTGTCCCGGCCATATCATGCTGCTTGGGCGAATGCTTCCAGAGTGACCGCCATTCGTTTACCTCGCCCCGCGCACCACGATCTTCAAAAATTATGGCAGGCGCATCCTTAAAGTGGTCTGCAAACCTCAGTCCCCACTTTCGAATGTCTGCCTGCGATCGTTCACTTTTTAGCATAGCAGTGCTGGACAGAAAGTCATTGACCATTTGTGGTGTCATGTAGTCGGCTGGTTTCGGACGTGCCACAGCGTCTGCGAAGGCAACAAAGAATTCCGGATCGCTCGGCCTGCGCTGTTCATCCTCCCAGAACTTTGGTCCTCCACGCCATGCGTAGAAATGGAAACGGCTCTTACCGTTCGATAGCTTACGTCGGACACGATGCACACCTCTGGGTAGATCAGATTTTGGCACGGCCTGCCCTCCACTTTTCGAGCACCGTCATATCCGGCTTTGGGATATTGCCGCTCACTGCAGCTGTAATCAGAAAACGCTTGCCATCTTCTGTTTCCACGACAATTGACACGTGATCATAGCCCGCCGCTTTTGCAGCCTCAAACGCAGGCGTCAGATCAGATTTGCGAATTGCGGCAGGGCGGCGCTCCATTGTCATGCCTCCCCCAGATCACGGTCGAACCACAGACCTTTTTCTGGCGTAGAGTCACCGTCGGGAGGCTGCAGAATGCTCCCTTCCTTGGCCTCTTTCTGCATGGTCTCCCACGAAACCTTGTCCTGCCATTCGAGGTAGAACGGCAGGGCGCATTTAGTGAGGGCAATTGGAGCGACACCACGGGATATAAAAATGCCGCCGTGCGCGCGGCGGTCTTCAAGCGCCATGTCTTTGGGGCGGTCGCGGGTGGCAAAGTACAGACCCGCACGCTCGCGCTCGTCATGGATATACTTCCCATCCACCAGAGGCGAGTGCTCGATGGTGGCGATCCGTTGGTTCTCTTGCAACTCAAGGTACGGTGCGCATTCGAACGGCCCGCCGCCCTCAACTCCCTCGGGGAACATGTTCGTGGTAAACATGTGTAGCAGGACAGATTCCAGAGTTGCACCGTCATGGACACCAAGTGAAGCAGGATGGGGACCTTTAGAGCTATCAGGCTGATATTTCATTCCAGAAAAACGCTTATATAGTCTAACTGAATGTGCTGCCGTACCAGTCGCTAACAAAGCAATTGTAAGGCGTACTGCATCTCTCGGATGCATGTGCGGCGCGTTCACCCCCCGTGCTCCAGAGGTGATCAGTCCAGCTTCCTTCATAAACCGAGCATAAAGCTTTACGGTCTTTTCCTCGAGCTTGTATGCATCTGCTACAATTTGTATAAAAGCATTGGATTTCATGCTTAATGAATAATCTACAATAAGGCAGTAGGTCAAGCCTTAGTGTGGAAAGTTCAGTTAGAGAGATGCGGAGGGGCGCAGCGGCAGCGTTACTTTGCTGTTGGCCATGTCGCACTCAACCAGATCGTGCGCCGGTAGTCCTCAAGGACCGGCCATGATAATCGAAGTGTATCACGATTGCGGATCGTGAAGAACTGGTTGACATGTCTGACTTCAGCACCTACCGGTTAGATTTAGGGGTTTGCGCAAGGGAGGATTTCTGGTTCATCGAAGCCATTATGGAGCGAAGATGAACAAGAAGTCCGGGACATCGAAGGATGCCGCTGACAAGTTGGTCAGGGGGATCAAGC
>NZ_JACNMP010000026.1 GCF_017592335.1 Pseudaestuariivita rosea | reverse complement strand
TCTCCCGAAGGTCCATCGAAAGTGCCTTACCCACTGCTCGCCCTCCATCTTGTGGTCGGCGACAGTGAATCAGCAAAATAAGCCTATGTGAATCCCCCTTGATTCAGGTCGATTTCATCACGCTCTAGTAGGTTGGTTCATGCTTATTTTTGAAATGACATTTTCACGTATGCAAAGTTTTTATCCGACAGCGCTAATGGCTACTGTGCCCCCCCCATTAAAGTAATGCGCACAAAAATCTTGTTATCCCCGCTGGTCACAGATCGGAGGTTGCTGAATAATTGATACCCCCCTTTGGGCTTTTTTTCTCAATTCGGGCTGATGATACAGGACACTTGCACGTGCGGCCCTCGCGAAAAATCTGTTATTTCTGACCCACCCCGGTGCTTTAATGGATAATTCAATTAGTCTGCGTATAGCAGTCTTACAGTGAATGCGGGCCATTCGGGTGTTGTTCCGGTCTCAGCTTCGATGCGCACGAGAGCCGGTAAGGCAGGGGACGTCCAATCACCATGCCAGACACCCTCTTCCCTATCGTAGTAGCTAAATCCTACTGTTTCGGTGCTGGTTAAAAGGGGTGCGCTGAACACTTGAATTGTCTGGTTTTCATCGTCCAGCGCTTCGGCGGACATCGTTAGTACATTGTCTTGAAATAATACAGAAATCCGCAAAGCGGCGGCATCGGGTGCGAAGGGAGTGGGTTTCAGGGTAACGAAGGAAAAGCCATCCATTCGGCCCTGAAATTTGGTTGGGAAGCGAACGAGTTGTGTTTCGGGGGTTGCCGTGGCCAGCCAATCCCGCAGGCGCGTCCGAAGTGTCAGTTCGTCGGAATGTTCGGATATCTGGGTTGAGCGATCATAAAGGCGGATGCCAAGGCCCATGGCGCTGGCCAAACCGCCGGCGATGAGGGCCAATAAGGCCAGGGACATAAGCAGTTCCAAAACACTCAGACCGCTACGAGAACTCAATCTGCGGGTCATGGGGTGGGCCTGATGCTATCGACGGTCGCCAGGACAGTTCCATCATTGGTGCTGATCGTCACGCGTATTTGCAGCAAGGGGATGGCATCGTCCTGAACAGGCAGCTCGGTAATGACTTCCTCGACTGTCCAGCTTCTGTAGGTTTGGGTCAATTGGCCGATCTCAAGGGATGTCGTGATGCCAATCTGATCCAGTCGTGACAGAGCATAATCCTGGGCCAGCAGGCGCTGGTCTGCCTCAACTGTGCGGCTCAGCAATTTGGCCTGCCCTGGCAGAAGGGCTGCAAGAACAAGAGACATGACAGCGAACGCGATCAGGACCTCAAGCAGGGAATATCCGGCTTTGCCCGTCACTCGATCGCCCCTGTTTGAATACGGCCGGTCAAAGGGTCCAAATCCAGGCGCATTATCAGATCATTGCGACGCAGGCAAAGCTGTTCGCCGAATGCAGAGCCGTCGGGGAAAAAAACGATCTCTGTTCGGGCGTCATCGCAGGTCAGATCCGTTGTATCGAAGCTGACGGGCTGGCCGGTTTGAATGCTGTCTGCCCTTAGATCAGTCAGGGTTCGTTGCAGCTGTGCAGCATCCTGTTGCAGCAACAAGCTATCCGAGGGTCCACGGGAAGATGCGGCGACAATACCCAGCATCAGCGACAGGATGGCCAAGCCAATCATGACTTCGAAAAGGCTGACGCCGGATCTGGGATTAAAATGCAATATCATTCAGATCAAGAATTGCTGAAATGGTTGACAGGATCACAGCCCCAACACCAAGGCCGATGATAAGGGTCAGAAGCGGAGTGATGAGCTTAACCGCGCGTGTCACCGTTTCCGATGTTTGGGCTGCCAAAGACGTCGAGGCTGTTTCTAGCACCGCGACCAAACGGTCGCTTTCTTCGCCCGCGTCAATCATAGTTCGCGCCAAGTCATCCATTAACGGGCTTTGTCCAAGACTGGATGACAGGGTACCGCCTGCAACGACGACATCTTCGGTCTCGGCCAAAAGTGCCTGATAGGCTGGATGCCGCGTAGCCGTTTGCACCGTTGTGAGCGCCGTTGTCAGCGTTGCACCGTTGCGCAGCAGAAGCGCCAGCATCTGGCAGATTTTCTGACTTTCGCGCTGGCGTATGTAGCGACCGGTGATTGGCAAGCGCATAAGGATGCTGGCCACGGGTTTGCTGATAGTTTTGCGAAACGTGATGAAAATCAAAGCGATCAGAAAGCCGCCGATGATCAAGACAGGCCATCCGTTGATCAATCCGCTGCGCAAGGTATCCATGGCTACAAGAATAGCAGGGGCCGCCGCGCCCGAGGTGGCAAAGACGGGTAACAGGGTCGGTGTAAGGTAAAAGACAACCAGCGCCAATACCAATACGGACATTATGATCAGGATGATGGGGTAAAGCAGAGCGCCAGTCAGTTCTTGCGCAATCTTGCTTTCGCGACGCAAAAGGTCCGCGGCTTGGCGGGCTGCTTGTTCCAACTGGTTTGAGGCTTCGCCCAGCTCAATAATCACGGCAAGACGTTCGGGGATGATTTGATGCTGTTCCCGCATGGCCTGACCGAGTGACATGCCGTTTTCGACATCTGTTTTTATGTTTTCCAAAGCGCGCTGCATCACGGGCCTACCAGCCTGTTGTGCGCAAAACGACAGCGCTCGAGTTAAGGGCAGTCGGGCCTGCATCAGGGATGCAAAAGACGCAAAGAAACGTTCCAATTCCGCCGGCTTTGCTGCGCTTGAAGTGCCAGCCAAGCGCAACTCGCGGTTCCACCATGGAACAGATGCAGCCCCTTCGGTCAGATCAATAGGTGTCAATCCCCGCGCAGCGATCAGATCAAGTGCGGACAATTCGTCATTGGCGTCGATTTCGCCTGAAACGGACGCCCCATCAAGGGTAATGGCAGAATAGTTATAGCGCGGCATTTGGCCTGACCGTGCCGCTTTGAATATGCTGCGTCAATGGATTAGTCGATGATGCGATGTCCATCATTCGGTGCACCGATACCGTTTCTGACCAATCCGTTCGCGCCATTGATACGCTGGCGTAGTTCATTCGTGACGGACCGGCTTTCTGATCCATTTCGGATGACTTTCGGGGTGATCAGGACAAGCAATTCGGTTTTGCCGACAGTATCTGAACGATTGCGGAAAAGGGCGCCGATCCCTTTTGCCCGACCCAGGCCAGGAACCTGTGAATTCGTTCTATTGCGGTTTTCCTGTATCAGACCCCCCAAAGCCAGTGTCTGACCATCAGTCACTACAACGCTGGTTTCAATTCTTCGCTGTGAAATTGTGGGCGAGTCAATGCCCGAGGTCTCGGTTTGAGATACTGTGCTGACCTCTTGTTCGATATCCAGAATGACCTGACCAGACGATGACACCCGCGGTTTGACCGAAAGAATAATCCCCGTATCACGAAACGAAATAGTGTTCACGACCGGTGCATCCACATCCCCAGTGTCACGCACCTGTTGTGTGGCGATTGGAACCTCATCCCCGATCTGTAGCCGCGCTTCCTGATTATCTAGCACCAAAAGACTTGGGCTTGAAACGACATTAACGTCTGTAACGGATGACAAAGCGTTTAATGTGACGACACTTGAACCGCCCTGGAATAACAAAGACAGTCCGGGGACATTTGCGCCAAAACTTCCGTTACTGGCATCGGTAAGCTGGATGCTGTCATCCCCGTTTTGGAAAAACCAACGCAGGCCAAAGTTAAGTTCGTCATTTAAAGTCACTTCGGCGATTGTTGCTTCCAGCAAGACCTGAACCGGGGTCGTGTCCAGCGACTGGATCAACCGCGAAAAGCTTTCCTGTTCAGAGTCGTTGCCCCAAACGATCACGGCATTTCTTGCGTCATCGGCGACCACCTTGGGCGTACCGGCGACCGAGGCGCCTTCTTCGGCGGCGACATCTTCGACCATTTCAGCAAGGATCGGCGCCAGTTCATCCGCACTTCGGTTTTGTAGGCTATAGACAACAGGTCGGCGCTTAGCCCCACCGGCCGTGCGGTCCAAATCGCGAATCCAGCGTTCGGCTTCGGGCAGATAGCTTGACCGCGAACTGATGACCAGAACCGCGCCGAGCCGTTGAGACGGCACAAAGGTCACTACGTTTTGCAGACTGCCGCCATCCCCTGTTTCAAAGATCAGGTTCAATTCCTCGACCACTGCTTCGGGTTCGGCGGCGCGCAGGCGATATAGGCCGACCGATTTGCCTTGTAGGACATTCACATCAAAAAGATTCACAGCCTCAATGGCCGAGTTAATTTCGTCACGGGTCCCCGAGATCAGCAGGATATTTCGACGCGGAATGGGTTGAAGACCGACAGTTGATCCGGTGATCGGTTCCAGCAGGCGCACCATCTCGGCCGTTCCGATAAAGCGCAAAGGTACTGCGACGACACGCGATCCAATGCCACTTTGCCGACCCAGGTTTTCAACACGGCGGGCCGCACCTGAGACTGGAACAATCGTGATCAGATCGCCACTGGTTTGCAGCGTTGCACCATTCAATTCCAGAATGGTCTGAAAGGTTTCCAGCAGCGCACGTTCTGTTAGAGGCCGGGTGGTTTGCAATGTGACTTGCCCGGTGACGCCTGGTTGAATTGTGTAGTTCTTGCGCAAAGCCTGGCCCAAAACGGCCTGTGCCGCCTGTTCAATGGGGACGTTGACCAGATTAAGGGTAATTTCGCCTTCGTCTGTGACATCAAACAGGTTTCTGTTGCCACGTGGACCTTCGCCGATGAATTCATCTGTCCCCAATCTGCGCTGATCGCCAGATGGACTGTTCAGAGATGCGCGAAAACGTTCTATAGCCGTTTGTGCGCCGCCGCGGGTTTCACCATCTTGATTGGCAAGCAGCCCAGAATTACCGTTGGTCCCTTCGCCGCAAGCCGCGATAAGGGCCGCCAAAAACAGCCAAGTGATCACTTGGAACAGACGTTTTATTGTTTTTATCATCGATACATATCCACTCGAAGACGGCGCGTTTCGCGGGTCAGTTCAATCCATGTGTTTTCAATTTCAGTCAATTGCCATCCCGCCAATGTCTGACCTGTGCGATGCCATTCCGGAGCTGCGTTGTTTATCGACAACAGGGCGGAGGGGTCTTCGGAGAGTTGCATGACCCCAAGAAGGATGATGTTAGGTGCCTCGTCCAACTCTTCGGGTGAAGGATCTGGCGCCGCTACTTGTTGCGGGGTGGCAGGGGTTTCAGATGTTTCCACAAACGGTCTGCGTCCTGGTTCAAAAAGCGGTCGTTCCAGTATTGCGGTGTAGTACACATCCGGTCGGCTTGAGGGCAGGGATAGCGGGTTCTGTTCGGTTGCCTCGGCACTGATATCGATGTTGTTGGGCTGCAGGGTAGGGGCGTCAGCACTAATGACTTGCACCGCACGCCAGCTCAAACCAATGGCCATAATGGCCAGAAAAATGGTTCCGATATATGGCAAAAACCGCATTATCCCGCGTTTCCGGTTATTATGACTGGCGCCAGTATTTCGAGTTGGAAGAACACCAACGGCTGATCAGATGAGCGGGTTGGGCGCGTCAAACGACGGACATTTGCGCGTTCGATAACCAGTGGTGGGTTGCTGTATTCGATCGCGCGCAAAAGAGCGACCATCTGATCCAGACTTGCCTCGCTTTCCAAACGAAAGGCGAGAGCTTGGGAAAACGGCAGCTCACGCGCACGGACAGGTGCGATCGAGCGCAGGTTAACTCCGCTTTGACGGGCCATGGTGCTAAGGCTGGCTTGCACCCTTGCCGTTGCCTCACCCGATTGGAAAGCTGTCCAAAGAACGCTGGTGGCATCATCAGCGGATAAACGCGCCTGCTCGGTCATCAGCTGTGCAATGCTGCGTTGAAGGCGCGCCTGTTCAATCTGAGCGGACTGTAGCTCGTTTTGGACCTGACTGCGCCAGTTAAGGATGGGTGACAAAAGCGCGACCCAAATCAAAACCATGACGGTGACCAACGTAAGTACGACCAGGACCCGCGATATAAGGGTTCCTTGACGGATCATCGCGAAGGCCTCAGATCAAGCGTCATCTCAAAGCGTTCCTGACCACTGGTTGTGCGCGAAACTGGGCCAGTCAGACGTGGATTTTCAAACAACCTATTGTTAGCCACACGCAAAACCAGCTCGGCCGCGGAACTGTCTGAGTTACCGTTTACGACAATCCGGTTTGGCTGAAATGACAGATCACTGATCCAGACGTCATCGGGCAGGGCAATCGTCATTTCGCGCAGCGTTTCTGCGAAAACAGTTTTATTGATCACCGTATCCACGAGGGCTGTCCGGTCCTGTTCAGCCTGTCGCAATGCCTCAAGGTCACCGCGCAGCCCGATGGCTTGCCTGCGCAGATCCGCAATCTGATTTTCGACTTGATTCAGGTTGCGCTGATCTTGAAAGGCCGGAAAAATCAAAACGACCGCAAAAGCCATAACAACTGCCGCTGCGAGTCCAAGATTAAGCCATTTCTGCCATCCACCATTTGTTTGCGTTTGAAACCGAGCAACAGGTGTTTTGGCCAGATCGGTATCCACACGGATCGATTGGGCGTGAACACCGATTGTTTTAAGATGCGCGCGCAACTGCTCAGCATCGCTGCGTTTGATCAACCATTGTGTTGCGCGGGCTTTGGGCCCCTGCGCAACAGGCTCAGAAACCGTCCAATGAACATCGTTGGGCTGAAAAGGGGTTCGGCGCATCATGTCAAGCCGAACCAACTGGGCCATGTTTTTGAATGCCGGGGCGGGGGCCTCGATCTCTCGTTTCAGGAAATGATGTTCGGGCAGATAAAGGTCGACGGTCAAAGGACCAGCATTTGTTTCAGTCGCATCAGTCAGAAGCGTTTCTGGTGCCAGATACCCCGAGCGGGTTTTTTTAAGTGCTGTGGCAGTTTGCGACAAATGCAAGGTCAAAACATGCGGTCCGCCCGTCAAAACAGTCTTCAACCAGGCCGGGACCATGGACGAAAGCTCTTGACAAAACCACTGCCAGAGTTGCGACGGTGCCTGTGCCGCCATCTGACTGCTACCCTCGATCTGTTATCATTTATCTCTGGTTGCATAGCTTACTGCAGCCACCGTAATAAAGACAGGATATTATTTCCGTTGGGTTCGACTGTGATGACATTACTACCCTCGTTTCATGACGATGACTTCGCCAGGCTGTTGATTGAAGCGCAGGTCATCTCGCCCTCGGTCGCGCAGCGCGCTTTGGCGGCCAGCAAAGAAACAGGGACGGGTGTTGAAAAGTCATTGCTTGAACTTGGTTTGGCGACCGAGACAGATATCTACCGCCATATGGCGCAGTACATGAAGGTGCCGCTGATCGACATCAAGGATGTGTCGGTCGATCTGGCAGATCAGTTGGCCTTGTCGCAAGAATTTCTATCCCGCGTCAGTATCATACCGGTTGAGGATACGAATGATGCTATCGTCCTTGCAACCAGTGATCCACATGGTTCCGAGGCCATGCAAAGCATTAGCTTTCACCTTAATCGTCCTGTGCGGGCGGTTCTGGCGGCGCCTTCGACCATTCAGGCGGCTCTGTCGGGGCCTGAACAGGACACGACCGATGTTGATGCAGCGTCATCGACCGACGTGCAAAAGCTCCAAGCGCTGGCAAATGACGGGCCAATCATCAAGCTGGTCAACGATCTGGTCACAAAGGCCGTCGAGATGCGCGCATCTGATATTCATATTGAAGCGATGGAGCAGGACAGCCGCGTCAGGTTTCGCATTGATGGACGCTTGCAGGTCGAACGACGGATTGCGGATGCTGACCGCGCCGCCGTTGCTTCGCGTTTGAAGGTGATGGCGCATCTTAATATCTCGGAAAAGCGGCGGCCACAGGACGGGCGTGCCCAGATTAGTGTGCGCGGACGGGTGGTTGATTTGCGACTGTCCACACTGCCGACCCAGTTCGGGGAAAGCATCGTCCTTAGAATACTGGACCGGACCCGTGTGGCGCTGGAGTGGTCATCGCTTGGCTATCCGTCACAACGCGTCAAGGAAATCGAAGATATTTTGCATCAACCCAATGGCATCTTTCTGGTGGTTGGGCCAACGGGCAGCGGCAAGACCACCACGCTGTACACCGGACTGAGTAAAATCAACTCCGAAGATCGGAAGATTGTCACCGTTGAAGATCCGATCGAATATGCCCTTGCCGGGGTCAATCAGGTTCAGGTTGAGCCGCAGATCGATATGACATTCGCCCGCGCCCTGCGCGCCATTCTACGCCAGGACCCCGATGTTGTTATGGTGGGCGAAATCCGCGATCAGGAAACTGCTGAAATCGCCGTACGCGCTGCCTTGGTCGGGCGGCTTGTTCTATCGACCGTTCACACGAATGATGCGGTCAGCGCGATTGATCGTCTGCTTGATCTGGGGGTGCCGCCATTTCTACTGGCCTCAACCTTACGGGGTGTCCTGTCGCAAAGACTGGTTCGGAAGCATTGCCACGATTGTGGCGGAGCGGGATGCGAAACCTGCGGGCAATCCGGACGAAAGGGCCGAATTGTCGTATCAGAATTACTGCATATCGATGGCCAGTTGGCCGACGCCATTGCAGAGGGCGCCAAATCAAATGAATTGCGTTCTCTGGCAGCCAAGACGGGCTTTCAGCCTATCGAAAATGCGGCTCGTGATTTGTTGAAATCAGGGCAAGCAGAGCAGTCGGATATTGTGCGAGCGATTGGTTTATAAAAACATCCTATAATCCGTTTTATGTTAATTATTCAAAATTATGAGAATATAAAAGTTCAATAATAACAATGTCATATTAATGCTTTGATGTTGAAAAACCACAGCTCACGGTTTCGTTATCGTAGTTGTTGAGCTGGTGAATATACTATGCTTTGAATAGTTCAACTTAAGAGTGATTTGTGTAGCTGGTTCTTACTGGAAGTCGATTGGCATTTTAAGTTTGCCGGGTCGTATAGAGGGACATTGATATGCTGCTTGCTTCACGCTTTTTGTGGACTGAATACGTTTGTGCATTTTTCGGATTTCTCCGTCACAGTGTGCGATTAGGCGTTTTGGCGCTGTGTCTTTTGGCGCCACTCTCACTCGACGTTATGGCACAAGACGCAGCGCCGGAAGAGCCCCCCAGACAACGTACGGTGGATTTGTGGGATCGCTTTGGTCACCCCCTTAAATCGGAGTCCCCCGTCGACATTTGCCTTACGTTTCGAACTTCGTCGTTCTTAAGATTTGAACCAACAGGCGTGGGTCGGGGTATCTGTCATTATAGTGAATTTCCTCTGTTTCCATCCAAACTGAGTATAGGTGAGCGTTGCTATGAGGTCACGTTTGATGCTGAGGGCAACCAAGGCCTGCAGCTATATCGTGCTGGCCCATGTCCGCAACAACCCAGAGTGTTGCAGATGTGTCAGGACGAAAGTGCGTCCATGGCAAAGGGTAATCCCACGCAGCTTGGATCACGGGCCAAGTTTGAGACGGCCGTGGATTGGGTTGCCCCGTCCGAGCCAAGATTTGAGATCAAACGTTTCTATACCTCTACATATGATATCCGCAGCAATGCCCTCACGGCGCATTTTGGTAATTACTGGTCGCTAGAGTATGCGGCAGAAACGATAAGCAATGAATCCCTAGGCGCTTATAATTACAATCGCGCGGATGGCAGTCTGTTTTCCTTCCTGGCTGTTGATGGCAAAAGCCGTTTTGAAGTGCCTGAATTTGGCGGCTATCCCTTTGCCGGGGGGCGCCTGGTCACAGCGCCGGAAGGCACGTTCAACGCCCTGATTGAAAAAAACGGACTGGAACGATGGTTCAGCCGGACCAGACCAGCCTCCTATAAGTGGCCTGATGGCTATGAGATTAACTTTTCATTCGGTAGCCAATGGATGATGTGGGACAACCGGGGGAACTGGGCGCGTATTGTCTATTCCAATGTGCAGTTCTCAAGTCAGTCCCGGGCACTTATAACGGCGATTGAGATTGATACGAACAATACAAGCGCGCGTGATTTCAGCCCGATTATTCGCATCAACTACGAATACGCGGAAAACCCTGGAAATACCGGGGATGCCCCGCTGACCCGCGTTACGCGCACCGATCTGACGACGGGTGTGACTGAGATCATCGCTGAGTATGAGTACAAGAAAAATGACGATAATAGCGACTTCATCGACCCGTTGCTGCTGACCGAAATCCGGGATGGTCGCACATATGACGACGGCACGACATTTCCCTATGCTATATTTGACTATGAAGCTGCAGACCTTGATGCCGGACCTTATGCAGAGCTGGAACATGGCGCCGTCTTCAACAATTGGCCTGTTGTCTCAACCTCGCATTTCGGCGGGGCGGATGGCTATACGTTCACTGCGACGTCAGCCACAAATGCCCTTGGCCATACGACCAACTATGTCTTTGGCGAATCCGAAGGCCGTCAGGTCATCACCGGCGTCGAAGGCCTGGCCACGCCCAACTGTCAGGCGACTGCCAAGGGGTATGACTACACCCCGCCCACCAGCGATCAGCCTAGGGGCTATGTCTATTCGCGGGTCGAGCGCAACGGATCTCTGACCACCTTCACCCGCGACGCACAGGGCCGCATTCTGACCAAAACCGAAGACACCGGCGGTCCGGACGAGCGCATCACGTCCTACACCTGGCATCCGGTTTACCACAAACCGCTGACCCGCGTGACCCAGGGGCTGTCGGAAGCCTTCACCTATACCGATCGGGGCCTTTTGCTGAGTTATTCCCAGACGGACACGCTGCCCGGCAGTCCCAACCTGGGCGAGACACGGACCTGGACCTATACCTATGAGGCCCGCCCCACCACCACAGCCTATGATATCAATGTCCTGACCGCGGTCGACGGCCCCGGTCGGATCGAAGACGGTGTCAATGACGTCACCACCTATGCCTACGACGACCTTGAACGGTTGATCCGCATCACAGATGCCAACGGTCTGACCACGGAAATCCTGGGGTTTGATGACCTGAACCTGCCCACGCTGATCCGCAACCCGGATGGGATTGAGTGGGGCTTTAGCTATGACATCATGGGACGCGTGACCCAGATGGTGCTGAACCCCAACGGCGCCAGCCCGCAGACCAGCACATTCACCTATGATGTCATCGGCCAGCTGACGTCCTCGACTGATATGCTCGGCCGCACCTGGACCTATGATTACAGTGAAGCGCGCCGTCTGACCCGCATCACCAGCCCCTCAGGCGAACAGATCCGCTATACCCACGACCTGATGGGCAATGTCACCGGCACCGAATATGCAAATGGTGCCAACCCCGCGACCTTCTTTGAGACCGCGCAGTTCGACGAACTGGGCCGCATTTTGAAAACCATCGGGGCCGAGGGCCAGGTCTGGGATTTCCGTCATGATGTCGAGGATAACCTGGATCAGATCACCGACCCGCTGGCCCATACGATCAGCAACAGCTTCGACGCCCTGAACCGCCTGAAAGAAACCATCGACCAGGCGGGCTATACCACGGCGACCGAACATGATGACGACGACCAGCTGACCAAATTCACCGACCCACGCAACATCGAAACCGTGTTCGACTACAACGGCTTCGGCGAGCTGGTGCGCGAAATCAGTGCCGACCGCGGCACGATGCTTTATAGCTACAACCACCGCGGGCTGGTCACCGAAATGATCGATGGCAACGGCCAGGTCTCGACCTATGAATACGACAACGGGGGCCGCCTGATCGCCCGCCGCTTCCTGTCGGACAGCCGCCTGGATCAGACCTTCACCTACGACACCGCCCCGAACGGCACAGGCAAGATCGCCCGCACCACCGACAGCAGCGGCTACACGGATCGCACCTATGCGGCCCAGACCGGCTTTATCGCGTCCGAGACCCGCAACATCGAGGGCACCGATTACACCCTGGGCTACGACTTCAATGTCGAGGGCGAGTTGGGCCAGATCACTTACCCCTCGGGCACGCAGGTCCAGATCACCCGCGACACCGAAAGCAGGATCACCGACATCGCGGTCACGCCGAACGGCACAGGTTCGCCCATGTCCGTTCTGACCGGCGCGCAGTATCTGCCCATGGGCCCGCTAACCAGCGCCACCTTCGGCGATGGGGGCCAGTATCAGGCAAGCTTCGATAAATCCTACCGGCTGCGAACGATAACCGACACGGTCGCGGGCACCCAACTCCGCAACCTCCGCTACGCCTGGACCAAACGCGACAATCTGGCCGCCGTTGTGGATAATCTGGACAGCACCAGCACCGAGCGGTTCCGCTACACGGCCCGCGAACGCCTCAGTGGGGCGGGTGGAGCCTATGGCGACATCGGCTATTTTTACGACGGCACCGGCAACCGCATCCGCCGGACCGAACTGGTTGACGGCGTCTATGCGTCCGAGGCTTATCTTTACCCCCAGACAAACAATCTACTGCAGCAGGTTAATGAGAAAACCGGCCACGCCCGCACCTTCACCTATGATGCAGCAGGCAATGTGATCTACGACAACCGCTCGGGCGGGGGCTATGGTTTCACCTATGATGCCGCCAACCGCATGGCCTCGATGTCCGTCAACGGCGTGGTGCAGGCCGAATACCTCTATAACGCCGCCGGTCAACAGGTGGTGCGACGGCTCACGCAAGAGGGTCGCACGATCCACTCCGTCCATGATTTGGATGGTCAGCGCATTGCTGAATATGAGGTCGACCCGGTGGCAGGGACGTCGTCTTTGCTGAGGGAATACGTCTGGATGGACATGACCCCCGTCGCCGTCATCGAAAACGGCCAGGTCTACTTCATCCGCGCGGATCATATTGGTCGTCCCATCTTCGCGACCGATGGGAATGGTACGAAGGTGTGGCAAGCCACCTACCTCCCCTTCGGCGGCGTCCACACCACATCCGGAGACACCATCGCCCTCCGCTTCCCCGGCCAATGGTTCCAATCCGAATCCGGCCTCCACCAAAACTGGATGCGGGATTATGACCCCACAACGGGCAGGTATATCCAGGGCGATCCCCTCGGGTTGGTGGATGGGGCAAGCGTGTATGGCTATGCGCTGCAGAATCCGGGAAGATATATTGATCCGACGGGTGAAGCTATTCCGTTAATGTTCTGGGCCGGTGCCGCAGCGGGTCTTGCATATGCTGCATGGAAAAACTACCAAAGGTATGGTACAAATTTTGCCTGTTACAATTACTGGCAAATTGCTGGTTACACTGCCATGGGCGCTGCGACTGGATGGATGGGTGGGCCTGCTTTGTTCTCCGCAGCAGGGCGAACTGGAATTGGTGCAAGTGCGAAAGTTAATGGCTTAGTTGGCGCAGCATGGAGTTCAAGAATGAGTTCTATGGCATATAATGCTGTATCCAGACGACTACGAGCTGCAAATGGCTTAATTGGAAAGGGAAGTAGTATAACGTTGCACCATTGGGCAATTGCTCAAGGTGGTAGAATTGGTACAAGTAGATTTGGTCAATCCAGATTAGGGCAAGCTATTATAAATTCTAGATGGAATTTGAACCCGATTAACGGAGCTCTGAATAGCAGCATTGGCAAAAACATCTACAATCCAAGAAATTTCTGGAGAGGAGCTCCTAACTGGGCAAAGTTTGGACCAATCTTTGGAGGTGGCGGATTTAGTATGACTTTCGGCTCTGGGGGTACGGCTTGTGAATGCGGGAACTGATTGGAGAAATGAAATAGAAATAAGTTTTCCATTATATCGTTACCATCCAGCTAAAAAATGTGGACAGGGCAGCGTAAGACGGAAATTGATGTTTGAGACTGCTGTACCAGTAAGAAATACACTAAAAGACTTCTTCGAGAGCGAAAGAGATCGGTTAAAATGGCTTGCTTCCGGTGGCGGGGGAACTGGTGGAATGGGACTGATACTCGACTCTGATCCACCTTTTAAGTCTTCTGTTGTCCCGGGTGGACTTCTAGACTGTTCAGGAAGACATATTCCTATAATTGATATTGATGCGCCGAAACAAGCTGATGTAGGTTTAAAATTGGTTGCGTTGGAAACCTTCGGGTTTTTCATAAAGAGATTTGAGTACCGTTACAGTTTTGGAAAACCTGAACAGCTGACACTTGAAGAATTTAAATCTCGCTTGATTAAATTGTGTTACCAAGAGAAGGGTTTTCCGAGGCCAATTAAAAGCATTAATGCCGCGAACAGTTTTCGTGAAATCATGGAAGTAGAATTTGGAAAAGAACGCGTTGATCGGTTTTACAAAACTGAAAAAATCAAGAATTGGATTGACGAAGCTAAATAATACAGATGAGTTAACCATACCTTCACCTATGATGCCGCCAACCGCATGGCCTCGATGTCCATCAACGGCGTGGTGCAAGCCGAATACCTCTATAACGCTGCGGGGCAGCAGGTGGTGCGACGGCTCACGCAAGAGACCCGCACAATCCACTCCGTCCACGACCTGAACGGCCAGCGCATCGCGGAATATGAGGTCGACCCGGTGACCGGCACCTCAACCCTGCTGCGCGAATACGTCTGGATGGACATGACCCCCGTCGCCGTCATCGAGAACGGCCAGGTCTACTTCATCCGAGCCGACCACATCGGCCGCCCCATCTTCGCAACAGATGCGAGTGGCACCAAAGTCTGGGAAGCCACCTACCTCCCCTTCGGCGGCCTCCACACCTCATCCGGAGACACCATCGCCCTGCGCTTCCCCGGCCAATGGTTCCAATCAGAGTCAGGTCTGCATCAGAACTGGATGAGAGACTACGACCCAACCACAGGCCGATATATCCAAGCCGACCCGCTAGGATTGGTCGCCGGTGTCAGTTTGTATGGATATGCAAATCAAAGCCCATTTACATATATCGATCCAAACGGTGAACATCCTCTGCTTGTCGCGGCGCTTGCTGGTGCAGCAATTGGTGCGCTTGTCGATTTCGGCATGCAATTTTATCAATACGGTGGTCGATTGGAATGTATAAACTGGGGGCAAGTTGGAATGTCAGCAGCACTCGGCGCAATACCTGGAGGCCTTGGTCATGCAGGAAAGTTTGCCAATCCATTTATGAAAGCAATGGGCTTTGGCAAACCTACGTGGAGAGGTAAATCTGCATTTTTTGAGAATTCCCATTTTATTGGAAACCGTGCTTTCAAAGGTTCATCAGGATTGGGAAAATGGTTTAATCAGAGTGGACTGAATTCGACGTATGTACCTTGGCGATTTCATGCCGCGACTGATCCGTTCGCGCGCCAGTTCCTTCCACGAAACCTAAAACGGTTTACTCCGAATTTCGGCAATCCATTCAATATGTACCGCAACGGTAAACCTCTTGATTTTGGCATACCTCTTAGAACCCCACCGTGGCTATGGGGTGGTATTGGTGCTGGACTGTGGGGCCAGCAATCAAAATGTGGATGCGATATCTAAAATGCCTAAAAGAAATGCGGCAGTGAAATCGGATTATTGGGCTGAAAATGTCAAACTCAGCAAAATGGGCACTGCTTTTCTTTCCCTTCTATTCACTCCATATGTACTGATCCGAATATTGTTTTTGCCGAAACTTGTTCCTTTGGAACAAGCCATCATTAATAGCGTTCTTATGGAGTTATCTGAAGAGGATGCAGAAAAACTAAAGATACAACTTAAAGAAGTAAGCATCATACAACGTCAAGATACCAAAAGGTACAGCGAAAGTACTATGTTTCGCTGGCGCTTACTATATCTTTCACAATCTTCCAAGCGACCATTTAAGCATGTCGAAGGCCATTGCATTATCTTCACTACGGTCAAATTCAAAGTCGATCAAAAGACTATATTATGTGATCTGATAAATATGGATGGTGTGCTCGCCTTCTTTCTTTTTAATAAGAATATTCGTAACTATTCTGATCGTACCGATATTGAAATTATTGATGTAGACACCGATGCTGTTGTCATTGACCGAAAAGGTGCGTTTGTGAGTTATGCTTAAAAAATAGCGCATCGCGGAATATGAGGTCGACCCTGTGGCCGGCACCTCAACCCTGCTGCGCGAATACGTCTGGATGGACATGACCCCCGTCGCCGTCATCGAAAACGACCAGGTCTACTTCATCCGCACCGACCACATCGGAAGACCGGTGTTTGCGACAGACAGCAACGGCACCAAAGTCTGGCAAGCCACCTACCTCCCCTTCGGCGGCGTCCACACCTCATCCGGAGACACCATCGCCCTGCGCTTCCCCGGCCAATGGTTCCAATCAGAGTCAGGTCTGCATCAGAACTGGATGAGAGACTACGACCCAACGACGGGCCGATACATCCAAGGCGACCCACTTGGTTTGGTCGATGGAGCGTCAGTATATTCTTATGCGTTGCAGAATCCGGGACGATATACTGATCCAATGGGACTATATTGTGTTACCTCTAATGGAACAACCAGGTGTCGCACATCAGGCTATGACATTAGTTGGCCAAAACAGTCCGGCTGGTCTGATGGTAATAACTTCTGGCCTGGCTCTAGTAACTATCATTTTTATGATAAAAGCAGGTATAATCCCGACAAACTTTATGATGTTGAGTGTTTGCTCAACGGGCTTATAAATTTGCCAGAGCCATATCCATCAAACGGTGCATCTTGGGATGGCACTCGAAACTATGCGAATCCTGGATATGCTGGCGGTAGTTTTGCGGACTCTAGAGGCTATAACCCTGTAACAAGCTTCATAATACGCGATAGAATAAGTGGTGCAATTGGAACCGTAAACGTGACAAACGAAGGACATAGGTTAGAAGACGGCTATGTTGTACGCTTTCCGACACAACATGGAATACTTACCTTCGGTGAAGGTAATGGATTTTTACAAGCACCATATAATCCAGCTCAAATTCCTATAAATGCTGTCTGGGGACCAGCAAATAGTAGAATAATGGAACAATGCGAATGCAAAAATCAGTGAGTAATGCAGGCGTGCGTGTAGTCTTTGCTTTCCTGTTTTCACCGTTGTTGGTGGGACTTATGTTATACGTCACGATGTTAATACTTTTTGATGTGTACGAAGCAAATTATACATTATTTGTTATCCTATTTTATGGTTATGGGATGATGGTTATTTTTGGCTTACCTTATTATTTTCTCATACTAAGGAAGCTGGATGTAATAAAGCTACATCATACTTTAATGTTAGGGCCGTTTTCGGCTATATTCTTGGTAATTGTATCTAGTATTTTTATCTTGTTATCAAATAATCCCAATACTTTAATTTATAGCTCGTTTTGGTATTACGTATTTGTTTATGTGTTTTATTCTTCGATTTTGGCTGTAGTATTTCATATTATTGCTTTTCACCAAAAAAATAAGATGTGACCTACGACAACCGCTCGGGCGGGGGCTATGGCTTCATCTACGATGCCGCCGACCGCATGGCCTCGATGTCCCTCAACGGCGTGGTGCAGGCCGAATACCTCTATAACGCCGCCGGGCAGCAGGTGGTGCGACGGCTGACGCAAGAGGGTCGCACCATCCACTCCGTTCACGACCTGAACGGCCAGCGCATCGCTGAATACGAATATGACCCGGTGGTGGGGACAAGCACCCTGCTGCGCGAATACGTCTGGATGGACATGACCCCAGTCGCCGTCATCGAAAACGACCAGGTCTACTTCATCCGCACCGACCACATCGGCCGCCCCATCTTCGCAACCGATGCGAATGGTACAAAAGTCTGGGAGGCAACTTATTTGCCATTTGGCGGCATCCACACCACTTCGGGTGATGTCATAGGCCTCCGCTTCCCCGGCCAATGGTTCCAATCCGAATCCGGCCTCCACCAAAACTGGATGAGAGACTACGATCCAACCACAGGACGATACATCCAAGCCGACCCGCTAGGACTCGTCGATGGGGCGAGTGTTTACGGGTATGCGCTGCAGAATCCGGGGCGGTATAGCGATCCAAGAGGCGAACAATCAATCCAGTTTGATGGAAGTACAGTCAAAGTGTACGATAGCAATCGTCAGCTACAAGGTTCTTACCCTGCTGTATCTGGTACCGCAGAAAGCTGCCAATGTTCACAAGATATGGGGCGTGGTAGCTTTGGACCAATCCCGGAAGGAGCTTACACAGTTGATCCGGCAGATACAAATCGGAGAAACTTTATCAAAGCGCTCCGTGGATGGGGCCCAACGTCTGCATGGGGCCGTCAAAGAACGATAATTAAACCGAATGGTCATAACGCTTTGGGAAGGACTGGGATGTATATGCACGGAGGAAAATTTCCCGGTAGCATTGGATGTGTAGATCTAACAAAACATAATGATGCATTTCATAAATGGTTGCGACAACAGAGCGGTCCCGTGCCCATGACAGTAGACTACCCTGACAACGATCTTGCGGACTAGATATGAGACATTTCCATTTGGCCATCATGCTATTCATCTGTTTGATTTTTCCTGGGAGGATAATCGGAGCAGGATTAGGTTATCCGCAATATAGTTTATTGTTAGAAAAGCCTGTCAAGGTCGGTGAAGTCTCAATACCTCAAGGCTCATATTATTTAGTTGTTGTGCCAGATAGCGATGGCTTGTCTGCTGAATATTTAGTTTTGAGTCAAAGCGCCGAGTTTTTTACAGAGATAAATACTCTTCGGAAAGCAAGGCGCTCCGCTCTTGCGAAAAATCAGATGGTGTGTACCCGACAAGCTTCAGAATTCTCAGCAGAAACACATCTTGAGATACTAGATCGTGATAACATCAAGATTCTCGAAATTAGTTTTCATCAGGTCTCAGATAAAATCGGTGAAAGTTTCGAAAAACTTACCTGCATAGCCATTTTTGAATTAGATTAGAAACCTCAACAGTTTTAGAATTCATCAACATAATAGCTGATCAGCGCTAGTAGCTCCTATGATGCGACCGGTAACGTGACCTACGACAACCGCTCGGGCGGGGGCTATGGCTTCACCTATGATGCCGCCAACCGCATGGCCTCGATGTCCATCAACGGCGTGGTGCAGGCTGAGTATTTTTACAATGCCGCCGGTCAACAGGTCATCCGCCGACTGACACAAGAGGCCCGCACGATCCACGCCGTCCACGACCTGAACGGCCAGCGCATCGCGGAATATGAGGTTGACCCGTTGGCCGGCACCTCAACCCTGCTGCGCGAATACGTCTGGATGGACATGACCCCCGTCGCCGTCATCGAAAACGGCCAGGTCTACTTCATCCGCACCGACCACATCGGCCGCCCCATCTTCGCGACCGATACCAACGGCATAAAAGTCTGAGAATGGGGGTGTTCTGCTGTTATCGAGTTCTAGCAAGGCTAGTCGATTTTTTGCGATCGAGCTAGATAGGATTATAACTGCAACAACCATCGCCTTGTTCCTGACCGTCGGGCGCGGTGGGTCGTCCAGAAAGGACTTGACCGTGTGAAGTTTCTCTGATCACATTTCCGTGAGCAAATGCAAAGCGTATCTTACGAGTTTTCTAAGCCAATGGTTTAGGCCAATTCAATGTAGGCGATCAGCCTTAACTCTAAGAAGTTAGAGTATTTGATGCCCTCTCGCTATCAATGACCTTTAACTCACCCGATGTCTTGAGGCTTGGAAGAGTATTTCCAAGACTTTGAGGAGTAATTTCAACATCAGATATCTTGAAGTAGGTCCATCATGAAACTTCTCCTTAGTAAATCTCTGCTTCTTTCAGCATTAGTTTTTTCATTGCTTACGTTGCCTGTTCATGTCGTAGCACAAACATCTGAACAAGAAGTATTCTATACTTATAAAGAGGTCTGGATTCTCCAAGCGCCGCTTTCACCAAGCAGAGCATATAGCGATCCCGTAAATAATATTTGCAAGAAGATCAGTGTAGATCTTGGTGGGTTTGACGGCACCGGCAATGTCACCGTTGGCACGTACAATGGTGATAAGGATACGATCACATGCACTGATGAAAAAGGCGTCACGATTGTCGTTTCTCACGTATGTGAAATTACAAAATCTAACTGGTCGGGCATTTGGGGTTGGGATGAGGTTCCTTGTATTAAGCCAACCGGTGTCTGTGAAATAGAAATTGAAGACTCCATATCATTTCCGAGTGGTCGAAAAACTGAAGATGCGATTGATTGGCTCTCAAGCAGAGATAGTCGTTTCTCCGTTGCAAGATCTTATAGTTCGAAAGATACATCTAGGGATGTAATCCGCGGCACCAAGATGGATGCATTTTTAAGTCATGGTGCGACTTGGCGTGGAAACTTTGATGAGATCGTGCAGTCAGGACCCTATCAATATCGCACCTACGACGGTCAGGTTATTGAGTTTGGTGGCATAAATTCAACAACCCCAGCGCTGGGTGGGCATAAACACACTATTCGAAACGTCTATCATTCTTCTGGTTACCGCTTGCGTGTCGCAGATGGAAGCGGAAAACTTATGTATTTTGCTGGCGCGGGCAATAGAACTTTGCGCGAAATTACCTGGCCGGACGGCTACCAGATCGTCATAGACAGGGACGCGGCAGATAGCCGAATTTTGACTGTCTCTGACAACAAGGGGCAACGCGCTGAATACACTTGGTCGGCGACCGCTGTTCCGAATGCGACAGCCCCACTTGTGACGCGCATCGAAATTGACTCAGATTATGATGGCGTGACGTTTTCGCCAGTGACGGCAATTGACTATATTTATGAAGAAAGTACGAGTTTCCCTGAAGCTCCCAAGCTTTCAGAAGTCTCTATCATTGACCTGAATACCTCAGTTTCGGAAGTCCAAGCGCAGTATTCATATCTGGAAGATGATCTCTATTATCCACCGGCGTTATCTAGCATCAGCGACGGTCGCCAAGCTGCGTCGGGCGGCACTCTGACACCCTATGCTGAGTTCACCTACGGCGCAGGAACAGGTGACGCGCTGAGCACCAGCCGTGCGGGCGGTGTTGGAAGCACTAGTGTTGGGCGCAATCCCGATCTGACCGGTCCACAAGAATACAATGAGGACATCTACGTCGAGAACGCACTGGGGCATCAGACAATCTATCGCTACACACATGTTCAAGGCATGCTTCGAGTATCCGAGGTGGAAGGTGTTGCAACGGCCAATTGTCTCGGCACAGCCAAATCGTTTGGCTACACTCCAAATGCTGGCGCACCGCTTGGGTTTGTCTATGAGCGGGTTGAGCGTAACGGCTCGCGCACGACGTTTGAGCGCGATGCTTTAGGACGGGTTCTGACCAAAACGGAAGATGCAGACGGTGTCTCGCCGCGAATCACGACCTATACCTGGTTCGGTGATTATCACCTCCCGGCTACGCGCACGACCTCACAGATGACTGAGAGCTTCAGCTACACGGCCGAGGGTTTGCTGACGCAATATAGCCAGACCGATGTGCTTGTTGGCAGCCCGACCAATGGGCAAACCCGGACTTGGGATTATACCTACACGACGCTCGCCTCGGGTCTGAAGGTTCTGACCTCCACCGACGGGCCGGGCCTGACCGCCGATGGCGTGAATGATGTCACCATCTACACCTATGATGCCAACGGCGCGCTGACCGGTTTCACCGACCCCAACGGGCTGACCACGCAAATCCTGTCGCTGAACGCACAAGGCCAGCCTACGCTGGTGCGTCAGCCTGATGGCGTAGAATGGGCACTGGAGTATGATGTTGATGGCCAGGTCATCTCAGCCACGCTCAATCCCGGAACCGCCACTGCCGCCACAGCGACCTATACGTATGATCCTGTCGGCTTGCTCACCGGCATGACCACCCTCTTGGGCCAGAGTTGGAGCTTTGAGTACGATGACGCGCGACGCTTGATCAAGGTAACTAATGCCGCAGGCGAGGAAGCCCGCTTTCAATATGACGCGATGGACAACATCACGCGCACCGAATATGCCAATGGCGCGGTCGCGGCCAGCTTCTGGGAGGAAACCGAGTTCGACGAGCTGGGCCGCCTTCTGCGCAGCATCGGGGCCGAGGGGCAGATCTGGCAATTCTCGCATGACCGCGAGGACAATCTGGCCAGCATCACCGACCCGCTCAGCTACGCCTCAACCAACAGCTACGATGCGCTGAACCGGGTGTCCCAGGTGGTCGATCGTGAGAATTACACCACCACGCTGGACCACAATGATAGCGACCTGATGACCGACTATACCGACCCCCGCGGGATCGAGACCGACTTCGTCTATAACGGCTTCGGCGAGGTCCTGCAGGAGGTCAGCGCCGATCGCGGCACGATCACCTACACCTACAATTCCCGCGGGCTTACCACCTCGATGACCGATGCGCGCGGCATTGTCTCGACCTATGAATACGACAATGGCGGCCGCCTGCTGGCCCGCCGCTTCGCCAGCGATCCGGGCGAGGACCAAACCTTCGCCTATGATTACACCTCGGGCGGTACCACACCGCAGGGTGTGGGCAAGCTTTGGGAGACGGCGGACGAAAGCGGCACGACCCGGCGCAGCTATGACCCCGAAACCGGCAACCTGGCCTCCGAAGAGCGGGTGATCGGCGGGGCGACCTACACGATCGGCTACGACACCGATGTCGAGGGCAACCTGACCGCGCTGACATACCCCTCGGGCAACCGGGTGATCATCGAGCAACGCGACGGCATCAATCGGATTCTCTCGATGAGGGTCCGCTCGCCCGACAACACTCTCAATCAAGTCGTCACATACAATGTCATTTACAATCCCTACGGCCCACGCAAATCCATGCGCTACGGCGACCATTACATTCGGGTCTGGACGCACGATCAAAGCTACCGCCTGACCCGGCTGCGGGACCAGAAGCTGCCGGATGTGCTCCGCGACGTCTCCTACAGCTGGAGCACGCGCGACAACGTGATCTCGGTCACCGATGCGCTCGATCCGGCGGGGACAGAGAGCTACGGCTATACCCCACGCGAGATGCTGAGCTCGGCCGATGGGCCTTGGGGCGAGCAGGATTATACCTATGACGGCGTCGGCAACCGCGTCAGCTTTGCCGCGACCGTCGGCGGCGTGACCGAGACCGACACCTACAGATACCCCGCCACCGACAACCGCCTGGCCGCGATCTCGGGCGCGACCAGCCGCACGTTCACTTACGATGCGGCGGGCAATGTGACCTATGACAACCGCACGGGCGGGGGCTATTCCTACGGCTATAACGAGGCCGGCCGCCTGGCCGCCTTTGCCATCGACGGCGTGGTGCAGGCGGAGTATACCTACAACGCCCTTGGCCAGCAGGTGATCCGGCACCTGACGCAGGAGAACCGGGTGATCCATGCCGTGCATGACGTCGACGGCAATCGGATTGCTGAGTACGAGTGGGACTCTGTCACGCAGACCTCGACGCTCCTGCGCGAATACATCTGGATGGACGGCATGGCCGTCGCCGTGGTCGAGGGCGGTCAGGTCTATTTTGTGCGCACAGACCACATCGGGCGCCCCGTGTTTGCAACGGACACGAGCGGAACGAAAGTCTGGGAGGCCTCCTACCTCCCCTTCGGCGGCATCGAGGTCACCACCGGCACACCCATAAACCTCCGCTTCCCCGGCCAATGGTATCAATCAGAATCCGGCCTCCACCAAAACTGGATGCGAGACTACGACCCAACCACAGGACGATACATCCAGGCCGACCCGCTAGGACTTGTGGATGGGGCGAGCGTGTATGGATATGCGCTGCAGAACCCGGGGAGGTACGTGGATCCAAGGGGGGAACGTTGTTTTGAGAGACGTGGTCGGGATGGAAACGTTTATATCGAATGTATCGGCCCACAAACTTACAACCCCTCAGGAAAAACCGGATTTTTGGATCCAGCGCAAAATGTCCACCCCAATTCCGAATTCGCGGTTTGTAAGCGGGAATGCGAAGCGCAATCTGACCCGGAAAACAGGCTGCGCTCTGCTTGTATTGCAGTGGGTTCTGCTCTAGGAGCGGCTGGTTGGGTTGGGTCTATACTCGGCTATCCTATAGAGAGTACGTGCATTGATGCAATTTGCACTCGTAAATGTGCGAAACAGTGTGGGTTGTATTAGATGCGGCGCTATCTTTTGGGGATGACTATTCCTGGCGCTCTTCTAGGAATTTTCGTTGAGTAGTGGTTAGGAGGGTTTAGTATACTTCTAACCTTTGTTTTTATTCTTCTTGGATTCATTTTATGGACTAAGATCTATCGAGAATAGGCGATTGCGATAACAAGAGTTTCCCAAACCGTCTGGTGATAATGGCCTTATTTTATTTCCAGTGGAAACTGGCTTCGCATCAAGCGTGGGCGGCGTGACCAAGACGGAAACCTATAGCTACCCACTCACCGACAATCGCCTGACCTCGATCTCAGATGCTGCCAGCCGCAGCTTCATCTATGACAAGGTTGACACTGTTACCTATGATAATCGCTCGGGTGGGGGCTGTTCCTACAGCTATAACGAGGCCCGTCGCACGGCAGCCTTTGCATCAATGGCGTGGCGCAGGCCGAGTACACCCACAACGCGCTTGGTCAGAAGGTTGTGCGGCACTTGACGCAAGAGAACCGGGTGATCTATGCAGCCCACTACGTCGACGGCAACCGGATTGCAGAGTACGAGTGGGATGCCGTCGCGCAGACCTCAACGCTGCTCCGCGAATACATCTGGATGAACGGCATGGTCGTCGCCGAGGGCGGAGCCGTGTACTTTTGTTCGAACGGACCACATCGGCTGGCAGGACTTTGCGACAGACACGAGCGGAGCGACGGTCTGGGGGGCGCCCCCTTTTGTCGGCGCTGACGTCGCCATCAGCACCACTTCACGCAACCCTTCTTAGTCCAATAGCACCAATCCGAACGCGGCCTCAATTAGAACTGAATGGGCGATTACCCAAAGATACTCTCAGCTTTCAACTCCGCTTCATAAAATACATCAACGTACTCGGAATAATTCGAAACTGGATCGGCTGTTTGTTCACCTCCAACAAACAATATCGGTTCATCCAATTCCCGGCGAACGAGAGTCGCTTCTGGATCAATGCCAAGGCGCTCAAGTTGCCTGCAAATCACTTCACGTGAAAGTCGATCTTTCTTTAATCTGGCCATGTAGTCTTCGGGATCCTCAAAAGGCGCCAGTTCGCCGTACTCTTCGACTGAGTATCTCCACTTCGGCTTATCTTTTGGCGGCCAATTCGCATCTTCTCTCGAAATAGAAAGGTAACGTTTGGTCCCATCCGGTCGATAGACGAATATCGATTGAGAAAACTCCGTAACCCATCGTTCAAAAAACTGTTGCCCATCGATCGTTTTTAGGCTTGGCGACGCAATAGTGCTTTCAAACTGAATAACTGGTTGATTTGTATGGCAGGCCAGCGCCTCGGCCTCAAGTAAACCAGCATTACCTTCTGGACCTTCTATAAATGTGAGATGCGGTGCACTTCTGATTTTTGCGACGCGCAATTCGCCATAGTGTGAAAAAACCTGCCATGGCTTTTGCGGCGCGATACTTAGAAATGGGAGTTCTGCGTTTAGTTGATCGAACGTTTCATCTGGAAACCGCGTCCAGCCGAATGGCTCATTTATTCGTGCATCGTCCCCATAAAGCATGCCAAACTTACGTGGAACATAATCAGCGCTGTCAAAGGGCTGTTCAGCGGACAGGAATGAGCCGATCAGAAATGATAAGACGTCGTTCAAAGGGGCTTCGACAATCGCAAAGCCGAATGAATTCAAGCCTGGTAGCGGCTGACTTGAGCGCCATTCTTCAACACCGCTCAAGCCCATACCCCTATCTTATCGACGCCCAAACAGATATATGCCCGCATTCTTGTCCGCATCAGCCATCACAAGAAGTTTTGCCCAAGTTCTAGAAACACTGGCACTGACCACAACTTCTTCCAATTGATGACGTGTATTACCTGCCCAACTGTACTGAATGTCGGGGCGACACGTGCTGACCTTTCTACCACCTGCATCAACCTGAGCTTGATTCATTCGCAGCGATCCTGGATTAGCCCCGATCTTCCTCATTCGGATAGCTTTTTTATAAAGAAGATGTCTAACACGCTTCAATATTAGGCCACGGTGATCATCACCGCCATGGTTGTCGCGCTGAGGATCTAGCCGAGGTGGAGCCAACCTTCTTGAATCTGGATCATAGATTGGACGACACTTTGCAATGTATTCTTGAATGTAGTCACCATAACTGGGACCTCTACCCCCGCTTGTGGTTCCACCATTGTTGCTACCGCCACCAACGCCAAGCATGTCAAGTTGATCAAAAGCATGATCAAGGCTCCGCATCAAATAAGCTATCGCGGCACCAGCAATAACAGAGCTGTATATATCGTTTGTTGTTGCATCATCAGTAAGCCTCAAAAACGCCGGAGTGGATGTTAGTCCAAATGGGTCTCTAAACTGATACGGCGCATTCGCGACATATGCATAGCTGTTCATGATCCCATCCGGGAACCCCATTGGATCTTCTGACAGGAACCGCCCTTCGACCGGATCGTAGTAGCGGGCACGGAAGTAACCCAGTCCGGTTTCACTGTCATACTGATGACCGGTAAAACCGGACCCTGTCGCAACAGCCTCGTTTACAACGGTTCTCTGCCCAAAGCTGTCGTAGCTGTATTCCGACACCAGTGACCCGCTCGTGGCATCAACGACGGCTACAATCGATCCCAGATAATCCTGATGCACCTCATAAACCGTTCCTGTTCCAGGCGTTGGTACAGCGCCAGTGTAATCCTCAAACCCGTATCGTTTATCCAAACCATAGGCGTTCATCCAGCGCCGGGCGGTCGTAACGCCGTCACGGGTTGTGAAGACAAACAGGACATTCGGGCCATCATAAACAAAGGCCTGATCCGTGACGACACCAGCAGTATCTGTATAGGATTTTCCAATCCGACGCTGATTGGCGTCATAGGCATAGCTGATGGACCACCCCGTGCTGGCCGTCATACCAATCAACTGATCCTGAGCATCCCAACTGTAAGTGACGATTTCGCCAGATGCCTTATCGGTACGCGATGTGCGGTTGCCATTAAGATCATAGGCATACATGAAGTCAGCATTCTCAAGCAGACGGTGGCTGTCATCATAGATATAGCCTGTCGTCAAATGGGACGCCGTACGATTATCTTCCAGATCATAGGCATAATCTTCGGCCGGAATAGGAACACCACCATCTGCCGCGGGAACGCCGACATTCACGCCGATCAGCCGCCGCGCCACATCGTGGATCAAAGTACGTGAGTCGCTCAGATCAACCAGATCCCGCAGCAAAACCATACGCCCTGACAGATCATAGTCGAAACTCTCGCCGTGGAAGGTTGCACCACCAAATTCATGCGTTAGTGAGGCTAGGCGACCGCCTGCGTCATAGTCGACCTCGGTCAGCGTTCCATTTTCATATTGTTTCGACCGAACGCGACCGTCAGGATCGAATGTGAAATCAATAACCCCACCCCAAGGCTGCGTAACCTGAGTTTGACGGTTTTCGGCATCATAAGTGATACTGATTTCACCACCATAGCTGTCTGTTGTCTTCACACGACGACCTAGCGCATCGTATTCATACGTCAGCGTTACGGGTTTCAACAGATTGGTATAATCAACAGTTTCGGTCACAACACGATTCAATTCATCATAGGTCATTGTAATGGTTGAATCGTTGTCAGAGATACTCAGCAAATTGCTCGCATCATCATATGTATATGCGTAGCGATTATCGGCAGTCACCATCTCTGTCAGACGATTATTGCCGTCGTAGCTGAAGGTTACTTCTGACCCATCTGCTGGTACAATACGTGTGACGTTATCGCGGTTGTCGTACTCGGTCGTAACAACTTCACCTTCCGGATTCTCCTGCCGCACAGCGCGGCCCAGGGCATCGTATTCAAAAGATGTAACCCCACCCTTCGCATCTATCATCGTCGCCAACAAATCAGCGTCGTCATAGGTGTCCCGACGCACAGTTCCATTGGGTTCAATCATCCGCGACAAACGGCCCAGGATATCCATTTCCATGATATCAACACGGCCTTCAGCATCGGTTGTTGTGGTCTCGGTTTCCGACGGATTGTATGTAACATTCGAGGTGCCTGTCATGGGGTCTTCGCCACCCGCAGGCCGGTTCATGCTGTCAAAAAATGAGTTTGATACACGACCGGCCTGATCTTCGAACCGAACCTGATTGCCATAAGCATCGTATCCAAATGACGTCATATTGCCCAATGCGTCGATCTCTTGGACAGGACGGTTCTTTACATCATAGGCCGTAACACGAACACGCTCTAACAGATCACCCGCTGCCTCAGTCACCTGAACGGGTTGGCCTGCATCGTTGTAATCCATCGTCGTTACAATATTATTGGCGGAACGAATGAATGACACATTGCTGTTAATGTCATAATCATAAAGCGTTACATTACCATTCGGGTCGGTCGTAGATGTCATCAAGCCCCGTGCATTGTAGGACATCAGCATTTCGTCGCCTTCAGGCATGATCGTCCTGATCATATTTCCATTGGCGTCGAATTCGTTACGGGTGACAAAACCATCAGGATCGGTCTGTTCGATCAAACGACTTAGATCGCCATAGACATAACTACTGGTCCGTTCTACAGATGTACCGACGGCTTCGGTCATTTCAGTGATATTGGCATCGGCATCGTACGCAATCGTATCAACACGCCGTTGACCCGAGCCAAAAGGCCGCTCGATCCGGGTAACAAGGCTATCATCGTTTCGGTCCATCGTTGTCACGCGTCCCAATGGGTCGACTATTCTGACAGCAGCCCCGAACTGGTTCAAAGTGGTTTCCGTCACACCACCGCGCTTGTCTGTAACCGTTGTAATCCTGTCCTCTGGTTCAACATATTTTGATGTGTCAACAGTGTTAAAGTCCTCAAGACCAAGCGTTCGGCCTACGGACATTGAAACAGAGGCACCATCAGGTGTGCGCACTCCCGTCAGATCGCCAGCTTCACCATAATTGAACTCATAAGTATTGCCGCGCTGATCAGTCGAACTGGTCATCCGACCATCGTCGTCATAGCCGAAGCCGACCCTTTCATTATCAGGCTCGGTGATTTCGCTGACCAATCCGTTCTCATCGATACCGAACAAGGTTACGCGCCCATCAGGGTCCGTCACAGCCTCAAGAAAGCCAGCTGCGCCATACGTCATTGTTGTGACCAGACCCGCCATATCCGTAATCTGTATCAACCGCCCCTGATCATCATAAACATAGCTGATCCGGTTTCCATTCGTATCGACAATAGCGGTTTGCAGACCATTGGCATCGAACTCCACAGTATTCCCATCCGGATAAACCCGCTGCCATGTGCCGTCGGGGAGTTTTGTCAGGGTCGAGAATTCACCCCGACCGGACCGGAATTCACCCGTGGCTGAGGGTTTGGAGAAGTGGACGGTTGCCGTGAACCTTTGCGATGAGATCAGATCAAGGCTGCCATCACCGTTGATATCGGCAATGTCGATTTCACCGAAGGAATAGTTAACAAAACCTGTTTCAAAAGGTGCGAAGGTACCGTCACCGTTGTTACTATAAACATACACCTGACCTGGACCCGACAGGATCAGATCGTCAAGATCATCACCATTCGCGTCAGCTATGTTGACTGCAGTGACCGATGTAACAGCGGGTGGCCGGGCAAGGGATATTGGTGCGCCAAATGATGCACCATCAATGTTGGGATAAACCTGCAGCTCGGTTTCGTTGTTCCAAATGACTTCAGGCAAACCATCGCCATTCGTATCAACGGTTTTTGCATATTCTCCAAGCAGTCTGGGACTTGCATCACCAACGCTAAGCGTTCTCAAGGTGAAGGATCGGTTTCCGTTATTATAAACAAAATCCAATCCGCCCAAGGCGCGATAAGCGATATCCAAGTCACCGTCTGCATCGATATCGTCTATCAAAACTTGAAGGACAGTATTTCTTTCTAATCCAGCTCTTGAAACACGAACAGGTACGTTGGAGCCATCGCCTCCAAAATCGATCCAGACCTCGTTTCGCCCAAATCCGATAAGCGGCGTACCAAGTGCAACATAGACAATATCGTCGAACCCATCGCCATCGATGTCAGCGATTTCCAGATCTCGGGGACTTGACGACAAGCCAAGTGTGTTGAAGCCGATGTCAAATCCACCAAACCCGTCGTTTTCTATAAATCCGTAGCCATCCTGAACCTGCAACGCATAGGCAATGTCCGGACTACCATCCCCGTTCAATTCTCCAGAATCCACTGTCAGCAGGTTCGGTGGATAAACTCCGGTTTCCGGCACATCGTTTGGATCGGCAACTTTGATCGGCGTGTCCTGCCTAAGGTCGCCATCGCCGAAGTTGGTGACAAACCGGATCTCGCCCGTGCCGCTACTGCCGTAAAAGACATCCAACAGGCCATCACCATTATAGTCAGTAGAACCAACATTCTGCGTCCCGACGCTTGGGAATGTTAGGGGTTCGTCTTCGAATTCGGTGAGTGTTGGTTTTGGGTTGAATGTTGCGATTGTGTCGTTGTCGATGATGGCGACGGCGCCGTCGGGGGTTTGGGTCAGTTTTTGCAGCCCGTCGATGGACCAGCCTTTGCCGTAGGGGCTGTCGGTCTGGTTTTGCACGTAAAGCTCGCCCTGGTGGCTGGCGCCGACGGTCGAGCAGGCGTAGTTCGCCCGTGTGGTGAAGGTATAGGGGTAGCGGCCCGAGGGCAGGCCTGTGGCGTCCACAGGTGTTGACTGGCGCAGGGTCAGCTCTTCGCCCACCAGCGCGGGCGTGCTGCCATCGGCGCCTTCGCGCGGGGTCCATTGCACCAGATCACTGATCGCCAGACCGCCGATGTCCAGATTTGTATCCAGGGTCACAGGCAGCGACGCATCGGCCGCAATCGTCACGTCACCGGCCACGATCACCGTGGGATCGGCGGCGGTGGAATGATAGCTCAGCGCCACCTGCTGGTCGCGGTTGAACGACCGGTAGCCGGGCAGCGCATAGGTCTGCGACATGTCGCCCTCAAAAACCGTCAGGCTGCGGTTGCCCGTGGGCTGATCATCCGAGGGACGGCTGACAGGCGCCTGCGGCAGGAAGGTAAACAGGCCCCCTGCCCCGGTCAGCGTCGCACTGACCGTCGCGGCGCCCGCATCGACAGACCCGCGTGCTGACGGACGGAACCGCCCGGTGTTCGTGCCCACCTGCCACAGCGACAGCCGTGCGCCTTCGGGCAGCGCATCGACATTGGGTGCTGTGATCTGAAGGCCTTGGGTAAAGACCGCCCCGGGCGCGTCCAGCGCATAGATGCGGCAGGCCTGTACCGTATCGGGCATGCTGGCGGGCTGGAACAACTCTGGCAGGGACCCCAGACAGACTTCGCCTGTATAGGCCGCCCCGGCGCTGTCCTGCACGGTATCCGCGGCGATGGTCACCGTCACACCGGACTGCACCCCGTTCAGCACCGTATCCTGCCCCGCGACCACGGTCGCACAGCCATCATTCAGCGGCGTCAGCAGGAAGTCAGGCGCCAGGTCCCGTTCCTGATTGGCGGTGATCCGGATGGCCCGGTTCACCCCGATATAGCCACCGGGGCCGCCATCGGCACTCGGTTCGATAAAGACGCGGTCGCGCCCCTCGGCCAGGCTGCCAAAACGGAACCGGCCCTCGGCATCGGTCATATCCATCAGCGCGCTGTCGGCCAGACGCACCGGCATCCCCGCCAGCGGCGTTTCCACCCCATTGGCAAAATCCACCGCATCCAGCACGCGGCCAAAGACCGCCGTGTCGCTGGCCGTGCCGGGCACCACATCGATGGTCAGCACCGCCTCATCGGTCAGAACCCCGTCCGACACACCCACCGTGAACTGATACTGCCCCTCCTGCCCCGTCTCGGGGCGGAAGCGGATCGCGCCGGTATTGGCGTCAAAGCTGACACCCGTGGGCAGCGGCAGCGGCGTGGCATAGAACGTCAGCACATCGCCATCGGCATCGCTGGCCGTCAGGTCCAGCACGAACTCCAGCCCCAGTTCCACCGTGTAAAGATCCCGCACAGGGCCCAGAACCGGCGCCGTGTTGCCCGGCACCACGCTCAGCGCCAGCACCTCGGTCACCGTGTCGATGCCATCGCTGACCGTGACCTCGATCGTGTAATCGCCCGCATCCTGGCTGACAAAGCCGTACTGGCCCGCGGCCACCTCGGCAAAGGTAAAATCAGCGCCTGTGGGGGCAGAGGTAACCTCAAAGACAAAACTCAGGACATCCCCATCGGGGTCCGTCGACCCGGTCGCATCGATCAGCGTCTCAACGCCAGCCTCCAGCGTATCGGGGCCGCTGATCAACACCACTGGGGCCCGGTTCGGCACGCTCAGGCTGACAACGGCCTGATCCGAGCTCAGCTCAAAATCCGACACCACCAGGCCAAAGCTATAGGCCCCGCGCAGATCGGGCGTGAAGCTGGCCGTGGGGCCAAAGGGATCGGGGATCGTGGCTGTGCTGCCCGCAGGCGCACTGACAATCGTCCAGCTGTAGCTCAGCGCATTGCCGTCAGGGTCAAAGGATCCGGTGCCATCCAGCGTGGCCACCTGGCCCACAAAGACCTGATCCGGACCCGTGGCCACCGCCACCGGGGCGCTGTTTGTCACCTCAAGCAGGATCACCGCCGGGGTCGCGCGCAGGTTGCCATCCTCGGCCGTCAGCTGGATCAGATAAATCCCCGCCCGGTCCGCCGTAAAGGACAGGCTGTCACCGGTCACAATCGGCGCGCCATTGGCAGGATCAACCTGCGCCGCACTGCCCTGGGGCCGATAGAGCAGCGACCAGCTGTGGCTTAGCGCATCACCATTGATATCACTGGCATAATCCGCAGCCCTCAGGTCAACGGGCACACCGGCCTCGGCCTCAATCCGGCCGGCCCCCTGCACCACGGGGCGCAGATTGCCCGATCCGATAAAGACAGCCTCCGGCCGCGCCACCCCATTGCCATCTGCCGCAATCAGCTGCGCCACACCGGCATAGGGGGCAGCCGTCTGCGGATCGCCCGGTTGCAGAACCTCAAGCGTCCAGATCGCGGATGTCGCATCGCCCGTCAGCGTCACCGCCCGGTCGACATCGCCCACCAGACCGGTCAGCGCCCAGTCATAGCGTGCATCGGCCCCCACAGACGACAAACCGCCATCCAGCGTCACAAAGCCAAACGCGGGTGCGGCCAGATCAGGCCCGGCCACCGCCACCGGCAGGACCTCGGGCACCCGGATCAGCGCCGTGGCGGGGGTGGAGGCCCCTGCCCCATCGCGCACCACCAGCTGCACCACATAATCGCCCGCCACATCCGGCGTCAGACCGGCAAAGGGCAAACCGGGGTCGGTGATCGCCGCCAGGCTGGCCTGGGGCGCATGGATCAGCGTCCACTCATAGCTCAGAAGATCGCCGTTGAAGTCATAACTCTGGCTGCCATCCAGCGCCACTGGGGTCCCCAGGGCTGCAGCGTTCGCAGCGCCCGCCGCAATCCGCGCCACAGGGCGCACCGGCGCCCCGGCTTCCGTCGTCACCAGCACCGTGTCAAACCGCGTCCGCAGACCATCGCTGACCGCAATCCGCGCCAGATAGTCGCCCGCCACATCCGGGGCCAGCGTCGCAATCCCTTCGCCCGCAGGCGCCAGCGCCGCGGCACTGCCCGCAGGGGCCACAACCAGACCCGCCTCGGACGTCATCACATCGCCATCGATATCCGTGCTGCGGTGCGGATCCAGCGCACCCACCGTCCCCACCGGCACGATCAGCTGATCAAACCGCGCATCGGCCCGCGGTTCCGCCTGCCGCGTGAACGCCCCTTCGTAGTAATCCACGCTGCGCTGCTCTAACTGGCGGCGGCCCAGATTGCTGCCCACGATGTTCTGCAGCGTCACCGACCCGCGATCTGTCCCGAAATCAAGCGTAAAATCCGTCACATCCGGATTGGGCGAGATCAGCGCATCCGTCGTCCCATCGGTGTCAAACTCGATGAAGCTGACAAAATCCAGAAACTCACGCGTCGACGACAGGCTGTAATCCTTGCCCCGGAACGTGAAGGTCAGCGTGTCAAACGTGGTCTCATGCCCGCCATTGACATCAAAGCTTGGGATCAGAATATCCAGCGCAGGCCCGTTCGACACATCCCCAAGCGTAAAAGTCACCCGGTCCGACCCGTCATTGGGCAGCGTCAGATCATAGGCCGGCAGCCAGATATCCGTGTTGCCGCCCGGCGTGAACGTCACCTCATAGCACGCCACACCCGAGGTCAGACCATCGCCGTCCTGCACCGCCAGGCCAAAGGTATAATCCCCCTCGACATCCAGCGCCACATCCACCAGCGGGCCCGCAGCCCCCGCCAGCGACAGCGCACTGCCATCAGGTGCCGCCTCAACAGACCAGACATAGCTGATCTGATCGCCATTGGCGTCAAAACTGTCCGACCCGTCCAGCGTCAGATCGCCCGTGCCCGGCAGACCCCGCCCCTGCAGGCGCGCCACAGGCCGCAGATTCCCCGTGCCCGCCTCAACCGTCACGCTCAGCGCAGGCGCACTGGCCCCATCCGCCAGCAGGTCGAGAGCCGCCACATAAGTTCCGGCCACATCCGGCGTGAACCCGGGCCGCAGCACATCGGTCGCACTCAGATCCGCAACACTGGTGTCCGGACGGCTCTCCCACCGCCACTGCGGCCGCAAACCCGTCTGATCCGTCACAACCTCGGACGTCGCATCCAGCAAAGCCCCCTGCCCCACCGACACAGGCACAACAACTGTCTGTACCGAGCACGACACAACAGGCCCGCACTGACCCAGATGATAACACGCATCAAACGCCTGAGACCCCGACGCCTTCGTCCGGCTCTCTCCACTGACACCGAACTCCGCAATATACGTGCCAGCCCCAGCCCCCGCCACAACCAAACGCCCCGGCGCAACCGTAAAAACCGCCTCAAACCCGCCACCATACCGACGAAGCGTCACATCCTGAACACCACCCCCATCATTCTGCAATCGCCACATCGTGACACCATCACCATCAACACCCAAACTCGTCAGATTATCAGCGGACGCGGATGAGATAGAGATCACGAAAGAAATAAGAAGGAATTTCAGAAAACGCATTCAGGTAATCCTTACGCTCAAATTCTAGTCACTTCAGCCCAAAATATACTTCCAAAACAGTGCCTTAGATATCAACTTCGACAAAAGTGACAGGTATGGTAGCTCAACCTATTGTTGCCGTAAGGTCAGAAATCCGTCAACTCTTCGTGATCGAAATTTGGTGGAAACAATTCTTATGATTGTTGCTAATTTGGAAACGACGCTGAGAAACAGTCAAGTTCCTTGTGATAAATTCAAACATTAACATCCGATTATTTGCCGATCAGCCAGTGTCCATCAAGCAACAGGCTGCGATCATACCAATTTATGTTCAACACATTTGCTTTTTGTAGAACATTACCTTATGTTCAACAAAAATAATCACTGTTGAACACACATGATCCAACGCCATTCCACCGTCGCCCACGCGGCCTATCACGACTTGTTGCGGTCGCTGAAAGACGAAGCGGCCGCGCAGATCCGGGGCACGCCCACCAAAGTGAAACGCGGCGACAAGACCTATTGGTACGACACCTTTCGCGTCGGCAATGACGTCCGCAAATCCTACATTGGTGAAGATACCCCAGAGCTGGCGCAGCGCCTCTCTGACTTGACCAAACTGCGCGACCAGACCGCAGACCGTCAGGCCCACCGCACACGCCTGATCCGCATTCTGCGCGCCGAGGGCTTCCTCAGCACCGATGCCACCACCGGCAGCCTGTTGTCCGCGATGGCCAAATCCGGGGTCTTTCGCTTGGGCGGCACCATCGTCGGCACCCATGCCTTTCGCCTGTACGAAGGCGACCTTGGGCTGCGCTACAGTTTCGACGACACCGCCCAGACCGGCGACGTCGACATCGCCAGTTTTGAACGTCTGTCCCTGGCGTTGGAAGACACTGTCTCCCCTCCCCTTCAGGACGTTTTCAAGCACTTCGCCTTCGACCCTGTGCCCAGTCTGAAACGCGATCACGTCTGGCGCTGGAAACAGACGCGCAATGATCTGATGGTCGAATTCCTGACCCCGTCTTTCGACGAAGACGAAGGCCTGCGCCCCCTTGCCGCCCTGGGTGTCGATGCCCAATCACTGCACCATCTGAACTATCTGATCCAGGATCCCATTCAGGCCGCCGTGTTGTATCGCAGCGGCGTGCTTGTCCAGGTGCCGCAGCCCGAACGCTTTGCCATCCACAAGCTGATCGTCGCAGATCGGCGCCGGGATGGACCCGACCGGATCAAGGCCGTCAAAGACCGGGCCCAGGCCGCCTTCCTGATCCGTGCCCTGGCCGAAGACCGCCCGGATGAGCTGAACGAGGCCTACATCACAGCCCGCAACACCGGCCCGAAATGGGCCAAGCGGCTGGATAACACCCTGAAACGAATGCCTGAAACGCTGGCGCTTCTATCAGCGCTTTAGCATTGGTAAGCAATAGCTTAGCTATAATTACCTTCACAAAACCGTGGTTCGGGAAAAGTTATACTTCCGCTCCGGTTTTGCGCCTCAACCTAAAAGACCTATCAACATTTAGGCTTGACGCCTCGCCTAAGAGAGTTGTAGTCCATAAGCATGAAACAGGCTCAATTCATCACCCTTATGTCCGAAAGCCTTGGCGTCGAGGAAAAAACGATCAGGATGATTGTCCGCATCTTGCGCGAAGCCGGACTATTCACGACAGGTGCCCGAGGCGTGAACGCCCCGGACATCACGCCACTTGATGCCGTTCGGGTGATCATTGCAGTTGTCGCGTCCCCGTCGCCGAGCAGGGCGGTGCGGGATGTCAAGTATTTCGGTGCACTCAAGCCTGACCGACGCGATGAAGAAGCGACTTCCGCATGGGGGCTGCCTTGGGTCGATGAAAACAAGACGCTGGAAGATACCCTACTGGACTGTCTTTCAAATCAAGTGCCTTACCATGAAATTTCTTTTGGAATGTTGCATCTGTCTGAACAAGGCAAAGCGTATATCGCTACCGATACCGGAAGCCAGGACTACCATCAGCGGGAACAGTGGCAGGCTGTCATGGATGAATACGCTGCCTCAAACGACAGGCCTAGGAACAAGGACGTTCTCGAAGCGTGGGAATCCATGCGCCGCATCTCGAACACGAAAGTGAATCGGTCCGCTGAAATTCCGCTGGCAGAATTGCACCAGATCGGGTTTGAGATCATCGGTTGGGAAGTGGATTGATGGCTAACCATAGTCTCATATTTGCCAACGAGCGGCGCGCAGCAAAGCTTTTGGACATGAAGCTTGCTGAGTACCGCGCGCTAGTAGATATGGGAATACTTCCACCTCCAATCGATCTTGCGGGACATAAGCGCTGGCGTGTTTCAGACCTAGAAGCAATCGCGTCTGGACAAGTTTTGGATGAGGAATTCGAAACATGAAAAAACCTGATCTACCATATCTCGAATACAAAACGGTCAAGAGTTACGAATATATTTATTTTCGCAAGGGCAAAACCCGTGTTCGTTTGCCTGATAATCCAGACTCTGAGGATTTCATGACAGCGTATTGGGCAATTCGGTCAGGTAAGCGCGTAAAAAAATGTAAAACTACTTGGGGCGATTTGATTATCGAGTTTTATAAGTCGCCACGCTTTACTAAAAAAGCGGCCGGTACTCGCGCAAACTATCGACGGCATTGCGAGGCTATCCGCGAAAAGAACGGCCACAAAGATGTAACCCGCTTTCGGCGTAAGGATGCATTGAACGTTCAAACCGCCTTGCAAGATAACTGGTCTAAGGCGAACGAGCGCATCGCAGTTTTGTCGATCCTTTGTAAACTGGCTGTCGATCTTGAGTGGATTGAGCGCAATCCAGTTGTTGATATTGATAAGCTGGAAGGCGGCGAGTACGAGCCATGGCCGGAAATCAAGCTAATCGCCTATGAGCGGTACTGTGACCAGTACGAACAGACTGACGCTCGGACAATCTATGAGCTTGCCATCGGCACCGGCCAACGCATTGGTGATTGCGTCAAAATGGAATGGGCCGACTTCGATGGCGAATACATAAACGTTGTACAGGACAAGACCGGCACAAAGGTAGCAGTGTACTGCCCTGGTCGTCTGAAGGCCTATCTTGCCAAGCTGCCCCGCCAAGGTCGCCATATTATGGCGAAGAACCTGACCCAGCCCATTGGTAAAAGGGCGGCTCAAAAGGCTGTGGAATCCGTCCGCAAAGCCCTGGGCATTATGCACGGTGAAAACCGACTTGTAACCCACGGATGGCGCTACACAGCAGCGGTGCAGTTGGCTGACGCCGGGTGCAGTGATGCAGAAATCCAAGCTGTAACAGGTCACAAGACGATGGAAATGGTGCGCAAGTACCGCGCCAAACGCGATCAAAAAGCAGCATCAAAGCGGGCGCAACAGCGGCGCGATGAAGAGGAACAGAACAAGACCAGAACGTGAAAGTGCGAAACTAAGTGCGAAACCTTTTAGACCAGCCATGTCAGCGAGTTGATAGAAATGGAAGAAAACACAATAAAATCAATTTGGTGCGGGTGGAGGGACTTGAACCCCCACGCCTTGCGGCGCCAGAACCTAAATCTGGTGCGTCTACCAATTTCGCCACACCCGCAAAACCAACAAAGCGGCCCCGATTCTAGCGCGAAGCGCAGGGCCGCCCCGATTTCCGGCGTTCTCTAGCAAAGGTTTTTGCCGGATGCGAGAGGAAAATCGCGTAAATTTGCGCGATTTACAGTCCTAACTTGCGAAAAACGCCGGGTAACTGTTCGGGGATGTCTTCGGCGATCAGGCCGGGACCGAAGTGGAGGGCGCATTCGACGTGCAGCCAGGCGGCGGTTTCAGCGGCCAGCCTTGGCTGAAATCCCCGCGCGATCAGGCCGGTGATAAAGCCCGCCAGCACATCGCCCGACCCGGCTGTGGCCAGCCATGGGGCGGCACGATCATATTGGGCCGAATTGATCGAGGCGTAGCTATCGCGGTCAGCGATCACGGTGTCGGGGCCTTTGAACAAAACCGTGCAGCCCGCGCGTTTGGCCGCGTCGCGGGTGGCGTCTACCTTGGAATAGGCGGGGCCGGTGGTTGCGGGCGTGTTGAGCTTTTCGGCGATGTCGGGGAAAAGGCGGGCGAATTCACCGGCGTGGGGTGTCAGAACGCAGTTTTTATGAAGCTGGTCGAAAAGGTCAGGGTTTTGCGACAGGATGGTCAGGGCATCGGCGTCCAGCACGGTTGCGCGACCGCTTTTCAAAACTGTCGCAACAAGCTGCCGGGTTTTGTCAATGATCCCAAGACCCGGACCGATGCAAAGGGCGTTCAGGCGGTCGTCTTTCAGGATTTTGGTCAGCGCCATGTCGTCGGCCACGGGCTTCAGCATGATGGCCGTCAGGTGTGCGGCGTTTTCGACCAAAGCATCTGGTGGACAACCAACAGTCACCAACCCAGCACCGATCCGCAGCGCCCCCCGCGCCGCCAACCGCGCCGCGCCGGTTTGGCCGGATGGGCCCGACAGGACCAGGGCGTGCCCGTGGCCGTATTTGTGAGTACGCTGAGATTTCTGAAGGCCGTCTTCAAAGAAACCACGTACATCGAACTCTAAATCCCATTCGTCGAATAAGTTAACTTTTTCATGAGTGTCAGAGGTAGGTTCATCAAAATCGATATTCCAAAATTCCAGATCAACAACTTTCAGAGTTTTTATGTCGTAGTTGAATGAATCCAGATAATGGCCAACTTTTGCGCGATGGAATGTCACAACAAGCTTGCTGAAAAACCAGTCAAGACCGACGACTGCACCAGTATCTGCGCTAAGCCCGGACGGCATATCAATCGCAACGCCAAATTCGTAGCAATCACTATCCCAAACACTTCGGATGGCCAGAAGTTCGTCATCAAAACCGCGTGTCAGCCCCGTTCCCAAGATCGCGTCTATATAAACGGTCGTTGGCCCACGGTTATCATCCATAGAGTCCCGCTGATAGTCTGTCTTGTCCAAAGCACGTTCAACAGCCGCTGCAAACGCGTCTTTCGTCAGCGCCGCGACCTGACCCAACTCGCGCCACCGGTCATAATTCACCTTCGCATCGGGCGGCAGTTTTTCGGGGTCGCCGTAGAGGAAAACCTCAACCTCCCACCCCCATTCCTTCAACAATCGCGCCACGACAAATCCGTCGCCGCCGTTGTTGCCCGGGCCGCACAGAACAACGGCGCGGTGGGATGTCTTGGCCAGTTGGGGCCATTCTTCGAAAATGGCGTCGAAAACACCGCGGCCTGCGCGCTCCATCAGTTCAAGGCCGGTGACCTGACCACTGTCGATCGCGGCCTGCTCAATGGCGCGCATTTGGGCAGATGTCAGCAATTCAGTCATTTTTTGACGTATCCTTGATTCATTTCAGCGCAAATCATCAGCACATTGCATATTTATTAGGCGACCGATACTCTTTCCCCATTGCCAGACCGATTGACGCACCCTAGCCAATTGTCGCCGGATGGGGAAAGTGGTCTCACCTCTGGCACAACGGAAAAAGGGCATAGGAGTCGCAATCATGAAAAAAATCGAGGCGATCATAAAACCCTTCAAACTCGACGAGGTCAAGGAAGCGCTGCAAGAGATCGGCGTACAGGGCCTATCGGTGGTTGAGGTCAAGGGGTTTGGACGCCAAAAAGGGCACACGGAACTGTATCGCGGCGCCGAATATGTTGTTGATTTCCTGCCCAAAGTTAAGATCGAAGTCGTTCTGGCGGAAGACCAGCTGGATGGTGCGATTGACGCGATCGTGGATGCCGCCAAGACAGATAAAATCGGGGATGGCAAAATTTTCGTATCCACAATCGAACAGGCGATCCGCATTCGGACTGGCGAAACTGGCGACGACGCGCTTTAATTTATTCCGAATAGAACCAACACTCTGCAATATCCAACAAGAGGGAAGACTGTCACAATGAGCAAAGCTGACGTTCTTAAGATGCTAAAAGACGAGGATGTCGAATATGTCGATATCCGGTTCACAGACCCACGCGGCAAGCTGCAGCACGTGACGGTCATGGCCGATCAGGTCGATGAAGATTTTCTGGACAGCGGCTTTATGTTTGATGGATCGTCCATCGCCGGCTGGAAGTCGATTGACCAGTCCGACATGAAACTGATGCCCGATACCGACAGCGCCTATCTTGATCCGTTTTATGCGGAAAAGACGGTTTGTATTCACTGTTCGGTTCTGGAACCCGACACGGGCGAAGCCTACGAACGTGACCCGCGCAGCACCGCTGAAAAGGCCGAGGCTTATCTAAAGTCGTCCGGCATCGGTGACACGGCCTATTTCGGGCCCGAGGCTGAATTCTTCCTGTTTGACGACGTGCGTTTTTCGGTTGAGATGAACAAAGTGTCATACGAGGTTGATGCGCTGGACGCGGCCTGGAACAGCGACACCGAATATGAAATGGGCAACATGGGTCATCGCCCCGGCGTCAAGGGCGGGTATTTCCCCGTGAACCCGATCGATGACGGTCAGGACATCCGGTCTGAAATGCTGTCGACGATGAAGCGCATGGGCATGAAGGTCGACAAACACCACCACGAGGTTGCCAGTTGTCAGCACGAACTGGGTCTGATCTTCGACAGCCTGACCACTCAGGCCGATGAGCTGCAGAAATACAAATACGTGATCCACAATGTGGCGCAGGCCTATGGCAAGTCGGCGACCTTCATGCCGAAGCCGATCGCGGGCGACAACGGCACCGGCATGCACGTGAACATGTCGATCTGGAAAGACGGAAAGCCTTTGTTCGCGGGCGACAAATACGCCGATCTCAGCCAAGAGGCTCTGTATTTCATCGGCGGCATTCTGAAGCACGCGAAAACGCTGAATGCCTTTACCAACCCGTCGACCAACAGCTACAAGCGTCTGATCCCAGGGTTTGAAGCCCCTGTTCTGCGCGCCTATTCAGCCCGGAACCGGTCGGGGTGTGTGCGTATTCCGTGGGCTGAATCGCCCAAAGCGAAACGTGTCGAGGCCCGCTTCCCCGACCCATCAGCAAACCCCTATCTGTGCTTTGCCGCACTTCTGATGGCGGGTCTGGACGGGATCAAGAACAAGATCGACCCAGGCCCATCGTCAGACAAAGACCTGTATGATCTGCCACCGGAAGAACTGGCCGGTATTCCAACGGTTTGCGCATCGCTGCGCGAAGCCCTGGAAGCGCTTGAGGCGGACCACGACTTCCTGCTGGCCGGTGACGTGTTCACCAAGGATCAACTGGAAGGTTATATGGAGCTGAAGTGGGAAGAGGTTTACGCCTATGAGCACACGCCCCACCCCATGGAGTTCAAACTATATTACAGCTGCTAAGGCGGTTTGAAACATCGTCGGTGGATTTCCCCCACTGCAAAGCGAAAGGGCGCCAAGGGCGCCCTTTACGTTTGGGCAGCCCAGATTTTGCCTAAATTCGTGTTATAAGTGTGGTGTCTGCTAGATTCGGGGAAATAGTATGTTGGTTAATGAGTCCGGGGCCATGCCCAATGACAAGTCCGTTCGTGTATCAGAGTTTCTGTCGGAGTGCACCAAGCGGCAAGAAGTTCTAACATCTGAGGTTGCAAAGCCTGATGGCTCTGCCAAACCGAAAGCAGAAGAAAATCACAAACCTGCACAGCCTATTCGCAGAAAGCTTTTTCTGGCTGCGGCATGTGTGACGATTTTCGCAATATCGATCTATGTCGTTCAGCAATCGTCGGCAAACAGTGATCTGATGACGACATTCTCAGCACCTGCCACGATAGAAACAAGTCAGCTTTGACAGCTAGCCCTGCGCGCCCATATGAACGACGGCTGTGCGGATCGAAAAGACGACTGCACGCGTTTCGGGCAATCGAAGGATGCACTGACGCTCACTTCTTAAATACGGTGCCGACCCGGGCCTATGACGGGGGGCTGTTTCGCTGCGTGGTTGAAATAATGACGGGTCGTCATACCAAAGCGCATTCGCCCGCCAAAGGGGGCGGTCGGGTTGCACACCGTCGAACAACCGCTGCACCCGTTTCGCAATATCGGCTGTATAACTGGGCACCGGTCGATGAATATCGGTCAATGGCCGCATGATCTTTTCACGCAACTGCCAACTGGCCGGAAAGCATAAGACAGCCCCGACCAGAACATGCTGCGGCCCGGATTTGGTCAGAATACAGAAATCTTCCTGACACAGACGGCCCAGTGTGACCAGCGGCTGCCTATGATCTATGCCAACCAGCACGCCATCAGGGCGGGTTACCGATTTGGCTGAAATAGTGTATGTATCAAAAGCCCAGAGATGCCCTAAAACCGTGTCCAGCAATTCCTGGGCGGGCAGCAAGCCCGTCTTGTCCAGCGCGTGAACGTCACCGGGCCGCTTTGTCAGCAGCCTATCCCTTAGCTGCATCTGATCGTGAAAATCATCCCCAACGACAATCCAATCTGACAGGTCCAGCGGCTGCACGCCCGGCAATGGGCGTTGGCTGGCCTGAAACCATGGAATTGAGTGGGAAACATCACTCTGCGACATATCTTGTCGAATCCTGAGGTCCTTGAAACCGATATTCAATCAGGGCGTTTTCCAAGTGGAAACACGCTTTCCTTCAGGCAACATGCCGATACCAGAAGTGAAAGACAAGGTGCCATGACCCATCACCGTTCTGCTTGATGCGGTACGGTATATGGTGATCTGAAATCACAAGAAGACGTCATGAAAGATATCAGTCAGAAAAGATGATCAACGATTTTTCCAATACCCTGGAAGATCAGGTGCTGATTACCGAAGATGGCTATGAAAACCTGACGCAATACGTTTGACCCGGCGTCGATGGGCGCTGGATAGGCGCGCCATGCTGTTTTTGCTTGCAGCAGGTCATCGGGGCTTGTAAAGGCGGTCGGGCGTAGCCGCAGTAGCTCAGTGGTAGAGCGCACCCTTGGTGAAATTTGCCTCCCCCATCAGAAATTTTGGGGTGATCACCGCTCAAATTCGGGGAAAGCTAACGGTTTTCGAACCCATGCCAATCCCGAGCCAAGCCCGGTTTTCCGGGAAGGTGTAGAGACTAGACGGGCGGGACCTAAAGCGCATCGCGCCACGGTCAAGGGATAGTCCGGCCTGCCAATCAGGGCGAAAGCCCACGGCGGGAGAAGGGTGAGGTCGGGAGTTCAATCCTCCCCTGCGGCACCATTTTCTTTCATGTAGAATATCCTGATATCGTGCCTGGCAGGCACATTAGGATAGGTTTTCGGCATGCATCAAAGAAGAACACACTCTCTGTGATTACCTTGATGCGTAATATGTCTGAGCACTGGCATATATATGTTTGACTAATGTTACAGCTACGAACGTTCTAGGCGCTAGAAGTGGCGGAACCTGCTATTGCCTCCACTCAAAAGGCACTATTTTACAAGGGGTATTTTACATGTTTCGTGTCACTTATTTTACGTAAATGCTAAAGTATGATTATTGGCCGGTTATTCATTACAACGGTGAAATTTTTTTTGTAATTCGTAATGTCACATAATAGATTCAGGATAACCCAAAGTAACATTTGTACATTGATAGTTGCTTTAAACGCTTGTTTAACTAGTATCTGTAATATGAACTCGAAGTTCTGGAATGTGTGACTTTGGAAAAGTTGCACTGAATGTGAGGCAACATGACATCGCTTACAACTTCTGATGAGGTGCTGAAAAAGATTTCAGCAGCTGCAAAAAAGAGTCTCACGGAGCAAGAAATACGTGAACAACGAATATCTTTTGTTCTAAGCTCTGTAGACGATGAAAGTTCAATAACAAAAGATCAAGTTGAGAAAGTCCTGCAGCATTTTGAGGGCCACTAAAATTTGATACTGATTGATCTTACAGGTGGTGAGAACCATAAAGCTTATCAAAAATTTGAAATTGAAAATGGTTCTCGCCAATATGATTTTTTACGGTCTGCTGTTGAAGCTGCTTTAGAGGTGAAAAGACCATTTTTATCTCAAACTATATTGAAGGCTTTAAATTTCCACGCAATTGCCTGTTTGCACACGAGCGCAGGTGAATATCGCCCATGTAAGGTTTATGTTGGCGATTACGAACCACCACCTGAATTTCAAGTCCCAGGATTAATGGATGACTTTGTAAATCAGGTAAATCGCCATTGGATGGATCATGATCCAATAGTTTTAGCGGCATATGTATTATGGCGGCTAAATTACATTCATCCCTTCATAAACGGTAACGGGCGCACAGCACGAGCTGCATGTTTATTTGTTTTATGTGTAAGGCTAGGTGGTTGGTTGCCAGGTGCTCCTATTCTTCCCGAATTAATACGAGAAAACAGGGATGAATATGTAAATATAATGAGAGAAACTGATAACTCGGTTAAAACCGGCGAGCTTGATCTATCGAAGTTACATGCATTTCTTGAAAGGTTGATTTTACAACAGTTATCTTCGGCAGAAGATCTTCCTGATAGCTAGAGCAAGATGAGATCAGGTTGAAGCGTATCCTGAGTTGACAAGGTAATTCGCACATTCCTGCGGGGTGAAGCGGTCGAGCAGCTTACCGATCCTGCGCCATGTTGCCTCTATCGTGCGTTCGGCGGCGTCTCG
>NZ_JACNMP010000025.1 GCF_017592335.1 Pseudaestuariivita rosea | reverse complement strand
TCTCCCGAAGGTCCATCGAAAGTGCCTTACCCACTGCTCGCCCTCCATCTTGTGGTCGGCGACAGTGAATCAGCAAAATAAGCCTATGTGAATCCCCCTTGATTCAGGTCGATTTCATCACGCTCTAGGGCTGCGTACGGCGGGATTTGAGTATTTTTGCCAAGAAGAAGGGTGAGGGTTGTCCTGGAAACGCTCCCCGGGGGGCGTTTCAGGCCCGAACGGGCAGAGCCCAGGGAGTGCTCTTCATGCCTTCTTCTTGGACAAAATACTCCGGGGGTGAGGGCCGCCAGGCCCGAGGGGGCAGCGCCCCCTAATAATCCCGCTCGAAAAACAACCCGATACCGGTGCCACCATCGTCATTAACGCTGCCTTTGACCGTGATATTGTCGGTGACATCCAGGTTCAGGTTGATCTCGGTATCGCCCTGCGATCCAACCGTGACGTCGGTATAGATATTTTCCGTGATATAGGTGCCCGCACGCACTGCGGTGTTGCCTTCGGCATCCGAGGTCACGTCAAGATCATCCAGCCCGATGTTCTGGCGCAAGCGGCTGACCACGCCGCCATCGCCCTGCCCGGCCAGCGTGGCCACGGCGGACGCAAGCTGCAACGCCTGCAGGGCTGACAGGCTTTCGATATTCCGGCCAAAAAACAGCTGCGCCAGAATTTCGTCCTGGGGCAAAGGAGGCGAGGATTCAAAGCTGACCTCGGGCGCCGAGGCCAGGCCTGATACCACGATGCTGGCGGTGCCGGTTTCGGTTTCGGTCGTCGCCACCAGCCGGATCACCGGGTCGAAATCCCCCTGCAACTGCGCCCAGCCTTCGTCCAGTTGGAACCGCTGTTGCAGAATGTCCAGCCGGCCACGGATCAGTTCGAACCGGCCGCTGGCGATCACATTTTGCGTTGTGCCGGTCAACTGCAATTCACCGCCCAGTTCCGCATCAAGACCACGCCCGCGGATAAAAATACGCCCCGGCGCGCGCACGGTCAGATCCAGCGGATAGGCCGGGCCTGCCTGCCCGCCATTGGCACCGGCCTGCAAAAGCCCCGCCCGCTGGCGCGTGGCACGCACAGCGCGGGGTTCATTGATATGGGTGACATCCGGGATTGCACCGATGGTCGTCACCGTGCTGGAGGGAACCTGAATTTCCGTAGGGCCAAGCGTCAGTGCCCCCGCAATCCGCGCGCCACCGGCCAGCGGACCGGTAAAGGCGATATTTCCGGCCAGACTGGTTTCATACAAATTCGGGTCGATAATCACCGCGTCACTGATCCTGATCTGAAGATCGGCCTGATAGGGTGCGTTCAGCGTGATGGGACCGGTGACCGCCACCTGCCCGCCCTCCTCGACATTGCCAGTCATGTTCACACGCGCCTGCGACCCGCCCAGTTCGACAGTGGCATTTATGTCTTCAACCGCCGTGCGATATGTGGGCGCAGACAGCCGCGCGCCCGACACCGTGATTGTGCCCAGAAGCGATGACAGCGCCGCGGGGCCGTTCACGGCCAGTTCGGCGCGACCGCGGCCTTGCAGGTTGCGTGGCGCGATAAAGGGGTTAACGGCAGCCAATGGACCTTCGCCGATGACATTCAGCGCTAAGGTACCTGCCGTCGCGATCCCGCCCAGAACCTGCAGCGTCGCGTTGCCGGGACCGCTGGCGGTCGCATTGACCTGCCAGACCTCTCCGAACCCCAGGGCCGTGCCATTCATCACCGCCGGTCCGGAAAATTCCTGGCTGATGACGCCCACATCGCGCAGACGTGCCTGATAGGTCAGGGTACTGGTCTGTGATGACAGGGTACCTTCCAGGCTGCCCGACAGGTTGGGCGTGCTGAAGGTCAGACCTTCGATCGCCGTGCCTTCGGTCGAGCGTTCGACATTGCCCACCATAGTGACCTGCCCGCCAACGATGCGGTTCAGATCGCGCTGCTCTACACGCAGATCGTCAATGTTACCCCAAAACCCCAGATCAAAGGCGCCGCTGACCGGGCTGACACGGCCGCTAAGATTGGCACGCGCCGTGCCTTGCACCGGTCGGCCCACCAGTGGTGAAAAGCGCGACAACCGTTCAAAAGTCACATTCAGGTTCAGATCTGTGGGAAGGCCATCGTCCAACAGACCCACCTGTACCAGCCCCGAAGCGCTGTAATCGGCCCCCTGCACCGTCAGAACCGGGATCTGCAGCGCCTGGCCTTCGGTCAGATTGACCACCGCGCGGCCTTCGATCTGGGGGCCGATGGCGGCGGTCAGGGCGGTGTCCTGAAAGATCATCTGTTGCGCGGCATATTTGAAATCGGTTGATACACGTCCGATGGTCTGTGCGTCGCCGGGCTGGATCGTGCCCCCGCCGATCAAGGTCAGGGCCGAGATCGTGACATCGGGGTGTTCGACCCCTGCAATACCCATGCGGCCCAGCCAGCCTTCGCCCTGGGTCTGATCATAAAGCACTAGAAGGCTGGCGCGGTCGATCAGCAAGGGCGCACCGCCCACGGGCAAGCGCGTCTTGCCGCCCCGCGGATCGGCGATCAGGCCTTCGATTTCCAGCAGCTCGGGCCAGCCATCGGGGTTGAAGGCGGCGCGGCCGGAAAGACGCAGCGCCGCGGCCTGAATCAGCAGATCATTCAGCGTGATCCGACCTGACGGCAGGCGTTCGCCAGTGACCTGCATCTGCACATCGGGGCCGAAAAACGGGCGAAAATCAGGGGCAAACAACACCGCGACATCGCCATTCAGATTGGCGTTGAAGACCTGTGTGGGGGGCGCATCCGGCGTGTCGCCCACGCGGTTGCGCAGCGCGACGGTGCCCGTCAGGCGCTGTTGTCCGTCGGTGGCCAGACGGATGTCGGTGGCAAAATCGGCTAGCGGACCTTCGCCCTGGGCGGTCAATGACAAAGACGGCGCGCCATGCAAACCTGCCAGCGTGGATATCAGGCCCTGGCGACCCTCTTGCAGGTTCAGGGCAACCGATAACATATTGGTTTCGTTGGAATACCCCACATTCAGATCAAAGCGCCCGATGGTGCCATCGGTACGCCGCGCCTGCACGCTGAGTTCACCAGCCCCGCCGATCAGTTCGGTCGCGCCGCGGATCGAAAAGCGGGCCTCTTGCCCCAGAATGGGGGCACCGATGACGATCTGGTCGGCCTGGATCAGATCAATATCGACCGAAACCGGCAACTCGGGCAGGGAAAACTCTGTGGCCTCGGCCGAGGGCGCCGTAGGGGCGGCCTGCGGAAAGCGTGACAGGATGATACGCGCGGCGGTCAGTTCCTGTACAATCAGTTCGCCCGAAAGCAGCGCCTGACGGTTCCAGTTCAGTGTCGCGTCCTCGATCGTCAGCCAGATCCCGATATCATCGGCCACGGTCAGCCGATCCAATGTGGCCTGAGAACTGAGCGCACCGCGAAACCCGGTCAGGCGGACCTCACGGCTGACGCCGGACAGATTATCTTCGATCAGACGCACCAGAAAGCCTTCGTCAGACCGGTCCTGCTGCGCCCAAAGCGTTGCGGGCCAGATCAGCAGCAGGATAAAAATCAGATATCGCATCAGAACGCCTGTCCTATCCCGATATAGACCTGAAAATCCGACTCGGCTTCAGGTCCGCTGACGGGAACGCCGATATCCAGCCGGATCGGGCCGATCCCTGTTTCATAGCGCAGCCCAAGGCCCGCACCACTGTGCCAGTCGCCCTCATCGCCCGGAAAGCTGTCGGCACCAATATAGCCCACATCATAGAACCCCACCAGACTGATCTGATCGGTGATGCCCTGACGCAGTTCAAAGGCACCGCCCAGAAACGATCGCCCGCCGATCCGGTCGCCACCGCCCAGTTCCACGGCCAGCGACTGAAATCCCTGCCCGCGCACCGTGCCGCCGCCGCCGGAATAGAACAGAAACTCTGCAGGAGTGCTTTCAGCATCGGACCCCAGGATCGACCCGATCTGACCGCGAAAGGCAAAGACCGTGGTGTCGCCCAGTGCCCGATAGATGCGCCCGTCGCCGTAAAGGCGGCCACCCGTTCCGCCCTCTTGCGCGCCAATATAGGGGGTGATCTGGGCCGAGACGTAGCTGCCAGCCGTTGGATTGAACCGGTCATTGCGCAGATCGTATTCGCCGTCGAAGGGAAACAGCAGAAACAGCTGGTCGCGCGTGCCCAGGTCATCTTCGACCCGTGATCCCAGTATCGCGACGCCGACACTGTATTGCAGATTGGGGCGCAGATAGCGGTTCACGCCCGCGCCGACCTGAAACTGGCGGGTGCTGAAATCGGGTTCATTCAGCTGTTCCAGCTCTGCCTCAAGGTAAAGCTCCATGTCCGGATTGCGAAAGGCGGGGCGTGTGAACCGGGCGCCCAGACGATAATCCAGATCAGTGTCGCTGCCGATGCCGCTGATTTCGCCGTCAATGCGCAGCCGTTCGGCCCCGCCCAGCAGATTGCGATGCAGCCAGAACGCGCTGAGCGCCAGGCCCTCGTCCGCCTCGGCCTCGATCCCGTATCCCAGACGGCGGCGCTTTTGTTCGCTGACCTGTGCAGTGATATCCAGCGTGCCGTCGGGGTTGGGTTCATCCGCCTCGGTCAGGGTCACGATGCGGAAGGTGCCGGTGCGCCGCAGCCGTTCGGCCACCTGCGCCAGTTCCTGGGGCGAATAGACCTCGCGGCCCGGCAGGGCAGCGATTTCGCGGATGCGTTCGGTGCGCACCCGTTCGTTGCCCTGAATAATCAGGCTGCCGAAACGCAACTGCGGGCCGGGGTCCATGCCAATATCAACGTCCAGCAGCCGTTCGTCGTGCCGCGCAACAATGGACTGCCCGCCAGGTTCAGCCTTGGCATGGCCCGCGTTGCGCCATGCCTCGACCGAGGCCTGCGCGGCGTCCCTGATCGCGGTCGTCCGTGCCCGCTGGCCGCGCGCGAATTCGGGCGGCAGATCGGTATCGGATGCCAAGGGACTGATCCGCGTCTGTCCAAAACGGAACCGGGGGCCTGGATCAATCCGCAGCACGATCACCCGTACCTGATCGGGGGCACCAAGCGGGGCGATTTCAGCCGCCTCGCGCCCATCCAACTGGATCGAGATCACAGCACCATAGTAACCTTCCTGATAAAGAGCTGCCAGAATGCGGTTATAATCCGCCTGCGCTGCTGAAATGTAATCCTGTGCCGCGTTGCTGTTGTCGCGCCGGATTGCGCTGACCAGCGATGCCGACACGATCAGGTCCTGAAAATCGCTGTCGTCCGAAACGATCTGAAACCGGACCTGCGGTGGTTCCTGCGCAACAGCAGGCGCCCCGGCAAACAGCGCACCCAACATCAGGATCAAAAGGAATGTGCGCAACGAAAGCTCCAGACCAACCGGGACATGAAACCAACACCGATATCATGCGTTAAGTTTCAAATAGCCCTTCAATACCACAGGCGCTGCGACAGGAAAGGGCTGATCACGCAAATGTCTTTGACTTGCGCCTTTTGTTGACCGGGCTAATCTGCGCACCAGAATGAAACTACTTTTGAACCAATCCCCGGCGCAGTTATGGCGCGTTGCCACAGCCGTCTGGAACGACATGAACGACAAGAACATCAGCCTGATTTCGGCCGGTGTGGCCTTTTTTGCTATTCTGGCGGTCTTTCCCGGCATTGCTGCGGTCATTGCGATTTTCAGCATCTGGGCCGACCCAGTGGTGGTGAACGCGCAACTGGGGCTGTTGCAGGGGATCATCCCCGATGATGCCTTTGATTTGCTGGACAGTCAGGTCAACGCCCTTGTCAGCGCACCGACCGAGACGCTGGGCTGGGCGACCGTTATCTCAATTTCAGCCGCGATCTGGTCATCGCGCAAGGGGGTCAGTGCCCTGGTGCGCGGGCTGAACGCGATCTATGTGGTGCCGAACCGGTCTGGCATCGGGCATTATTTCGCTGCCCTCTGGCTGACCTCGGCCCTGATGGGGGCGGCATTGGTGGCCCTGGGCGCGGTGGTTGTGGTGCCCATCGTGCTGGCCTTTCTGCCCGAGGGCGCCTTTGCCGCGCAGGCCCTCAGCGCCACCCGCTGGATTGCCGCGATCGGCGTTTTGCTGGCCGGTTTGGGGATCATCTATCGCTACGGCCCCAATCACCGAGATTACAGAATGCCGTGGATCACGCCGGGGTCCGTTCTGGTCGTGATCCTGTGGGCCGTGGCATCCTATGGGTTTTCGGAATATCTTGCGAATTTCGGCAGTTACAATCAGGTTTACGGATCGCTTGGGGCGGTGATCGCGTTGCTGATGTGGCTTTACATCAGTGCCTTTCTGGTCTTGCTGGGGGCCGCGTTGAATGTCAGGTTGGCCGAAGTTGACCCCCTCATCGTGATACCGAATGACACCTGATCTGCTGACCCTGACCCAATGGGTGTCCCCCGCCTTTCCCCTGGGCGGATTTGCCTATTCCCACGGGCTGGAAACGGCGGTGGCACGGGGTGATGTGACGGATGCAGACAGCTTGCAGAACTGGTTAACGGGCGTGCTGAGGGCGGGCGCGGGGCAAACTGATGCCATCCTTTTGGTCCAGGCCCGGCGCGGCGCGGATGTGGCAGGCATCGCCACGGCCCTGGCCGCCAGCCCGGAACGCCTGCAGGAAACGCTGGCCCAGGGCGCGGCCTTTGCCCGAACGGTGAACACGATGACCGGTCAGAGCCTGCCCGACGCGCCCCTGCCCGTCGTCGTGGGCATCGCCAGCCGTCCGCTGGACCTGCCCGATCAGACAGTGATTGCCCTTTGTCTGCAGGCCTTTACCAGCAATCTGGTCACCATTGGCGTGCGCCACATCCCCCTTGGTCAAACCGCGGGCCAAGCCGTGCTGAACGCCCTGCACCCCCTGATCACCGACATTGCCGAGCGCGCCGCGCAATCCGATCTTGACGCCATCGGCAATGCCTGTTTTGCCAGTGACATGGCAGCGATGATGCACGAAACCCAACAGGTACGGATTTTCAAGACATGAGTTCCAAAAACGGCCCCCTGCGTGTGGGCATCGGCGGCCCGGTGGGCGCGGGCAAGACAACCCTGACGGAAAAGCTGTGCCGTGCGATGGCGGATGACTATTCGGTCGCGGTGATCACAAACGATATCTACACGCGCGAAGATGCCGAATACCTGATGCAGGTGCAGGCCCTGCCGCTGGACCGGATCAAGGGCGTCGAAACGGGCGGCTGTCCGCATACGGCGATCCGCGAAGATGCCTCGATCAACCTGGCGGCTGTCGCCGAGCTGCGCGACCGTTTTGCCGATCTGGACGTAATTTTCATCGAATCCGGCGGCGATAACCTGGCTGCCACCTTTTCGCCCGAACTGGCAGATCTGACGCTTTACGTCATCGACACCGCCGCCGGTCAGGACATCCCCCGCAAAAAGGGGCCGGGCCTGACGCGATCCGACCTGCTGATCATCAACAAAACCGACCTGGCGCCTTACGTGGGTGTCTCAACCGACCAAATGCGCACCGATGCGAAGGCGGCCCGAGGCCCCCGCCCCTTCGTCATGGCCGCCCTGAAATCCGGGCAAGGCGTGGACGAGGTGGTCGCGTTTCTGAAAGATCAGGGCGGGTTGTGATATGCGCTTGGCTTAACGGCTACACGAATTGAAAGAAATTATTTTATGACAAAAGTTCGTATTCATGAAGATGATGAAGGGATGCGAAACCTCTATCCCGCGTCAGCATTCAAAGAGGCCAAAGATGACATGGCGGCATCACAGGAAAATGCGCAGAAAAACCTGTCGCCGGACGGAATGTCGTGGACAGAATTACACATAATCAAGGAACCGGAAAATTCGTTTCGCGCGCTGAACGTAAGCCTTGAACAGATCGCGAACGCCATTCAGCACGAACTGCCGCGCGTAGAAGAATTCGAAGTCGGCTATGATCCAGGCAATCCGCTCTACCACTTTGCAAAAGACCCCTATTGCTATGGATTTGGGAACCGTCTGTATGTTCGGCTAGAGGTAGAGGGCGATGCGCTGCAGGCGATCTGGTATGATTGCGCCTCAGACGATGTCGAAGAATTAGCCGCGCTCAGGCGCACGTTTGAGCGGATCAATAAGATACATCCGATAATGATTGCTGACTACTGGCTGCAGCTTGACGGCCTGATCGGGGATCAGAAATTTCTTGATAAATACTTTGAAACCCTGCTGAAAACCGGCATCGGGGTTTCTGGCTCAGAAGACTGAGGATCGTACGAAAATCTGAAACACGAATGCCACGCTTAGAGGGCAGCGACCGGCCCGAGGGTGGGTGCTGAAAGCGCCCGCCCATGGGGGCGGGTCGGGCGCTGCCCGGTGGTGCCCACCGGGCGTTTGCTTGCACGAAAAGGAAACCACTTACCCTCGGAACCCGGTCGCAACGACGAATTTTTCGGAACTATCCGACCGCGACGCGGGGGGTTTGACGTTGGCGACCTTGGTGAATTTCTGTTTCAGCAGTTTCTGCAAATCGCCCTCGGCCCCGCCGGCCAGGACCTTGGCGACGAAGGTGCCGCCTTCGTCCAGCACATCAAACGCGAAATAGGCCGCGGCCTCGCACAACGCCATGATCCGCATGTGATCGGTCTGTTTGTGGCCCGAGGACGCCGCAGCCATGTCTGACATCACCACGTCGGCCTTGCCGCCCAACCAGTCCTTGACCTTGTCGTCGGCGCCGTCTTCCATGAAGTCCAGCTGGTGCGTTTCAGCCCCCGCGATGGGTTCGACCTCTTGCAGGTCCACGCCCAGCACACGGCCCACGGCCTTGCCCTGTTTTTCGCCCAAGGCATTCACGCGCTTGACGGCCACCTGACACCAGCCGCCGGGCGCACAGCCCAGGTCGACGACCCGTGCGCCGGGGACCAGAAAGCGATATTTGTCGTCCAGTTCCGATATCTTGAACGCCGCGCGGCCCCGATACCCTTCGGCCTTGGCCCGCTTGACGTAAGGATCATTCAGCTGCCGTTCCAACCACAGGGTCGAACTCAGCTTGCGGCCGCGGGCGGACTTGACCTTGACCCGCAGATCACGCTGGCCGCGCCCGCTAGTGCCGGGTTTCTTGGCCATCGCTAAATCCCGCCCTCTTCCAACACGCCATCTTCGGTCATCTGCGCGTAAAGCAACCCTTCGCGCAGGCCGCGGTCGGCAACCGACAAACGGTCCGTCGGCCAGACCCTCAACAGCGCCTGCAAAATCGCAGCCCCCGACATGATCAGCGCCTGACGGTCGCGTCCGATGCGCGGGTCAACACGACGACCTTCGGGGCCAAGGGCCAGATAGTCGCGGATCACCCTGTCGATCTGGTCCGAGGTCATGCGCAGCCCGTCGACCTTGTTGCGGTCATAGCGTTTCAGCCCCAGATGGCTGGCCGCGACCGTCGTGACCGTGCCGCTGGTGCCGATGACCTGAAACCCCTCGCGCGTTTGTTCCAGATCATAGGGGGAAAATTCGGCCAGGCTTTCTTCGAAAAACCAGCTCATCAAGGCAAAGCGCGCGGCATCGTCGTCGACGTCGTCAAACTGATCGCGCAGCGTGGCCACGCCTAGGGGGATCGATATCCAGTCGACGACCTTGGCGGCGGGGAACGGGCCATCGCTGGCCTCAAACCCCGAATGCAGGCGCATGATCGACCGGGGCCGGTCATGGCGCGGGACCTTTGACAGGTCGATCCACACCAGTTCAGTCGACCCCCCGCCGATATCAACGACCAATAACTGTTCGGTTTTCACACTGACCAGCGGAGCGCAGGAAATGACGGCCAGGCGGGCCTCTTCCTCGGGTTCGATGATATCCAGTGTCAGGCCCGTTTCGGCGCGCACATATTGCATGAACTCGGAACCGTTCTGGGCACGTCTGCAGGCCTCGGTCGCGACAAGGCGCATGCGGCGCACTTTGTGGCGGCGCAATTTCTGACGACAGATGCGGATGGCCTGCACGGCGCGGGCCATGGATGATTCACTCAGCTGGCCTGAACTTTCCAGACCCGCGCCAAGCTGAACAGATTTCGAAAAACTGTCCACAACGTGAAACTGACTGCCCTTGGGCTGGGCAATCAGCATACGACAACTGTTCGTGCCCAAATCCAGCGCGGCATATAGCTCGGCCGGGTCAGGCGATTTCGGCGCGGGGCTTTCAACCGGCTTCGGGAACGCGCCCACACCCTTCGGACGCTTGGGCGCCATGCGACACGCCCTCCATATCAAGTTAACGCTAAGGTAATCGCTGCATCGCCGCGGCGCAAGGCGCAGGCTCATGATCTTCATGAAGATTTTTCCAGGCCCACCCCATGGCCCCGGTGCCATATTCGAAATAAAGTACCACAAGGTCGCAGCCAAACAGCGTTCTGTCGAAAACAGGCGCCGTTTGGGCTGTAAACCGTCGTATGCAAGGAAACAAGGTTAAGGGAGATGAGCCATGCCCGATGTCACGATTGTCTACTGGCGGGATATTCCGGCGCAGGTGATTGTGGGCAAAGGACGTCGCGGATCGAAAAAGCCATTGCCGGAACGGTTTGAGCAAGCCATCGATCGCGCGGCGATGAAGGTCGGCGCGGCAGAAACCGATGCCTATCTGGCTGAGTGGCGCAAGGCTGATCCCTATCCTGTCGAAGGCGATCCCGACGCCGTGGCCGAGGCCGAAGCCGCACGTCTGGACGCAGAATATGATCAGGACCGGATCAAATCCCTGATTGCAAACGATGGGTGGGCATGAGCCTGACCAAATGGTGGAGGACCACGATGGGGCTTTTACAGTTCAAGAAGAAAGACGCCCTTGATGGCGCGGTTTCCCCGCTGGTCGAGGCGTTCCTGAAAGGCTACTCGATCGAGGTGATGCCCCGCACCGCCGAAAAGATCGACGATTTCCGCGACCTGCTGCCCGCAGACACCCGCGTTTACATCGCCCATATCGAGGGCACGCCGATCGACGACATGGTCGCGACCGCACGTCGTTTGGCCGATCAGGGCTTTCCCGTCATGCCGCATTTTCCTGCACGCATCATCCGCGACCGCGCGACGCTGGCCGACTGGATTGCGCGCTATCAGGGCGAAGCGGGCGTCGATCAGGCGCTGTTGCTGGCCGGTGGTGTGACCACACCGCATGGCGATTTCGATAGCTCAATGCAATTGCTGGAAACCGATCTTTTCGGCGATTTCAAACACTTGCACGTCGCGGGTCACCCCGAAGGGAACCGTGATATCGACCCCGATGGCGGCATGGAGACTGTCACCGAGGCCCTGCACTGGAAACAGGCGTTTTCTGACACCACCGACGCAGACATGGCCATCGCCACGCAGTTCTGTTTCGAAGCCGCGCCTGTGATCAAATGGGCCGATAGCCTGCGCGCGGCCGGGATTACCCTGCCCATCCACATCGGTGTGGCGGGGCCAGCCAAGCTGCAGACACTGATCAAGTTTTCCATCGCCTGCGGGGTTGGCCCATCGCTGCGCGTTCTGCAACGACGCGCGAAAGACGTCACCAAGCTGTTGCTGCCGTTTGAGCCCACGCAATTCATCGCGGATCTGGCAGACCACAAGGCCGCGCATCCGGATTTCAACATCACCAACGTCCATCTGTTCCCGCTTGGCGGGATCAAGACCAGCGCGGGTTGGGCCCGTGATCATGGCGGCGCCTCTGGCGTACCTGCGGCCGAGACACAAGGATAAAGAATGACCCGTACCGTTCTGGAATCAAAAACAAAAACTGTTGTTATCGGGTTTGACGAACCCTTTTGCGTGATCGGGGAACGGATCAATCCGACGGGTCGCAAAAAGCTGGCGGCCGAGTTGGAAGAGGGCAATTTCAGCACCATCGAACAGGACGCGCTGGATCAGGTGGCCTGTGGGGCGACGGTGCTGGATATCAATTCAGGCGCGGTGTTCACCAATAAAATGGCCGACGACCCGCGCTATGCGGATAATAACTTTGTCGAACCGCCCCTGATGCGCGAACTGGTCAGCCGCGTTCAGGCGCTGGTCGATGTGCCGCTGTGTATTGACTCGTCCGTGCCCGGCGCACTGGAAAACGGGCTTGAGGCCTGCGAAGGCCGCCCGCTGCTGAATTCCGTCACCGGCGAGGAAGAGCGGCTGGAACTGATCCTGCCGCTGGTCAAGAAATACAATGTGCCTGTTGTTGCGATTTCGAACGATGACACCGGCATCAGCGAAGACCCCGAGGTCCGCTTTGCCGTCGCCAAAAAGATCGTCGAACGCGCCGCAGATCACGGGATTCCGGCCCATGATATCGTGGTGGACCCGCTGGTGATGCCCATCGGCGCCATGGCCACCGCTGGCGAACAGGTCTTTACGCTGGTGCGGCGTCTGCGGTCAGAACTGGGCGTCAATACAACTTGTGGCGCATCGAATGTCAGTTTCGGCCTGCCCAACCGGCACGGGATCAACGGGGCGTTTTTGCCGATGGCGATTGCCGCTGGCATGACCTCGGCCATCATGAATCCCCTGCGTTTGGCTGAAATGGAGGCGATCCGCGCCGCCGATCTGCTGATGAACCACGACCCCAACGGCGGGGCCTGGATCAATTTTTCGCGCATCGTTGATGCAACCCAAGATGGAACATCCTTTACTGAAGCCTCGAAAGCCGCATCTGATGGTGCACGGACCCGTGGCGGACGCCGCAGACGGCGTGCCTGATTTGCAACAGTCAGGAATGCCACCAGTGGAAATTGCCCGATATCATGTATATTTAACCACCAAGGGCAAAACGTTCGAGCACTATAAAGGACTATGAAAATGAAGACGAAATCAATCCTTGCAGCCTTTGTCGTTGCGATGGGTCTTGGTACAACGGCTGCCTTTGCCGATTGCACGCAGGCCGATGTTCAGGCCAAGGCAATGCAACTGAATGCTGCCATTCAGGAAATGGCGGCGTCAGACCCCGGCAAGATGAGCGAATTTGCAGCCAAAGCGCAGGAAGCGTCGCAGAAGATGTCGACCGCCTCGGATATGCAGGAAGTTTGCGATTACTACGACCAGCTTCTGGCAGAAGCCGGGTCATAAACGACGACATAACAGGCCCCGCGCGGCACATCTGCGCGGGGCTTTGACATCGGGGCGTGCTGCCCCACATTTTTTGAAAATGAAAGGCAGGCAGCATGTCCGACCCCCTGGTCATCTTTACCCCCTCTGGCAAACGCGGACATTTCCCCAAAGGCACGCCCGTTCTGACTGCGGCGCGGCAATTGGGCGTGGATCTGGACAGTGTTTGCGGCGGGCGCGGCATCTGTTCGAAATGTCAGGTCATGCCCGGTTACGGGGAGTTTTCCAAGCATGGGGTGACGGTTGCCGGTAACGCGCTGTCCGAATGGAACGCGGTCGAGCAGCGTTATAAGGATAAACGCGGGCTGATCGACGGGCGGCGTCTGGGGTGTCAGGCGACAGTTCAGGGCGATGTGGTGATCGATGTGCCCCCCGAAAGCCAAGTGCACAAACAGGTGGTGCGCAAGGCCGCATCATCCCGCCCGATCGTGATGGACCCCGCCACGCGGCTTTATTATGTCGAGGTGGCCGAACCCGATATGCACGAACCCTCGGGCGATCTGGAACGGCTGGCCGATGCCCTGCGCGACCAGTGGGATATTGGCGCCATTCACGCCGATCTGCACGTGCTGCGCAAACTGCAACCGGTGCTGCGCAAAGGCGCGTGGCGCGTCACCGTGGCGCTGCATCAGGGGCATCAGGACACTCAGCATAAGGTCATCGATATCTGGCCCGGATATTATGACGGCGGCCTTTATGGTCTGGCGATTGATCTGGGATCGACGACTGTTGCTGCGCATCTGTGTGATCTGCAGGACGGGTCGGTCAAGGCGTCCTCGGGCATCATGAACCCGCAGATCCGTTTCGGCGAGGACCTGATGAGCCGGGTGAGTTACGCCATGATGAACCCCGGCGGTGATCTGGAAATGACCGCCGCCGTGCGCGCCGCGATCAACGATCTGGTGCGCGTGCTGACGGATGAGGCGCAGGTTGATCCGACGCTGATTGTCGAGGCGGTCTTTGTCTGTAATCCCGTGATGCACCATCTGCTGCTTGGGATTGACCCGGTCGAGCTGGGCCAGGCGCCCTTTGCGCTGGCGACCTCGGGCGCGCTGTCGCTGGACGCGCGTGATATGGATATCGACACGGTGAACCCATCGGCCCGCACCTATCTGCTGCCCTGCATCGCGGGCCATGTGGGTGCCGACGCCGCCGCCGTCGCATTAAGTGAGGCCCCCGATAAATCCGACGATCTGGTGCTGGTCGTCGATGTGGGCACGAATGCCGAAATTCTGTTGGGCAATAAGGATAAGGTGCTGGCCTGTTCGTCGCCCACCGGCCCCGCGTTTGAGGGCGCGCAGATCTCATCCGGTCAACGCGCCGCCCCCGGTGCGATTGAGCGGGTCGAGATTGACCCAGTGACGAAAACCCCCCGCTTTCGCGTGATTGGCAGTGATCTGTGGTCCGATGACCCCGGCTTTTCCGAAGCCACCGCGACAACGGGCGTCACCGGCATCTGCGGGTCGGGCATTATCGAAGCGGTCGCCGAAATGCGTCTGGCCGGGCTGCTGGATGCCTCGGGCCTGATCGGATCGGCTGCGCAAACGGGCACCGAGCGTTGCATTGCGGATGGGCGCACCCATGCCTATGTGCTGCACGACGGGCGCGATGAAGGTGGTCCGCTGATCAGCGTGACCCAGGGCGATATTCGCGCGATCCAACTGGCGAAATCCGCGCTTTATGCAGGTGCACGGCTGCTGATGGATGAGATCGACGTGGATAAAGTTGACCGCGTCGTGCTGGCCGGGGCCTTTGGCGCCCATATTTCGCCCAAACACGCGATGGTGCTGGGCATGATCCCGGACGCCGCCCTGGACAAGGTCACTTCGGCCGGGAATGCGGCGGGACACGGCGCGCGCATGGCGCTGTGCAACCGCAGTGACCGCGCGGCGATCGAGGCGACCGTGGGCCAGATCGAAAAGATCGAGACCGCGATTGAGCCGAAGTTTCAGGAACATTTCGTCAACGCCAACGCAATCCCCCATGCGACCGACCCGTTCCCGCATCTGCCCGAGTTGCCCAAGGTCAGTTTCAATACAGGCGGCGACGCGCAGGGCGGCCGCCGTCGGCGCAGACGGGCATGAGCAACGCGGATCAAGCAGAATACTGGGCCGCCCAAACCGGGTGGGTCGCGCATCAAAAGCAGATGGACCTGACGCTGGCCCCGGTGCTGGATTTGTTACTGAAACATGCGGCCTTGCGACCGGGCGAACGGGTCCTTGACATCGGCTGCGGCACGGGCAACAGCACACTGGCGGCGGCCGCTGTTGCCGATCATGTCACTGGCCTTGATATCTCACCCACATTGCTTGATCTGGCCAGAACGCGGGCTGTGGACAATGTGTCTTTTACCGAAGCCGATGCGCAAACCTATCGCTTTAGACCGGACTATGACGCCGTAATCTCGCGCTTTGGTGTCATGTTTTTCAACGACACCACTGCCGCCTTTCGCAATATCCTGACAGCGCTGAAACCCGGCGGGCGGTTGACACTGACCGCTTGGGGGCCGCCCCATCTGAACCCCTGGTTTATGGAGCCCGCCGCCGTTGCCGCCGCCCATCTGGGCGACCCGCCCAAGACCGACCGCACCCTGCCCGGCCCCTTTGCCTTTGAAAACGCTGACCGTGTCCTGCCGATGTTTGGGGCCGCGGGGGTTCAGACTGCCGAATGCCAGGCCATTCCCCTGACCCTGGCCGCAGGGTCCCTGCCCGACGCGGCCGAGCTTTGCACCCACATCGGCCCCGCCCGCCGCGTGCTGAACCATTTCGAAGGCAGTGAAGACGACCGCCTGACCATCCGCGCAGGCATCGCCGACGTCTTTGCCAAATACGACACTGTGGGCGGCCTGCAAATCCCGGCCGTCATTAACCTTTACACCGGCCAAGCCCCCGCTTGACGCCGCGCGCGTCGTATCATAACTGATCCCCCTGATCCGCGGGTATGGTGAAAAGGTATCACGCGAGCTTCCCAAGCTTAAGTTACGGGTTCGATTCCCGTTACCCGCTCCAACGAAATTCACTTTGATAGAAGAAATTTTTCCATATAAGATCAATAGCTTCAAAAGAAGAACATAGGGCAGCGCCGACCCGAGGGTGGCGCAATCGCGCCGCCCTCGTGCTGCAAGCACGCCTTCGGCATGACGTGAGCGGGTCGGCGCGGCCCGGTGGTGCCCACCGGGCATGGCGCTCTAAATACACACTTCACGTATTCAGACTGATCTTATTTAGAACCGATCCGAAACACACTCCTGACAGTCTTTTCCAGATGACCCGCCAGGTCCTTGCGGGATGTGAAATCGGATACTTTGACAGGCGGGTGGTAGATGATGTGGACTTGCCCGTGGCGGGGCGTGGCCAGGATTTTTTTCAGGTGCGCGCCGAAGCCCATGTCGCCCCACCAGCCGTAGAACCGCGCGTCCTGACCGGCGGGTGCGGTATAGATCACGGTGACGGGCTGTACGTGCATGATATCGACCAGCGCGGGGGTGAAGAACGCGGCGAACAGTGTTGATTTAAAGGGCAAAACACGCTGGCCGTCAGTCGATGTGCCTTCGGGGAAAAACAGCAGTTTGTGACCCGCACGCAGCCGGTCTTCGAAAATCTGCTTTTGGGCGCGGGCCTCTTTCCTATCGCGGTTGATGAAAATCGTACCCGTCGCGCGGGCCAGCCAGCCGATTCCGGGCCAGCCTGCGACCTCGGACTTGGACACGAAATAGATGCGTTTACGCAGGTTCAGCGCGAATATGTCCAGCCAGGATGCATGATTGGCCACAACGGCGCCGCGGTGGGCCATGACATCGCCCGTGGTGCGGTGGGTGATGCCCAGAATGCGCAGCGCGCTCCAACAGACAAACTGCGTGATATAGGGGGTCATGGGCCGCCGGACGCCGAACAGCGGCCGTTCGATCAGGCGCAGCAGCAGCATCACCAGCAGACAGCCAAAAGTCACCAGCGCCAGGGGAATGCCGCGCAGCACAGCCCGCGCCCACCCGGCGGGCGTCATGACAAAGGGGTCAGGCCGCGCGCCTTCGTCCCAGGTTTTGGTCATGCGGCACGGCCCTTGGAATACAGATTGGCCTGACGGGCGTTCAGGCGTTCGGTGTCCATGATCAGGCAGACATCGGTGGTGTTGAAGGCATGGTCGATAAAAGCGCCCTCGCCCACAAAACCGCCAAGCCGCAGATACGCCTTGATCAGTTGCGGGATGTCCATGATCGCCTGTTTGCGGTCCAATTGATCGTCGGGGATCAGATCCATGGGCTGAAAATGCGCCTCTTGCGCGCGAACCCTCAGATCGGGCGGGGCCAGGTGGCGGTGGTGCAGGTAACTCAGCGGTTGGGCCAGCGCCTGAACATCGGTACCGTGAAAGCTGGCGACGCCGAACATCACCTCAATCCCGTGATCGAGAACATAGTCGGCCAGCCCGTTCCACAGGTGAAACAGCGCGGGGCCGCCGCGATAATCGGCATCAACGCAGGACCGCCCCAGTTCCAAAAGACTGCGCCCGCTTTCGCGCAGCACTGTCAGATCGTATTCATCCTCGGAATAAAACTGCCCGGCCTTCTGCGCCTGTTCGCCGCGCAAAAGCCGATAGACGCCAACCACTGGCGCATCGGGACGCGCGTGATCCAGCAGCAGCATGTGATCGAAGAACGGATCAAAGCGGTCCATCTCAAGTCCCGCCTTGTGATCGACCATGTCACCGTCCCCCCCCAGTTCGGTGACAAACACACGATATCGCAGCGCCTGAGCCGCGCGTAATTCGTCCGGCGTCCGGGCCAAACGGGTTTCAAACTGAGATTTACGAGCCATTCAAACCGATCTGATCAGTACGTGATGTGCTTCTACGGGGGCGGTGTTGAATTGACAAGCTCAGGCCGATTGACTCGACCATGGGTTGTGATAGCTTGAACTTAATACAATGCCACGATGTACATCTAACCATCGAAAACCGGGATAAGTTCAATTTGCGCAGCATCGATGACCACCTTGCCCTGTTCCCGAAAGTTCACCGTGACTTTGCCACCGATATTGGATTGCACCTGCCCCAGACCCCAATCAGGACAGTCGGGATGACGCACCAGCATTCCCGGTTCAAGAAGGGCATTCAAATCATTCATTCCACTCTCCGTTTCGGATATACCGATGTCTGATCGTGCGGACCGGCTGACGGCGCTTTTGGGGTCTCGGATCTGTCATGATCTGATCAGCCCCCTGGGCGCAATTTCCAATGGGGTTGAGTTGCTGGGCCTGTCCGGCGCCCAGCACAGCCCCGAGATTGCCCTGATATCCGAAAGCGTCGAAAACGCCAATGCCCGCATCCGGTTCTTTCGTGTGGCATTTGGCGCAGCGGCGGCGGATCAAAAGGTGGGCGAGCCCGAGATCGTATCGATCCTGAATATGGTGTCGCAGGGCGGCCGGGTCACCTATGACTGGACCGCCCAAGGCGAACAGCCCCGGCAAGAGGTCCGCATCGCATTTCTGCTGATCCAATGTATGGAAAGCGCGATGGCTTATGGGGGGGCGATCACGATCACAAAAGATGGTGATACGTGGCAGATGACAGGCGTCGCGGATCGGTTGAAGATCGATGACGCGCTGTGGCAATCGCTGGATCAGGGCGATCAGTCCGACCTGCCCGCCGCCGCGCACGTACATTTCGCGATTTTGCCCGGGGTGCTGCAAGAGGCGGGGCGTTCGGTGAGCTATGAGCTGACTGACCGTCAGATTACGGCGCGGTTTTAGCGGCGGCGTTTGCAGGACATACCTTAAGGAATGAAGTGCTAAGGGCAGCGCCGGCCCGAGGGTGGCGCAATCGCGCCGCCCTAGGGGGGCGGGTCGGCGCGGCCCGGTGGTGCCCACCGGGCGGGGTACTTTGAACAAAAACTCTCTCAACACCAGCCTTCCACCCGCATTTTTACGTAAGGTAAAATTCCCTCTCGCCATTCCGGAACCACTCGGCTAATAAATAGTTTAACACTAAACTATCTTCAGATTCCTGAGGGAGGCGCGTTTATGGCGACCCGGAAAGCGACCAAGAAACCGAATGTATCAAAAGACGAATTGATGCATCACTATCGTGAAATGCTGCTGATCCGACGGTTCGAAGAAAAGGCAGGCCAGCTTTACGGCATGGGTCTGATCGGCGGATTCTGCCACCTTTATATCGGTCAGGAAGCCGTGGTCGTGGGGCTTGAGGCCGCCGCCGACGAAGGCGACAAGCGCGTCACAAGTTACCGCGATCACGGCCACATGCTGGCCTGCGGCATGGATCCCAAGGGTGTGATGGCCGAACTGACGGGCCGCGAGGGCGGCTATTCCCGCGGCAAAGGCGGGTCGATGCATATGTTCTCGAAAGAGAAGCATTTTTATGGCGGCCACGGGATTGTTGGGGCGCAGGTTCCTATCGGTGCGGGTCTGGCCTTTGCAGACAAATACAAGGGCAACGACCGGGTGACCTTCACCTATTTCGGCGACGGTGCCGCGAACCAGGGCCAGGTTTATGAGACCTATAATATGGCCGAACTTTGGGATCTGCCGGTGATTTTTGTTATTGAAAACAACCAGTACGCCATGGGCACCAGTGTGCAGCGATCGACCAAGTCGCCGTCTTTTTACGAACGTGGTGTCGCTTTTGGCATTCCGGGCGAAGAGGTCGACGGCATGGACGTGCTGGCCGTGAAAGAGGCTGGCGAAAAGGCCGTCGCCCACTGCCGCGCAGGTAAGGGGCCGTACATTCTTGAGGTCAAAACCTATCGCTATCGCGGCCATTCCATGTCGGACCCGGCCAAGTACCGCACCCGCGAAGAGGTGCAGAAAATGCGCGACGAACGCGACCCCATCGAACAGGTGCGTGACCTGCTGCTGACCGGCAAACATGCGACGGAAGATGAGCTGAAGGCCATCGACAAGGAAATCAAAGCCATCGTCAACGACGCCGCCGAATTCGCCAAAGACAGCCCCGAGCCCGCGCTTGAGGAACTTTGGACCGACATCTACGCAAAAGAAATCCCGCAGGAGGCTTGAACAAAAATGGCAATCGAAGTGCTCATGCCCGCCCTGTCGCCCACCATGGAAGAAGGCACGCTGGCCAAATGGATGGTCAAGGAAGGCGATACCGTCAGTTCCGGTGACATCATCGCCGAGATTGAAACCGACAAAGCCACGATGGAATTTGAGGCCGTCGACGAAGGCATCATCGGCAAGATCATGGTGGCCGAGGGCACCGAAGGGGTCAAGGTGAACACCCCCATCGCCGTGTTGGTCGAGGACGGCGAAAGCGCCGATGATATCGAGGTGTCAAAACAGGCCGCGCCCGCCGAGGATATTCCGACATCCGAGGATGCCCCATCAGACAGCAAAACGCGGCCCACCCCCGCGACACCCAAGGTGGTTGAGATGGAAGTGCCCGAAGGCACCGAGATGAAATCGACGACCGTTCGCGAAGCGCTGCGTGACGCCATGGCCGAGGAAATGCGCGCCGACGATGCGGTCTATCTGATGGGCGAAGAGGTCGCCGAATATCAGGGCGCCTATAAGGTCAGTCAGGGTCTGCTGGACGAATTCGGCGCCCGCCGCGTGATTGATACACCGATTACTGAACACGGGTTTGCGGGCATCGCCGTGGGCGCAGCCTTTGGCGGGCTGAAACCGATTGTCGAATTCATGACGTTCAATTTTGCGATGCAGGCGATTGACCAGATCATCAACTCGGCCGCGAAGACGCTTTACATGTCCGGCGGTCAGATGGGTGCGCCCATGGTGTTCCGGGGCCCCAATGGTGCCGCCGCCCGTGTGGGTGCACAACACAGTCAGGATTACGCGGCGTGGTACGCCCATATTCCGGGACTGAAGGTTGTGATGCCCTATTCCGCCGCTGACGCAAAGGGGCTGCTGAAAACCGCGATCCGCGATCCGAACCCGGTGATTTTCCTGGAAAACGAAATTCTTTATGGTCGCAGCTTCGATGTGCCCGTGATGGACGACTACACCGTACCCTTCGGCAAGGCCCGCATCTGGCGCGAAGGCAGCGATGTGACGATCGTCAGCTTTGGCATCGGCATGCAATACGCGCTTGAGGCCGCCGATAAACTGGCCGAGGACGGTATCAGCGCCGAGGTCATCGACCTGCGCACCCTGCGCCCGATGGACACTGAAACCGTGATTGCATCTGTGAAGAAAACCAACCGCTGCGTGACTGTCGAGGAAGGCTGGCCCGTCGGTGCCATCGGCAACCATATCTCGGCCGTGCTGATGCAAGAGGCGTTTGATTATCTGGACGCCCCCGTGATCAACATGACCGGCAAGGATGTTCCAATGCCCTATGCCGCAAACCTGGAAAAACTGGCACTGGTCACCACGGATGAGGTGATCGAAGCCGTCAAACAAGTCACCTATCGGTAAGCCATGAAGAAACCCTGGGTCTTTGCAATCGGTTTGGGCGTCGGCACGCTGGTGGGCGTTGTCGGCCATATGGCCTGGACCTTTGCCGACGGGTTGGGGGATTCCCTGGCAGCGGTCGCAAATTCATCTGCCGCGGTGACCTATATGGAAATCACGATTGGTGAGCTTGAATACGAGTCAGATCTGATGCGTGCGCTGGCCGTTTATGGGCTGGAAGGCACTGATAAACAGCAGCTTTTGAATGCGCTTGAACAGATGCCCAACGTATCTGCACCATATGACACCAGCGGTTCCGAGGTTCTGGTGCAATATGACTATTTCTCTCCATCGTTTTTGGTTTTCGAAAACGATCAGCTTGCCTGGATCACCAATCACTGCGAACGCAATGCGACGGATGCCACCGTCTGCCGAACTACGGGAGCAAACTGAACATGCCCACAGAAATCCTGATGCCCGCCCTGTCCCCCACGATGGAGGAAGGCACGCTTGCGAAATGGCTGGTGAAAGAGGGCGACACGGTGTCCTCGGGCGATCTATTGGCCGAGATTGAGACCGATAAGGCGACGATGGAGTTCGAAGCGGTTGACGAAGGTGTCGTGGGCAAGATCATCGTGGCCGAAGGGACCGAGGGCGTGAAGGTCAACAGCCCCATTGCCGTACTGCTGGACGATGGCGAAAGCGCGGATGATATCGGTGAAACCAAGTCCCAGGCAGACGCAGCCCCGGCCTCCGACGCACAAAAAACAGCGCCGGGGCCTCAGGAAAAAACGCCCGAGCCGAAACCTCAGAGCAAACCCGCCGAGGCCGCCCCCAAAACAGAAAGCGGTGATCGCATCTTCGCCTCGCCCCTCGCCCGTCGTATTGCCAAGGATAAAGGTCTGGATCTAAGCCAGATCAAGGGGTCAGGGCCAAAGGGCCGGATCGTCAAGGCAGATGTCGAAAACGCAACAGCGGCCCCCAAAACCGAGGCCCCCAAAGCGGCAGCCACTGCCCGTGCCCCAGCCGGGCCATCGACCGACGCCGTCATCAAAATGTACGACGGCCGGGATTACGAAGAAAAACCGCTGGACGGCATGCGCAAAACCATTGCGGCCCGTCTGACCGAGGCCAAACAAACGATCCCGCATTTCTACCTGCGCCGCGATATCCATCTGGATGCTCTGTTGAAGTTCCGCGGTCAGTTGAACAAACAATTGGAACCGCGCGGCGTGAAGCTGTCGGTGAATGACTTCATCATCAAGGCCTGCGCGCTGGCCCTGCAATCCGTTCCCGCCGCCAATGCCGTATGGGCGGGTGACCGGGTGCTGGAATTGAAACCATCTGACGTCGCTGTGGCCGTCGCGATTGAAGGCGGGTTGTTCACGCCGGTTCTGAAAGACGCTGACACGAAGTCGCTTTCTGCACTTTCGGCCGAGATGAAAGATCTGGCTGCCCGCGCCCGCGACCGCAAACTGGCCCCTCACGAATATCAGGGCGGCAGCTTTGCAATCTCAAATCTGGGGATGTTCGGGATCGATAACTTCGACGCAGTGATCAACCCGCCCCATGGGGCCATTCTGGCCGTCGGGGCTGGTGTGAAAAAACCGGTTGTGGGTGAAGATGGCGAACTGGCTGTGGCAACCGTGATGTCGGTCACATTATCCGTGGATCACCGCGTGATCGACGGCGCCCTGGGGGCCGAGTTGCTGGCCGCGATCAAAGACAATCTGGAAAACCCGATGGTGATGCTGGCCTAGGCCTTGGAAACGACAGCATTGATCGAAAGTATCTAAAATGAGACAGGCGGACAACTGCCTATCTTACTTGATCTGAATTATGAAAAGGTCATGTTACGCCTGTAAGCCGTGTCAGAAAGTATATTAGGAAAAGATTTTTATGCGCAGGCGTATTTTCGCAATGATACTTATAAGTTTGACAGGCATCATCGGCCTACCAGCTTGGTCACAAGAAACTTCAATACCCGTTACAACTGGCCAACCCAACTTTGTGTACGGCCAGTTTGAGCTGCTTGAGAACCACCAAGGATGTTCAGATGACCATCAGATAGCCTATCGTGTGCCTTTCGTTGCGCAAGACATCAGCTATATCATAGCCGACGAAACACTTAATCCACGGGCGATTGTTGAAAATGGTACTATAACAGGAAGCCATGGAAAATGCTTCTCAACAGAAATGCGCGGCACAGAACGCATCCAATTTGAAATTGGATGTACAGAAGACGAAGAGACACGCTTTTTAGAAGAAATTAAAAATCTGAATTTATCAGTTTCCATGCAGGGATCAGCAACACTTTGTATATCACCATTAGACTGGAAGCTTACCGAAAGCGAATGGCAGGTCACTGTTAGCAACAAAGATGGACAATTAACATACACAGACAATGGCACCGAAGTTGCCGTTCCTCAGAATGAGCCTCTTTTGTCGGCAGGTGATAACGGCAGTGCTATGTCGTTCCAGCATCTTCAAAGCTGGTATTGGAGTCAGCTTTTCGAAAACCCAAGGATTGATCTTTTTCTTGAATTCAATCCGACAGAATTTAACATGCTGAGTACCCAATTGGCTTGTATACCTGCATTTTCGCAGCACGATACATTAGAACCTCTTTACATTGTTTCAGAGGCTTTTGTTGCGATAATCAATGATGAACGCACAACTTGCATTTCTGAAAATTGTCCAAGATTACGCAGATTCAACGGGTTAAGTGGCATTCGTACAATGCTGCATGAAGAACGTTCAGAAAATGCTATTTGCCCATTGGAAATAAACAAATAAACATCATCAGATTTTACTGAAAATTATCCCGCAGCAGCTGATCCATGGTGATCGCGGGTTGCGAACACCCGGCCTCGCCCACAATACGGGCAGGTACGCCTGCGACGGTTTTCATCGGCGGGACATCTGCCAGCACCACCGAACCCGCGGCAATACGACTGCAATGGCCAATCTGGATATTTCCCAGAACCTTGGCCCCAGCCCCAATCAGAACGCCATTGCCGATTTTCGGGTGCCGATCATGATCTTCCTTACCGGTCCCGCCCAGGGTCACCGAATGTAGCATCGAGACATTATCGCCAACCACAGCCGTTTCACCCACAACAATTGAATGCGCATGGTCGATCATGATGCCCCGTCCAATTCGGGCCGCCGGGTGAATATCGATCCCAAACATCTCAGACACGCGCATTTGAAAGAAATAAGCCAAATCCTTGCGACCCTGACGCCACAACCAGTGACCAACACGATAGGCCTGAACAGCCTGAAAACCCTTGAAATAAAGAATAGGCTGCATCAATCGATGGCACGCGGCGTCGCGCTCGAAAACAGCCACAAGATCAGCGCGCGCAGCATCTACCAGATCAGGTTCAGCCGCAAACGCTTCGTCTGACAATTCACGCAAAAGCTGCTCGGACATTTCGGCCGATGCAAGCTTCAGCGAAATACGGTACGCCAAGGCCGAAGCCAAAGACCGATGGTGCAAGATGCTGGAATGAACCAACCCGCCCAAAAGCGGCTCGTCCTGAACGGCGGTCTCAGCCTCTTCACAGATCCGGCTCCAAACGGGGTCGATCTCGGTCAATTTCAGCTTTGTCTCGCCCATGGCGCCCTCCAACACTAATGGTTGATTTACACCATTATGCAGAGGGTCGCCATTCAAAAACAAGTCATACAGTCAGCCGATCAACCTCGGTTGTTGCGAAAGATCCCGCACCGTAATGGTCCGAGATCTGAGCCACCTGCACGCTGAAACCGCCGCCGACACCATCATCGGACTGCATCGCAGTCGGATAAAGCCAATTTGGGCGATCCGTTATCACCTCACGCACGATGCGATCGTCAACAAATACCCTTACCAGATACTGCTCACGTTCTTCACCAATCGGCACGTCTAGTCCGTTCCAGTTATCCCCACCGATGCGGGTCCGTCTGATCCAACTTACGACAACATCACCATTGGTTCGATCATCGAATGTCAAATGACAAGGCGCGTAAGGTCTCAACCCCACACCACGAAACGCCTCGGTCAGATGTTCGTAAGATGGGTCATCAAACCCACGCTGTGCCGGACCGATCCGATAGTGCTGCGCTACATCGCGCAACTGGGCTGAGAGATCAATCTGCTCAACCGCGCTGTCGATCAGAACAAAAGTCGTTTGCTCTGGCCAGACATCCGGCATAACAGAATCCGTACCAAGCTGCCCCCGCAGAAACCCGCTGAGCACATAAGTGTCTTTCTCAATCAACTGTGCCGACTGAAACTGAAACAGCTCCCATCCATCGGTCGTCCCGCCACCCAAAGCCGCCAGATTGGCACCTGCCAATAGCTGCTCCATCGAGGCTGACGAAAGCTCACCCGAATAAAGCTCTACCCGCAGATCAAGCGCACGATCCCAAACTCCGGCACGTGATCTTGGCAGCCGCGTTTGCGTTTCACCCACCGTCGCCCGACCCGTGACCAAGCTGTTCGTCACATAGTCATTGTCAACAGACGACGAAAACACCGCAACAGATCCAGGCCATGGTGTGGCCGTCACGGCCAGATGCGGCGCATGGGGAACCTCGTCGCCGGAAATCAGTGGCAGATCCATGAAGATCGGCAAAACGGGCACTGGCGGCGTAAAGGGTTTCAGTGAAACGCGCCCCTCAACCATATCACTTGGCTGATAAACATTTTCGTCAACCCGTACCGCCTCGACCAGTTTCAGCCCGCCATCCTCGACACGGTCCAACCGATAGTGCCCGGGCGCCTCACCATCCGCAATTTCAATGATGTCGCCAGCACCCAAAGCCGTCTCAGACGGGGGCAAAGCAAAGCGCAGGCTGTCACGCGCCACGCGAGCCTCGGCCAGCCAGCGTTCAACAATCCGCTGCCCTTCGCCCTGGATCATGACCAACGGCACCTCGGTTTGTGACACTGATAAAGATGTCTCATCCGGGAACGTCGCCTCGACCGTGCGCGCTTCATAATCGCCATCGCTTTCGACGTAGTTCAACCGCACGCGACCCGACAGTTCGGCCGTGGGCGAACGGGTCGCCTCGATGATGGCCTCTTGTTCGTCCGAAACCGCCAGATGTTCGCGCACCAGTGTTTTCGATGCCTTGCCATCACGGCTTTTAAAGACCAACAGCCCGTCACGCTCCACCGCTTCGAACCCAAAGGCCACCATCAGCGGCTGAAGTGCTGCCCGCGCCGTTGTGATATCCTCAACCTGATACCCACGCAAAACGCCGTAAAGCTGGTCCACATCAACGGCCTCAACGCCCGATTGCCGCACAATATCCCGTACAACTTCGGACAAGGCCCGCGTTGTGCTGCGCCCATTCAGCCAGTGACCGCGCGCATAATTTTCACCATCACTCCAAAGCCCGGTATTGTTAGGAAAAAACGGATAAGGCCGTACGTCCCAAGCCCAGACATGCGCCCGCGACATATCCAACATCGAACCTTCATATAGCTCTGAACGCGGATTATAAGCCACATCGTTATAATAATCGAACATCGCCCGCAGGTACTGCATCTGGATCAGATCATCGCGCGCACCGTTCGAATATTTGGGCAAACTCGATTCGGACGACTTCGGATCAAGAAACTTATTGGGCTGGTTGGTGCCCTTGTCGATCGCGGCACATCCCAGTTCCGTGAACCAGAACGGCTTGGATCGTGGCTGCCACGCCGTCGGGGCCTCGGCCCGCACACCGCCGACACGGTCGTGGTGCGCATTGTCCCACCAGCCACGCAGGTCTTTGTACCGAAACACCCAGTTCTCGCCATAGGCTTCATCGCGAATAGGCGTCCGGCGCTGTGCAAGTTCTGCTGTCGGTGAGGTATAATACCAGTCATACCCCTCGCCCCCTTCGATATTCGCCTTCAGGTAATCCAGATTATAGATCGACCCCCAGTCTGCATCTGCATGATCCTCGCCATCACGCCAGTCGGACAGCGGCATATAGTTGTCGATCCCGATGAAATCGATGTTCTCATCCGCCCAAAGCGGGTCCAGATGGAAATACACGTCACCACTGCCATCCTGCGGGTGATAGCCGAAGTATTCGGACCAATCCGCGGCATAGCTGATCTTGGTTTCAGGCAGCACCTGACGCACCTCGGCTGCCAGCTGCCGCATCGCGTCAACCGCAGGAAAGCCATTCGCCCCGCGAATTTGTGTCAACCCGCGCATCTCGGACCCAATACAAAACGCCGCAACACCGCCCGCTGACGCGCACAGATGCGCATAGTGCAGGATAAACCGACGATACGACCATTCATTGGGGCCAGAGTAAGTCACACCCCCATTGGCGATCTGAAAGTCTGACAACTGCGCCATGCCAAAGAATTGCGCAACCTGCGCATCGGCATCAGCGGTCTGATCAGGCGATCCGTCCTGCCCTGGCGCCTTGCTTAGCGTAATCCGCCCCCGCCATGGCAGCGCAGGCTGTTCGTCCGCAGTAGAGTAAGGATCAGGCAAGGTATTCCCCGCCATCTGCTCCATCAGGATAAAGGGATAGAACACCGCATCCTGACCCCCCGCCTGCAAATGGCGGATCGCCTGAATGATCGACTGATCAGACGGCGTGCCGCCATAAACCGGGCGACCGTCCAGCCGCGCGATTTCCTCGGCCTGCGTCCGGCGCACGCCAGATACGATCCAGGGCATGCCATAGCCTTCATCCACACGCTGTTCGACCTTGGGCTTGACCTGACACGCCCCACAACGCAGATCATCGCCAAACCAAGACACGACCAACAAAGCAGACCCGCAATTCGGCAACTCACCCCGCAGCGCATCAATGGACGTCACGAAATCCGTCTTGCCCGAGGGTGAATTGATGTTCGCCGCCGAATTCCGACCTCGTCTGCTGCGATAGTAAACAGGCGTCGTGGCCAGCGCATATTCCCCCGTACCTGGCACCATCGCCACAGCACGTACAGCCTCAGCCACCTCTGGCACGGCATCGCCCGCAGCCTTGCCCGCACGGAAAACCTCAAAGGTGAACTGCGGCACGCGGTTGTTGAACTGTTCCAGCTGCAGGTCCTCAAAAACGACATAGGCCGTCCCACGATAGGCGGGCACCTGACCGGCACCCTCAACAGCCTCGATCTTGGGATCGGGCAGCTGATCCAGGCTGCCCGTGTAAACGCGCATGTTCAGATCTTCGGGCGAAACCTCAACCCCATCGGCCCAGACGCGGCCAACCTTCTGTATCTCGCCCTCACACAAGGCCAGCGCCATGCTGATCGAATAGCTGTAGGTCACCGTTTCGGGCTGCGATCCACCACCGCCACCCTTGCCACTGCCGCCACCGCTTTTCTTGCGCCGTTCCTTGAAGCGCGTCGACCAGATCACATGACCACCAACGCGCATCCGGCCGTAGACCTGGGTCAAGGCCGACCCTTCACTGGCCCCCGTCAGGCGAAAACGGTCAATGCGGCCCGTCTCAACCGTCTCGGACCCCTGCCCCATCAGACGCTGGTCGATCACACGGCCCACGGTCGCGCCCACGAAGCGGCCGGCCGCCGCCATGGACAAACCCGCGACGGTGCCCCCAATGGACCCGCCGATGGCCATGCCCACCGATGCAAGTACGATCGTTGCCATCAGTTCATCTCCTCAGGAAAAGCAAATCGCGCCACAATACGGCGGCGCCATGGGGTGCTTAGCGGACTTTCCAGCACCGCATGCCCCGAATAGGCGTGAATAAATGTCGGAACCTCGCCCACCTGACCAACCAACCCCACGTGCTTGGCCACGCCACTGTCCCGCATCCGAAACAACAACACATCGCCCGGTGCCATCGACCGGCCATCAACCGCGCGCAAATGCTCCTGCGCCGCAGTCCAAAGGGTTTCATCCCCCTGCGGCTCGGACCAATCGGCAGTATAGGCGGGCACCTCTTGCGGCTCAGCGCCATAAAGTTCACGCCAAACACCGCGCAAAAGGCCCAGGCAATCCGTGCCAGCCCCCTTGGTCGAACACTGATGCCGATAAGGCGTCCCGATCCAGTCGCGTGCAATGGCGACAACATCCTGTCTGCCAATCATCTCAGGCTGCCTCCGTTGTTTTCACCCTTGCGGGACGGGAACGTCATCAGCCAGTCTTCACCTGGAATATCCGGAAAGCCCTGAAAATTCAGGAAGTTATTGAACTTCAACCGACAGGTTTCAACGCGCCGGTCACACCCGGCCTCAATGCGAATGACATCGCCCGCCACGATCGGCGAACGCAGCGGTTCCCACAATTCGACCACACGACCCTCGTCGCTCAGACGGTCGTTTTTCACAATCCCGATCAGCCCCTTGGCCGCGCCCGATTGCATCACAACCCGGCCCCGTTCAAACCAGCGCTGATCAAAGCCCTTCAGGTCGCCAAAACGGAAAATCCGGCCGTCTTCCACCTGCTCGACAGGCCTCTCAAACACATAACCTGGGGTGTCCAGATCAAACTGGCACCGCGCATCGCCCAGAACAGCCGAACAGTTTTTCTGAAACACCCGCCCCTGCGGCTGGTTCAACGCCTCGGTCAGCCCGCGCAGTTCCGCGCGGAACGCCCCCGCCCCACGCTGAATTTCACCAATCGAGCCGCGAAACTGCAGCTTGCGCTGGCTGACATCAGCCCAGTTGACCAGCCAAGACAAAACCTCGGCCCCGTCAAAACGCCCGGCTTCAATATCGTCATCACTGATCGCATTGTCGCTTAGAACACCCAGCGCTTCCGAGTTATCGACCGCCAGACCAGTCGTCTGCTGCAGCGCGCTTGCCGTCAGCCCGGTGTCGGCCTTGAAGTCCACCCCGTCAAAGGAAAACCCCTCATCATGATCAGTAAACCCGTAAGTCTCACCATCCTTGCGGATCACGGCCCAGGCGCGGCAAACGGTCGTCAGACCACTGGCCATATGGGCGTTCAGCCCCTCAATATCACTCATCACACGCGCACCTCGACCACTGGAACATTGGGGATGTCACCCGCCTGAAAACTGGCGACCGAGGTCTGAATACGGTCCGTGTCAAAGCGCACCGGCACGTCAAATTCGAACCCCGCCGAAATTTCAACATCCTGATCAGGCGGAGTATCAAACGTCACGACACCGGTCGCCGTATCGACCTCAAAATGCACCGCCTCGCGCTGAACTTCACCCTGCAAGCCCAGCATCACAGTGCCTGAAACCGGTTTGGTCACGGGACGCACATAGGTGTGTTCGCCGGACCGATAGGTCTTGGTCAGTTGAAACTGCCGGGTCTCGCCATCGCCGATCGCAATCACCTGGTCTTCAAACGTAGTATCAACCAGCGCACCACCGGATTTGAAATCCGACCAGTCTTTCCAGCGAAAACCATACAATTGCCCGCGCCGCGCCTCGAAAAACGCAATCAGTGTCTGGATATCATCCAAAGACCGCATACCAACACCGGCATCATAGCGCCGCCGCGAATGCGCCCAGGGCGTGTTGCGTTCCTCAAACCCGTTGGCCAGCGTCACGACCTCGGTCCGGCGCTCGGGTCCGCCCACTGATCCAAAGCTCAGCGATGCGGGAAAACGTACCTCATGAAACCCCATGGTCCCCTCCTCTCTTGCGCTATCTGTTGCGCTGACCGCGGGTCAAAGCGCGGCTCATTTGCGATGAAATCTGTGATTGCGACCGGCGGAAGCCGTCGACATCGGGGGTCGAGATATTCATGACCACTGTCACCGGCTTACCACCGCCATCGGTGCGGACACCCAGCTTGCCATCAGGCCCACGCGACAGCGGCATGATCGCCTCTGGCCCAGCCTCGCCCATCAGGCCCATGCCGCCCCGCATCGGAAAGGTCGTGGGCCCGCTGATCACGCCGCCCTTGGCGAATGGCATCACTTTGCCCTGCGAAAAGGCACCGCCCTTTTCAAACGGCATCAGTCCCTGCATCAGTGACCCGATCCCACCACCGATCAGATCACCGACATGGTTCGTCACCGGTTTGACCGCCGCGGCATAACTGGCATTGACCATCGCCTTGGCCACAACGCCTAACGCGTCCGACAGCTTCATGCCGTCAAACACCAGCCCGTCAAAGGCCCGCCGCAACCCGCGACTTAGCCCGGTCGACAGCGTGTCCACCTCGCGGCCTGTGGCCCCCAGCGTATTCCGCATCCGCACCAATTCGCTGTCAAAGGTCGCCGCCACGTTCGACGCCCCATCCAAAGTGCGCTCAAGCGCCGTAACCTGGTCGTCGAGCGTATCGAGACCTTGCAACTCGTCCATCGTGATCTCCTCATTTATCGGGATAGGCTGCCGCCAGTTCATCTAGCCGTGACCGCGTCAGCGGCGCATCGGTGCTGGTTGTACCAAGCAAAAACAGCAGTTCAGCCGGGGTCAGCGCCCAGAATTCCTGCGGTCGCAGCCCCAGCCCGCGCATCCCGGCCCGCATCAGCGCGGGCCAGTCAAATCCGTCCTGCATATCAGTTGCCCGGTATCGCAAAGGCGCGCGCCAGCAGCTCTGCCGCCACCCGCGCCGCCTCAACCGGGCCGCCCTGAATATCGGCCTGCATCAGATCAGCAGCCGATCCCTGCCAGCCGCCACCGCGCAACCCGGCGACAATCAACGCCAGCACGTCGCGTGTGGAAAACCGGCCGCCCTCAAAACGTTCGACCAGTTCGACCAGCGTGCCAGTCTCCAGCGCCGCCTCAAGCTCGGCCAGCGCACCAAGTGTCAGCTTGGCCGCATGCCGCTGGCCATCCACAACCAGCGCCACTTCCCCCGTCCACGGATTGGCCATGACTTACGCCGCCGTAAAGGTCAGCGCCCCGGCCGAGGCCATCGAAAGCTCATACGCCGCCTCACCGTTGTAGCTGCCCGAATACTCGATCGAGGTCACCTGAAAGCGCCCCTCGACAATGCCGAAATCAGGGATAATCACCTGAAACCGCGGCGTTTCGCTGTCAAAGAAAATCTGGCGCGCACGTTCGTCCGTCGCCTGATCCTTGAACACACCGGATCCGGTGATCGCGGCGCTTTTCACACCGGCACCACCCAGCAGCTCACGCCAACCGCCCTGGCTTTCCAGACTGGTGACATCCACGCTTTCCGCATTAAAACTGATACGCGAGGCGCGCAGCCCCGCAATGGTCTCGAACTGACCGTCATTGGTCATATCAAGCTTGATCAAAAGGTCCTTGCCGTTCTGGGCAGCCATTGTCATTCTCCGTTCACTATTGGTTAGTCGTCTTCCACATGAGCGCGGAATTTCAGGTCAATCCGTCGCGCCTGGCCGTTTTCCACCCGGCGCGCCGCAGCTTTTTCGAAATGCAGGCCGATCAGATGGCCCCGCGTCAGGGTCAGATCAGCATCGACCAGCGCGTCGCTGATCAGCCCCGCCAGCGCCTTGGCCGACTGGAACCCTGCCGCATCGGTGATCACCGAAACGGTGAAAATATGCGTGGCCCCGGCGCCGGTTTTGTCGGACCGGTCGCGCACATCTTCTGGCCCCAGCGTCACATAGGTGTCGGGCAAAGTGCCCGCTGGCACGGCGTCGTATATCGGTGCCGTGATCCCGGCATCATCCGCCAACCGCTGATAAACGGCCGCCTGAAGGGCGGCACTGACTGCATAGCTCATGCCGCCACCTCCTCAACCGCGTGGCAGGTCAGATAGCGGCCCTGCGGGTCACGCTCGCCCACCGCCAGAATGCGAAACAGCCGATCGCCATCGCGAAACCGCTGGTCGGGCTTAGGCCGCGACGGTGCGCCAAAGGGTGCCCCGCGCACGGTGATCCGGTAGCTGACGCGCGATACCGGGGCAAAGCTGCCCGCGGTTTCGCGCCCACTGCCCGCCAGGATCTCGGCCCATAGCTCGCCCAAGGGCTGCCAGTTCTCGGCAAAGCCGCCCGCGCCGTCGGGCACCTGCACGGCCCCCTCCAACACCAGCTTTCTGGATAAAACAGGGGTCATCACGCACCCCCGACCGACACACGCATGGGCCGGTACCGCTGCAACAACGCAGTGACACCAAAGGGCATGCAGCCCTCGCCCAGCCCGGTTTCCTGCCGATACTCGTAATAATGCGCCGCCAGCAACAACACCGCCTGCGCCAGATCGGCAGGTAAATCAGCCCATTCGGTGGCATAACCTGCACGGAACCGCACCTCGATACGACCGTTCACCGGAATGCTTGGCAAACCCAGCCCGACCGATACCAGCAGCGGCCTGTGCGGATCCTGAACCAACCGATAGGCATCAGGTTCAACCGCCGTCGATACCTCGTCGGCATCGATACGTGTTACCAACAAAAGCTCATTCACTGGCGCGACCGGCAACGGTTGCTCACATACCATCCGCCACTTCGTCACGCTCCAGGAAAAATCCCGTTCGATCAGAACCTTACCGGTTCGCGCCTCAACCGCGGCCAATGCTGCCCGCAAAAAACTCTCTAAAACTGCATCCTGCAGCCCGTCGTCACCAAATCCGGTGCCCAAACGCAGGTGCCGTTTGAATGCCTCGACCGGCAGAGCACCTGCGGGCACTGTGGTCTCTTCGACTAACATCATGGAAACTCTCCGAAAATCCAAGGCCCCTCCGGCCAGATGGGCGCGCGCCTCCGCATTGCTCGGACGGAGGGGAAAGCAGCTAGACAACACGGGGGTCAGTCCGGCGCGCGCCCGGGGTCAGGCGGCCCTGTCCGGGACCGCCCTGTCACAACGCCTTACGACGCTGCGAATTTCAGCAGCTTGATTGCCTTGAAGTCGCTGACATCACCTCCCACGCGCTTGGTGGCGTAGAACAGAACGTTCGGCTTGGCCGAAAACGGGTCACGCAGGATACGCAGGTCAGGACGTTCCGCAACAGTGTAACCGGCTGCAAAATCACCAAAGGCGATTGCGTCGGCACCATCTGCGATGTCGGGCATGTCTTCGGCGATCAGAACCGGATAGCCCAGCAGACGTGCAGGCTCACCCGCGGCCAGACCGTCGGACCACAGGAAGCGGCCTTCTGCGTCTTTCACCTTGCGGATCTCGCCCGCTGTTTTCGAGTTCATGACGAATGTCGCATTCGCGCGATATTCGGCACCCAGCGCATAAACCACCTCGACCAGCTTGTCGGGGTTACCCAGACCGCCAGGTACTTCGGTGGCGATATAGCCCAGGTTGCCCCAGGTCCATGCATCATTGTCAACGGATGGGTGGCTCAGGAAACCCATGGGCTTGTCCATACCGTCGCCTGCCACAAATGCCGCAGCTTCAGCGCGGGCAAACTTGTCGGCGATCTTGCCGGCCAGCCAGCCTTCGATGTCGAACGCGCTATCGTCCAGCAGACGCTGCGACGCTTTTGGCAGCGCGGACAGTTCATGCAGCGGGATCGAGATACGATCGATCTGCGGTGTCTGTGTTTCAGTCATCGCAGCGGTTTCTGATGACCAGCCGGACCCCATGTCGCCGTGATCAACGATTACGTCATAAGATGTCGCCTCAACATTTACCACTGTCGCGATCGAACGGATCGAAGCGGTCGAATGCAGAACCGAGTTGATGGTCGCGGATGTCTGCGGGTCAACCAGATAGCCGCCGTCGCTGTTGACAGCGGTCGACATGGATTTACCGTCCAGTTCAAGTCCGCGCAGACCGTCGTCGTCGCCGGTGCGGATATAGGCATCGATGGCCTTCTGGTGGGGTGCCTCTTCATTGGCAGCGGAAAGCACGGGGCGTGCAGCGAAGGTCATGTTTTTACGATCAAGCATGGTCAGTCGTTCGTCCTGTTTTTGAAGTTTTGCGTTTATTACATCCTGGAAGTCTTTGAAGTCGCTCACGAAAGCCGCCAAGGCGGTCTTCATTTCGCTGGCCGGAGACATAGCGTCACCGGCCCGAGCCTTCGTCTCGGGTATGCTCATCTTTCAGTCCTTGAATGAGTTGATGAAACGCTGGCTCAGGTGCGTGCCAGCAGCTGACGCGCGTCCTCAAACGCAGCCGCCAATTCGCGCAAAGTCGCGTCTTCCGGGCTGTCGCCCTTCGCCCCGACCCGCGCCTCCGGTAGCATCGGGAAGGTCACAAGCGACACCTCCCAAAGCTCCAGCTCGGACAAGAGCCTGCGGCCCTTGCTGTCTTTCGCCGCCGTCACAGTGCGATAACCGATCGACAATCCGTCAATTGCACCCGCGTCGATCAGCGCAGCCGCCTCGCGGCCTTTTTCGACATCACTCAGGATGCGACCCTTGACATAAAGGCCCTTGTCATCCTCATAAACCTCGTCCCACACGCCGATGGGCTGTGCCGGATCATGCTGCCACAGCATTTTGACCGTGCCGCCCTTGGCCTTCAGCTTGGCCAGGCTGCGGGCATAGGCGCCAGGTTCGACCACATCGCCGCCCTGATCGCATTTCCCGAAAAGCGAGGCATAGCCCGCCACCTGCGTGCCATCGGTCACCGTCAGTGCGGCCTCCATCTGGCAGAACTTATGTTCCAATCCGCTCATATGTTTCTCCTGCATCACGGCGTTACCGCCAATACTGATTGAAAGGCCTGCGCCAGGATCACGCCGACGACGCCGAAAACGATCAGCCAAAGCCGCTTTTCCAGCCGCTCAATCATCTCTTCGACCCGATCAAGCCGCTTATTGATCGCCTCGAACTGCAGCGCGTTGATCCGCTCGTTCGAAGCAATCCGATGCGCCGGGGCACAATCAAAGCCTTCCAGACTGATCATCTCAGTCATCGACCTGATCCTCGGGCAGCGCGGGCAAGCCCAACAAAGCGCGCTTCTCGGCCTGGGTCAGAAAATCCGCCTTGGCCACACGCGACCACTGCTGGTCACGCTCCACCGCCAGCGCGGATACCTGATCCATATCCGGCTTCAGCTGCACCTCATCACCTGCAATCCGCGACAGCCAATCCGACAGACCCGCCGTCACCCGCGTGACCAGGGGCAGCACGGTCAGTCGGTAAAACGCGCGGTTGGCTTCCTGATAATTCGCATAGGTCGCGTCGCCGGGGATGCCCAACAGCATCGGCGGCACACCGAACGCTGTTGCAATCTCACGCGCGGCGGCTTCCTTGGTTTTCTGGAACTCCATATCCGACGGCGAAAAGCCCATGGGTTTCCAGTCCAATCCGCCTTCCAGCAGCATCGGACGCCCCGCATTCCGCGCCCCCTGATGGTTCGCCTCCAGCTCAAACACCAGCCGGTCATACTGATCATTCGACATCGTGGCCTGGGCGTCGGCACCCTGATAGACGATCGCACCCGACGGCCGCGCGGCATTATCCAGCAACCCTTTCGACCAGCGCGAGGCCGCATTATGCACATCAATCGCTGTCGCCGCCGCCTGCAAGGGCGACAGGCCATAGTGATCGTCCTGCGGATGAAAGCTCTTTAAATGGCAAATCGGCGCCGCACCTTGCGTCATATCAAACCGATGCTTGCGCCCGCCCACGGCATATTCATAGGCAATGGGCCAACCGTCTTTACCAGGCACCACGCTCATCCGGTCCGACCGCAGCACATGCAGCTCTTCCAAAGCGCCCACCAGCTCGACATAGCCATTCCCCGACAGCAGAATCTGGCCATAAAGCGCCTCGAACAGCTCGGCCTGACCCTGGGCCGGATTGGGCCGTCCGATCAGTGCCAAAAGCGGATGCACGTCATACCGACGCTCGCGATCCTGCAGCACCAATGGCAGCGCCGCTGCGGCCTCGGCAATCAGCTTGACCGACCGGAAACCCACCGGATTGCTACTGAACCCCGTCTTGGTCAGCGTCACCGTATCCCGCGGGCTCCAGGCCACACGACCCGATCCGTGATAGGCAATCGCCGGTCCCGTGGCAGACGCCTTTTGCTCCGGCGGGGCACCTGCCCCCCGGCGAAAGAATTGCATTACCATGAAAAACTCCTCAGTCTTGTCCCATTGCCATGCCGGGCACCAGGGGTCATAGGACACACCCCCTACCTTCTTCTTGGTCCCAAATACTCTCGCGCGGCACGCGCGAAACAAAGCCCCGGACGTGATCCGGGACCTCTACCGTCCTTTACAAAACCCTGATCTTCGGCTGCCGCCACTTCGCCGCGGGTTCCAACATCAACTCATGCAGCGCCCAAACCAGGGCATCGACCCGGTCCGGGCTGCCCTTGCCGTGATAGCCCTGCCCGGTCATCTGGCACATCTGATCCTCCAGATCGCCCAAACCCCGCAAATGCCGCACCCGGCCTTGTTCGTACAAAGCGGCCACAGGCTCGGCCCGCACGACCTTGCCCCGCGATGCCCGCACCGCCCGGTAAGGCACCAGCGGATCAACCTGACGCACGACGCTTTCCACCAGATCGCCGCCCTGGTTGACCTCGGCCACCAGCCGCTCGGCCCCGTGTTTGTCAAAAGCCGCCATCGCCCGCCGCGCCCATCCCAGGGGCGACGACGCCGCAACGCTCGCGTCCTCCAAAACATATGCGACCCAATCCTGCGGCGGCCCCTTGGCAGCCACGCCAGCCACGATGATCCCGCAGTCGTCCGACCCTGCGTGCCCCGTCACCGGCGGGTCCACCGCCACGACGATCCGGTCCAGCGCAGGCGGCACTTCCACCCGCAACGCCTCAATCATCTGCGACGTCCACAGCGCGTCTTCCATATCCTCCAACAACACGCCGTCCAGCTCCTGCCGCCCCAACCGGGTCCCAGCGTACCGCGCGCGAACTTCCGACAAGAAGCTCTCAGCCAAATACGCGCGGTTGGACTCGGTTGGGGCCGTCGTCGTCACTGTCGATGGCGTCGACAGCAGACGTTTCAGAACACCCACATTGCGCGGCGTCGTCGTCACGCATTGCCGCGGGTTGTCCCCCAACCGCAATGCAAACTGCAGCATGTCCCAGGTGGCCTCAGCCTTTTTCCACTTGGCCAGCTCATCCACCCAGGCCGCATCGAACTGGGGCCCACGCAGCGCCTCGGGTTCCTGCGCCGAAAACGCCTGCGCCACAGCCCCGTTCGGCCAGACCAGCTGCCGCTTGGTCGCCACCCAGCGCGGACGCCGGTCCGGCGGACAACAGGCGATAATCCCGCTGGCACCAAAAATCATCACATCGCGAACCTGATCAAAGGTCTCGCCCACCAGCGCGACACGGCTCGCCGCGCCCTTATCCTTGGGCAAAGATCCTTCGACCTGTGCCCGCACCCATTCCGCCCCGGCACGCGTCTTGCCCGCACCACGACCGCCCATGATCACCCAGGTCTTCCAATCCCCCTCGGGTGGCAACTGGTGATCATGCGCCCAGAACTCGAATAAAAAAGGGAGAGCCATAAGCTCTCCCTCACTCAGACTATCAAGTAAGTCCTTTTGGACATCTTCGTGCGCGCAGGCGATCCAAGCGGCACCCGATCTGATATCGGGCGGCATCGAGGTCGATCTGGTATCCATGCTCGATCCGCTCGTCTTGCTGACGCCTTTCATTGAACTTCGTCCTTTCAGTGATGACAAAATCACTCAATTTGGTCAGTTGCCTGACCTCGGTATCCAGTGACTTGCCTGTATCGACTTGCCCGGCCTTGATAGCCTTCAGGTGCTCGTCAACGGCCTTTTGACATTCTTTCAGCTTCTCCAGCGTCTCTTCGATGATCTGCTGTGCCTCTGCGTCAACCGCCGCGATCTTGGTTATTATGCTCATGTGGTTCGCCTATGTTGCTTTTGACCCTCCACACGAGAGAAACAAAAAAACGGCCCAAGGGGTGACCCCGGCCGTTTGCCCATTTCCTCTAGCATGCCACAAGTTCTACATTGGACCGTTCGGAAAGTCAAGCGAAATCGTCTTAGCTTTTCCCGCTAACCGTACGGTATCATTAACAAATTCTTAATTTGAGTGGTTAACAAAACCTTAATTTTTCCCTAGCCCTTTCTTTCCATTGAACTTTCCCCGATCCAATCCGGACCAGATAAAGTGACACACCCCGATTGACGCCCGATGAATTTTGATATCACGGTATTTTCCATGACAGAAATCTTCACAGGATCTTTCACGCAACAGGAACCGATTCCACAAAAAGGAATCGACGCCGCCCTGCGCGTTCTGAATCACGGGCGCCTGCACCGCTATAACACCGCGCCGGACGAGGTCGCCGAAACAACGCTGCTTGAAGTTGACTTCGCCCGTGCAATGGATGCCAAATATTGCCTTGCCGTTGCATCCGGCGGTTACGCCATGGCCACCGCCCTGCGCGCCCTGGGTGTCAAACCCGGTGATAAAGTCCTCAGCAATGCCTTCACCCTGGCCCCCGTCCCCGGCGCGATTGCCAATGTGGGGGCGGTACCGGTCTTTGTCGAAGTGACCGAAGATCTGACCATCGACCTCGACGATCTGGCCGCCAAAGCAGATCAGGCGCAGGTCCTGCTGCTCAGCCATATGCGCGGGCACATCTGCGACATGGACCGCCTGATGGGCATCTGCAACAACGCCGGCGTGAAAGTGGTGGAAGACTGCGCCCACACCATGGGCGCCAAATGGGGTGATACCTGGTCGGGCCGCTTTGGCGTCTTTGGCTGCTATTCCTGCCAGACCTATAAACACGTCAACTCTGGTGAAGGCGGTTTTCTGATCAGCGACGATCCCGATCTGATGGCCCGCGCCATTGTGATGTCAGGCTCATACATGATGTACGGCCGTCACGAAGCCGCCCCACCCTTCGAGGCCTTTCAGGACGTGCGCTATCAGATGCCCAATATGTCGGGCCGTATGGATAACCTGCGCGCCGCCATCCTGCGGCCACAGATTGAAATCCTGATGCAACAGGCCGATCGTTGGAATGACCGCTACAGTGTGCTGGAAGACGGCCTGCAAAATACCCCCGGCCTGACCGTAATCCGCCGCCCGCCCCAGGAAAAATACGTGGCCTCATCCTTTCAGTTCCTGCTGCTGGACTGGGCTGCGAATGATATCCGAGAGGTCATCACAAGGTGCCTGAACCGCGGGGTCGAACTGAAATGGTTCGGCCCGGATGAACCTGTGGGCTTTACCTCAAAATACGACAGCTGGCGCTATGCAAACCCGGCGCCCATGCCCAAAACCGACCGTATCCTGAACAGCGTCATGGACATGCGCCTGCCCCTGACCTTCAGCCTGGACGACTGCGCCCTGATCGCCCGCATCATCCGCGCCGAGATCAGCGCGGTCTGGCAGTCCCATTAGGGCACCGTTACCGAGACAAAATCTTATACATATACGTCGTCGCGTGATACCCGCTGCGGTCCGCATCCAGCCCGAAATCAGGGATAACACCGGCCACCTGATACCCCAGCTTCTGATAAAACGGTTCGGCCAAATCCTCGGTGCGCGTGTCTAGCGTGATCAGATGCTTGCCCAGCACACGCGCCTCGTTCTCAAGCGCATGCATCAGTTTGCGCGCTAGACCGAGCTGGCGAAACTCAGGATGCACCAACAGCTTGGCGACCTCGCACCGATGCGGCTGATTTTCCGGCAAACGCGTGATCAACTGTACCGTCCCAACCGCCCGCGCGCCGACCATAGCGGCCCAAATCACCCGATTGCCCCGCGCAACATCCGGAAAAACGTCCCACTGCCAAAACGCACGGCTATCCTGCACCCCATGCGGCAAAAGAAAACTGACCGCCGCTCCCTGCTGCACAGTGGCATGCAGAACATCAGCCAAATCGCCCAAACACTCCCCAAGCGGCTCGGGTCCCAGCTTTTTAATTTCAATATCCTGATCCATCACACCGCATGCAGACCACACCGACGTCAGATGTCAATATCGACCATCAAGCCCTTCGCCGATTGCTGGGGCGAAGGGCCCGCTGGCAACTATAAAGTCTTACGAAAAACCACCTTGTCATCGCCCTCCGCCCAGAAATCGCAAATACGACCCTCCTCATCATAACCGTTCTCGGCATAAAATTTGCGCGTTAGAGCAAAGGCATCGGTCCCTGACGTCTCGACGATCAAAATCCGCTGCCCCATATCGGCAAGATGCTTCTCAGCCGCCTTGACCAGCGCACCGCCAAGCCCCTGCCCCTGAAAGTCCGGCCGCACCGCAAGCGCAAGCATGTTCCAGGTACCAACAGTCAGCTCTTCGGGCGCAGTATAACAAAAGCCGACAGCGGCGTCCCCAATGTGACAGGTCAGCCAGAATGCCTCTGCTTCACGCGCCAAAGCGGGTGCCAGCATATCTGGCAGCATGTCACTTGGGAAAAGCCCGGTCTGGTCCAGCACCACTTGAAGACCAGCGATATCAGCCTGCTGTGTTGGTTGAATTTCAGGTTTTGTCATTGATCCCTCTCCTTAACGATTATCATGTTGAGCATTCACGGAACTGATCCCAAGCCGCGTGGCACGATAGGGGCGTCCGTTTACCGATTTGATGAAGCGCCGCTTTTTCAGACGTTCAAAAAGCCGCAAATCGCAATCGATCAGGATATGGCCGTCGCGCGTATAGCAGCAGACATCGCGTATTTTGCCGTTCGGCAGGCGTTCGAAATGAATCTCTCCGCCCTGTGCCAAAACATGCAAAACACGCTGTTCGTGTTTCGATATATTCACCGGATTATCTTTTGAGTTTATGTCAGACAAAAAGGCTTCCGGCCTCGCGCGCGGAAGTCTTTTGGTTCAGGATGGTCCAGTCAAATGGACCTCAGCGGCGGGCCGCAATCGTAGACATAAATTCTCCATCACCCCGCAACAGCGCGGGATATGCATGCTGAATAGGCGGCTGATACGGTTTTTGCAAGCGGCCATTCAGTAGGCACTGAAGCATATCCGCCTCTACTTCTTATGATCATTCAGCAGATGGACTTGTGAAACCATTCAGATAATGTGGCGGGGTACAATTATTGAACCAGATATAGGACAGCACCATGCCCAAATTGATTGTTTATGTAATATCAGTATTTTACCTGGCACTTGCTGCATCTTTGCAAGCCGAGACAGACATCAAAGGATCATCTGATCATCCTTTGATATCACGGTATCCCGGATTTTATATCGAGACTTACAAATCACGCGAATTCGATCGCGCCCAGATGATCACCTCTGCTTTCGACAACGGTGAATATGATCTGACCACCGTGCAAGGACAGGTCAGCAATATCAAATATCTTATTGAAAATGACGCCCTGTCGGGTTTCCAGATTTTTGCCAATTATGAAAAGGCACTGAATGATCTGGGGGCTGAAATCCTGTTTTCCTGTTTCGGACAGGCTGATTGCGGCGGGACTGACACTGATTTTTATAACGAAAGTGTTGGCAACAGCATGTTGTTTGGCGGTGAGGTTATCTATTTCCTTAACGATTTCGGGATCATAACTGCCGTTGTCACACAAGACGATCAACAGGCGCATGTAATGGTCGTCACCGGGGCCAGCAATTATGATGCGGACCGTAGTGTGCATCAGACAATTGTGACAAGTGCCTCGTTAGATGTCGACAAGATCGGGATTGGCACCATCGAGGATGTGTCGGCGGCCATGACCCAGACCGGAACTGTCGTGTTAGAGGGCGTTTTCTTTGAAACAGGCACGGCAGAGCTGAACCCCAGATCCAACGAAACACTTGACACAACAGCAGCATATCTGTCGGAAAATCCTGATCTGCAGTTCTATGTCGTCGGCCACACCGATTGGGACGGCAGTTATGACTTTAACCTTAACCTGTCGGAAGAGCGCGCAAAAGCCGTTGCAGACGCGCTGATGTCCAGGGGCGTGGGGGCCGACCGCCTGATAGCCGTCGGAATTGGCCCGGTCGCGCCAAATGCCACAAACACGGATGAAGAAGGACGTGCCGCCAACCGACGGGTCGAACTTGTCCTGCATAAATAGAAGCCCGCATTTACTTCTGAAGTCAGGACACGAAAGCACAAAAAACACAAATGAATCGCTTGACCCGCAGCGCCGATGCCCTTAAACGGCACAGACTGAATTCGGGCGTGGTGTTGCCGCGGCCTCTGTACGTTTTATAAAAACCAAGGATGAACCCATGTCGCGCCGCTGCGAATTGACCGGCAAAGGTCCAATGGTTGGCAACAACGTCAGCCATGCAAACAACAAAACCAAGCGCCGCTTTCTGCCGAACCTGCAGGATGTGACCCTGCAGTCCGAGGCTCTCGGCCGTTCCTTCAAGTTCCGCGTGTCCTCTGCTGCGCTGCGCACAGTCGACCACCGTGGCGGGCTGGACGGTTTCATGGCGAAAGCCAAAGATGCCGAGCTGTCGTCTTCCGCGCTGAAAGTAAAGAAAGATATCCTAAAGGCCCAGGCCACCGCCTGATCTGACGCCTTTTGCGGTTTGAAGCAGCCCTGCCCTACGGCGGGGTTGTTTCGTTTTGATTAACGCATATCGCTGAAGCATTGTCGTGAAAATCTGCGACGTATTTATCCACTCACTCCGCCCGGTGGGCACCACCGGGCAGCGCCCGACCCTCCCCCCAGGGCGGGCGCCTTTAGCACCCACCCTCGGGCCGGTCGCTGCCCTTAGTTTCATGAAATATATTACAAGTTTTTGGTATGATGCTTTAAGAAAGTTCCCACTCTTACGTAACACGCCTCACGGCTGGGTTGTTTCGTTTGGCGACACAGCATCGCACGGCACCATGATTTTGCGGATCACATCGCCCACCCCCGTATCATTGCTGACCTGCGCAGGCCGCCCGGCCAGCCAGTCGTCCGCGACACGATCGGCTTCATCCTCAACCGCGATATGGTCACGGGCATAACGGCGGGCGAATTCATCGATCCCCCAGGCGTCGTATTGCAGAACATGGGCCAGTTCATGCGCCACCAGCGCGGGATCGTTCAAATCCTCTTCCGACCGAAAAATCACGACATCGCCCAGCACCATCGCATGATAGCGCCCGAACTTCAGGGACAGCGTCTGCAGCGTCGTACCCTCGACCCCGATGCGGTAACGCACCCGGTTCAGCACGGCATTGTCAAAACTGCGCTGCATCTTGCGCCGCACCTCGGGCAGCAGGGGCTGCACCCCCTTTTCGATCGCCGCCGTACGGCTGGCGCGGATCGCATCGGCCAGAACCGGCCCCATCGATGCCCCAATCCCATCGGCAAGGATGGTTATATCCAGGTCACGCTCTACCTGACAGATCACTTGCGACCACGCCGTGCCCGCCAAAACCGTCAAACAGATCAAAGCACTGTATAATCTTGCAAACATAAAGGCTGGTTCATTTTGTCACTTGGGTTTCCCCGATCAGAACGATAAATGCGACCTATGATCAAGCGGTTCCTTTGCCTTTGCTTTATCCTGACGCTGGCGCTGACCAGTCAAAGCCTGGCGCTTGCCCGCGGTCAGACCCATGTCGCAGGCCAGATGATCCTGTGTATCGGCCAGGATACCATCGTGGTGCTGATTGATGAACAGGGCAACCCGGTCGAACACCCGCATATCTGCCCTGACTGCACCAGCAGCCTGATCGCCGCAGTGCCTATTTATCAGCCGCAGATCGATCCGGCCGTCTGGGGACGGGGTGACACCGTCATGGCGCCGTATGATCTGGAATATAACGTCAACACCGATCCCGCCAAAGCCCGCGCGCCGCCTTTTGTGATGTTTTTCTGACACGTTTCTTTGACACCTGGAAAACATCACTGAACCAAAGGACAATACTATGTTTCTGACACGTTTTTGCACGGCAGCGGCCGTTTCACTGGCCCTTGCGATCCCCGCTGTGGCCGAGATCAAGATCATGGACCCCTACGCCCGCGCGTCTACCCCCATGGCAAAATCCGGGGCGGCATTTCTGGGGATCATGAATATGGGCGAAGAAGATGACCGCCTGATCTCGGCTCGCTCGAACGCCGCCGTTCTGGTTGAACTGCACACCCATATCGAAGAAGACGGAATCATGCAGATGGTCGAGGTCAAAGAAGGCTTCTCTATCGCCGCTGGTGAAACCCATATGCTGGAACGCGGCGGCGATCATGTGATGTTCATGGGTCTGAACCGGCCATTCAATCAGGGCGATATGATCGACGTGACCCTGATCTTTGAAAAAGCGGGCGAGGTGCAGGTGCAGATCCCCGTCGATCTGGAGCGCCAGCCGCAGCACGGCGCACATGGTCATGGCGCCCACAGCGATCACGGTCATGATCACGGCATGAAACATGGCGACGGCATGTAAAACTCAGAGACCCCGGATCATGGCCCGGGGTCTTTTACATAGACCAAAGCACAAATCGGGAATGCCAGGCTATCAGTCCTATATCATCTGCACGACCCCGCGCAGCGGCAGTACATTGCTGTGCAGAATGCTGTCAGATACCGGCGTGGCTGGGCACCCCAAATCGTGGTTTCACAAAGCCGATATAGCAGACTGGCTGTGTTATCTGGACCTGCCTCAGGTCGGCGGTGAAAGCGAAACCACCACGCTGGACAGTATCATGACAACCGTCTTGACCCGAGGCTGCGGCGGTACCGATCTGTTCGCCCTGCGCCTGCAACGCAAAAGCTTTGATTTTCTAAACCGCAAGCTGGATGTTCTCTATCCCGGTCTGCCAACGGATATGGACCGATTTCAGGCCGCCTTTGGCCGCACGCTTTTCATCCACCTGACCCGCAGCGATAAAGTCGACCAGGCGATTTCCTATGTCATGGCCAGCCAAACCGGACTGTGGCATCGCAATTCCGATGGATCAGAGCTGGAACGACTGTCCGACCCCCAGCCCCCAGTCTATGACGCGGCGCTGATCCAACGGTGGATGGACGAAATGCACCGTCTGGACACCGAATGGCAAAGCTGGTTCGAAGCCCATGGCATCACGCCGCTAAGCCTGACCTACGAAGACCTATCCCGCGACCCACGGTCAACACTTGCCAAGATATTGAAAACCCTTGGGCTGAACGAAACAATCGCCCAAACCACCACCCCAGCCACGGCGAAACTGGCAGATGCCACCAGCCTTGAGTGGAAAGAACGGTTCTTAGAAGAAACAGTCCGGTAAATCATCCGAATTGCCGTGCGTGCAGGTAAAGCGTCAGTTCTCGGGCGTGTCGGCCCCAGTGAAAAAACAAAGTGCGAAAACGGTATTCTGCGTCGGCTGCGCTGCTATTCTCAGCCAGCCAAATCACCTCGCGCATGTCTTGCGTGATATCTGCGATATCATCAATTGCATCACCGACGCTGGCAGAAAAGCTGATCATGTCCATCGGATCGGCCACGCTATAATACCCATAATCGGGAAATCTGGCGCCCGTTTGGGCGTAAAGTGTATTCCAATCCCGCTCGGGCCCTGTCACATCTGAATTTACATTCGTTTGAGGCTTTGTTGCATGATAGGCACAGACCAGTTGATCCAAGGCGCTGCTCAGTTCAGCATCCGATGGCGCATCGCCGCCCCATACTTTGTCCAAAAAAGCCCGCGCGGCGCTGGTTGCTGATATCTGTTCCATAGACTACCACTTCCAAAGAATGCTTTAACTAACGCGTAACAAGACCAAAGAGGGGCCTGCAATGCCACTTGACCTATGGCTGACATTCGTTGCCGCATCAACTGCGCTGCTATTGATCCCGGGGCCGACGATTTTGCTGGTGCTGTCCTATGCTATCACGCAGGGGCGCCGGGTGGCGGTCAGCACGGCGGCGGGGGTGGCCTTGGGCGATCTGATCGCGATGACGGCGTCGCTGGCGGGGTTGGGGGCGCTGGTGTTGGCCTCGGCCACGGCGTTTACGGTTCTGAAATGGGTGGGGGCGGTCTATCTGGTTTATCTGGGCATCAAACTGCTGCGCAGCCCGCCCCCGTCACTTGACATCGCCGCCGTGTCGCGGGCCACAGCGCGCACCACGTTCCTGCACGCCACGGCGGTCACTGCGCTGAACCCCAAAAGCATCGCGTTCTTCATCGCCTTTGTGCCGCAGTTCGTACGCCCCGATCAGCCGCTGATCCCGCAGTTTGCGATCCTGATTGCGACCTTCGTGACGCTGGCCGCCATCAACGCGCTGGCCTATGCCTTGCTGGCCGACCAGTTGCGCACCCGCATCCGCCGCCCCGGCGTCCTGCGCTGGATGAACCGCGCAGGCGGCGGTGCGCTGGTGAGCATGGGGGTGATGACGGCCACGCTTCAACGTAGCGCCTAGAGCGTGATGAAATCGACCTGAATCAAGGGGGATTCACATAGGCTTATTTTGCTGATTCACTGTCGCCGACCACAAGATGGAGGGCGAGCAGTGGGTAAGGCACTTTCGATGGACCTTCGGGAGA
>NZ_JACNMP010000024.1 GCF_017592335.1 Pseudaestuariivita rosea | reverse complement strand
ACTCGATCGACGGACTTTCTAGCTTGCCGCCTGCCTCGGCCAGAAGCGCGCGCAACTGCCAATGCCCCACCACATCGCGGGCGAAGCGGTTGATGTCATCAATGATCACCACGCAGGTCTGGGTCTGCTTTGCCAGAAACTCGCTTATAGCTCCCATCGAGAAACTCCCCACACATCCAAGGAGCCTCTGAATCGCAGATCAAACGTCATGCCGTAAGTGTGGGGACGGCGCACCGCTTACGTCGTAGTGAGCTGAAAAAGATCGTAGAATGAGGGCAAGTGGTGGACTTTCGCTGCGATAGAAGCCCTGTTGAACTGGCTTTGACAGTAGCCAACATTCGATTTTGGTGTTTTCGCCAAATTTTCTGAAGAGAATCCGTAGGCAAATGCCTTAATTACCTGACGATTTTAGAGCTAGATACTGGGAAACTATCTCCGTCAAATATTGTCGGCTAACCCCTCAACACAATCGAAAGGACATCCCATGACACAGCATGACACCACATTGCACCCAGTTTCAGAACCCCGCCCAGCGTAACAGGCACCACCCAAGCGCAACAGGGCGGGTTCAACGGACGGGCACGATCCTCCTTGCGATTGGACCCATCATGGCCGTAGATGTGTTCGATCCAGATCATGCGCCAAGCGATCAGCTCGGCAGCTCAACTGTTGCAAAGAATTGAGCTAATAAGAACATACGCAAGATGTGTGTGGTAGTACCACACCTCTTGAGAAGGGGGCTGCTGCGCTCCCCCGTTCTATCCCCCTCAGCGAATGACGACACACAGGCATTGAGCCTGTTCATCGTCATGCAAACATATCGTTGTTTGATCCCTCGTCGGGGAGATGTCTCTCTCCCCAACACCCCATAGATCAACCCTGCGCGGATTGAATGCCGCCAACGTCTCGGCGCTGGACCCGATCAAAGGGGCAGTGCGTGCCCCCTTGCAACCCACGCGCAGGAGTTGGAAGATTTTTGCGTCTTGCCACTCTCTCTTCTAGTCTGCGAGACTGTACATTTGATATTTGGCCGGGATGGCAATGCAATCATCTCGCTCAAGATAAAGCCAACCTGTTGCTACTAAATTAGAATAGAACCCTCTCAACTAACTATGAAGTATATTGAATTGTCAGAGGGTGACGAAACGCTCACAAGTTCCCATGATAATTGATTGCCAAAGCCTGAACGCGCAGCCAAAATCGTTTTTAGCTTCTATCCATATATCAAAATTACACTAAAGCTGGAGGTTTCAATTTAGTATGTCTTTTAGGTTAGTAAACTCAGAAGCAGATTTGCCTCACATTGTAGATTTAGCCAAAGAAGCACATGAAGAAAGCAGATTTGGCTATATTCCATTTAGCCCGGAAAAAGTGCGTAAAATCGCGCTTCGGGCATTAAAAGACCAGAAACGACACGCTGTAATAATTGCCGAAAAAAATGAGCGGGCGATTGGCTTTGCCTATTGTTCAGTTGGTGAGTACCATATCGGCTCGGATATACTTTTAACGACAATTCATAACATCAATGTTTCACATGATATAAGGTCCTCTCTATCAGGTGGTAGAATTGCGCTCGGCTTATTCCGAGGTGTGCAAATATGGTCACAAGCGAGAGGGGCGAAAGAAATTCTTTTCCACGTTACATCCGATGTAAATCTCGCTCAAGCACACAAACTCGCAAAACGTATAGGATATAAATTCGTAGGGGGTAGTTATGTTAAAACTATGTAGCCTGATTTCTAAACCTACTATCGGCCTGAAACCCGGTCGCCATTAGGCGGAAACATTGGATGTTTGCAGGATCACAAGGCGGCGCAAAGCCACGGTGATCGCCTTCGCCCTGATCGAAACGGCCAAGCTCAACGATGTCGACACGCAAGCCTGGCTCACATGGTGCCTCGGCCAGATCGCAGGCTACAAGATGACACACCTCGACGAACTCCTCCCCTGGCGTTACGCTGCATAAGCAGCGTAACAGCTCATGCCTGAGCTCAAAAGGTTAGGTTCAACGGACGAGTGCGATTTATCCGTAGGAATGAAACACAGGCATGCCTTCCATTTTTTCAATGGTCAAACCTTGGAAAGTGATCGTGTCTCCACCGTCATAGGTCAGCATCGCACCATCGGTCGTTTGCGACCAGCTTTTGGTGTGATCAGTGACATTATGCAATACCACAAGATCAATGCCGATTTGGAAATCAGTAATGGCGTCGTGTCCGTCGTCCGCTGCAAAGATAAAGTGGTCTGGGTCATCATGAATGCCACCGGAAATCGTATCATTGCCAGCGCCAGACCAGATTTCGTCGCCGCCACTTTCGCCGTAGATCACGTCGTCGCCGTCACCACCTTTCAGCGTATCATGCCAGCCGCCGCCACGGATCGTGTCATTGCCAGCGCCACCTTCGATGTAATCAAGGCCGTGATTTCCAAACAATTGGTCATTGCCTTCCTCACCATACAAAAAGTCATCGTCTCGACCACCACGTAAAACGTCGTTGCCTAAACCACCATAGATTAAGTCACCGCTATTGCCACCTTCTGCAAAGTCATCACCTTCACCAAGATAGATTTTGTCCCTGCCAGCGTAGCCATACACATCATCATTGCCGTCACCGCCTGTGATCGTATCGCCAAGTCCTGTGCCTTGCAGATTGTCGTCAAACTCTGACCCTATCACACCGCGAAAGTCTCTACCGATAATCACGTCGCCTTCGGCATGTCCGCCGCTAGCTTCACCCGTTTGTAGCTTAACAAAAACACCAGCGTCAGACTCGGAATAATCAAGTGTGTCCAGACCGCCGCCGCTTTCCATGGTGTCGGCACCAGCGCCGCCGCTGATTAAGTCATCACCTTCACCACCGTTAATACTATCGTCACCAGCAAAACCAAAGATTTTATCATTTCCAGCTAAGCCGCTTATTTCATTCGCAATATTTGACCCCTCAATATAGTCACCGAGGTTGCCGCCAATGATACCTTCTATATTAATCAAAGTATGCTTTGTTGCTAGGTAGCCATCTCTTACAACGCCGCCTTCTTGATTAAGGCTGATAGACAAGCCATGTTGAGCATCGCTGTAGTCGGCATGATCGAATCCGAAGCCACCATCAATTAGATCGGCTCCGATACCGCCTCGCATTGTATCATTACCATAGCCACCAAGAATAGTATCATCACCATTCTCGCCAAAAATCAGGTCATCTCCTTCGCCACCGTAAAGTTCATCGTTTCCTGAACCGCCGCGTAGGGTATCATTGCCTCCATGACCGTAAATTGAGTCATTGCCATTTCTTGCTTCCACAACATCAGCGGTTTCCAACCCAAGAAGCAGGTTCGCACCGTTATCGCCGTCAATCGTAGGTCCGAGTAACTCATTTAGGTGTGCGGTTAATCCGCTAGAAAAGGTAACATACTCAATCGGCGAAAATCGGAAGTTTTGAAGCGTGAGTGTACCGCTACCTGCGACGTTAACGAGCAAGTCGTCGCCCAAGAAATCGAAGGTCACTTCATCGATATCGATACCAGCACCAAAGAGGAGACGATCAGAACCACCGTAGAGTCCTCCTTCAATGATTGTATCGCTGCCATCACCGTACTCATAAACATAGCGGTCGTTACCTAATCCCCCATCTATAATATCATCGCCAGTTCCACCCGTTAGAGTATCATTCGCCAAACCACCGGTCAGAGTATCGTTGCCGTTTCCTCCAAAGAGAGTGTCATTCCCATCAGCGCCATCTATGATATCATCGCCCGTATGGCCAACCAACATATTGCCACCAGATGTCCCAGTGACTGAGATCGCTCCGAAAACCGTCGGTGTTAGCCGTGTACCATCGGCGAATTCGATCGTCTCAATACGTGAGGCTACCTCGTTTCGGATCGTTATAGTTGATCCATCCGAGAGAAGGATCCGTGCATCCATACCATCGCGCTCAAACGTCAAATCCTCTGGAGTGATCCCTTCACCAAAGACAATTCGGTCGGTTCCAGACGTTTCCTCCAAGATGTCACTTCCATCTCCGAGATTATAAACGAAGCTGTCGTCTCCTGTACCGCCGCGAAGCGTATCGTTTCCAGTACCGCCGATGAGAACATCATTTCCGCCACCGCCATTAATTTGGTCATTCTCAGCTTCACCGATAATATTATCGCGATAGTCGTAACCTGAGAGAGTTTCGGCGGCTTCAGTACCCTGTAAAACAGTCTGAGCGGCGATATCGGCGCGGGTCCAAACGATACCGTCGCTGAATTGAATAGCTTCGATACCTTGATATTCATCTGCGGAATGGTTTTGATCCAAAATCTCTATGATTTCGCCGGTGTCAACAATTGTGATGCGGATGCCATCAACCCCGTTTTCCCGCCAGATCCGAACATCTGTTGAGGCAACATCGGTCAGAACAAGTGTGTCGACCTCCGTCAACGAAGTCGCAACTTCATCAATGACATCATTACCATCTCCAGTCGTCCAGATGTAGGTATCGCCACCATCACCACCGCGCAGCGTATCGTTGCCTAGACCACCAACGAGAACGTCCTGGCCAAGCCCACCATTAAGCACATCATTACCCTCAAGACCGTAGAGATTGTCCCGATAGTCCCTCCCGTTGAGCGTGTTGTTAGTTGCATTTCCGCTGACGGTTGTGTGGTCAAGTATGTCTTTGAGTGTCCAAACACTACCATCTGCGAATTCAATCCGCTCGATCCCCTCACCCGACGTGACTGACTTGAAGCGATCATCAATCCGAAGAACTTCGCCGGTTTGGAGAATGGTTATAATGAGATCGTTATTGTCAGGGGTGCGCGTTAAAACGACACCATCCGCATTCACATCCGTAAGGCGCAAGGTATCAACTTCGGTTATGGATGCCGTGGCAGTGCTTCCGCTTCCGACACGGTCATAGATCTGATCGTTACCGTCACCCGTCGCCCAGATATATATGTCATTTCCAGCCGCGCCGTGAAGCGCGTCATCACCTGTACCGCCGGTCAAAGTATCATCGCCACCATGGGAGATAATTGTATCAGAACCGGCAAAACCAAACAGGTTTTCGCCATAGCCACCACCATGGAATGTGTTGTTACCATCATTCCCCACCCTCGTGGTATTTTTGAGAATATCTTCAAGCGACCAAACGGTTCCATCACCAAATATGATCTCTTCAATTCCGATACCGTTCGCTGTTGAGGAAAACTGATTTTCGATTTTTATAATTTCACCAGTGGTATTGATGTGCACTTCCAAATGATTAGAAGTGCTCTGGCGTAATGCAATATCTGAAGAAAGAATATCCGTTAAATGAAGAGTATCTGTAACAAGAAAAGACTGATCATCTTCAAAAACTATATCGTTGCCATGCCCACTCGACCAAACATACAGGTCGCTTCCAGTGCCACCTCTTAACCAATCAGCACCGACACCACCGACTAATACATCACTTCCAGCTTCGCCTAGAAGATATGGGTAATCTAGGATATAGGAAGCAACAGCTGTATTGTCTATTATATAATCTTGTCCATTAGTACCCATATATGCAATACCAAAATCAATATCTAATATGGTTACCTGCTCAGGTTCTTCTATAATATTCACATTAGGTAACGCATAGTTCTCATGCGTATTTCCAATAGAGGCCTTCTCTACACTCATCGCAAGAGAGGCAATAAGCTGGGATTTGCTGATATGACCTTGAGTGATGTGATCCTGCCAGATTGTAAGCTCTTCGCTTGTAGGCGCGCGCCCAAGGGCATTCATAAACGCCTGTTCGACAAATGCACCGCCAGACAAGCTCCTCAGGTTAAACATCGACACCCCCTGGATTTCTCCAGAGACGCCCATTAGGCGGTCAACAATGTCTTCAAGCGTATCAGTTCCTTCAAGCAAAAGGCTCGAGAGGTAACTCAATTCTTGTTCCGTGGCAGCACGATCATAGGCAACATCTACCAGTTTTTCGATCAAAGACCGGACATAGGCTTCATCCAGACTACGCTCAAAAGCGGCCGGATTCATAATAACGTCGAAGTTGTTCGTCGCCATATGTCCGTTACCAACCATCAGATGTTCAAGAGATTCGGAAAGCGTTTGCGCCATAGTTTCACGCGTTGCGTTCCCATCATTCAAATCCGTGAGATGGGTATTCAATTCTTTAATACTGGGTGCGCGCCCGAAGGTGTTCAGATAAAGCTGAGTAACATATTCTGCATTACTCTGCTCTCCATAACGCGTAGTGAACTCGGCGGATTCCATGAGTTCTGTGATCAGCGATGAAAAATCGAGTTGACCGTCCACGACATGATCAATCAAGACTTCGATTTCGTTGAAGTCGAGGTCCCGGTCCAAGACGGTATCATAGACACGGGCCGCCTGATCAAGAAGGCGTTCTTTTGCTGCAACATCAAGACGCGTGCTGCTCGTTACAGTTTCTGTCGCACCACCGTTTGTCAGTATGACTTCAGTTTTCGTCCAGGTGTCAACACCAAGCACATCAAAGCTGTGTTCCACTACGATGTGACCCACGCCCGAAATACCATTGTTCCATGTATAGCTGCCATTATCGACTGCCGAGCGCGTAAGTGTCTGTAGATTCCCCTCACGTAGGACAGTCGTTTCAAGCCCGTCTGCGGATATGGTTGTGACGAAGGTCGTTCCTGGCATCCCTCCCTCATTAAAGGACGTCACTGTTTCAACGACTTGGCCATCCGCACGCATGACTGTCTCGGTAATTTTGTCCTCTACGCCATTTCCGTCATAATCAAAGGCCCGAGTTGTGGTTCGTCCATCAATGCTAACGGTTTCAACGAAACTGGATCGCAACTCTCCATCTGCATAACGTGTTTCGTCTATGGTTTGACGGCTGCCATCCGCATTCAGGGAGGTCTGCCAGCTGTTTGTACCGTCGATCTCTCCATCACCGTTCATATCAAATATCGTTGAACCAGACAGACCATTGGCTGCATTTGTCTCTATCTCGGAATAAGCAAGCGTTCCATTGCCGAAGGTTTCGGTAAAGGTCCTAGTTGTGCTGCCATCGACTGCAAAGCTTGTATTGGTTGCCCGGGTGATATCAATGTTTCCATCCGCATCGAGATCGAATCTGGATGATTGAGTAAGACCGTTTGCGGAGACCTCCATCGTGATCTCACTCTGGGAGGCACCATCAGCTCCAAGCTCTGAATATGCTGCAGTGACAGCACCGTTGGCATCGATCTCTTCAACCATCTGATGGTCAACATCGCCATCGCCATCCCGATCAACCGACATTTGACGGCTGCGACCATCCGCGCTGACGCTCTCGCTTTCGGAATACACGAGGCGGTTCGTCGCATCGAACTCCCGTAAGAGTGAGTCTCGGGCGCCATCAGCATAAGTGGTCTGGCTACTGGTACGATCCGAGGTTTCATCCCCGTTATAATCAATATCCAAAAGGGTTGTGAGACCATCTCCACTTGTTGTGGCCACAATCCGAGTCATCAGATCGTCAGTTCCGGTTCGGCTTGTTTGTGTTTGGATAACATCCCCATTCGTGGCAAAGGAGGTCACATCTTCCGACTGGAAATCGAAGATCCCATCGCCATCAAGGTCGACACGTGCCGAAATCGTCATACCATCATCGCTTGTTGTATACTCCTCATAACCCCGTTGAATGTTGAGATAGTCCCGATGATCAATGGTCTGGGTGACACTGCCATCCGCATTTAGCACCCTGACATCAGTAATGATGCGCTCTTCTTCGCCGTCCCCGTTTCGATCAATATGACGAAAGCGCGTCAGGCCATCGCCGCTCACCGTAATAATATCCGTTGAGATCAATGCACCGCCGATCGAATACCACGAGGTTGCTGATCTGATCGAGCCATCATCATCAATCCGTGTTTGCGAGACCATATCATTTTGGCCATTGCCGTCGGAGTCCATAGTCTCTTCGGTAAATCGTTCATCGGCGCTGACCGTTGTTGTACCAGTTGCCAAGAGAGACCCATCGGCCGCAAAAGCCTGCTCCAAAAGAGTCTCGCTGCCATCTGCATGAAGCGTCCTTGCCGCACTCAGATTCAGATCGAAGATACCATCACCATTCCAATCGGACCGACTGGTAGTGTTCAAACCATCATCGCTGATCATCTGCTCGGTCGCCAAGAATATCGAACCATCCTGACTTTGGGATGTTGATAAGGTGTATGAGGAACCGTTAGTGTTTAACGTGACGTGCTCTGTCGTGATCGTCTCGAAGTCTCCATCGCCATCCCGATCATCACGGCGAACCCTTTCCAAGCCATCATCGCTGGTTTCCATGACGCTCTGTGAGTGCAAACTGCCATCGCTGGCAAGATTTTGGCTCGTGGTTGTGATCGTTCCATCATCTGCGATGATCTGCGACACCGTCTGGTCAATCGCCCCATCGCCATCCATGTCGGCGAGCGTGGTCGTCGAGCGGCCATTGTCGCTTTGCGTTACCGTTTGCCGCTCTCGTAACTGACCAGCTGCATCTTCAAGCTTTGTCGTTGTCGTCGTACTACCATCACTGTTGAGAACGGTGTCAGTCGTCGTGATCAAATCAAATGTGCCATCTGCGTCTTGATCGAGACGAGTGACCGTATTCAATCCATCGTCCGACACCAACGTTTCTGAGTGGCTGAGGAGCTTACCGTCCTCCGCACGCTGATCGACGGACTCCGTCGTGCTTCCATCAAGGTTCAGAACGCTCGTCACGGTGGTCGTGCGTTCAAAAGAACCATCCCCATCTGCATCCGTCTGCACTATTTTGACCAGACCATCATCGCTAACATCGTTAATGGAACGATCCCGTAAGGAGCCGTCGCTGTTGCGGGTCTCGGATAGAACTGTTCTGCTGCCGTCGCTGTTAAGTGTCGTCGTTTGGCTTGTTTCTGTCTCAAAGATGCCATTGCCATCTAGATCCGAGCGGTTGACGCGACTCAATCCATTTGCGCTGGTATCCGTCCCTTCTACAGACGCAATAGATCCATCAGCGTGAAAGCCCGTGACAACCGCGTTTACGGCCCCATCGGCGGCCTCTACGCGCCGAGTGATGGCATCAACAGCACCATCCCCATTCCGATCCACGCTTGTTTCGCGCGTTCTGCGGTCTTCACTTTCGGTTGTAACCTGCTCCGAGAGTAACGTGTCGTCGCCCGAATACGATGAGACGGTTTTTATCGTGCTGCCATCGGGGTTTCGAACCAACGTATCGACAGTTCGGGTATCTATATCACCATCACCATCGGCATCCGCAATCACCGTGGTCGTCAGACCATCAGCAGACCTGGTCTCGATACGTTCTTCCCGTAGCGAGCCATCTTGGTTGTATGTGGTGACGGTACGACTAGCAGATCCGTCTGTCGTCGTTACTGTCACATCGGATATTCGCGTGTCGACATCACCGTCTCCATCCGCATCCACTTCAATTTGTTGGCTTAACCCGTCTTCGCTTGCGACGGACCGCGTGTGGCTGGCAATGCTGCCGTCGGCATTACGTGTCCAATTCTCTGTAATCCGCTCCTGCGTTGCCCCGTCGACGGTGACTGCACGCATAAGATCGGTGTTCTGGAAAACCCCGTCCTGATTAAGGTCAAGCCAGTGCTCGGATGTGACACGGTCGGCGCCAAGGTTGACCTTAGCCATATCCCGGATGGATGCATCGCCATTGGTCGTCGTGGTCGTCGTCTCTCGTGCTCCATCTGCTGCAACAACCGTCTCCTCAACGATGGTCCGGTCAACAACGCCGTCGCCATTCAGATCGGACGCCGTCGTCGTATGCAACGTGTCTTCCGATTGATCCGTTGTGACGCTATTGCGCAGCGAACCGTCGCCATTGCGTACAGTCTGAACCGAGGTGCTTGATCCGTCTGCATGCAGAGTGAAGGCCATATCGTCGGACATGTCGACATCACCATCACCATCAATGTCCAAATCTTGACGACGCGACTGGCTGTCTGCGGCAATTGTTTCCTCAGTCGAAGTCCGTTCTGTACCGTCGGCGTTTGTGATACGTGTCGTCTCAATGCGGCTACCATCGGGGTTGATCGTAATGGTATGTGTCGTGGTCGTGTCGGCCACGCCGTCGCCGTTTTCATCGAGCGCAGTCACACGCGTTAATCCGTCCGCCGAGACTGTCTCACTTTCACTACGGATCACCGTGCCATCCTGGCCAAGATCGGAGATCGTATTTGTATGGCTGCCATCGGAATGCTCAATTCGGACTTCTTCCTGATCGATCCAGCCGCCGCCAGTACTGTCCCGCTGGATGGTCACCTGGCTGCCATCGACAGTGCGGGTGGTTACCGTGCTATTGACCAAAACAGCGGTCGCAAGATCTGCACCAGTCCAATTGGTTACTGTTTCCACGCTCGTACCATCTGGTTGGTTGATGGTTACGATCTCCTGCAGCCGGTCAATTGCGCCGTCTCCAGTATCGTCATAGGCATGATGGACAAGTGCGCCATCAGGGCTGAAAACCGATGACATGGTATAGGCGATAGACCCGTCCTCATGGAAGGCCGTTGTCTCCAGGGTCCGGTTGCCATTGGCGTCCTGCCCCTCGACCTGTTGGACGCGGCGTCCTTCAGGATCGATAGCAAGCGTCATATCCGCGACGGTTCCTGTGCTGCCATCGGCGAAGGTGAATTCCGCCTCACCTGTGATCGTCGAGCCATCGGACAGCTCAATATGTGTAGCATCTCCAGTCAGATTGATTGACGTGATCCCAAGATCAGTCAGCGTTTGAGCCGTCGTCGAACCATCTGCATTCGTGACCATTACCTTGAAATCGGCAAAAGCGTCATCGTGCACATCCAAAACACCGTCACCATTGCTGTCGAAGACAGACCGGATGGCTTCCAGATCGCTCGTCGCTGTCGGATCCCATTCTGTAAATATATATTGTCGTTGCTCGACGATCTCGCCCAGATTATCTGGATCGTAGAATAAAACTCCGTCACCTTCTCCAGCCCAAGCCGTACGATTTAAAAAACCGTCGCCGGTTGCATCAACATAAATACTGGACTCCGAAAGCTTAGTAAGCTTGACACCATTACCATCAAGATCAAGCAAAATAGGATCATCGCTAATAATGCCATCAAACCTTCCATCGTCGTCTCTACCTGAGCGGCTAGAACCAGACCTATCGTTATCTCTATCATCCCTGCTGTCTCTAAAAGATCTCCCCGTTTCTCTATCACGGATGCTAAAGCCCCTGCCATTCGGACTAACCGTATAACCCTCAGGAGGGGACCAGCCATCAAGCCCCCCGAGCGTGCTGTCGACAAAACGATCATGCGCTCGTGTGCCAAAGTTTGATGGGTTGGTTGGATCAGCATATAGCTCATTCATTTCAGCACGGAAGTCAGCTGAAGAGGAACGGATATTGTCTATAAACGTGCCGTCTCGAATCTGCTGAACTGTGTTTCCAATACCGCTCCAGGCCGTTTGAAACGCTTCGCCGATGCCTGTGACAATCGCTGTTCCGAACTCCTGTAAACCAACTGCAAGAGTGCCAATAGCATGGAGCGGCGATGTAATGACATCGCCAAATTGATCCCAGAAGCCCCCTTTGTTCCCGAAAATGGCATCATCGATGGCATTTGCCAATTCACCAATTATACCAGATTGGTTATGAACGCGAATGCCACCAGCAACATAGGTGTGCAAGTCCTCAACTTCAAAGTTGTAAGTGACCCAGGCTTCAGCAGGTTCTGACTTTAGTGCGGTATTCCCAACCTGTGCTGCTACCTCAGCACGTTCAAACAAATCTGCAGTTTCTGCGCTGTAGACAATTCTTTCGGCTGTAACTTCTGTCAACTCGCCCGAGGCAAGAACGACAGTCGCATGACCATCGCGAAGCATATTCTCAACCGTTGGGAAGTCACCAAACTGATCCAGAAAATGGTGACCGGGGGTTGAGATCAACTCTTTCTGTTCACCGTTTTCTGTCCAGCTAAGCTTAAGCCATTCCGTTGTGACATTATGATAAAGCCGCACAATCTTGCGTGGCACCAAACCACTGCGCCCAAGGTCAACTGCAGGATCAAAGGCAAGAACTGTATCACCAGGTTTAAGGGAAGAAATCTGGGAAACTTCCCCTTCATTTGTCAGAATCGGAGTATAAGCTGGAAAACATCTAGGTTGTTGAAAGTTAGATTTAGGAAGAGCAGGATTTAACGCTTGAGCAGCATCATATAGAAGTTGTAGCTGATAATTCCGTGCATATTCCTCAAGCTCAGCCATGCTTGCTTCAATTTCTTCAGCTAAGACCTCAACGAAATCATCAACAAACAAATCTACAGTTGGCCCGACAATACCAAGATCTCTTAGTTCTTGTAAAGCATCATTGAACAAATCATCTAATTGTTCCTCTACCCTATTACGATCAAGAGTAACTGATTGCCTTCCCACAGTTACGGTAAATACATCTCCGGTTATTTCGATTGTCGCACCAAGGTTAACCGCATCAGGTATCTCAAAATCTGTTTCAATAATGTCTTGAATTGTGACACTCGCAGATAAAGAAGCAGCTTCGCTGTGAACGTTACCTTGCCGATCAACGTAACCCCTGCCAGTTACTTCAAAAATTCCCACTCTATCTGAAGTTGTTGATATTAACTCAGATTCCCCACCCATTATCGACGCGTTTCTCAGAGTAACTTCATGGTTTACTCCACCAAACCCAACAGGAACGGTTATATCAGTTCCACTCCAACTCCATGCCCCTGTAATAAATTCATTCCTAGTCGTAGTATTGTGTCCAGCCACTATATCAGCCCTTTATTTTAGTCTAATTCTTTCACGACCCTGAAGCCGTAGAAATTTGTTGCATATGTTTCGTCACGGCCTATGCGCCTTGCCACCCGTGCAGCATCCATATCGAAAATGTAATTCCCGCCGCGCATTACTCTTTCGCAACTGTCTCGAACGCTTTTTTCAAGCCATTCACTGGTCGTTGACCAACCTTGATACCGTCGTGTGTAGCAAGACAGCGTCATCTCACCGATGTTTCCTGACATGTGTCGCAATCCCCATGGGTTTGCAGCATCCAGTTCATCAACCAGCACCGGATAACCACGGGTGCGCAGATCAGGACGGTTTTCCTGCAATTCATATTCAGTGGCTTCGCCATTGAAATTTGCCTGATCAGATGTGATCTCATCGCCTTGCGCAAACCGCGTTGTCGTGCCTGCGCGTGCTGCATATTCCCATTCTGCTTCAGTGGGCAGGCGATAGGCATCAGTGTCCAGCTTTTGGTTCAGCCAATCGGTATAAGCTTTTGCATCCAAAACTGAGACATACATGACCGGATATCTGCCACTTAGTGGCAGTCTTCTGCGATTTTGAAGAGCTTTGGCGATATTCTCTTCAGAAGCGAACCGGCTTAAAGTTGGATCATTCAATGATCGCAAGACTTCTTCGATCTTACCAGCCCCAAGCGTATATTGCTGAGGGACAACACCCCCACATCCGCCATCATCAACGCAAGCCATCCATTCGTCATAGGTGACTTCGTTGCGGCCCATCGCGATAGGAATGTCGACTTTGACCTTGTGCTGAGGACCTTCCCCAGGTGTGTTTCTAATACGCTCTTCCGGCTCTACGGGAACAAGTTTCCCACCTCTCCAACCGACCTTTGACCGTAATTCATCCTCATACGCCCCCATGATAAAGTCGCCCATGGGCAGTTCGATCATCTCGGGGCAGACATCGCAGTCGCGGAAGGCGTCCAATGACTCAGACTTGATTGGCACTGCAAGGAATACCACAAGTATAGTCATTATATTTAAACGAAGATGCACTAGCTGTCTTCTGTATTGTATTTATATATCAAGAGCATAGGAAATTCTCAGCTCCACAAAGCGTAGATCAACTTTCTGTTACCTTGAGATACCATGGGTTGAAAACTGTCAATGTCTGAAGGTTAACAAATATTTAATTATGCCGTTCGCGCCTGACCGCATCTTTCCTGCAACACACCTACTAGGTTCGATTACTTAACAAGAAAAGACCGTCACAAAGCACACGCAACGATCTTCCGATGTTAGACGCTAGATCAACTCTTATTCTGATTATACGCATTCATCCGTGTCTGATATGAGATAGCACTTTCCCCGGGTTGTTGCGGGGAGGGTTGCCAGCCTTTCTGGGCCTCATCGCGGCCCTGATTGGTGGAGCCCGCGTGGGTGTTCTGGCCGTTGGTTTTGTAAGGATCGTTCGTATTGGTCATCGTGAGCACTCCTTTCTGTTTGGCTCGGTGGGGTTGAGGCTTAGAGTTCCGGTGTGGTTGTGGCGGCCGCGTTGAGACGGGCCAGTGCGCGCGTGATATCATCCTGAAGGTCTTCACGGACGTCTGACCACATTTCTGTGGCCAGTGCCTGGTGGTCAAAGAAGATCGCTTGGGCGTTTTCCAGGCTGCCATCGGCGCGAGCTAGGATGGTATAACTCAGAGAATACCCACAGCCATGGCGGGGCTGTAAGATCGGTGTGAAGGCCCCGCTGCCCGCGCGGGCGCGGCCACTGCTGAGAAACTCCAGCGCACTAAAGCGCATGGCCACCATGCGCCGTGGGCCACTGCTTTTGACACGCCGTTGACAGCGCTCCAGAACAGCACCTGTGGCAAGTTGCCCTTCTAGGTCAAAGTGCCAGTCATAGGATTTCCGGCGGCTGCTTGTGTCTTGATTAGCGGGGGTGCCATAGGTGGTGATCAGCGCCGTGGTAAAAGCCTCTGCGGTTGGGGCATTCAGCGGTGACGGCGCATAAAACCGCGTGATCACCATCACACCTGTATTGGCATCGCCGGGCACATGATATAACCCCAGATTGTCTTGGCTGTAATCGCGGAACTCACTCTCGCTATAGGGCACGGTGATCTGACGGTAGCGCCCGTCAAGTTGCCGTGCGCCACGGACCACACGGCGGGAGGATTTGGCAATACTGATGCTTGCACCCTCAGGCACGAACTGGTCCAGATCCCCCAAGGGCGTGCCCAGGGTCACCCCGCGAATAGCTGGGTCCGGAAAGACCCGGGACCCATGGGATGGACCGTTGACCTGGGTCAGCTGCCCCTTTGTGCCTTGCCATTGGTCCACCAGTTCCAGGGTGAGACCAGCCTCTGTTGTCTGCAATACCATCTGATCATTGCGACAATTGCCATTGCGGTCCTGAATGACGAAGGCCTGGAACTGTCCTGCTTCTGATCCCCCAGGGGCGATCACATAGTCACAGTTGACGGTCAGGCGTTTGACATTGAGCAGCGCGCCTTGATCTGTGACCTGCAAGCTCAGATCCAGATGCCCGCCGATGCCACTGGTCTTCACACGGCCCTCCCAGTGCCCCTCAATCTGATCAAGCGTTTGAACGGGCCGTTCTGCCTCCGCCAGACCAAGCATCATGGCAAGGCTGAGGGCACTCAGGGCGGGGGTGAGAACGGGATGTGCAAGCATCAAGGGGGTCCTTTTTGAGCGGTGGCGCGGGCTTCAAAAGGGATCCCTTTTGATAGGGCTAGCATATCCGCTTCGCTTTTGTCCCCGGTGCCTGGTTTTCCACAGTTTTTTCGGCGGAGTTGGGCCGTTCAACACCCCACTCACGGCGGTTTCAAAAGGGATCCCTTTTGGAAAGAGGAAAATGCGCCATGATTAAAGATTGCGTGATGTATGAATCGGTTCAGACTTTGAGAATGGGCAAACGAAAGCCAGCAGGTCGAAAGATTGGGTATGTGCGTGTTTCAGACGCGGATCAGTCAGAAGATTTGCAGATTGATGCGCTGAAAGCGGCACAGTGTGATCTGATCTTCAAAGACCATGGCCTTTCGGGGGCACTGACTGTACGGGCGGGGTTGGATCGGTTGATGGCAGAACTGCGCGCTGGAGACACATTGGTGGTCTGGAAACTGGACCGCTTGGGTCGTTCAACGATCCATCTGTTACAAATCCTGGAAACGCTGCAAACCCGTGGCATTCACTTCACCGCCCTGACGCAAGGCATCGATACCAGCACCGCGGTGGGCCGGATGATCTTTGGCCAACTCGCGGTCTTTGCAGAATATGAACGCAGCCTGATTTCAGAACGCACCAAGGCAGGTATGAGAGCGGCCAAAGCTAGGGGTGTGCGTGTTGGGAGACCATGTCGTAAAGGGCACAGACTTCGATGACGCTCTGTGTTTAAGTGTTTAAAAATATGGAATTAAATGAGTTTTTACGATATAATACACTATGCGTTCTGATAATTGGTGGATGTACAACGAAGAAGACCCTTTCGAGGAAATGGCCCGACAATTCGTCGACTCAATGGGGGCACCCTTTACGGTGACGATGGAACATTTTTATTGGGCTTATGTTGATTGGTTGGACGAAGAAACTAATTGGCCAACAGCTGAATGGATGTTGGAATGCGAAAAACTGTATGTTCCGAGCGAGCAGAAGTCTTTTGACAACATGTTCAAGCGTGCTGTCTTCTCAAGGTTCATTCGCAGAGAAAAGCGTGGTCAAACAAGGCCCCCATGGATACTACCTGCTACGCCAGAACAGTTGCAACAGGCTGACGTGTGAGCTATCTCTAGAATACAACCAGTCAGAGAAAAGATTTTGCATGTCAGAAGATGATGACGAAAATGATTATTCCCGCAAAGGCAATACTTCACCCGAATACAAACCGAGGCGAGCAAAACGCAATGGTCTGACGCCAAGGGGGATTGGAAGCGAGAAAATTATCATTGAGTTTGAACCTGATGATGAATTCTGGGCCGCGTCACCTGAGGAAGATGATATGTCAAATGACCGGAGAAGGCATGATGACGATAGACCGCTCGCGATTAGGACAGGTGACCCTGAGGTTGACGCCGACTCTGAAGCCAAAGGCTATAGGCTCGTCACAGAAAGCGAGTTGAAGGGGCCCGTCGATGCTAGCGTCGAGAAGATGAACGACCCTGACACCCGGACAAATGAGACCTTCATTAAAACTGGGGACCCTGAAGTTGATGCATATTTTAGCCAGTTTGGTGAAATGATCTCGCAAGAGGACTGGGAAAAGGCCAAAGCTGATGAAATAGCTAAAGCGCGCCAACAATCAAGGGACAAAGACCGTGGAAAAGGGCGTTAGCAGTTCTGTGATGAGTTCGGTGGGTTTGCCCCAGCTAAAAAAGCTGTTCGCGGTGCCCTCTCTGGACCGTCTCATCAATGATGTCTGACATTTTGGCGTTTGCAATCAAACCATTTAACCACATAACATACTCGGCGCCATGGTACTTGTTCACCATGTAGGGTAGATCTTCTCCCCAGGGGCCATAGGACATCCGAAGTCCGGCAAAAACCATTTGTCTATTTTTGAACATAAGCGGCGTCTCACCGTCGCACTGCACAGAATACCCCAGGCGCATCCCGCCAGTATGCTTTCGATCGAAGCAATATCTCCCGATTGTGATTACCTCAGAGGTAATTATTATCCGCGTTCGCGGATTGAGCAGCCAATACAGCAGAAAAAGCAAACCAGAAAAAACGATGATTAAGGTGATCATTGGCTGGAAAGTGAAATAGGCTTCATTATAGACGCTTCTACCAAAATTATCTTGTGTCCAGCTGTCTTCGACAATGCCCCAAATTCCACCAAGGACAATGGCGATGTAGAGCAAAAATGGAGCCAGCACGTAAGGCAGAATCCACCATGTTCGGATATGTGTTGGCAGTGAAACCTCGATTGTTTCATCACTACCATTCTGGGCAGCGTGTATTTTAGCGCCGTTCGGCATTTCACGCGGTTTCACATCGACCTTATCAAACGATAGCGGTGTGTTGCTTATTGTTTCCAGCCCTACAGTCTTAGCCGAGGACGTGTTTGTTTCAGTGTTGGTCATCATGCTTTCTCATATGTTCGAAAAATGGGTCGGTGTATGGAAGGCGCTTCATGAAAACTGGGTCAGCACCAGGGTAGATGATCAGTTGATTTCCGGATTGCCTGGAGAAGAAATACGCAATTTCTTCCGGTGCTAACAACGCGTTCGCCTGAAGCGACTTCGACTGTCCACTGAAACCAGTTGCGGCTTGTTCGGTTGACTGTTCACCTTGGGAAATCGAAAGGGTTGAACTCGTTCCCAAGCGCTCTGACACATATTTCAATGATGTCATGTCATTGAGGCCGAATGTTTGGAATACAGACGCGTTGCCCAGAAACGTTTCCCATCGATCACCGTATATGTGTTTGAGTTGAGACAGGTCTTGCCAGATTGACCAAATTCGTACACCATAGCCTGCAATAAGCCCTGCGGCGGTTTCCAACGCTTTCATGTACCCAAGGACATGCATTTCATCGAGGATCATCAGCGCCGGGATGTCAGGCACATCTTGGTTCCTCTCAATGGCACCCAAAAGCCGGTTAATAAATAATCTAAAAAATCGGAAATGCCGGTGGAGCCGCGCCGCAGGCAGGCAAAGATAGACAGAGCATCGACCGTTCTTCCAATTCTTCAGGTCCAAAGATCGCTGCCCTCCTCTTAGAATACCGGCCATTGGAGGCGACGACAGAAATGCAATGTGCTGTCTGATAGTGGAAAGGACACCGCTCAACTCTCTATCACTCATCCCAGCGAGGGCAGACGCAGCTTCAAAGGGAACGCCATGAGCGGGTAAGGTTTCCTCATCATTCCCAGCTCGCATCATGCGGGCAAGCTGCAGGTCAAAGGGACCAGCTTCTCCATCAATACCCATTGGCAGGAATAGCAGCCGCTGCACCTCAAGCAAGGTTCGGGTTTCAGGGGCATCTGAGATCGCTACCCATGCAATGAATCCTCGAAGAATCAATCGTGCTGACGATATCCAGTGATCGTTTTCCTTGCCCGGTTCTGGAACCACCAATGCATCGGCAATAGCGTCGCATTCATCAATGAAGTCATCACTTTTTGGGTCTAGTCCGTCTATCGGATTGAAACCGGCACGATAGTCTTCAGCAACATTGGCAATTCCAAAGGCGTCGATGACAAAGACATCCTGCCCTATACCACCACTGGGTACACCATACCCATGGCCGCGCCGATCAGCCGACAAGGTTGCGTTCTCGCCTTTAGGGTCGATTACCAGGACTGAGCCCTCATACAACAATAGATTTGGAATAATGGCCGATGTACCTTTGCCAGTTCTTGATCCCGCTATCGTCAAAAGATGCCGGTTGTCCTTGATACCTACAGCTTGATCGTCCACCGTTCCGAGGAATATCTTGCTGGTATCGAAAGCCCAAAACTCTTCTCTTTTCAGAATCTGGGGATCCAACCACAATGCGCGAGGTGCTGTACCCGTTTCGGCAATGGTACCTGGGCGTCCCCTTGGTAGGTTTTCAAATCTCATTCGTCCTCCACTTTGCTGATGGTTGGTGACTGCTCATGTCTCAGATTTCCAATCCCTTTACGCGCGCACGGGAACGGCGGTGCGCAATGCCCTGCGCTTGCTTCCTCAGTGTTTCGAATTCCGCCCGATCTTGCCGCTGGCGTGCCTTGAGGTCTTTAAAGCGCCTTTGTAACTCACGCCGCTCGCTCATCTGCGCGATGACGAGCCTGTCACGTTGTTTCTGATCTCGCCGCGCGCATTGCAGGGCTTCCACTTCATTGCGCTTTTGCATCGCTTTGTGGGTGCCCGTTATCCGGTCAAACAAACCCCGAAGTCCTTTGTTCAAGCGATCTGACCTGGTTTTGGTTTCTTCGACCCATCGCTTGTCCTGACCGTCTTTGAAACGTTGGCGTTCCGCGCGGTGGGCTTTGGTCATGGCCCGATGTTCAGCCCGCAGCGGCTCAAGATCACGGTCATGGCGATCTTTGATTTGATTGATGTACCCCCGTATCTGATCGGTGACTTTGGATCGAATAGTGGATTTGGTGTCATCAACCGATGGCAGATTGTCGGGTGATCCAAGTTTGGCTTTGACCTCTTTGGCCTTCAGGCCTGTCCATTTGGCGATGGCGTAGACATTACCATCGACATCCAGGGCGACGAAGCCGCGCCGGTCGCCTTTGGCGAGGAAATACCCGCGCTCTTCCAAGGCATTCTTAAAGCCGATCTGTCTGTCACAGCGCTCCCAAGCCCGTTGGAAGGTCTGTTTGATCTCTCGGGGATCAATGCCTTGTCGTTTGGCCTGCTGCCATTCCTCCAGGGTGAAGTTGAGCGGTGATTTGTTGCCATAGGTCGCCAACCCATCAGGCAGTGCCCAGCCATGATCGAGGAACAGATCACGGGACAAATCCCGTAGCTTGGTCTTGAAATGCGGCAGGTTGATCGCTTTCAGCTCATCCGCATCAATGCGCGACCACACCACATGGGCATGACGTCTGCCGTCCTTCTCATGAACGATGATGGCACGGGGCTGACCACCCAGGCCCAGTTTCTCTTCAGCACGGTCTGCAGCGTTCAGGAAATCCTGTTCCGAGGCAGTATGGTTTTGCGGTGGATTAAGGCTGAGCGAAAACATGAATTGCTGACAACGGGTGGCTTTCGAAATGGCATGGGTTTCCAACAAAGCACCGTGTAAGTGATCCGAGACGAATCCTCTCAACTCTAGGATGTTAACATGATCATTGTCACGTGTATTCGTCAGGTGATCGGCCAATTGTTTGGCCCCACCGCGTTGCGACCCTTTGAGGATCATGATCTGTCCTCCAAGTCCGCACCAGCAACATCCGTTGTTTTCATTCCGAACGCCTGCATCAGCGTCACCCGCATCCACGCCACCTCAGCAATCGCGACGGTCAGGGCTTCCTTGGTTGCGTCATCCAACAACAAGGTTCCATCCTGCGCGGCTTGCGCGATCTGCTGCAAGCTGCGGTGGGTGTCATTCGCCCCCAGTCGCGCCAGGATATGTGCCAGCAGCTGTTGATCTGCCTCAGGACCTCTGCGCCGTTTACGATAGGTTGGCGCTTCCTCAGCTAACACCACCGACTTCACATAGGCTGCCAGAGGCAAAGACCCCGCCTTCCGCTCCAGGACCGTCCGTTCGTCTTCCGTCAGGCGCAGCGAAAACGGCGCAGGACGTTTCTTGCGGTTGGAACTAGGTGCGTTGTTTTGACCGGGTTCATGAGTGTGCGATCTCATGGTTTCGGCCCCCGCAATAGTTCATCCCGAAACGGCGCCAATTGATCATTCCAGTCGGACAATTCCTCAAACAAAGTGTTCGAACTTAATGGCGCTATGTCCGCCAGACAGTTACAACTGCTGTTTGCGCCACTTAGGTTGATCTAAGCTACAACCCGTTCACAGGGACTTTCAGCATCGGGCGGCCGTCCTTGTCCTTGGGCACTTCGCCGGCGCGCATGTTGACTTGCAGGGACGGGATGATCAGTTTGGGCATCGCCAGGGTCGCGTCGCGTTCGGTGCGGAACTTGACGAAGTCTTCCTTGGTCTTCCCGCCGCCCACGTGGATGTTGTTGGCTTTCTCGTCGGCGACCGTCGTTTCCCACTGAATATCCCGCCCGTTCGGGCCATAATCATGGCACATGAACAGCCGCATGTCATCGGGCAGCGCCAGCACCTTCTGGATGCTGTCGTAAAGCTGCCCCGCATCGCCACCGGGAAAATCCGCGCGGGCCGAGCCACCGTCAGGCATGAACAGCGTATCGCCGACAAAGGCTGCATCGCCCATCACATGCACCATGCAGGCGGGGGTGTGGCCGGGCGTGTAGATGGCGAAAGCCTGCATCGTGCCGATCTGATAGGTATCGCCGTCCTCAAACAGCTGATCGAATTGGGACCCATCCCGCTGAAACTCGGTGCCTTCGTTGAAGACCTTGCCGAAGGTGTCCTGCACGACCATGATCTTCGCGCCGATACCGATCCTGCCGCCCAGTCTGTCCTGAATATAGGGCGCGGCCGACAGGTGGTCGGCGTGTACGTGGGTTTCGATGATCCAATCCAGCGTCAGGCCGCGATCCCTGGTTTCGGCAATCAGGGCATCGGCGTGATCATAGGTGATGCGCCCCGCCGCATAATCGATGTCCATCACGCTGTCGATAATAGCGCAATGGGGGCTGGAGGGATCCTTGACGATGTAGCTGATCGTGTTCGTGGCTTCGTCAAAATGGCCCGACACATCCGGCCGCACAGTCATATCGATGGGATAGGTCATGGCGTTGTCCTCCTTATGCGGGGGTCTGTCGGCGGGCGGCCAGCGCCGCCTGAAGTATCTTGGCCGCAATGATCCCTGCCAGTAAAGCCCCGACGAAGATAAAGACCTCAGAGCGACCCGTGCCCAAAGCAGGCAAGGCGCCGCCAGGGCAGAACCCGGCGATGCCCCAACCGACACCGAATATCGCAGATCCTGCGATCAGCGGCAGATCCAGATCACGGCGCGTCGGCAGTTGAAAGCCGGATGCCAGCAATGGTGACGGGCGTCTTAGCACAAAGCGATACCCCACGAATGTCACCGCCAGCGCACCACCCATGACAAAGGCCAGGCTGGGGTCCCATGTTCCGGCGATATCAAAGAAATTCAACACCTTGGCCGGGTTCGCCATGCCGGAAATCGATATGCCGACACCAAAGATCAAACCGATGACATAAGACAGGATCAGGCGCATGGGTTATCCTCCGATCAGATGGCGGATCACGAAGACGGTGATACCGGTTGTCAGCATAAATGTCACTGTGGCCACAATGGACCTTGGCGAAAGACGCGCCATTCCGCAGACGCCGTGACCCGATGTGCAACCAGACCCGAACGTCACGCCTAGCCCCACAATAAAGCCACCGACCAGCAGCATAGGCGTCGAGACAGGCACCTGAACGGCGGGCAACTGCCCCGTTACGAACATAATGGCGACGGGGCCACTGATCATCCCAGCCAAAACAGCGGCACGCCACGACCAGTCAGACAAATTGGCGGGTTGCAGCAGGCCCGCCACAATACCCGTCGCCCCCATAATGCGCCCCAGGGTGGCCATCAGCAAAACAGCGGCCGCGCCGATCAACGCACCACCGGCCAGGGATTGAAGCGGAGTAAAGACCGTTTCCATCACGACACCTTGCACGTTCGAATACCGAATAGAAGATAAAGCGGGCAAAACCGCAGGGCCCAGGTTGCAACCAGAATGATCCCCGCAGCAACCGAAATCACTGTCGCCGCCATCGATGAATAAAGCGTCAAACCACTGACGAACGGCATCACCAGCAAGACGGCCCCCAGGATAAACCGGAATACCCGGTCCAATGTACCAACATTTACAGTCATATCGCAGCCCCTTCGTTTTTCAACAGACCAAACATAGCGGGCCCGGCCGTAATCTTCGGTGACATAGTCACCAAAGGCAGTGAACTGTAGTAGCAAACACTTATTCAGAACTATGAAATCAGTATCGCAGGGTAGCGCCGGCCCGAGGGCGGCGCAATCGCGCCGCGTCGTGATGGAAGCACGCCTTTGGCGTGACGGGGCGGGTCGGCGCGGCCCGGTGGTGCCCACCGGGCGGATTTGTTTACCGCTTTCATTCAGCACTTTAGTTCGAAACTTTAGCCATGATGATCAGCCAAACGTTGCAGTTGCACGCGGTCCAGCAGCGTTATGCTGCCCCTGCCCTGCTGGACCCAACCGCGTCTTTGAAATTCCTGCAACTGGCGCGAGACAACTTCGCGCGCGGTGCCCAGTTCGACGGACAGCATCTGATGGGTCGTCTTGATGACCCCGTCGGCATCGGCCAGCTTGATCAGTTTATCCGCCAGGCGCACGTCCATCCTTTGAAAGGCCACCTCATCAATCACCAAAAACAGATCGGTGATACGCTTGGAAAACGCGGCAAACACAAAATCACGGAAGGACTTCGACTGCGCCACCAGATCGTCAAACACCGCGCGGGGCACGGCCGCGGCCTTGACCGGCGTCTCGGCAATGCCTTCGGCTGAATAATCATCATAGGCCAGCAGACAGGCCGTCGTCAGAACACAGCTCTGACCGGCTTCGATCCGATACAGCACAATTTCATGCCCCGTGTCAGACACCTGCTGCACCCGCACGGTGCCCTCAAGCAAAAACAGCATGTTTTCGGGCGAATGACCGGGGCCGAAAATCATCGTGCCCTGCGGCACGTCGATCATCTTGCTTTCGGTCAGCAGCAACTCTTTTACCTGCGGCTCAAGCCGCGACAGCCCCGGAAAACGCTCAACCCATTGATCTGGCGTTTCCATGCCCGGTTGCCCCATCAGACTGCCCGTTCAGGCGCGTTGGTGCAGTTCGGTGGCGGCCACGGTTCTGATCCGTTCAATCATCGCCCGCAGCCCATTCGACCGCTGCGCCGACAGATGATCATTCAGGCCCAACCGGGCCAGCTCTGCGGCTGCATCGACCTTGGGCACCTCGGACAATGGCAATCCGCTGTAAAGCGCCCGCAGAATGGCGATCAGGCCGCGCACGATCATCGCATCGCTGTCACCGCGAAAGGCGAAAACCTGCCCGCCGTCGGCATCGGTGATCTCGGGCACCAGCCAGACCTGACTGGCACAGCCTTCAACCTTGGTGGCGGGGACACGGAATGCGTCCTCAAGCGGGTCCATCGCCTTGCCCAGTTCGATCACATGGCGATAGCGATCTTCCCAATCATCCAGAAAGTCAAAGGTTTCAGCGATGTCTTCAAAGGCTTCAGCGGCCATTGGTCGTGCTCCTGTTCATCTGGATGACAGTTAGGCCCCCCTGCCGCAAAGGTCCAGTGCAACGACCTGTTCAGAACATCTTTTCAATGCCGAACGGATAGGATACGCCACCCGTGCACAAGTATTTCGATCGGAGGTTTCATGCGCGCTTCAGTCTTTGCCATCCTGAGTCTTTCACTGGTTCTGGCGGGCTGCGCAACGGTCCGCGAAAGTCGCATCAATCCCATGAATTGGTTCGGCAATACGCAGGACGAAACCATGGACCAGACAGCCCAGGCCGAGGTGCCGCAGGACCCCCGCCCCTTGGTCAATCAGATCGTATCGCTGCAGGTTGACCGCGCCCCCGGCGGCGCTGTAATCCGTGCCGTTGGCCTGCCCCCGACCCAGGGTTATTTCGCCGGTGAACTGATCCCGCGGCAGACCATTCAGGATGGCGTTCTGACCTATGATTTCCGCGTCGTTCCCCCGATTGAGCGCGCGGCGGTTGGCACCCAAGCCTCACGTGAGGTTGTCGTGGGTCGTTTTGTCACCGACCAGCGGCTTGCAGGCGTCCGCGTGATCCGCGTGGTCGGCCAGCAAAACGCCCAAACTGCCCGGCGTTAGAGTATTACCTAAAAATACTGCCATCCGGCCGGCACCCAACGATACCCCTCGCCCGCCGTCTCAATGTACCCGATACCGGGAAACGGCAGATGCATCCCCGCGATCATCTGCCCGGTGTCTGCGACCCGGCCGAACAAATCCATCCGGCTGGCCCGTGCCGCATCCTGATTGACGTCAAAAGCGATAGTGACATCGGGCCGGGCAAGCTGAATGGCGGGGACATGCAGGATATCGCCCACCACCAACAGGCTTTCGCCCGCGCTTTCCAGCATAAAGCCCATATGCCCTGGCGTGTGCCCCGGCAGCGGGACCGAGGTGACACCACTGACCAAATCGGCCTCGCCCTCAAAAACCTGCGTCCGGTCCTGATAAAGGCCCACGGCTGCCATTGCCAGATCAAAGAACCCCCTTATCCCCTCGGGCGACTGATCACGGATCGTTGTGTCGGTCCAAAAGGCGCGGTCAGCTTCGGCCACATGCAAAACCGCATTGGGAAACAGCGCCGCACCATCGGCAACAGCCCCGCCAATATGGTCGGGATGCAGATGCGTGGCCAGAATGCGCGTCACCTGATCAGGGGTATAGCCTGCAGCGGCCAGGTTAACCGGCAGCACGCCAAGGGTTTCAAAGATACCCACACCGGTGCCAACATCGATCAGCCACAGCTCATCCCCTGTTTCCACGGCAAAGGCGTTCACGGCCCCCAGATAATTGGCCGGATCGCGATAGGCCTGCTGCACAAGGTCATTAAAGCCCGCCGCATCAATGCCTTGCAGCAGATCCGGTCCAAATTGCAGATAGCCGTCGGATAGGGCCGTGATCATCATTTCACCCAACCGAAACCGTTGGGCGGCGGTCACTTGTGTCACGCCACCGGCGGTCTGCGCGCGCAGAATGGATGGCGCGGCCCCAAGGGTCAGTGTTCCAGCAGTGAATGCAGGTGCAGTTATCAGAAAATCACGACGTTTCATGGGGGTGCTCCTTCGGCAGGCGAATGATGACATTCGGGCAGATTGCGACCAGATGGCACAAATGTTCTGCCAGTCCGTCGGAAATGTCCAGAGCGCGCCGCGCAACGGCCCCCTTACAGGTCTTCTTCCGCCGCCTCGGCCCGGCTTTTGCCCGCGACATCCATCGCCAGAGTTGCTGCCATGAACTGGTCCAGATCACCATCCAGAACGCCGGACGTGTCCGAGGTTTCAACCTTAGTCCGCAGGTCCTTCACCATCTGATAGGGCTGCAGCACGTAAGACCTGATCTGATTGCCCCAGCCCGCATCGCCCTTGTTTTCATGGGCTTCCTGAATGCTGGCGTTACGGCGGTCCAGCTCCATCTGATACAGGCGCGATTTCAGGGCCTTCATCGCGATATCGCGGTTCTGGTGCTGGGATTTTTCCGAACTGGTCACGACGATACCTGTGGGCACATGGGTGATCCGCACGGCCGAGTCGGTGGTGTTCACATGCTGACCGCCCGCGCCCGAGGACCGGTAGGTATCAACGCGGATATCGGCGGGGTTCACCTCAATCTCGATATTGTCATCGACCACCGGATAGACCCAGACCGAGCTAAACGACGTGTGCCGCTTGGCGTTGCTGTCAAAGGGCGAAATCCGCACCAGCCGGTGCACGCCGCTTTCGGATTTCAGCCAGCCATAGGCGTTGGTGCCGCTGATCTTATAGGCCACAGATTTGATCCCGGCCTCTTCGCCCGGTGTCTCGGACTGCAACTCGACGCTATAGCCCTTTTTCTCGGCCCAACGGACATACATCCGCGCCAGCATATTGGCCCAGTCACAGCTTTCGGTGCCGCCCGCGCCTGCGTTGATCTCAAGGAACGTGTCGTTCCCATCAGCCTCGCCATCCAGCAGCGCTTCCAGCTCTTTTTCGGCGGCTTTGTCTTTCAGTTTGCGGATGGCATCCTCGGCCTCGGCCACGACGTCGGCGTCACCTTCCATCTCGCCCAGTTCGATCAGTTCGACATTGTCCGACAAATCACGCGAGATGCTTTCATAGGTGTCCAGCGCATCGACCAGCATCTGGCGTTCCCGCATCAGCTTTTGCGCCTTGGTGGGGTCATTCCACAAATCGGGGTCTTCGGTGCGCGCATTGAATTCTTCAAGCCGGTGCTGAGCGGTGTCATAATCCATCCGCTGGCGCAGCAGCTCTAACGATTTTTCAATTTCACTGACGGTGTTCTGGACCTCGGCCCGCATCAAACGCTCCTACCATGATCAGGGGCGTCTGATACCGCAGGCCGAAACGGTCGACAAGTTAATAAAGGCCGCCGGATTGCAAGGCACCTGCACTGGCATTGGGTGTCACAATCGCTGTGCCGCCGGTGGCCGTCGTCACCTGCTGACGCGATCCAGTGTCTTCCTGAACCATCGGCAGATCGCTTCCCATCGCAAAGCCGCCGTCGAAGATCACGTTAAAGACAGGCTCTTCCCCGTCACGGAAGTATTCGGCCACAACATTATCGCCATAGGCACTGTCGGGCAGGCGTGCACCGGTGAACCGGTCAATCTTGATAAAGCGGCCGCCGGGGGGCACCTGAAATTCACTGCCGCCATATTTCTCGACAGCCTTCAACATAAAGTCGTTAAAGACGGGGCCACACATTGATCCGCCCCCGGCCTCTTCGCCCAGGGGCTGCGGACGATCATATCCGATATAGCAGCCTGCCACGATATTTGAGGTAAAGCCGACAAACCAGACATCCCTGGCATCATTCGTCGTGCCCGTTTTGCCCGCTGTGGGCACAGGCAGGTTCACGGTGCGGCTGGCCGTCCCGCGCTGAACGACACCTTCCATCATCGAGGTCAGCTGATAGGCCGTGATCGCATCAATCACCTGTCTGCGGTTCGAATAGATGTGCGGCGCATATCCCGGCGTCAAAGAGGCCACATCGCAGTCTTCGCAGGTCCGCTGATCATGGCGATAAATCGTGCGCCCGTAACGGTCCTGCACCCGGTCAACCAGCGTTGGATGCACGCGTTCGCCGCCATTGGCAAACATGGCATAGGCCGCCACCATGCGGAATAATGTCGTTTCATCCGCACCCAGCGAATTCGACAGGAACCGGTCCATATTGTCATAAACACCAAAGCGTTCGGCATAATAGGACACCGTGTCCATCGTGACCTCTTCAGCCAGGCGGATGGTCATCAGGTTACGCGACCATTCGATCCCGGTACGCAGAGGCGTCGGCCCATAAAAACGACTGGTTGAGTTCTTGGGCCGCCAGAGGCCTTCTGGCGTGTCGATTTCGATCGGGGCATCCACCACGATCGTCGCGGGTGTATAGCCACTGTCCAGCGCCGCCGCATACACAAAGGGCTTGAAGGCCGAACCGGGTTGGCGCAGCGCCTGCGTGGCGCGGTTAAAGACCGAATGCTGATAAGAAAATCCACCCTGCATCGCAATCACACGGCCGGTATGCACATCCATGGCCATAAAGCCGCCCTGCACCTCGGGCACCTGACGCAGCGACCAGCGGACAAAGCTGCCATCGTCATCGCGCGTGATCTGACGGACGTGAACAATATCACCCACCTCAAGCAGATCACCGGCCACACGTGCCTGACGGGCAAGCGACCCGTCTTCGCGTTGTTTGCGCGCCCACTGCACATCTTTCGCGGGAATCCAGTGGCCGTCCTCATCATCGGGGACGCCTTCGATCCCGATACGGGCATCATTATTGCCAACCCGCAACACAACGGCTGGATACCAGGGATGCACCAGTTCGACGTCACGGGCGATCTCTACCTCGGCCAGGGCCTCGCGCCATTTCTGTTCGTCGTCCAGCAATGCAACATCCAGCGTTTTGCCGGACCCGCGCCAGACGCCCTGGTCGCGATCGTATTTCTCAAGCGCCGTACGCAAGGCACGCGCCGCTTCAAGCTGCATCTCAGGCTCAACGGTGGCACGGACGCTCAGACCACCGGAAAAGAATTCTTCTTCCCCGAAATCCTGGCTCAGCTGACGCCGAATTTCATCAGTGAAATAATCCCGTGGCGGCAGGCTGGCCTTGAAAGGCTCGAAGTCACCGTTCTGGACGGTCTTCAACGGTGCGGCCAGCGCCACTTGGTATTCTTCATCGGTGATATGCCCGTTTTCGTTCATCTCACGCAGAACGAAATTGCGTCGTGCAACGGCCCGGTCCATTTGACGGACCGGATGATACCGCGACGGCGCCTTTGGCAGCACGGCCAGATAGGCGGCTTCCTCAATCGTCAGGTCACGCAGGGGCTTATTGAAATAGGTCTGCGCCGCAGCCGCAACACCATAGGAATTCTGGCCCAGGAAAATCTCATTCAGATAGATTTCCAGAACCTCTTCCTTCTCAAGCGCCTGATCAATCCGATTGGCCAGGATCAGTTCCTTGATCTTACGCTCGGCCGTGCGGTCGCTGGACAAAAGGATATTCTTGGTCACCTGCTGCGTGATCGTCGACGCACCGCGCAGGTTTTCACCGCGCGATTTCACCGCATCGACAAAGGCCGCCGCCATACCGCGGGTGTCGTAACCTGAATGGGTGTAGAAATTCTTGTCCTCAGCCGAAATAAAGGCCTGTTTGACCAGTTCAGGGATTTCTTCCGAAGATGCAAACAAACGCCGCTCATTGGCGAATTCGTCGATGATCCGACCTTCGCCCGAATAAATCCGGCTGATCGTCTTGGGTGTGTACTGCGCCAGACTTTCGTGGCTGGGCAGATCATGGCTGTAAATCCAGAACACGCCACCGATGGCCAGCGCGACAAAAACCGCACCAAGCGTCAGCATCGTAAATATCGCGCCGAGGAATGAAGTTATAAATCTAAGCACGGGGTCAAGTCTCCGGATTTTGCCTGTTCTATATACGCGGCTTGCGCTTCGGGGTCAAAAGGCAGCTCAAGCTATTTTTCGCCGAACGCACCTGTTTTCGGCAAACCCGCAACACCTTTCATCAGTTCCGCACAAGACGCGCGCGCGCCTGATCGCCATGCTGCCACAGCAGGATCGCCTCGGTTATACCACGTGCGGCCTTGGCGCGCCATTCGGGCGATTGCAGGCGCTTGCGGTCGGTTGCGTCGGACATGAAGCCCAGTTCGATCAACACAGACGGGATATCGGCCGCTTTCAGCACGTTGAACCCCGCCTGACGATGCGGCCGCGAATTGATGGGCCCTGCGTGTTTGTCCAACCCCTTGACCAGCGTTTGCGCCAGATGCACCGACCGCGGGTCCGTTTCCAGCCGGGCGATATCCATCAGCACCATGGCGATCTGATCGTCCTGCGCGCTAAGGTCTACACCCGCGATCAAATCTGCGCGATCATGGCGCTGCGCCAACAGGGCCGATGCGGTATCTGACGCCGTTTTGGCCAGCGTATAGACCGTAGCCCCCCGCGCCTGGCCTTCGGGCAGAACATCGGCGTGGAGCGAGATAAACAGATCCGCCCGCGCCCGATGCGCCGCTGAAATCCGTGCGCCCAGCGGCACAAACACATCCGCATCGCGCGTCAACACCACATCGACCTGTCCTGTCTGGGTCAACATGGCGCGCAGTTCGCGGGCAAATTCCAGCATAAGATCGGCCTCAACCAAACCGCCCACCATGGCACCGGGATCAATACCGCCGTGCCCTGGATCCAACATGACGATCAACCGGTTGTCATCGGACACCACGGTCCGAAGCGGTGCATCGATCTGCCAATCCAAGCCCTCAGGCACGTTCGAGGCCAGGGCAAACGTCGCCTGATCCACAGCTTTCAGATCAACGTCCAGAAGCCCCCCACGCAGGGTCGCGTGGTCCACGACCATCGGTTGCGCCAAATCAAGGATCATCCGCGACCAGCCATCGCCAATCCGACCAAAGCGCAGATTGCGGGCGTTATCAGCGTTCAACACCACCGCCGGACGAACCCCCGTCCAGTCCAGCGACCGAAAATCCAACACCAGCCGTCGCGGATCGTCCAGTGTAAAGGCGCGATACGGCACCGCGCGGTCCAGATGCAACGCTACATTCAGCCCATCGCGGGTGTCGGAAATACTGCTTCTGGCCACATCGACCCGCGCCGTCTGCGGCACATCCTGCGCCCAGGCGGCACTGGCAACACCTAGACAGGCTACAAAAGCCAGAAAAACCTGCTTGATCATTCCACTGCTCTTTTTTTGATTGGATACACCAAAACCAACCGACATAAAACCGGAATTCATCACAGGTTCGTCACGCGCAAAGCCGTAACGTCGCACTGTCATACCTGCCCCATTGGCCTGTTTTCTTTTGTTTTGGCCGCGCAAAACGGATCAGGCGGCGCTGGTGTCAGGCTCCGAAAATGCGGGACAGAAAGCCCTTCTTTTTCGGAGCAGTCAGTACAAGAAACTGGTCCACATCGCCCTCTTCCAGATATTCCTCATGTCTGAAACCGATATCCAAAGCGGCCAGGTTCAGGGGAATATCAAAGATGTGATCAACATTTTCGACGTCGGCATCCTGAAGCGCAAAATGCTTTTTCCTGATCTGCTTATAGCCGTCAGGCAGGGTACCCGTTTCACTTAAATTCCGACGGTCAGAGTCGCTTCCATCATGCGACATCTTCCAGATTTGTTCGCCCCGATGCCAGAATTCAGCGGAACTGTGCATGACGGTTTCATTGACCTCGCAGATATAGGTCTGAAAATCATATAGCTGCTCTGCGATCTTATCTGACGACGCTTGACCAAACCCCTGATCTTCCGACCATAAAACGGTCCAGCCGCTTTTGGTCAGCCGCGCGACCCACCAATTGTCGACTGGCATTTCGTCAGCTGATCCCTCAATCTCTAGTCCAAGTGCATGAACCAACTGTTTCGGTTCGGCCCTGCTGGCCAAATAGCAAATTCTGAACCCCAAATTCCTGTCCCCCTGTGGCTGCCCCTGGACGCACCAAGTCAGGACCTTGCTCATAAAGGCAAGCGCCCCCAACATGTTGCCATGGGCCCTGTCGCCGAAAAGTGACAATATGGGCAGATTTATGCTGTAGTCGCAATCTTAGAAAAGATATTCAGCGTGCGTGCATGAACGCACGCAACCGGCTCAATCCCTCACGCATATCCTCGGTCGATCCGGCGTAGGAAAACCGCAGAGTCTGACCGCCGCGCACCGGGTCGAAATCCAGGCCGGGGGTCACGGCAACACCGGCCTGTTCCAAAATCTCGGCGGCGAAACCCAGACTGTCATCGGTCATCGCGCTGACATCGGCATAGACGTAAAACGCCCCATCGGGTGGGGCGATCTTGTCGAAGCCGATCTTTGGCAGCTCGTCCAGCAACAATCGCCGGTTTTCGGCATAAACCGCCAGATTGGCCTGCAATTCATCCTGCGCGTCCATCGCGGCCAGGGCGGCCAGTTGCGACACGTGCGGCGCACAGATGAACATGTTCTGGGCCAGCCGTTCCACCTGACGAACGTGATCCGGCGGCACCACCATCCAGCCCACACGCCAGCCGGTCATGCTGAAATACTTGGAAAACGAATTGATTACATAGACGTCATCGCTGATTTCCAGCGCGCTGACGGCTTTGCGATTATATTGGATGCCATGGTAAATCTCATCACTGATGAAACTGGTCCCCTGCGCCTGACAGACCTGGATCAGCCCGGTCAGATCACCTGATGACAACATTGTCCCCGACGGATTAGCCGGTGAGGCCACCATCAACCCCGCCAGATCCTGCCCCCTGATCTGATCCGGCACCGGCTGATAGCGGTTTTCTGCCGAACATTGCAGGCCCACGGGCACCAGGCTCATCGCCTTCAAAATCTGCCGATAGGACGGATAACCGGGTTCGCCCACCCCAACACGATCGCCTGCATCAAACAGCGCCGAAAACGCCAGAATGAACGCACCCGACGATCCGGGCGTCACGATAATGCGCGCAGGGTCGACCGTAACCCCATACCAGTCCTGATAAATCTGCGCGATCCGGTCCCGCAGCACCGGCAACCCAAGCGCCACGGTATAGCCCATCGCGCCCTGCCCCATCGCGGCCTCAACCGCCTGCACCGCCGCCTTGGGCGCGCCTGTGCCGGGCTGGCCGACCTCCATATGAATAATATGGCGCCCCGCGGCCTCGGCCCTTGCCGCGGCCTGCATGACATCCATCACAATAAAGGCATCGACATCGCCACGGGTTGAGTTTCTCATGCGTCACCTCTTAAACTGGGTCTACAGCTTCAAGCAGCAGGGTACGGCAACGTCAATGCACAGATTTTTCATCATTCTCTTTTTGATATTCACAACGCTGGCCACCACCGCCATGGCGCGCAGCGTCACCTTCCTGCGCGATGCCGAGGTCGAGCGGGGCCTGGATGAACTGGCCCGCCCCATTCTGCTGGCCGCCGGTCTGAACCCCAGCAGCGTCAAGATCGTGCTGATTGATGATGAAAGCCTGAACGCCTTTGTCATCGACGGACGCGCGATCTTTCTGCACAGCGGTCTTGTGATGCGCCTGGAACGGCCCGAGGAACTGCAGGCCGTCATCGCACATGAGGCCGCCCATATCGCCAACGGCCACCTGACCCGCCGCGTACAGAACTTTCGCAATTCCCGCATGATCTCGGCCGCGGCCCTTGGCCTGGCGGTGGCCGCCGGTGCAGCAGGGGCCGACCCCGATGCGGCAGGTGGTTTTGCCGTCGGGGCCAGTTCCAGCGCAAACCGTGTCTTTCTGGCCCATACCCGGAACGAAGAAAGCTCGGCCGATCGCGCGGGCATCCGTTACATGGTGGCCGCCGGCATCGATCCGACCGCCAATATCAGCCTGTTGGAAATTTTTCGCGGGCAAGAAGCCCTAAGCGCAGGCCGTCAGGACCCCTATTCGCGCACACACCCGCTGAACAGCGCCCGAATTCGCGATGTCAAAGCCGCCGTCGCCGCCTATGAAGGGCGGTTCGAAACAACCCGCGAGGCACAATATTGGTTCAACGTCGTCCAGGGCAAACTGTCTGCCTTCAAACGGTCGTCCAGATGGACCCTGCGCAAGGTGCGCAACCAGACCGATAACGTGTCGACCATGCGCCGCGCCGTGGCCTATCACCTGCAACCCGATGCCCGCCGCGCCGTGGCCGAAATTGACAAGCTGATCGCGAAAAACCCGCGTAATCCTTACGCCCACGAACTGAAAGGCCTGATCCTGCACGATAATCGTCAGTTCAACGCCGCCGCGCAATCCTATCGCCGCGCCGTCGATCTGTCGCCCAACCAGCCGCTGATCCTGGCGGGCTATGGCCGCACCCTGCTGGCCATTGACACCCGCGACAGCGTGCGCAATGCCCTGTCCGTGCTGGAAAAATCCCGCTCACGCGATCCCTATAATGCCCGTGTGCTGCGCGATCTGGCCGTGGCCTATGCCAAAACCGGACAAAACGGCATGGCGTCGCTGGCCACCGCTGAACGCTATGCCCTGCAAGGCCGGATGCGTGATGCCAGCGTGCACGCCAAGCGCGCCTCGGACCTGTTGCCCAATGGATCTGCCTCTTGGCAACGCGCGATGGATGTGCTTCGTGCCGCCAGTGCCGCCGAAAAACAAAGGAACCGCGGATGAGATACCTTTACGCCCCCCTGACCGCCCTGACGCTGGCCCTGCCCGCCCAGGCGCTGGACCTCGACAACATGACCGACGCCGAACGCGATGCCTTCGGTCAGGCGGTCCGCAGCTATCTGCTGGAAAACCCCGAGGTGCTGTCCGAAGTCGTGCAGGAACTGGAAAACCGCCAGGCCATCGCCCAGGCCGCCCAGGATCAGGAAATGATCAGCGCCAACGCCGAGGCGATCTTTGGCGACGACCATTCCTGGGTCGGCGGCAACCCCGAAGGTGACGTGACCATGGTCGAATTCATCGACTACCGCTGCGGCTTCTGCCGCCGCGCCCACAGCGAGGTCACCGAACTGGTCGAAACCGACGGCAACATCCGCCTGGTGATCAAGGAATTCCCGATCCTGGGCGAACAGTCCGAAATCTCATCCCGCTTCGCCATCGCCACCCTGCAACTGGGCGGGCCCGAGGCGTATAAGCAGGCCCACGACACCCTGATCACCATGCGCAACGACCTGACCGCGGCGTCGATCACCCGTCTGGCGCAGGAACTGAACCTTGACCCGATGGCCGTGACCGAACGGATGGGCAGTGATCAGGTCACGCAGGTCATCGCCGAAAACCGCGCCCTGGCCCAGACCATGGGCATCAGCGGCACACCCACGTTCATCGTCGAAGACGAAATGCTGCGCGGCTACCTGCCCCTGGAAGACATGCGAAACATCGTCCAGGACGTCCGCGCAAACTAACATCCCACCATCTGAGCAGTCCCGGACCCGATCCGGGACCTCCACCGCTAAACACCCAAACACACACGCCCAGTCTGTAAGCCTTAATAGATGTGTCTACTGTGCGGATTTTTCGGACATTTGTGGGCGGACCACAAATGGCTGCTTTGAAAACAACGGTACAAAGATAAGCCGTCGCATGTGTTTGGAGGATCAGTCCAAAGACGCAATGGCATTCATATTTCGCTTGTACCCGTCCACACCTGCTGCGATACGTGCCCAACCACAGGGGAGCTGCGTAATGTCGCGGCTGAGATGCGGGCGCAAGCCTTCGGACCCTCAAAGCTGATCTGGATAATGCCAGCGTAGCAAGGAGGACATATATATGTTTGCAGGCGCACAAGTATCACTTTACCCGATGACGGACGGGTTCGTTGACGTGATTTTATCATCCCTCGGCGCGCTTGATCCGTGGCGTGATAAGTTACGGATTGAGACCGACGACATTTCGACCCTGATCGTTGGCCCGCCCGAGGTCCTATTTCCCGCATTGCGTGATCTTTACGCAAGCGCCGCTGCAACAGGCGTCCATGTCGTGCTGCGCGCGACGCTGTCACGCGGCTGTCCCGGTGAACCGGATGACCAGATTTGCCAGACAGGGGCTTTGGCGAACCCGTCAGAGCCGCTTTCCTCTCGCCAAGAAAACGCCCTTGCCGCGATTGTTGCGGCACCAGACAAAGGCCAAACCACAGACGCCCAATTCTCGCTTTATGTAATGGGCGCGGGCGATCATATGGCCGAGATTATGGGCTGCATCGACTTTCTTAAGCAAAGCGGCACCTTTGATCGGTCCAAGAATTTTTGCACCCGGCTGACCGGCGATGCAGGTCCTGTTTTTGCTACTCTGCAACAGGCGTTTTGCCAGTTTGGCCCGCCCGATGGTCATGTAACGGTTGATTTGACGGTCTCTGCCAACAGCCCATCCAAGCGCTGATCTGATGCACCGCCCCGTACCTCGCCGTTCCGGCAGAGGTCTGACCCGCGGCATTCCTGCCGTCCTCAGCGTGGTCAGTGCCTTTGTTATCTGGGAAATCTATGTCCGCGTGTCGGGCATTTCGCCGCTCATGCTGCCTGCGCCGTCGCGTGTGTTGGACCAGATGGTGCAGAACCGCGTCTTGCTGTGGAACAACACCTTGCCCACGCTGACGGCCACGTTCGCAGGATTTGCCCTGTCATTGGCCGTAGCCTTTGGTCTCTCGATCATACTGGATTTCATGCCGCGCGTACGCCATGCCCTGTTCCCGATCTTTGTGGTCAGCCAAACGTTGCCCTTGGTCGCCATCGCACCCCTCGTGGTGCTGTGGTTCGGGTTCGACCTGTCACCCAAAGTGCTGTTGGTCGCCTTGGTCACATTCTTTCCGATGCTGGTCGCTTTGGTAGACGGATACGCATCGACCGATCCGGAAATCGAAGATCTTATGGGGTCTATGGGGGCGACGCGCGGCCAAATCTTTCGCGCTGCGCGTTTCCCCTCTGCCATGCCGTATTTCTTCGCAGGCCTCCGCATTTCGATCACCTATGCGGTCGTCGCGGCGATCTTTGCCGAATACGTTGGTGCACGTGCGGGGCTGGGGATCGTCATCCTGAACGCCAAAAACAGCTTTCGCCCCGACATCGTTCTGGCTGCGGTTGTGATCAGTTCACTCCTTACACTTGTCCTGTTTGCCGCCACCGCCCTGCTGCAAAGGACCGTGCTGCGTTGGCGCGATGTGGAGGGGCATCGATGACCGCCCTTTCCCTCAATGATGTCAGCGTCACGTTTGGCGGCATACCTGTTTTGGATCGCATTAACTTGCATGTGGAACAGGGTGAATTCGTCTCAATCCTTGGCCCCTCAGGCGCTGGAAAATCAACGATCTTTCGACTGCTGACCGGGGCGCAGCCCCAGCAAACCGGAACGATTTCGTGTGCCGGCCGCGAAAACGGCTTTGCCTTCATGCCTCAACGCGACGCGCTGATGCCGTGGCGCAGGATCATCGACAACCTGACGCTTGGCTTGGAGGTGCAGGGCATCCCCCGCAAAGATGCCCGCGCAAAAGTTGCACCGTTACTCGGTGATTTTGGATTGGCCGATTTCACCGCCCATTATCCCGCCCAGCTCTCTGGCGGCATGCGCCAACGCGCAGCGCTTTTACGCACAATCGTACAAGGACGCAGCATCCAACTCCTCGACGAACCCTTCGGCGCGCTTGACGCCCTGACCCGCACCCAAATGCAAACCTGGTTCGAGCATCGCTGGCGTACCGCGCGCTGGACAACCTTGCTGGTCACCCACGATGTGCGCGAGGCCGTGGCGCTATCGGACCGCATCTATGTCCTGTCACGTCGGCCCGCCCGCGTGATCGCCGAAATCAACGTGCCCATCCCGCGTCCAAGACTGGGTCGCCCGCCTAGCGCCCAAGCCTACGAAATCGAAACCCAGCTTCTTGAAACCCTACTTCAACAAACCGGAGAGACATCATGAAATACATCATCACCGCGGCCTTTGTCGCTTTGGCGCTGCCCGCCACGGCACAGGAAAAGCTGAGCGTGGCGCTGGACTGGACACCCAACACCAATCACGTCGGCCTTTACGTGGCACAAGCCAAAGGATGGTTCGAGGACGCGGGGTTAGAGGTCGATATCCTGCCCTACACCGACACATCATCAGGAACGCTGGTCGCGGCGGGCGTGGCCGAGTTCGGCATCCTCAGTGCTGTGGGCTTTCACACGCAGCGCGCGACCGGGGCCGATATGACAGTCGTCATGGCCGTGGTGCAGCATGAAACCGGGCGTCTGGTCTTTAACGGCGAACGCGACGACATCCAGCGCCCGGCCGATCTGGATGGCATGATCTACGCGGGCTTTGGCAGCGCGTGGGAAAATGCGCTGATCTCGACGATCATTCGCAACGATGGCGGCACTGGTGAATTTGATACGATCACCTTGGGCACGTCGGCCTACGAGGCGCTTGCCAATGGCAGTGTTGATTTCACGCTAGAGGTCAGCACATGGGAAGGGGTGAATTCGGTCCTGCTGGATCGTCCGCAACGTGCGTTCCGCTATGCCGATTACGGTGTCCCGGACCAGCAAACGACGTTTCTGGGCGGCAACGGTACATGGCTTGCGGCAAACCCGAAAACAGCTATGGCTTTTGTGCAGGCAGCACAGCGTGGATACGCGTTTGCTGCTGCTCGGCCGCAAGAGGCAGCAGAAATTTTGATTGCCGAAACGGCCGGGATGTTGACGAACCCTGATCTGGTGCGCGCATCCATGGACGCACTGGTCGAAGGTGGATATCTTCAAGATCCGGGCGAGCCGGTTGGCGCAATCGATGACGCGATGTTCGCCAATATCACCAACTTTCTCTTTGATGCTGGGATCATGCTGAACGGAGACGGCGCACCGATTGAAGAGATGCCTGATATCTCCACCTGGTACTCGAACGACTACCTTTTGCAAGTAGAGTGGTGACGCTCTTGTAAGGGATGGGTGGCATATACGTGCACCCATTCCTTATATTAAGCCTGCGCAAGCGCTCTGCAAAAATCCAATCAAGGGGTTAGGTTAAAACACCAAGAGCAGACAAGACATCCGCTACGACTCAGAATATCTGCAAAAAGGGCTCTTTGCCGACATCTGCAGCACAACTAATCAGCCGAAATTGCGCAATAGAAATGACTTGGCGACGCAGATCGGAATACGCCCCCCAAACCCGCTATTCCCACTCAAGCGCGCCTTTTTTCCACTCGTAGGCGAAACCGATCGTCAGGATGGCCAGAAACACCATCATTGACCAGAACCCGACCAGCCCCACATCCTGGAACGCAACAGCCCAGGGGAACAGAAAGGCAACCTCAAGATCGAAGATGATGAACAGGATCGACACCAGATAGAACCGTACATCGAACTTCATCCGCGCATCGTCAAAGGCGTTGAACCCGCATTCATAGGCGCTGACTTTTTCAGGGTCAGGGTTGCGCACGGCAACGACCGCCGCCGCCAGGATCAGAACCAGCCCCAGACCGATGGCCAGGCCCAGAAAAATTATGATCGGCAGATACTGTGCGGCAAGCGTTTCCATGTGCACTTAATCCTTTGCATGCAACTGCCCGACCTTTAGCGCCGGTGGGCGGTCGGGTCAACCAACGGTGATGCATTGTACTCAAGGAATACGGAATACTTAGGGCAGCGCCCGCCCTGGGGGGCGGGTCGGGCGCTGCCCGGTGGTGCCCACCGGGCGGGTTGGTTGTACGGAAGGTTCAGACTTTCAAAACATCACTCTACAATGCTTGAATGACATCTTGTTCCCGGCAGGTTAATCATCCATGAACGCCTTTTCCCACAGTCAAGGACCACAAGACATGCAACGCGTGATGATCCTGGGGCAGCCGGGGGCTGGCAAATCGACACTGGCGCGCAGGTTGGGGGATCTGACCGGGCTGCCTGTCTTTCACATCGATCTGATCCACTGGAAACCAGGGTGGGTTGAGCGCAGCCAGGCCGAAAAGGGCCAGCTTTGCGCACAGGTGCACGCCCAGGACCGATGGATCTTCGAAGGCGGTCATTCCCGCTCATGGCCCGAACGATTGGCCCGCTGCGATACACTAATCTGGCTGGACATACCGCTATACATCCGCCTTCCGCGGGTGATCCGGCGCAGCCTGAAACACTACGGCCAACCCCGCCCCGACTTGCCCGAAAACTGCCCCGAACGGCTGGACCCCGAATTCTGGAAATACATCTGGATCACCCGTCGAACCAGCCGGATGAAAATGGCAGAACTCTATGCCAAGGCCCCGCCCGATAAGGCAAAATACCGACTGCAGAACCGCCACCAGGTCGACCGTTTTCTGGATGATATTCATTGACAGCTAAGAACAGCGGTCGACCATATGCTGAGGTAGCATTGCCACATCGCGCCTATGGAGACGCAAATGATACCCCAATCCTTTTCTGTAATCGTCAGTATGATTATCGCGGCTGTCGTTGCCCAGTCGGTCAACGCACGCGAGATTGCGATTACACTGGATGACCTGCCCTATGTGCAACCGTCCCGCACCTCGCCAAGTGAAGGTTTGGCACAGGTCCAAGCGGTAAATACTGCTTTGGCGGCACATGATATTATTGCCACAGGCTTCGCAATTGGCGTGCAGATTGACCGAGAGTCACGTCAAGCAATGAACGCTTTCGCCAAGGCTGGACACACAGTCGGCAACCACAGCTGGTCCCATCCGGATTACGGCACACTCACACCTGAGGCATTTCATGAAGAGACCCAGCGCGCCGACGAAATTTTATCGCAATGGATGGGCGAGAACCGCTTCTACCGTTTCCCTTTCTTACGTGAGGGTGAAACTGAAGAGGCGAAGCTTGCCGCTGACGCTGTGCTTGCTGAGTTGGGTTACTTGAACGTACCTGTCACGATCGACACGGATGATTGGCGCTTTAACCAGGATTATCTTAAAGCCTTGGATATAGGGAATAAAGCGGCTGCCTCTGAGATTGCAATGGCGTATGTTGCGCATATTCAAGAGCGTACTCGACACTTTGAAGCCTTGGCGCAGGAAGCCGTGGGACGAAAAGTACCCCATATTCTGCTATTACATATGAACCGTCTTAACGCGGATCATCTTGATACGCTGCTCGACTGGTATGCGGCGGAAGGATGGACGTTTGTCACCGTTGAGAAGGCGCTGTCCGACCCCTTATATACTATGCCCGATCTCTATAGCGGACCCCGCGGGCTATCACAGATCGAGCGGGTGATAGGGCGACAAAGCGAGCAGCCGGTACCTTTGGCAGATTAACCTTTCATGGTTGGCATTGCTGAGATGGTACGCCAATAACCGGACCAGACGATGGCGACTTGGTTGTCAAGTAGGCTCAACCGCGTCGTAGAACATGCACTGATAGCGCGCTTCGGTCAGATCGACGACCTGCTCGGCCCAGTCTTCGGACTGCCGGCTTAGCCTGACGGCGGCCACAACCTCATTTTCACCGTTATCAACAGCTTGCTTCATGCGTTCGGCAAAGCGCTGCGCAAAGGCATCCATCTGGCTGTCAAAGTAGCGGTGCGCCGCCGTCGCACGGCGCCTGGTTTCGCTTTCCGTCTCGCCGCGTTCGCAGGCGTATTTCAGGATATCTTCGGTATGCGCCGACTGAAACGCAAAGCGCATCCGATCAGGATAAGCCCGATCCATCATCGCCTGCCTTGAACACCCGGCAAGCAGTGCAGTCGCCAGAATTCCGAATACAATAAGCCTCATACTATCCCCCATAAGCTGCCCTAACGTCAGCTTAGTGCGAAATTGGATAATTATGTGTCTAACCGATGGCTTTTGAGTGGCTAGCATGCAGGCTTCTGCCCTTCATAAATATCTAAAGCACCGTCCTAAAAACCAGTAATGTATTGATGGAGTGTTAAGGGCAGCGACCGGCCCGAGGGTGGGGGCTGAAAGCGCCCGCCCTGGGGGGCGGGTCGGGCGCTGCCCGGTGGTGCCCACCGGGTGGAATGAGCGGATAAAGCGTTGCAGGTTTTTAGCACCATGCTTTAATTGATGCTAAACTAATTGTTCCTCAAAATAGGCAACCAACCTTTCGGGCGGTGTGCCGTTACCGCCCAGCATCTTTGCCCGCCAGGCGTCGGTTTCAAACCGCACGATATCCATTTCCCAAAGGCAGCCCACGACCTGATCCACACCATCACCAAAGACCGTCGGGGCCTCCCACCGGGCGCGTATCTGGGGGGCCTTTGCCAGAACACTGCCCCACTGCCAGTAAAAGGTCGGCGAAACGACTGCAATTTCAGCAAAATGGATGATCTGAAACCCAACGCCATGATTACCAGCGCCATCCAACAGATCGCCCGCTCTTGGCAGTCTGTCCAACGCCGCAGCACTGGCCGCATCTGCGATATCGTCATCGAAAACACGCCCGTCTGCCAGAATCGCGTATCGCTTCAGATGCCAGTCCCGCCCTTTGATGACAGACAAGGGCAAAACGGGACGGGGGCGAAAGGGTTGAAGGTGGTCCATGACAATTCGTTCAATGCGACAGTCAATAAAAGACCCGCCGAAGCGGGTCTGTCAGATCAGTTATTGCTGGGCTGCTGATTGGCGCGTTCGGCCTCGATCTGGCGCCAGCGGGCGACGTTGCGGTTGTGTTCGTCCAGTGTCTGGGCAAAGGCATGACCGCCCGTGCCATCTGCCACGAAAAAGATGTAATCCGTGCTGTCAGGGTTCACCGCAGCGCGAATGCTGGCCTCGCCCGGGTTGGCGATCGGTGTCGGCGGCAGGGCGGGAATGACGTAGGTGTTATAGGGCGTCGGTTCCCGCAATTCACTGCGGCGCAATCCGCGTCCCAGCACGCTGCGCCCTTCGGTAATACCATAAATCACCGTCGGGTCCGTCTGCAGCCGCATCCCCACATTCAGCCGGTTCACAAAGACTGACGCCACCTGACGCCGCTCATCCGCGACACCGGTTTCCTTTTCGATTATCGAGGCCAGAATCAGCACCTCTTCGGGGTTTTCCAGCGGCAGATCATCGACACGTTCGCTCCAGGCGGCCTGCAGACGTTCCTGCTGCAAGGCCTGCATCTGGGCGATCAGCGTCCCCCGATCCTGTTCAAGGCGAACTTCATAAAGCTCGGGCGCCAGACTGCCTTCGGGGGGAATGGTCTCAATCTCACCGGTTAACAAATCCACCTGACGCAGGGCTTCAACCACACCCCAGGTCGTCGTGCCCTCGGCCACAGTGATCTGAAACCGTGTTCCGGCGGCCGCCTTGGCACGGTCATAGCTTTCGGGTACCTCTTCGGCCCCCAGATCAAAGCGCGCCAGTTCCTCATACCGTTGCGTTTCGGTGTTCAACTCATTCACCTGAACACTGCTTGAAGCCACGCCGATCCGGTAATTCACCACCGTCCCGCATGTGCTGCGCCCGCTTTCGGTGATCAGCGACAGAACCTGATCCATCGAGGCCTGCTGCGGCACCAAAAAGCTGCCGGCCTTGATCTGCGTGGTCTTGCCTTCGTAATCCGCACCGATGCGGAAAATCGTGGCGTCAGAAATCGCGCCGCGTTCTTCCAGACTTTCGGATACCGCCGACATCGACGATCCCGACGGGATCTCCAGGCAAATCGGCTGCGCCAGCGGCCCGGGGCTGGTGTAAATCCGCGTCCCCCACAAAATCGCGCCGCCCACGACAAACAACAGCACGATCAGCAATGTCATCCCATTCGCCGCCACATGACGCCACATCAGTCGACCTTTCCGAACAGAAGCGAGGCATTCGTGCCGCCGAACCCGAATGAATTCGACAGGGCCACGTTAATCTCGCGCTCATGCTTTTTGTTAGGCGCCAGATAGATTTTGCTATCGACGGCGGGGGTGTCCAGATTGATGGTGGGCGGGGCCACCTGATCGCGGATCGCCAGGATCGAGAAAATCGACTCAACCGCACCGGCCGCGCCCAGAAGGTGCCCGATCGACGATTTGGTTGAACTCATCGTGGCCTTGCCCGCCGCATCGCCCATCATCCGTTCAACCGCACCCAGTTCGATGGTATCGGCCATGGTCGAGGTGCCGTGGGCGTTGATGTAATCGATATCTTTCGGCTCAAGTTTGGCGTGGCGCAGGGCTGACCGCATCGACCGTTCGCCGCCTTCGCCATCCTCGGACGGGGCGGTGATGTGATAGGCATCGCCTGACAGACCGTATCCGATGACCTCGGCGTAAATCTTGGCGCCACGCGCCTTGGCGTGTTCGTATTCTTCCAACACGACAACGCCCGCGCCCTCACCCATGACAAAGCCATCCCGGTCCGCGTCATAGGGGCGCGAGGCCGCCTCGGGCGCATTTCCGCGCTTGGTCGACAGCGCCTTGCAGGCGTTGAACCCGGCAATCCCCAATTCGCTGATCGGGCTTTCGGCACCACCGGCCAGCATGACGTCGGCATCGTCCAGCATGATCAGCCGCGCCGCATCCCCAATGGCATGCGCACCCGTGGAACAAGCCGTCACAACCGCGTGGTTTGGCCCCTTGAACCCATAACGGATACTGACCTGACCACTGATCAGGTTGATCAAAGCCGCAGGGATAAAGAACGGCGACACGCGCCGCGGCCCCTTTTCCTTGATCAGCAGCGCCGTACTGGCGATCGTGTTCAAACCACCGATCCCAGACCCGATCATGACACCGGTCCGAATACGGCTTTCCTCATCCTCGGGTGTCCAGCCCGCATCAGCTACGGCCTGCGTGGCGGCGGTCATGCCGTAAAGGATAAAATCATCGACCTTTCGCCGCTCTTTCGGCTCCATCCAGTCGTCGGCATTGAATGTGCCATCGCTGCCATCCCCGAACGGAATTTCGCAGGCATATGTCGTTGCCAGATGCGACGCATCGAACCGGCTGATCGTGCCTGCGCCAGATTCACCATCCAAAAGCCGCTTCCACGTCGGCTCAACTCCACACCCCAAAGGCGAGACCATCCCCAGGCCCGTGACCACCACTCGACGCATATTGTCTCCCATCTCTCCGTCAGGTTTTAACTGTGATACCGCGCGTTGCCGCCCAAGGGCAAGTCCAGAGCGCACAGATTAAGCAATGCCCTGCCATGACCTTGCGGCGTTTGACGTCAGATTTGCTGCAAACTGCGGTGGCTTAGGGCGTCAACCTGACCAAAGTACCGTCCAAATTCTGGAAGCCTGATGATCACGATCATTGATCGACCAAGGACGATTTTGGCCGCAAGACGAACGCATTGAAACCCCTGACTAAAGACCAATCAAGGCGTTACTTGTAACGGCCAAACCTATCGGCCTGATTTGCCCTACTGCGCAGTCCCGGACTTGATCCGGGACCTCGGACCAACATCCCAAAGAAAAACGGCGCCGCAAGCGGGCGCCGTTCTATTACTGGGCTGCGGCCTGAAAATCAGGCGGCGGCCTCGTCGATGAACTTTACTGCATCGCCAAATGTCTGAATGGTTTCAGCAGCGTCATCGGGAATTTCGATACCGAACTCTTCTTCGAACGCCATCACCAGCTCGACCGTGTCAAGACTGTCGGCGCCAAGATCATCAATGAAAGAAGCACTGTCCGTGACTTTATCTTCTTCGACACCAAGATGCTCTACAACGATTTTTTTTACGCGATCTGCGACGTCGCTCATATCAAGTCCTCATTATTTTATGGGGTCCGTGCCCCAACTTTCGCTTTACCCGGGATTCGGGCCTCTCCTACGGTCCGTGCCGGACCCACCGTCCATCGCGTTTGCGACCCTGCGGCCAATCTGCGCCGCCTATAGCACAACATATCGTCAAGGCAAACGCTTTCGCTTAAACCGCTTAACTGGGCAAGACATGCCCACTGTACGTCCTGTTTTCAAGCGTCAAACCTGTGTGCAGACAGGTCTTCAACCAGTCCGGCAATGCTTTTCCCGGCGGTAACTTGCTGCACAGGAAGATAAGGATCAGGCTGCAACACCCAGACAATAAAGCTTTTTTCAAAAAGGGCGCGTGCTTCAATCATCGGCAGATGTCCGCTGTCAAGGATGACCGCCGTGGCATTGGGCAGCGCTTTGACGATCTGCAACTGATGCAAGGGGGGCACAACGGCGTCCTTGTTTCCGATCACCACACAAACCGGCGCGCATACCTGATCAAGCCGGGCCAGCACGTCCTGCGACGCCACCCATTCGGCCAGGCGCCGCATGGTGTCGTAATTCGACTGCCGCAGGTCCGCCAGCATCTGCAGCGGGATATCGACAACGGGCACTTCGGGCGATCCGACAACGGTTTTCAGACCGGCCTGAAACCAGGCTTCGTCCCAATGCCACCACTCCATCATCTTGCGAAAGGACCATGGCCCGATCCAGGGGTTCAGCGTGATCCGCGCCAGCAGGCTTTGCTGATTGTCCAGCCGCCCCGACCACAGCGCGCCGATGGGCATCACGGCCTGCACCAGATCAGGATAAAGCCGCGCGATTTCCAGCGCGATCATGCCGCCCGTGGAATGCCCCACCAGCCGCACCGCGCGCCCAGGGTAACACTGGCGGATCATATCGGCATACTGCGCAAAAAGGTGGTCATCCTGCAAAAGGGTCTCGACCTGATCGGGGCCAATGGCCCAGGGAAAATGCCCCGGCAAAGGCAGCGCGATAGCAGGTATCTGATGCTGTTCCAGCAAAGACACCAGAAACGTCCAGATCGATGGCGTTTCGAGCAACCCGTGGATAAAGACAACAGGGGCAGCGTCCGACTGAACGTCAGTCAGCCGCACCACCGGATGATCGGCCGCAACCCGCGGCTCCCGCATTGCATTCGCATCAGTGACGACCATCACATCCCTCAATTCACAAGCACTATACTTATTACCTATATACCCCGCATAAAGTTGCATCCCGCCACGGTGGTTTTCCGCCGGTGTACCATCAGTAGAGCACTACTGCGCACAATGGTCCGGCTGAGCCATCGGATTTGAGTATTTGGGGAACAATAAAGGTCTATTGTGTTTTTATTGTTCCAAAAATACTCATGACCCCGCCGTTGGCAGCCCCGAACGGTGCCAGCATAACGCGCCGTCCCGGACGTGATCCGGGACCTCGCTGGCTATCACAACATCGCCATACCGCCGTTCACGTGCAGTGTTGTGCCGGTGACATAGGCCGCCTCGGGGCTGGCCAGATACAGCACAGCCGACGCGATTTCGCCCGCATCACCCATGCGGCCCGCGGGGACCTGTTTCAGGATGGCGTCTTTCTGATCGTCGGTCAGCTTATCGGTCATCGCCGTGGTGATGAAACCGGGGGCCACGCAGTTCACGGTGATGCCACGGCTTGCGACCTCATAGGCCAGCGACTTTGACATACCCACCATGCCCGCCTTGGACGCGGCATAGTTGCCCTGCCCCGGATTGCCCGTGGCGCCCACGACCGAGCTGATGTTCACAATCCGGCCCCAGCGTGCCTTCATCATGCCGCGCAGGACGCCCTTGCACAGCTTCATCGTGGCCGTCAGGTTCACGTCGATCACGCTTTGCCATTCGTCATCCGACATCCGCATGAACAGGTTATCGCGGGTGATGCCGGCGTTGTTGACCAGAATATCGACCGACCCCATCGCCTCAACCGCCTGTTTCGGCAGCGCCTCGACCGCCTCGGGATCGCTGAGATTGCAGGGCAGAACATGGACCCTGTCGCCCAGATCATCGGCCAGTGCCTGCAGCGGCTCGACCCGCGTGCCAGAAATCCCAACTGTCGCACCTGCGCCATGCAGCATCCGCGCAATTTCGCCACCAATTCCACCCGATGCGCCTGTGATCAGCGCATTTTTCCCTGTCAGATCAAACATTTCTGCCCCCTAGTTCAAAGTATTTGCAGCAGCTCTGGCGTCTTCGGGTGCGCCAATAGCCCGTGTTTCAATCGACCGGTCAATGCGTCGGATCATGCCCGACAGCGCTTTGCCAGAGCCAATTTCCCAAACTTCGCTCACGCCCTGCGCCGCCATCCAGCCCACGGATTCGCGCCAGCGGACCGACCCTGTGACCTGTTCGACCAGCAACGACCGGATCGTCGCTGGATCAGTCACGTCATGGGCCAGCACATTGGCCACCAGCGGCACCTTTGGTGCGCTGATTTCCACATCGTCCAGCGCCTGGGCCATGACCTTGGCGGCCGGTTCCATCAAGGCGCAATGGAAGGGCGCGCTGACCGGCAACAAAACCGCGCGCTTGGCGCCTTTGTCCTTGGCAATCGTCACGGCGCGTTCCACCGCCGCCTTATGCCCGGAAACGACGACCTGCCCCGGATCATTGTCATTGGCGGCCTGGCAGACATCGCCCTCAGCCGCCTCCTCCGCCACGGCCTGCGCGGTTTCAAAATCCAACCCCAACAGCGCGGCCATGGCGCCGACGCCAACTGGCACGGCCTCTTGCATCGCTTTACCACGCGTGCGCAGCAGCCGCGCGGTGTCGGCCACGCCAATCGCGCCAGCCGCGGCCAGCGCGGAATATTCGCCCAGGGAATGCCCGGCCACATAAGCCGCGGCGTCCACTTCGACCCCTTCTGCCTCAAGCGCGCGCATCGCGGCCAGCGATGTAGCCATCAAGGCAGGTTGCGCGTTCTGCGTCAAAGTCAGTGCGTTCTGATCGCCGGTCCAGATCAACGTGCTGAGCTTTTCGCCCAAAGCATCATCAACCTCTTCGAAAATCGCGGCCGCTGCCGGATAGGCCTCGGCCAGAGCCAACCCCATTCCGATGGTCTGCGCCCCCTGCCCCGGAAAAACAAATGCTTTCATCGCGCACCTCCTGTTCGGGGCGGTCTAGCAACTGCGTCCCCTGCGGGCAATGGCGAATGCAATTTGGAGCTGAGCCGATTCTGTGATATTATTAACTATTATTTATTTCAGAAATTCATTTTTAAGAGATGAGGTTAACGTGAAACGCCTATTGATTTTATGCTTTCTTCTGTTCGCGCAGATTGCGTCCGCAGACGGGGCTTTGCCTTCACCCACGGGAACAACCCTGATGCCAAAGAAAAATGTGGTGCTGTATTCAGCGCCACCGAATGCCGTTTTTACCCAGTCAGCGACCGCCAAAGGTGTGCTGGGGGTGCGCGGCGGGACGGTCGCGCTTTATCCGCTGAGCCCGTCCCAGAAAAACACGCGTGATTTTGTTCTGCAGAAACCAACCGCGCAACTGCCCCGCGGCGTTCAGGTCAGCAACTATGTCGACATCTGGCAGGGCAAGCAGATGGTCCGATGGGTTGAGCTGAAAAACCCCCAAGCCAACACAATTCTGGGCTGGGCGAAATGGGGCAACGCAACGCGCCCCAGTTCCGTCTTCACCCAGACGCGCTAAGACAAAGGGAACGGTTATGGCATTTGAAACTGACGAACTGGCGCCTGGGACACATATCAGCGCCGACGAATTGAACCTGGATCAGATGATGCAAAGCATTGTCAGCGTCGCAGGCCTTGAGATGAGCCGTGAGGCCGCCGTGACATCGCTGGCCGGGCTGATGTTCATGTTTGGCGTGGTGGTGGCGTGTATCCTGAAATGGAACGGCGGGACGCATTGGTCGAAGGTCGGTGTGGCCTCGGTCATCATGTTCTTTCTGTCCAGTCCGGTGTGGTCCTTTACCCTGTCGGGCGATTGGGGCAGCAGCCCCGTGCCGCTGCTGGACCAGATCCTGGCCTATTCCGAAGGCGCCGCCCCCCTGCCGCGCAAAATGTTCGCGCTTGGGCTGGTAATGCTGATGGGGTCGCTGTCGTGGCCGGTGTTCAATCTGATCCGAACCGTGCTGATGGGGTTGCTAAAGGCCAAAAGCAGCAACGGCGGCGCGCCCACGGCTTTGTGACGTATACGTCAGACAATAGCATCGTCCAAAAGCTTCGGAATACGAGTTAATGACGAAGGGCAGCGACCGTCCGCGGGTGGGCGCTGCCCGGTGGTGCCCACCGGGCGTATATGGTTGCGCAGAGTGTTTCTGGTCACAAACCATCGATCTCTCAACTTTGCCGTCCCGGACCTGATCCGGGACCTCGGCGCGCTCCCTCCTGACGACCAAAAGACCCCTTTCAGTGATTTGCCGCACAAACCCTGTGCGTAACTTCCATTGGACGATCCGGCGCCGCCGGTCTACCTATGGCGCAGGTTAAAACAGGGTAAAGCGATGGCACTGCAGAACACCGACACAAGCTATGGCGGCCTGGCCAAGGTCTTTCACTGGGCCACGGTCCTGCTGATCCTGACCGTCATCCCCCTGGGGATCATCGCCCATAACATGGCGCATCAGATCGAAGATCCCGCCGTTTCGACCACGCCAGAGTTCGTGTCACAAACCGCTTTCCTGTTTTCGCTGCACAAAACCATCGGGCTGACGATCTTTTTCCTGGCCCTGCTGCGGATCATCTGGGCCATTGCGCAGCCCAAACCCCTGCCACTGGCCAGCCACAACCGCATCGAACAATTCGCCGCCGCCACGGTACATTGGCTGCTCTATGCGTCACTGATCATTGTGCCGCTGACGGGTTGGATTCATCACGCCGCCACCGCCGGTTTCGCGCCGATCTGGTGGCCCTTTGGTCAAAGCCTGCCCTTCGTGCCCAAGGACGATAACGTCGCCCACATCTTTGCCAGCCTGCACATCATCTTTGAACGCGTGTTGGTGCTGGCCTTTGTCCTGCATGTGGCCGGCGCGCTGAAGCATCACTTCTTTGACCGCGACAGCACCCTGCGCCGGATGCTGCCGGGTCAGGCCCAACGCAGTGCGACGGGGCCGGAACATGGCGTGGCACTGCCGCTGATCGCGGCACTAGCGGTCTACATCACCGCCTTGGGTACGGGCACCGCCTTGGGCCTGTTCGCCCTGCCCGAAGATCAGGCGACTGTGGCTGAACTGGAACAGGCCGAAACAGGCTGGCAGGTGGATCAGGGCACTTTGGGCCTGACCATCACCCAATTCGGCAGTCAGGTGCAGGGCAGTTTCGCCGACTGGACCGCCGCCATCAATTTTGAGGAAAGCGATGACCTGGGCCCCGTCGGTGACGTCGAGGTGACGATCGCCATCGGGTCGCTGACCCTTGGGTCGGTGACGGGCCAGGCCCTGGGCGCCGATTTCTTCAATGCCGCCGAATTCCCAACCGCTGTTTTCGACGCAGATCTGATTCTGGGGGATGATGAGGTCTATACCGCCCGGGGCACCCTGACACTCAAAGGCCAAACAGTGCCGGTTGAACTGCCCTTTACCATGACAATCGACGGCGACACGGCCCAAATGACCGGTCGCACAACACTGAACCGTATGAATTTCAACATCGGGGAAAGCATGGTCGACGAAAGCAGCCTGGCCTTTGACGTGCTGGTCAACATCGAACTGACCGCCACGCAGGTAGATTAGCACATCACCCTCAAATTCATCTGTAGCTTCAACACATAAAGGGCAGCGCCGGCCCGTGGGTGGCGCAAATGCGCCGCCCTGGGGGGCGGGTCGGCGCGGCCCGGTGGTACCCACCGGGCGATTTAGTTGACCGGAGCATTTCGGATATTCGTAGCGATCCTCTAAGACAGCTATTCAGACTTGCAGCCGGGCGCAGGCTGGGCATAGTGTCCCGCGACAACAGGTGATTTGAGGACACGATGGATATCCAAAAGGTCGGCGTGATCGGTGCAGGGCAGATGGGCAATGGGATCGCACATGTTCTGGCGCTGGCGGGGTATGACATACTGCTGAACGACATCAGCCAGGATGCTCTGGACAAGGGCAAAACGCTGATTGCGAAAAACCTGGAACGGCAGGTCAGCCGCGACAAGATCAGCGCCGCCGACATGGACGCAGCACTGGATCGCATCTCAACCACGCTGAAACTGCCGGACCTGGGCGCGACCGACCTGGTGATTGAGGCCGCGACAGAACGTGAAACCGTCAAAACCGCGATTTTCGAGGACCTGCAACCGCACCTGCAATCCCATACGATCCTGACCTCCAATACCTCGTCCATATCGATCACCCGCCTGGCCAGCCGCACGGATCGGCCTGAAAAATTCATGGGCTTTCACTTCATGAACCCTGTGCCTGTGATGCAGCTGGTCGAATTGATTCGCGGGATCGCAACCGATGAGGAAACCTTTAAATCCTGTTTGGCCGTCGTCGAAAAACTGGGCAAAACCGCCGCCACGGCCGAAGATTTCCCGGCCTTCATCGTCAACCGCATCCTGATGCCGATGATAAATGAGGCGATCTATACCCTTTACGAAGGCGTGGGGTCGGTCAGATCCATCGACACCTCGATGAAACTGGGCGCCAACCACCCGATGGGCCCACTGGAACTGGCCGATTTCATCGGTCTGGACACCTGCCTGGCGATCATGAACGTGCTGCACGACGGCCTGGCTGACACCAAATACCGCCCCTGCCCCCTGCTGACGAAATACGTCGAGGCCGGTTGGCTGGGCCGCAAAACGGACCGAGGCTTCTACGACTATCGCGGGGATGAACCGGTTCCAACGCGGTAAACCGGCGACATCCGCGCGGGCTGCGATTTCGGGTTTTTGAGTATTTGTGGAACAATAAAGGTGATGCTGTCGGAGGCAGATCATTGCCGCTCAAAACCATAGGAAAAATAGAAATGCGTTTATGGAAGATGCATTGAATTCATAAAGGCAGCCCGGTCCAACACATGCTTTATCATATGTGCGCGCCCTGAATGCGGGATAAAGCATCAATTCGCTGTTTAGAAACCAAGGTCTGCTTCCTTGCATACCGGTTAGGTGCTATCTGTTCTTGGCAACGCGAATTCAGGGAAGCTTTAATATGCCGAAGGCAATTGTTCCAACTGATTTGGCTGACTATGTGAGCGATTGGAAAATGTCCCCTGGCTTGGAACATGAAGGGTTTATCTTCATGACTGGTTTCACTGGAGCTTCTAAAGATGGGCAATACTCCGACGATCCTGCCGAGCAAATTGAAGCTGTTTTCACAAAAATACGCGCGGTTCTTGAGCAAGCTGGATTAGGCTTCCAGCACCTCGTCGAGATGACAAGTTACCACATCGGATTGCGTCACCATCTCGATCAGTTTAAGAGTATTCGAGCCAAGTACGTTCAAGAGCCCTTTCCCGCGTGGACGGCAATCGAGGTTGCAGGCTTTGTTCGAGAAGGTGCGGTCGTAGAAATCAAGTGCATTGCACGGAAAACATAGCTGACGTTTGTGCCTTGTGCAGCAACCGGTCAGTTAGGCTCAGAGCTGACCTTTGTTTATAACCCTATAGCAGTTCCAACTTGCGCCAGACACACCCATCATTGTTCCATAAATACTCATAATCCGACCGTCACAACTGCGCTAGAGCGTGATGAAATCGACCTGAATCAAGGGGGATTCACATAGGCTTATTTTGCTGATTCACTGTCGCCGACCACAAGATGGAGGGCGAGCAGTGGGTAAGGCACTTTCGATGGACCTTCGGGAGA
>NZ_JACNMP010000023.1 GCF_017592335.1 Pseudaestuariivita rosea | reverse complement strand
TTGCATGCGTGAAAAAGAAAGTACTGCCGTCAATCACAGTCGAAGCGAATGCAGGTTCGCCACCCCGATAAGTGAACTATTTTATGTTTGTACCTGAGACTTTCAAAGAAAATATATGCTACAATACCTTGTAGCTTTAGATACTCATTTATTTACTGTATTTTGGCATAGCATTTTAGCTGAGGTTGTCGCCAAAATGCGGCTTAAGCAGAAAGACTGGTCAATAGTTCATCGCGCGAAATGCTGCCTCTTCGGCCTTGCGTGATTACTGTTCCTCGTTTCAGAACATAGATCTGATCAGCCAGCTCATGGGCAAAATCGAAGAATTGTTCGACCAGCAGGATTGCCATGTCACCCTGATCGCGTAAGTGCGAGATCACGCGGCCGATTTGTTGGATGATGTTGGGCTGTATGCCTTCGGTTGGCTCGTCCAACAGCAGCAGTTTTGGCCGTGTGATCAGGGCGCGTGCGATCGCCAGTTGCTGTTGCTGCCCGCCCGACAGGTCTCCTCCGCGCCGGCTCGTCATTTCCTTCAGGACAGGAAACAGATCATAAATGTGGTCGGGAATATGATGATCTGACCGGGGTAGGCAGGCAAAACCCGTTTCCAGATTTTCCTTCACGGTCATCAGCGGAAAAATCTCGCGTCCTTGCGGGACATAGGCGATGCCTTTTTTGGCAAGAACATGCGCGGGCAGTTTGTCCAGATTTCCCCCGTCAAGCTCAACTGCGCCGCCCGACCGGGGATGTGCGCCCGCGATAGCCTTCAGCAATGATGTCTTGCCCACACCATTAGTGCCCATCAGACAGGTCACCTCGCCCTGCAGCGCGTCCAGACTGATACCATTCAGGATCTGGCTTTGACCATAGTGCAGCGTTACGTCGTTGATCTTTAACATTTATCGCCCCAGATAGACGTCAATGACGTCCTGATTTTGCGTGACATGATCCAGGCTGCCCTCGGCCAGAACAGATCCTTCGTGTAACACGGTCACTTTGCAATCCAGCCGCCGCACAAAATCCATGTCGTGTTCCACCACCACCACCGCGCGGGTTTTGGCGGCCTGTTTTAACAAATTCGTTGTATGTTCGCGTTCGGCCAAAGTCATTCCGGCGGCGGGTTCGTCCACAAGTAAAAGCCGTGGTTCCTGTGCCAGAAGCATTCCGATTTCCAGCCATTGCTTTTGTCCGTGCGATAGCTCGCCCGCCTTGCGGTGCAGATGATCGGTCAGACCGATCTCTTCGGCCAGTTCTTGAACCCGCTCGTTATCCCGCGCGCTGCGCCGATAGAGCAGCACGCCAAGCGGCCCCCGGTCATTCTTCAAAGACATGATCAGATTGTCGAAGACGCTTTGATCCTCAAACACCGTTGGTCGCTGGAACTTGCGCCCGATGCCCGCTTGCGCGATCTGCGCCTCGGACATTTTCAGCAGATTCACGCTGCGTTCACCCCAGATGACATAGCCCTCATTCGGGCGGGTTTTGCCGGTCACGATGTCCATAAAGGTCGTCTTCCCCGCGCCGTTTGGTCCGATGACGGCGCGCAACTCGCCCTCGGCGATCTGAAACGACAGGTTGTTGATGGCCTTGAACCCGTCAAAGGACACAGACACCCCGGAAACTTCCAAAAGTGTTCTCATAATTGTGTCCCTTTGCGGACAAGGCGGTCTATGGCACCACCGATGCCCTGGGGGGCGAAAAGCGTGACCAGTACGAAGGTGACACCCAACAACACCTGCCACCAGTCAACCCAGTGGATCGTGTAAAACCCAAGCGGGATGGAAGGCGCCTGTCCGCCTGTGAACCAGGTCGACAACAGCGACACCAGCGCTGCCCCGATCACCGCGCCATAAATGCGCCCGCGCCCGCCAATCGCCACCCAAACGGCCAGATAGATCGAGGCGATGGGGGCGATTTCAGCCGGGTTGATAATGCCCGCCTGCGGATAATAAAGCGCCCCTGCGATGGCGGCGATAATGGCGGTGACGGTGAAAATGACCAGCTTATAGGTTTCGACCGAATAGCCCAGGAAGCGTACGCGCGCCTCATCATCACGAATACCGCGGATGACGGACCCGAACTTGCCCGACATCATCCATGCGGCCAGGATATATCCCAAGGCCAGCGCGATGGCCGAGGCCCAGAGGAACCAGATTGAGATGATTGACTGAGGTACGCCCTTGGCCCCCGGGATATTTTGCAGACCCGACAGACCATTGTTGCCGCGCAAGCCGCTGTCGTTCTGGAACAGGTAAAGCGACAGCGCCAGTGTCATCGCCTGGGTCAGGATCGACAGGTAAACGCCCGTCACACGGCTGCGGAAGGCCAGCCAGCCGAAAACCAGCGCCAGCAGGCCGGGCACCAGAACAACCAGCACAAGCTGGATCGTAAGGCTGTCGGCAAAGGCCCAGATCAGCGGGAAGTCACTGCCGCCCACAACACCGAAGATCTGATTGCCAATGGCACTGCGTATCTCGTCGTCCGTCGGCGGAATGGGCGCCTGCGCAAGCGAGGTCAGAATGATGTTTTCGGTGCGCGCATACATCAGCCACATGCCGATCATATAGCCGCCAAGCCCGAAGAACGCGAAATGGCCAAGCGACAGGATTCCGCAATAACCCCAGACCAGATCCATTGCGATGGCGATCAGGCACAGGCACAGCGTTTTGCCCAACGTCTTGATCATGCTGGTGGATATAAGGCCGATACCGAACCCTTCGCTTAAGATCGTGGCGCCCAGGGTGAAAACCGCGAGGATGCCCAAAAAGATCAGGACCGACGGGTTACGGGCGATAAAGCTGCGCTGCATGGTCCTAATCCCCCGCCGCACGGCCCCGCAGGGCGATGATGCCACGGGGGCGGAACTGGATGAAGATAATGATGAAGATAACCATATAAGTCTGCGCGGCCAGCGTGTTTGAGGGATTGAAGAATTCAATAATCTTCTGCAGCGATCCGATCATCGTGGCACCCGCCAATGTGCCCCAGATATTGCCAACGCCGCCCACGACCACAGTCATGAAACTTTGCACGATGTAGCCAGACCCAAGGTTCGCGGTGACCTGTGCGAACAGTCCAATGGCAACGCCCGCGATACCCGCGATCCCAGACCCAAGGCCAAAGGTCAGCATATTGATCTTGTCGGTATTGATCCCCATCGACGCGGCCATCTTCGGGTTTTGTGTCACCGCGCGCACCTCAAGCCCCAGTCGGGTACGCTTCAGGATGAACAGCAAAAGCGCAAAAAAGATCAGCGCCAGAACAAAGATTGCAATACGGATATAGCTGATTGAGACAACATCGTTGATGACCCACGCGCCATCCAGCCAGCCCGGTGCGGTCAGGGGGCGGGCCTGGGTGCCGAAGATGTTTTTCGCCAGCTGTTGCAGCGCGATTGAGATGCCGAAGGTGGCCAGCAAGGTTTCAAGTGGGCGGTGGTAGAGCCAGCGGATCACCGTCCGCTCCATCGCGACGCCTGCAGCAAATGTGATCGCAAAGGCCAGTGGCAGGGCGGCGATGATCGACAGGGTATAGTCGGGGATGAACAGTTGGACGACATAGCCCGTATAAGCGCCCATCATGATGAATTCACCATGCGCCATGTTGATAACGCCCATGACGCCAAAGGTGATCGCCAGACCAATCGCGGCCAAAAAATAGATTGACGCCAGGCTAAGCCCATCCAGCGCCAGATCGGCGGTTTGGTTCAGTCCGACGCGGGTTTCGATGGCCTGAAGCGTTCCACGCGCGGCATCGGTCACGGACTGCGAGGGTTCGTTGTAGACGTCGTAGAATTCGTGCCGCTGCAGCGCCTTTTGTTGTGCGGCGCGGGTTACATCTGCGGGAACCAGGCCTTCGGCAGCAAGGGCAGAGTAGGCCTGATCACGGGCTTCATAAGTATTTAGCGTCTCAACGGCGAAACCGGCCACTTGCCCATCGACGACATTTGCCACCAATGCCAGACGCTTTTCATCGTTGCTGATTGCGGGATAGGCCAGATTTTCCGCAATAAGTAATGCATAGGCGTCATCTGCGGTGAAGTCATTCTGCCCAGGCGTCAATTGTCGGGCGATATTGACGTCACTTGCTTCGGTCACCGCCACGCGTGTGGTAGTCAGGATCGGGTTCAGGGCTGCGCGCGCATCAACACCCAGATCACCGGCAAAGCTTTCAATCGCGGTGATCCGTTTCGCGTCGGTTTCCCCATAGGTGATGGTTAGCAAACGCTCCAACCGTTCTTTCAAGGCCTTTAGATCCGGGTCAGTCTCGCCATCAATTGCACCCCGCAATGCGGGCAGATGGGTGGGTTTTGGGTCCCGTTGAATGGCGATCAGGCTGTCGCGCCGTGTCAGGGGATCGGGGTCCATCAACTGAAACTGCACAAGGGCCGCACCGATCAGACCGCGTACGCCTGAGTTCGGCTTGATTTGCTTTAGATCAGATTTTTCCGCCGTCCCAACGGGCTGACCACTGATCAGATCGATCAGCTGCAACGTGCGTCCTTCTAGCGGTTCGGTCAGAAAGAATTGCTTGTCATCCTTGCGCTGCCACAGCGCCTTGTCCTGCCATAGCTCCATAACACGCTGCGCTTCAGGCAGGCCGCTGTCACGAAGGGCATCAATCGCGGGCTGAATAGTGCGGCGCGATCCCTTGGCGATAATTTCTTCATGCTCTTGCAAAATGTCCTGAATGGTTTGTGCCTGTATGGGCTGCGGAACAAGCAGCGCCATAAGCAAAAGGCTAAGGCCCAAAAGAAAAGAAAAGCGCGCGGTTTTCATTATATCTCGGATGAGTTTGGTGTGGGGGTCCCGGACATGATCCGGGACCTCTTGCATGTTCCACGAGGCCCCAGATCAAGTCCGGGGCTGCGCAGGTAGCTTAATAGTTCGACTGAATCTGAACGCAGGTGCTGGTTTGCGTATTGTACATACCGCAGCCCAGTTCCTGCCAATCGGACTTCAGAACAGCGGACTCTGGCAGGAAGTCGGTCCAGGCGTCGCCCGGCACTTCCTCGGTTTGGCTGATGATGTCGAACTGACCATCGTCTTGAATTTCACCGATCAGAACCGGCTTGGCCAAGTGGTGGTTGGGCAACATAACGGCCGTGCCACCGGTCAGGTTCGGGAACTCTTGCCCATACATCGCCTCGCGCACGGCATCAACGTCGGTTGTGCCAGCAGCCTCAACCGCATTCACCCACATGTTGAAGCCGATATAATGCGCCTCCATCGGGTCGTTGGTTACGCGATCTTCGCCCATACGGGCTTTCCATGCGGCGATGAATTCTTCGTTGGCTTCCGAGTCTGCGGATTGGAAGTAGTTCCACGCGGCCAGGTGACCGACCAGGTTTGTAGTGTCGAGACCCGAAAGCTCTTCCTCACCGACCGAGAACGCCACAACAGGGATATCATCGGCCGAGATACCAGCCGCCGCCAGTTCCTTATAAAAACCGATATTCGCATCGCCATTGATCGTGCTGATCACGCCAACCTTCTTACCGTCGGCACCCAAGGCCACAACGTCCGAGACAATCTTGGACCAGTCCGAATGCCCGAAAGGCGTATAGTTGACGAAGATATCTTCGGCCGGAATACCGTTATCCTTCAGATATTGCTCAAGAATCTTGTTGGTGGTTCTAGGGTAAACATAGTCCGTGCCAAGCAGCGCAAATTTCTCAACGCCCAGTTCTTCCAGGAAATAATCCGTAGCCGGGATCGCCTGCTGATTGGGTGCGGCACCGGTATAAAAGACATTCTTTGAACTTTCTTCCCCTTCGTACTGAACGGGATAGAACAGCAGACCGTTGAGTTCCTCGATCACAGGCAGAACGGATTTGCGGCTGACAGATGTCCAATTGCCAAAGATTACGTCAACTTCATGCACCGTCAGCAATTCTCGTGCTTTTTCTGCAAAAAGCGGCCAGTCCGAGGCAGGGTCGACGACAACAGCTTCAAGCTGTTTACCCATGACACCACCTTTTTCATTCTGCTGGTCAATCAGCATCAGCATCGTGTCTTTCAGAGTTGTCTCTGAAATCGCCATCGTACCGGACAACGAATGCAAAACACCGACTTTGATCGTGTCGTCCTGCGCGGTGGCAGGCAGCGTCATACAGCCCAGTGCAAATGCACCGGCGATAGTGTTTGTAATTTTTTTCATGGATAACCTCCATGCCGGGAGGTAATTTCGAATGAAAAAAATCATACGTATGGCCCCCACAGCTTTCTGTTGCTTTACAAGTCTTTGGCCCTGATCGGGCACCCGTGTCACAGGCCGCCCAAAGCTGACCAAAGGGCAGATTCCGGACAACCCGCCATAGGGGTGCGGCAGTACCTGCAGCATTCGTCTGCCTTTAAATCGATCAAAATTAGGTCGTATGCCTATAATTTATGCATATGTAAGATGCCACTTAGCTTTCACACAGCGCCATTGGCCTTTTCAAAGATATGTTGAGATGTTGATAAGGATATGCCACGTCAAGATTTCCAGCGTCGGCGTGGCGTCGGGGTTTATCATGCATTGGCGAAAGATATTTGGGGTTGGGTTTTTATGCGGGATTGCCTGGATGGGCTATCAGGTTTGGGTCGTTCTGGGTGATTTTGACCTGAGCGAACATCAGGTAACCGACCATCGTTTCACTACCAAAGATGCGATGCTGACCGGCAGTCTGGCTTTGCCGCAAGGTATAGATGCACCTCCCCCGATCTTGGTCATAGTGCACGGCGACGGTCCGCAAACGCGCTGGTCTGATGACGGTTATCTACCGCTGGTCAGCGCGTTGCTGGACCATGGTATCGGTAGTTTTTCCTAGGATAAGCCCGGCATAGCCGCAGAGTGATCACGGGACTTAGTTCCCATTCATATTTGCTATTTAAATGACTACTTTTGAAACAGCGCATAATATGAAAATTATCTCTAAAACAGAAGGAATAGTAATACTTGGATCAATCCGCATTCTTCTTTACGTGCCTCATACTCCTTCCTTTGGTAGCTCACTTCCGGCAATAGGCCCCTGCCTCGCTGTTCGCAGGTGCCACGCTTGTTTATATTGTTTTTGGTGGTCTGAGCTTTATCGAAACCCAAATTTTTATTAGCATTTTCCAAGGGCCAGAGTCGCAGTTCCATGACACTTACTACGTCGGTAACCCTGAGTACGCCTCCCTCGGTTTCAGTTTTATTATGGCTTTTTTCGCCGTTCTGACTTGGCTCCAAGCCCGTTTTGGAGCGATGCGCTATCCCCGCACAACTAGAGCACTTTTCTGGCCACTCCATTTAGGACTGATTGCAGCCAGTTCATCCGCAATGGTTCTCACGTTCTTATTGCCAAGACCAAGACGGTACATAGCCTACCCCGAGTATATCGAAGTCTTCAATCGAGTCGTTTCATGGGCATTGTTTGTTAGCGCTGTTGCTTGTCTAATCCTCATCGGACTTTTTATCTGGTCCGCTATTCTGAGATGGGAATCGGGCCGCGAAAGCTGACATTTGCCACGTCATAGAAAATCGGCAAATTGGGCTCTTTGTCAACCTCGGAGCAAGCGTAGCATTTGATCGATATGTCCAACTGGTTCGGATGTGGACGGCCCATTCTGGTCATTCGACCCTAGTCCGCAATGCCGGAGCCGGCACCCGCATTGCGGACATAGGCGATTGATCTCAGCGCAAACGACTCTTCAACGACCAGTTTGCATTTGAAGATTCAACGGATTGCCACAACTGCTTTAGTCTTTTTGAAAGATGGAATGTTTAGACGCAAATCTAATGCTCAGCCAAGCTCCAGAGTGGGCTGATTATTTAATATGATCTTCTAGTCCATATAGGTCATGACCGTCCGCCGGTACTTCATTAACCAACAAAAGCAAATGTAAAACTACCTGTATATCAATGAACTGCAGAAGTTTTGCGCTGTCTTAACAGGTCGCTCACAAGTTGTGAGCTATAGATGGAACGAAATGATGAAAATGAAACAACTCACTTTACTTTTGTCCATATGTGCTCTTGCGGCACCCCTAAATGCTCAGGACTGGGCCGGTTGGCATGGCGGCCTTCATATTGGTGCAGCAGAGGCAAATGGTGAACACGATATAAAAGAAGATGGCCTCGGATTTCTTGATGATCCTGTGGGTCTGGACGATATCAGCGGAGGGCTTGGGGGCATCCGTCTTGGTCATGATTGGGAGAACAATCAGATCGTTTTTGGCATCGAAGCCGAAATCTCAAATACTGATATAAGTGATCGCTTTACGAATGACGTACTATCAACAGGTGGCGGTGGATTTAACGATTTTGATTTCTACGAAACCTCTATCGAAAGTATGGGATCGATAAGGGGACGGATCGGTCGAGTTGTTGGGCAAGAACAACGTACACTGATTTATGGCTTGGGCGGACTGGCCATTGCAGATGTGAACGCAAGAAATGGCGATGCTGACGCAAGAACTGCAGGAGGATCTATCCGTCCTGATTGCGGAGTGTCCGGCGGTTGTGCAAAGGGCGACGAAACGGCATTTGGCTTTACAATTGGGGCAGGCATTGAACATCAGTTGAAAGACGTCCAAATTGGAAGTGGCGCGTTAAGTCTTGGTCTTGAATATGCATATTATGACTTCGGCAACGTCGAATTCAAAACCAGAACAGACGATCTGACACCTGCTGATCATGAGTTTGACGTAGATCTTTCAGCCCATACGCTTCAAGCAGTTGTCAGGCTGCGGTTCTAAAAACTTGCCAAGCCGGCCCTAAAGGTTTTTATGGCCGGCTTTTTCATCAAAACAGCTTCACTGCTTTAGCCTTACTGCCATCGAATAAAGATGGCTGATCGCTGCCTGGCATATGCGTGTCATATGCAGCTACTTCGACAGCCAGCAGATCACAGTGGACCTGTCGCGTTTTTGTGCCATCAATCCTGCCTCCAAAAACTAAGCCAACTTTGGAACAGTTTTACGGGGGCAAGACATAATCATCCCGGTGAAGACGAAGCCAAGTTTCTACCGGTGGAAGTGATTGCACAGCCGACACCATCAGAACCTGTGCCCGAGCCGACTGGATTGATTGAACTGGAACTGGCGAATGGTCATCGCCTGCGGATTAGCGGGAGCTATACAGACGTCAATCTGGGGTCGTTTACGCAACTTGCGACTGCCCTTAAGGTAACGCGCCGCGATCTGCGTCTATGGATAGATAACGTTACATAGAAACCCTAGACACACCCAAGCTGCAGCACAGGAATGCCTGCGTGGCAGGAAACACCCCGCCAATGTTCTGCCATGCAGTCGACGGCAGCTTGTGGCCTGGTGTTAAAAATTTCAGCACTCTTGGCAAATCCCGCGATCCTTCCATGACACGCACGATCTGAACTTCGTCGCCTGTCTCGATAAAGAATATCAGATACCGGCCGTGGCGCGCATGACGCAGCCCCTTGTGCAGATCATCCCGCTTTTGGAAACTGCCAGGGCGTTCGCCAACCTCCCTGATCTTTGCCTCGATCTCGGCAACAAAAGAGGCCGCGCGGGGCGGATTATCCAGCGCGATAAAATCCCCAATGTCGATGAGGTCTGCCTGGGCCGCAGGCAGGATAACCAGCTTTGGCACGGGTCAGGGCTTGTCAGCGTAACGCGCGCGCAGCTCGGTAAAGACCTGATCAGCTGGACGACCTGGCCCACTGTCCAGACCGGCCTTGATGGCATCCCGTAAAGCCTCAAGGTCCTGCAGCTCGGCATCGCGGCTGCGGGTCCAATCGCGCAAGGCCTCGCGGACAACCTCGCTGGTCGAGGCATACTCGCCCCCTGCTACGGTCTGGCGCAATGTCTCGGCCATGTCAGAGGGCATTGTGATGGTCATTCGTTCTACTGAAGGCATGGCCTGTCCTTTCCTTATGTGTCATACATAAGCATACTTATGACGCAATCAATCTGCAATGCTGGCGTCGAAGGATGGGTAAGGGCGACCACCACAAGGATGCCCCCGCGAACTACTTGTTTCGGTTTGAGGTCAGCAATTACGAGGTCAGCACGGTGGAATGGACGGATGAAGAGATCTGGGAGAAGACCCCGCCAAAACGGCGTTATCTTCTGCCGCCGGATTTTGCGGAGCGCTTTGACCGGTCCAAGCCTGATCAATGAAAAGGAGTTGATGCCTTTTCAATCCCTGCCGTCCATCGCCCGCCATAAGGCAGGGGACGGCAGGGATTGACCGCCCACTCTGTGGGCGGTTCTTGCGGGGGTTCCAAGGGGGTGCTGCCCCTGGCCCATGGCGATTAGCGGAGCGGGTTTGCGGCTTCGCCGGAAACAATTGCCTAGTGGGTTGTCATTTAAAATGACAATTCTGCCCTGGGGCGCTATCGTCACCCCATGTATAAATCTGCGATCCGCGTGAACAAGATCAAGTCCATCGCGCAGCTGCGCGGGGCGACGCTGCACGCTGAACGCCATGATGCGACGGGACAGGCCCGTGTGCGCGAAGGCACTGTCCTAGGGCATGGGCTGCCTGGTCCAAGGCCGAGAACAACGCGACTATCTGGGGGCCTTCAAAGCCCATAAGGCTGAGACCAGGGCCGGGGAGCGCAAAGGCGCGCCGCTGGCGATGCAGGCCCTCTGTGTGGTCTCGCCCGAATGGGTGGAACAGGCAGGCGACCTGCATGATGCCGAGAACCCCCATAACCGCCAGCTCTTTAAGCAGGCCAAAGCCTAGGCGGAAAGCTGGACCGGGGAAGGGTCTGTCTTTGGCGCGCGCGGCTTGATCTCGATGAAGCAGGCGGCGCGGTGGTGGATCTGATGATTGCGCCGGTCCGGTCGAGCCGGAACAAACCTTTGATCTCCACCCAGAAAGCGCTGACCGAGCTGAAGGGCATCGCGGGGGAACGCAATGAGTATGCCGCCCTGCAGACCTCTTGGGCAGACTGGTGTCAGCAACACCTGGACCGCTCCATCGTGCGGGGCATCCGCAAGGAGATCACTAAGCGGGAACATATGTCCCCGGAAACCTATGGGGCGGTCATGGACAAGGCACGTGAAAGCCTCTCAGAGCCGCCTGAGCGGCTGATGGACGCCCTGAAGGCCACAGAGCTGTCCTACGACGACATGGAGCCGCTAGCCTATGGCTAAGTCGCCCAATCGCTATCAAGCGACAATCCAGAAAATCTTCTTCGACCGCTTTGAGACGGGCGCGACGGAATTCGAGTTTGACAGAACGGAGCTTGAAGAAAGCTATGTCGCGCTCGGATTTCCGCTGCCGCACAAAGGACCTTGCGGTAGAGACAGCAAAACCAAACGATCAGCACTCTCGCATGGAACAGCAAGCCAATGAATTCGCCGCCGAACTGCTGATGCCCGCCAGATCAGTAGCGGAATTCATACGAGTAAGCGGGGACGCTGATCTGACAAACATTCTGGAGCTGGCTCAGCTACATGAAGTCAGCAGAGAAGCCGCTGCGAGACGTTACATTCCGCGCATCGTAGATCCCGCCGCCGTGGTTTTCTCCAAAGCTGGCGTTGTTCGTTATGTAAGATACAATGAGTTCTATCCGGGTTTATCTGTGGCGCGCGGCCATACTTAGTAACCGTCACAACGTCGCCGTCACGGAGCTGCTCCAGCATTCTGTCCAATTCCGGGCGGGTGCGCCTCGATCCGCTGATCTTGTCTGCGAAAACCTTCTCAGCACCGGCTGCCAAAAGGGCATCCGCCTGTGAATCCAGGCTCTGGTCGTCTGTGCTGACGCGGGCATATCCAATGATCATGCTTCACTGTGACAAAAACCTGCCAAAACCGCAAAGGTTTTGCCGGAGGTTTTTGTCCTTGCTAAGCGATTGCTTCTCGGCGAGATATGGAGGGGCGGCCAAAAACAACCGATTTAGGTGAAAAACTCGACCCACAACATCTAGTGTTTGAGCAGGCCAAGGCTTTCCAATCCGCTGTGATTGCAGGCAAAGGCAGTGTTTTTGGCAGAAGGTATGGGGGCTGGCTTTGCCTTTTAGCTTGGAACCATTTTGGCAAGACGTTTTAAGTTCTGAGCGGTTGCGGCGAGGAGGAATTCTTCACTGGCTCCTTTCAGGCCTCGGAGTCGGAGGCGCTTGAAGCCGAGATGGCATTTCAGATGGGCGAACAACATCTCGACTTTCTTTCGTCGTTGTCGGCTCTCGTCATAGGCGGCTGTATCGCACAGCGCCCGGACTTTCTGTCGGGCCCCTTCATCCATGTGGCGGGTCACAGTTCGAAACGGCGCGTCGGTGCAGGCCTTGCGGATCGGACACGCGCCGCAGGTTTCCTTGCTGGCGTAGTAGTTCTTCACGCGGTCGCGTTCCTTGATCCGGCGCAGAGGCATCTCGTGGCCTTCGAGGCAGGTGTAACTGTCGCGCTCCGGGCTATATTGGAAATGGCTGAGGTCGTACTTGCCTTTGGTCTGATGCTGGCGGTCCAGAACCGGTGCGGGTGGCGTGACTTCACGTTTCAGGAGCCAGGCCAGGAACGGGCCGGTGACGTATGATCCATCTGCTGCCACCCTGTCGGGACAAAAGTCGTGATAGTCCCGGCTACGGTCAAGCATTTTCTTGGCCGCGACAATCTCCTAGCTGAGCCGGGCGGGCGTGGCCTCAACATCGACGATGATGCCGTAATCGGTATCGACAAGATAGTTCGTCTCGTAGCTGAAGCGGCCAGGGCCGTCTTTCAGCGACCATGCCGCTTCCGGATCGGTCTCCGAGATATACTTGGGCGGTTTCTTCTTGGGACCGGATTGTGCTGCCCCATCAGCGTCAGCCAGTTTTGCCAAATAGTCAGCGACTGGACGCTTCACCTGATCTTGGTGAGACCAGATTTTCTGAACGGTGTCCGGCTCATCCTTGCGATCCCGGTTGGCATCCGCTTCGATGGTGCTGCCGTCGATGGCTGCATCCGTGCCGCCGACAATGCCGAAGCCAATGCATTTTTTCACGACGCTTTCGAACAGTCGCCGCAGCACATCGCCATCTGCAAAGCGACCGTGGCGGTTCTTGGAAAAGGTCGAACGACCCGGCACCCGGCCTTCCAAGCCCAGCTTGCAGAACCATCGGTACGCCAGATTCAGATGGACTTCCTCGACCAATCGGCGTTCGGAGCGGATGCCGTAGAGATAGCCGATCAGCAACATGCGCAGCATCAGCTCGGGATCGACGGACGGGCGGCCTGTATGGCTGTAGAGTGCAGCTAGCTCGGCGCGGATCGCATCGAAATCCAGCAACCAGTCGATCCGGCGCAAGAGATGATCCTGGGGGACATGATCCTCGATCCGAAACCGGTAAAACAGGTTCTCCTGCGCCTCCAACCGTCTCATCATCACCCGTTCCTTTCCGCTGATATGGCAAGTGAATCAAGCATTTGCAGTTGGATCAAGTCTCTGATTGCCGCTAGTATGCGGACAAGTGAGAAGCTATTTGAGGGACCGCTATGCGACGTATTGGTGCATTGATCTTTCCAGGCTTTGAGCTGCTCGATCTATTCGGGCCGCTTGAGATGTTCGGGCTGCTCAAAGATGATTTTGACCTCCAACTGGTCGCTGAGACCTCCGAACCCGTTGCAAGCAACCAGCAGGTGCGCGCCAATCCGGACGTGACGTTCAAAGATGCGGATCGTTTCGATGTCCTGTTCGTTCCTGGCGGTATGGGCACACGTCGTGAGGTGAGCAACATAGCTGTCTTGGATTGGATCAGAACCATGGCGGAACCGGCGGAGTATGTCCTGAGTGTATGCACCGGCAGTTTACTTCTTGCCGGTGGGGGCGTGCTGGACGGGCAGCGCGCAACGACGAACAAAGCGGCCTTCACCAAAATCGCGGATCAATATCCCGAGGTAGAATGGGTTAAACAAGCCCGATGGGTCGAGGATGGCAAGTTCATCACCTCGTCCGGTGTCTCAGCCGGGATGGATATGGCTCTGGGTGCAATCGCGTCGATGCATGACCAGGAGACAGCCGAAAAGGTCGCGACGTGGAGCGAGTATGACTGGCATCAGGACAAAGACTGGGACCCGTTCGCAAAAACGCATGGCCTCGTTTGATCTGGCCGAGTTTTTCACCAGTATCAACCGTTTTTGTCTCCGTTCTCCTCCGGCGCTCAATCCCTTTTTCCCTTTCTTTGAAAGGGGCCATATCCCTTTTGGACAACAGAGTAGATAGCAATGACCAGCCATGAAAAGATGCAGATTCAGTATCTGATACACACGAGTGACACTAAAACGCTTCTAGACAAGTTTAAGAGATTGCGAGCTTCGGGACAGAGTACCGCCGCAAGGTATCTCTTGCGAGAGGCGCATAGGAAGAGAAAAGCCGGAAAACCTTAGGCAAAACGACCGTTTTTTGGCCCTATCGACGCCCCCTAGAAGTGCGCCAGTCTGTCGCAGCCATCGGAAGCTGAAACTAAGGCTGTACTGAAGGCGTGAAGCATAAATACATGCGTAGTACGAAGCCTACAAGAACAACAAAAAGGAGGCAGCGTTATGATTTCATTAGTCTATTTCGCAATCGCAGCGATGTATATCGTTCTTGCAATTCATTACATCTGAGCGGAAAATCGCCGCCGTCTTTGAAGACGGCGGCGGATCCTGTTCGGCGCCATCGAAGTCACAAGGGAAGAGAGGCGTCCAACGACCCGTTTTACCCTAACGTTCAGCCTCTCAGGCGGCAATACGCATTATGCTGCCGAGGGTCAGGCGGCGCTGAAAAGCTGGTCTGCTACTTTGCTGTTTTTCGCACACAGTTTTTTTCACTTTTAGTGTTAGTCAATATCACTTGAAGTCCATACCAGGAGGGTTGACATAGCATGAGTTTTATTTAATTTTCATATTTAATTGATGTTTTTCAAGCTATGTGAAAAATTTAATTAGACCACAATATTCATGTATAACCCTTCTGTTTCTCCGACAACACCCCCGGCACCACCCAACACTGTTGGAAGTGGGCTTGCAACTTGTTGTCCGGTTTATGCACGATTTGAAGGCTCGAGAAACGAGACGTTGAACACATCAGCTGGCGTGATACCCGCCTATTACGCATTTGACGATCGCACGAACTTGATGCCGGGAGCTAACGCCGCGTCTTATCCACCAACAGGTGCTCAGGGGTACTGGGACAACGCACCGGTCGGTACACATCCGGGCAACAGGGAAACACGCGACGGTGCAAGTTGGATTTCAGTTCCGGTCGGAGAATTGGCGGAAGTCGAGATCCATTTGGACAAAAACAATGCAGCCTGCCTGGAGAATTGTACGTTTCGTGTCGACAGTTCACGCGTCGCTACAGCGGTGACAACAAGTGTTTCCAGCCGACGAGCGGCTTTCCTAATACGTGGCGTTAACGATGGTGAAGCGACATTGATCGCACGATGCAATGGTCAAGACATTGGGTGGTTCCATATTTGGTGCAAACCTTGGGTCACGCTGGATTTAGACTGCTATCTCGCGACATACCCCGGATCGTCTTCGCCAACACAACCGATTGATCAAGGAGCGATGGAAACGTTCCTAAACAAGGTCTTTCGTCAAGTCCTGATCAGTTTCAATGTGACATGGTCCCAGTTGATATTGCCCGCCAGCGCGCTGGCAATCGAAGCTCAGGCGCGGATCGATGCAACGACTGTGACAATGGTTGATTCAAACCGTCGTCCAACGCGTGCACCGGATATGCACCTGTCGAGCCACGCTGTGCTCGTAAATTATTTAAATGCAGTTATCCCCGCCAGCTCGCGAACAAGGTCAAGAAACGGTTATATTTTCCATAAGCCGCGCAGTGCGCGTGAAGTTACGGTTGGAGCAAACGGGAATGCTGCGACATCTTTTGCAGGGGTCGTTCCGACTGTTGGGATGCGCGTGGGCTGGAGTGTAAGCAACAGAACAACAACTTTCGCGCATGAGGTAGGTCATATGCTTGGCCTGGGTCATCCCTTCACCTTGCCAGGACAAAGACCAACGCATGGGTTGCCGTCGCACTTGATCGCTTCTTTGGGCCAGCCTGTTCCTAATCGAGCCGCCACAAATACAGAAGGACGCATTCGTGGGAATGCTCTTGCAGGTCCGACCGGCGACTTTAATGTTATGGCACTCGATCCAAACAATCTGATGTGCTATCCTCGAAAGCGCTCCGGCATGGAGTTTTTGCGTCTGGGGCAATGGGAAAAATGCAGACGCAACTAGGAGCTTGTTTATGACCAGTTCAGATGATTTGGTCGCGCTGTGCTCGACTGAGTTGGCAGATCGCATTTCGAAAACGAATTACAACGACGAAAATGCCGTTTACCTCGAATTGCGTAACCTGACGCAACAACGGAATGAAGAAAGCACACAATGCTTGATTGCTGCAAATCACTATATCGCCGAACGCCTTGCGCCGACTGTGTCCTCAAGAGTGCTAAGTACACATCTAAGCGTGTTTTTCGAGCACCTTAAGGCATTGACGCCAGTGGACAAGGCGCGGATCGCTGATCGCGTACCAGAATATATGGCGCTTTCAGGGGAACGAGCTGCTTGGGTCATCGGTGCACTGACAGGCCTGAGAATCGATATGCGTGACTATTTTGGCCCGCGCATAGACATTACTCTCGAATGGGGAAATATCCGACATGAGAACAACCCATCTTTTCAGATGATGTTGCACAATGCTGTGTTTGGGGAGTTCGACTACGACGGCTTTCGCCGTGGTCTCGACAGCGTGACTGATATGAACGTGTTTGTTGCTTATTTGTATGCTTTTGATTTTGAACGCCCGACGGGGTACAAAGATCTTTTAAGGGCGTATCAAACAGACTCTCGTATGAATGCACCCGGCTTTGTAAATCCACAAAGTATTGGCGAAATTGTCGAAGACCTGCTGCGCGCCGGAGACTGAGATATGCAGAGATTCATCGGACTTTTCGTTATATGCGCCACAGCTCTGACGGCCTGCGATATGCCCACCCAGAGCGCTGTTTGTAAGCCCGAGGCTTATCAATACGTCGAAAGCGAATTCAGCATCGACTATCGCGCACAGGCGCCGTCGCCAATTGCCGAAATCCTGTCAGAAGGCGAGGTCGAGTTCAGAAATAATGCACCGCGTCTCGTGACGCTTGGATTGGCGCGCACTGATCAATTTCAAACGATTTGGCGTACTCAGGTCACGGCACTTCTGTCGCGCCAAATACCCGATAGCAGCGAAGAGAAAACGTTTACGGCTGATATGTCATTCTTCCGTTTCAACACACCGCAAATGTTCCAGCGTTTGCGTACATGTACAAAATCGGATGATCCGCGATTTGGATACATTGCGGCACTCCCAAGACTTATGCCGGTTCAAAATGTTCTTATAATCGAATAACAACTTTATCATTTGCGTTAATAGACTGGTTAGACCTATCCCGCTTTTTATGTCAGCCCAAGTGTTCGTTTATACATCGTTTAATCCTTTCAGTGCTGTGATCTGTCTTTTCATACGCTTTTGCGCGTATTCCAATAGAATTATTTCACGCTGACTTGATGAATCTTCAATCTGGTTCGCTTTGTCCTGAACCCATGGATAAAGTGGATCATCATAAAAGCCAGTCCCCATCCAAAACGATAGTGCTAAACAGATTGCTATACCGTTTTCAGTTTCGATCCCAAGTACTTTTGCAGCTGATTTTGCATGATCTAACATTTCAAAAGTCGGAAATTCATCCTGTGTTTCAGAAGACAAATCATAACATTTGAAAAACGCTTCGAAGCAAGTTTGCGTCCGATTTTCTTGCTCTGCGTGTGTAGACATTAAATCTGAGAACTTTTCCAGTGCTTGTCGATAAATAGACAAATCATTGCCCAGATATGTCTTTGCAAAATCGGAAAATACCTCATGGCAATCTAAAATACGTTGATCGTTGCCTTGGGGTTCTTTCTTCAAAATATTAGCGATGCGGGTATATCGAGGGTCTATGTAAAAGTACGATCCAAGGAAATACATCAGGAAGATAATATATTGAGTTTCTTCAACATAATGGAATTTGAGTTGATCAGATACAAGCATGGCATGGCGAACAAAGGTTTGGGTATTCTTTTGGCCCAGACCAATGAAACGCGTTTTGTCCAGATCAAGCAGATATTTCTTATGTAACTGATAGTTTGAAGCAAATCGTAAGCTAGATTTAATGTTATTTGATAAGACCAATTCCATATTAGTCACCATCTTTTTGCAACGTAATAAAGGTATGGTCAGAGAAGCGAATTGCCGACTTGAAAATGATTATATGTTTCGCAAGAATTCTTAAGATGAAATCAGTTTCTTGCTTATGAATCAGCAATAAGCCGTCCAGAGTAACACCCTCCCAAAATCTAAAGTAGAACCACTTGCCTGTTTCATCTTGAATACGTGTAAACTTCCGGAAGTGTTTCCACAGGTCGTTGAGGCTGGCGGTTGATCTGATGTAGATGCCTGGGTTTTTGTCCCAAAGGTACCATGGGGCGGGGTTTTTGGTGTCTTGGGTGAAGAGATTTCGGGTGAAGCTGTTGCCCTCTTCGAGTTTGACGATCCAGGGGGCGACGTCGCGCAGGTCATCCTCGGCCTGGCCCTTAAATAGGCAGCGATGCTCCAGCTCGGAAGCAGCCAGCAGTTCGGGCAGGTTGGTAACCTTGGCGGCATCCAAAATGGCGTAGGTGTGGCAGGGCGTGTCCGGGTCTGTTTGCCCGAATAAAGGCTCATAGAGCGCGTCGGGGACGGTCTTGGGTGGATAGATTCCGAACTGGTCATCCAGGGGGATGACGTCCTCGATCGTCTCGATGATCAGAGGAGAAGTCTGCCCCTCGGCCGTCGCGGCCGCATCAGGCGCTTCGCCTTCATTCCAGGGATCTTGGTAGGTGCCAGGCTTGTGGGGTGTGTCAGAGATCATGGAAGGCTCATGGGCGGCAAATTCTTTCAACACGAATACGCGTCCATGCTACAACACAGCCCCCGGAATGCAATCGAAAGCTGAGCCAGACGCGGGAGGTCGCCAAAGTCATATCTCAGGTATTGCCGCTTGGTTGGTTCTATTGCGGACGGCGCGGATGACTTGAAATGCAAGGAGCCCCACAGGCCCAAACAGAAACACCACGGGCAAGCACGGAGTGACCCAGCCCCTGATCCGGGCCGTTTAGGTGTAGAATCCGTTCCTGTTTCTTTCTGTTGATTGGGTTGTGGTCAAGGCCTGCTGAGCGGAGCCCTTGCGGAGCTCAAGCGAGGCAGGCCGGGTGGTAGGGTTGAGATTGGCGTAGACAGCCGGAGCCAGCCCGCCAAGCGATGTGTGTGGTCTTTGTGTGTTGTAATCGATCCTCCAGTTTTCGATGATCTTCCGTGCTTCAGCGAGATTGCCAAAGATGTGTTCGTTCATGGTCATCGTTTCCTGTTGCGCTGCCGCCGGATTGGTTGTCGTTGCCAATACAGCGAGTCCAAGGCAGAATGCGGCTGTTGAATTCTTCATCTCGATCTCCCGTAATCTCTCGATTTCCCTAGTTTTCGTCCCGAAGGATCAACTCGCCGCCGCCCGTATCGAAGCCGTTCACGGAGGTGACGCGCAGCGAGCCCGTGGCACCCTCATATCGCCCTGTACCGCCGAAAAATTCGCCTTCGACGACAAAAGTCGCCTTACTCCCCTCAAAGGTCATTTCTCCGCCTTCATAGGAAAGATAGAGCCAGCCAGACCCAGGCTCCGAACCATCGATCTCGTGCATGTGGAAGCGCATCAGACCCGACAGACTGGGACCGTTCCTTGTCAGCCTGAAGAGCGTCGACGCATCGAGATGAGCGTTGCCCGTTGGACCCCCTTCGTCCTCAAACTCGAACCGCCATGCTCCAGTAAGTTGACCAGCTCTTGCCACCGCCAACTGATCGAAGTCTGTAATGTCATGACTGACACCGAAGGCATAACCACCTTGGACAGTGAACCTCATCGAATTCTCCTGTGCTTTTACTGGGGATGAACCCAGATATATCGTTAAAAATGCTATAAGAACCGCTCGACAGAAATTCACTTCGAAGAGCCAATCCATGAATTGCAGCATTCGCCTATACAAGAGATCATCCCTTTTATTCCAAACAAGTCAGTTCGACTCAGTCATTGTCATACAACCCAATGCGTCACACGAATGTAGATGGAAGTCGTACCGCGCTTGGTCTTGAACGAAATTTGACGTAGAACGTTTTGAGATGAGCGAGCATCACCCAAATTACAGCGAGTTCTATCGCCAAGGGCCCTATGCGCCTTTCTTCCGTGCTGAGCGAAGCGTGGGCGCGCATGAAACGACATTGATTCTCGCGCAGCAGGACGCACACGCGAACAGTGACCCAGCGACCGACGATTTGGTGCTTGGGCTGACGCTGGGCGGCAAAACGCCGGCTCGGTGGAAGGCATTTGGTCGGTGGAGAGAAATCGAAGCTCGTCGCATCGGTGCCTTGGGAATTTCGCCGCTTGGTGAAAGGCTCGAATTCGATATAGCTGAGCCCCACACGTTGCTACTCTGTTCAATCCGATCTGATACGGTGAAATCGTTCACGGCCGACGCCGATTTTGACGCGTTAGATCTACTAAACACAGGGGTTCGGAAATATTGGTATGATCATCTCTGCACCAACCTGATGCAGGAAATGTGGAGAGAGGCGGTAAGCGACGATTTCGCGCTCAAAATCTACTTAGATGGCCTTACTCAAGCCTTGCTGGGTCGACTATTGCATGTGCTCGATCATTCCGTGGCCAATCAACAACTAAGTCCGCAGACTAAAAAGAGACTTAATCACGCCCGATTGCAGGAATATATCCGAGGAAATATCGAAAGCGGTTTCGATACCAACTGTATGGCCGAGGCAATGGGCATGACACTGAACGAATTCACGAAAGCCGTGAAGGCGGAAACGGGCTTCACCCCATACCAACTAGTTCAGAACATCCGAATAGAGACTGCAAAGGCTCTGCTGACTGTATCGCAAGATTCGCTCGCAACGATAGCCTTCAAAACCGGCTTTTCAGATCAAAGCCACTTTACAAGGATTTTCAAGCGGATCGCCGGGACTACGCCAGCAAAGTTTAAGGCTGATATCGGCGGGCCTAACTGATCGATCAATGCGTCACGGCTGGAAAAGTGATGGGAAGTCAAAAGAAGCGCTCTGCTTCTGCGTCACGGGGAGCTAGAAAAGACTCCGTTGGTTGCAGCGGACAGCTGATACGCTTCTGGTCTCCCCGTCTACCGTTACAGCGCTGGTTGGTAGCCAGCAGTCCGACACACGCAGCGCCACTGCAGCTCAATCCAATGCGGCGCAAACCTCTCGGAAACTTTGAGACAAGCGTTGAACTTCGATCATAGTGCGATAGCGAGCAAATAGTTCGCATTTTCGTCTCGCGTGGCCGGCCGGGTGGTGGTAGTCGAACTTTCGACGGTCACAGCGCGCGCCAACTTATTCGATCGCTCGGAAGCCGACAGTTTCGGAGGTGGCGGGGCACGTGAGATTCGAATTTACGGCACAACCGACCGGCGTGGTTGGCGATATCACTCCAGCACACCACGACGACCTGTTTGCCTACACAAATCGCCGCGTAAGCACCACGTAAGCAGCAAAGCTTCGAGGTTTCGATTTCTAAGATATTGATTTATTGAGGGAAATGGCGCGCTCGAACAGAGAATGTTCGAACTCATCTGCACCTGATTTTCACGCCTCTGCAAGTGCCGAACCGCTCCTCTCGCCGGACCAATGTGACGAGCTGTTTGAAGAGTTGGAGCGATGGCACGATGTGCTCAAGCCCCATGCGGATGAGCTGCGAGGGCCACGCCCATGAGCCGTCTTGCCCCGTTTTCACTGCGCCTCACGATACAGGAACGCCAGCAACTGGAAGCCCAGGCCGGATCAATGCCGCTTGGGTCGTATATCAAGTCTGTGGTTTTTTCCTCGGAGACCCCCACATACCGGAAGAGGAAAAAACCACCTGTTGCGGAGCAACAGCTTCTGGCTGCAGTGCTAGCTCGGCTTGGACAAACCCGCACCGCCAGCAACCTCAACCAGATCGCCAAGCATCTGAACCAAGGCACGCTCAGCATTGATGAAGAGCTGGAAGCGGACCTGAATGCCGCCATTGCCGAAGTGGCGTGGATGCGCGTCACTTTGATGCAGGCTTTGGGCATGAAGCCATGATCCTCAAGGGCTCTCAGCGCGCGGGTGCATCGGCTTTGGCGGATCACCTGATGAATGCGCGTGACAACGATCACATTTACATCTTAGAGTTGAGGGGATTCGTATCCAATGACTTACACGGTGCTTTGTTAGAAACCCACGCCATTTCTAAAGCCACACGTTGTCAGCAATACATGTTTTCACTCAGTCTTAATCCACCGCAAGATCATATCGCGACTGAAGATCAATTTCTGGACGCCGCCAACCGCGCTGAAGAAAAGCTGGGTCTTAGCGGTCAGCCCCGCGCCATTGTCATCCATGAGAAAGAAGGCCGTCGGCACGCGCATGTCGTGTGGTCGCGCATTGATGTGGAGGCGATCAAAGCAATCAACCTGCCGCATTTCAAAACCAAGCTACGCGATCTGTCGCGTGACTTGTTTCTGGATCATGGCTGGGCGCTACCGGATGGATTGGCGACATACGGCAATAAAAGCCCGCTGAATTTCACTCTGGAAGAATGGCAACAGGCCAAACGCCAGGGCCTTGATCCCAGGGAAATCAAACAGGCGTTTCAGCAAGCCTGGGAACGGTGTGACAGCCAGATCGGCTTCAAGAATGCTTTGGAAGAGCGCGGGTATTTCCTCGCCAAGGGCGACCGGCGCGGCTTTGTCGCCATGGATGTCGATGGCAATGTCTATGCCATCGCCAAATGGACGGGCCTGAAAGCCAAGGAGGTCAAAGCCAAGCTGGGTTCGCCTGATAACCTGCCATCTGTTGATGACGCCAAATCCATCATTCGTTCCAAAGTCACGGATCAGATGCGAGGTTATATCAACCAAATCAAAGACCGTCATGATCGCGATCTCGACCCGCTGCGCGATGACCATCGTGCCATGACCAGAGCGCATCGCGCCGAACGGCAACGCCTGAAAGACGGACAAGACAAACGCTGGGCCACAGAAACCAAAGCGCGATCAGATCGCCTGAACAGAGGGCTGCGTGGCCTGTTTGACCGGATGACCGGAACTCGGCGTGCGCTCATGAAACGCAATGAGCGCGAAGCCATGCGCTGCGCCAAGCGGGATCAGAAACAGCGAGATCGGTTGATCGTCGAGCAGATGAAGGACCGCAGACATCTTCAATCCAGGATCAACGCCATCAGGCTTGAGCAAAAGGACGAACGGCAAAGGCTGGCCGAATCCATTGCCGATGCCATGCAATTGCGAGGCAGTCAAAAGCATGCTGACCGCGTCCGTCACACACAGCGACAAAGACCAATCATTTCTCCCTAACCTCACGAGGATTTTCTATATGCATTCAGATCGATGGACCGTTTTGGGCTTGGTATTGCTGGCATCCATGGTTTTCTTGCCAGAGCTGACCCATGCCCAATCTTGGGGACAAGCAGAGCCAGCAGACCCCGCTGCATCCGTTGGGCAGCGCCTTTCGGTTATGCTTGGGATGTTGATTTGCGGCTTTGCCTCTGGGGTGGATCATCTCCCCCATGGCACAGGGCTTTCGCAGGTATGTGGGATACAGTTTCGCCGCTCTTCTCTTCATTCTTGCCCTTGTCAGTGGGCCGTTCCTGGCATGGAGTGCGGCAATCCTGTTTGCCCTCGGTGGTTTCTTTTTCGGGATCGGCTTCTGGACCGCTGGCAAATCCACGCCAACCACGTTTGGTTCAAGCCGATGGGCAACGCATAAAGATGTCGAAGAAAACAACGTCTACGGCAATGATGGCATTCGCCTTGGCCACTTCTTCGACGGCAAGGAGCATCAACAGATATCATACAAGGGTGACCGACACCTGTTGACGGTGGCTCCCACACGTTCCGGCAAAGGCACCACACAGATCATCCCCAATCTGTTGACGTACGAAGGGTCAATGCTGGTAATTGATCCCAAAGGCGAAAACGCCCTGATCACTGCCAAGCATCGCAAAGACTCAGGTCACGTTGTCCATATTGTTGACCCTTGGGGCATTGCCAATGTCGAGGGCGTCAGCTCGTCCAAGTTCAATCCATTGGACTGGCTGGACATCACAGATGTCGACATTGCCGAGAATGCCATGCTGCTGGCCGATGCTTTGGTTGTTGAGAGTAACAATGACAAAGCATTCTTCATTGAAGAGGCGAAAGCGCTTCTTCAGGGGCTGATCATGTATGTTGCAACCGCCGATGAGGAAGAAGGTCGACGGACGCTTAAGCGTGTGCGCCAACATCTCGTGTCAAGCAGCGAAGATCAAATCAAGCTCTTTCAAAACATGGCAAACTCCGCTCACCACATCATCGCAAGCACTGGACATCGTTGCCTGCAAAAGGACCCTGAATTGCTCTCGAACGTCCTGGCATCCACACAGGCTCAGACGCATTTCCTTGATAGCAAGCGCATTCAAAAAAACACGGAACGCTCAGACTTCAAGTTTGAACATCTCAAGACAAAATCAATGACGGTTTATCTGGTCTTGCCATCGGATCGTCTCAATGCCTTTGGTCGGTGGATGCGGCTGCTTGTCCAGCAGGCCATCACTATGAATGCCAGAAACATCGCAGAAAAACCTGAAAAACCGATCCTGTTCGTCCTCGATGAATTTGCAGCACTCGGGCGATTGACGATGATTGAACAAGCCTATGGCCTCATGGCTGGCTTTGGCATGCAACTTTGGGGGATCGTCCAGGACTTCAACCAACTGGAACGCATCTACGACAAAGGCTGGCAGTCATTCGTCGCCAATGCAGGCATGATCAACTATTTCGGATCATCCGATAAACAGACGGCGGAGTACTTTTCTAGCCTGTGTGGTGAAACCACGGTGTGGAACGTCTCAACCGCTCTGGCCCGATCATTCGGTAGGAATGCCGGGCAAGGCGGTCTCAGCACAAACAGCTCTGAAAACACCACGGACACAGCCTCGGCTGGCCAAAGAAAGCTCGCCTATCCGGATGAATTGATGCGCATGAACGCTCAGAAACAGCTCGTGTTCATCGAAAACATGCATCCCATCATGGCCACGAAGCAACCATGGTTTGAGAACCCGAAGCTAGAACCGCTGGGTGTCAATCTCTACGCCGAACAATGATTTGCCGCAATGCGCGTGATGACAGATCAATTCCAACAACTTAGGAGGCAACAATGTCAGATGACGACAAACGCCAACCAGCGAACAAAGACAGCACTGGTCAAAACCATAAGCCTAAGAACACTCGGTCGTACGGAGCGTCAAGTCTCACGCCGACAGGGACTGTCGCCATCAAAGGATCGCGCCAAGTGAACATCACCGTCACCAATGAAGAGCTGCCTGATCGTGAAGTTGAGGTGGATTTGAGCCGCAATGACATCAGATTGGAAGAACGGGTCAAGGGTCTCAACGTACTTCTCTGGCTAGAAGATCAGCCGCATGAGAAAGGCATTGACGAAGGGCGAATAACACGGATGACAATCACCAAGGGTGAAATCGGGAACGAAGACATCTTGGTTCATTTTGACAAAGGTGAATGGATACAAAAACCTGAAAACCCTCTGGAAACTCAAGTGATGATGAAAGTAATGAAGGAGCATAATGGCCTCGAAATGCCCGAAGTAAAGCCAGCCTTCGATCAGGCAGCGAAGCAGAAGATCAAACCATAATCTACTGGATTTATGTCAGTACTTATGACATAATATTCGTATGACGATAATGAATGGACAGTTCCTTGAAAGCGAACAAAAGATAGGACGATTGGTCAAGAATGCATTTGGTGTTGACGAAACGGTAACTCTGTCTCGAAGGCTCTGGCAGCACTTTGATTGGCTGGAAAGCAACGGGAAAGATATGGGCGAATGGACGAAGAAACTGGATATAGAACGCCACTCTTATGAAGGATTCAATATAACGTTCAGGGGGTACATTGAGATGGCCCTTGTACAAGATGAAGCGCGGCGACACAGAGCTGGCGAGGATGTGCCATTATTCATCAATCCGCACCGCCCATTGTAATGACGCCCAAAATCTAGTGCTTCATTGACTTCGTCGGACCGTGTGGCAAACTCCCCGAGCCTTTTTCTAAAGGGTCCTCAAGCTCCTCGTCCGTGATTGAATACACCATTTCGACCTGGCTGAGTTCATCCAAAACGGCTTCGGCCATTTTTGACAATCGAGGCCTTCCGACATGCACGCCCCTTGCTTTGGCCGCCGCCATCCCCGCCTTGGTGCGTTCGCTGATCAGGCTGCGCTCATACTCCGCGAAGACGGCGAGTTGACCAAAAATCATCCGCCCTACGGCAGTTGATGTGTCGATCCCCTGGGTGATTGCATGAAAGTGGATGCCGCGCTCTCGCAGGTCTTCCAGAATTTGCAGCAAATGAATGGTTGAGCGCCCCAGTCTATCCAGCTTCCAGACCGTCAGCGTGTCACCTTCGGTCAAGTCGTCCAACATGGCCCGCAAGCCAGGGCGATGCGTTTTTGCACCAGACAGACCATGGTCGGTATAGAGCTTGCTGCATCCCGCCGCCTTGAGCGCGTCGATCTGCAGCGCTTCAGACTGATCAGCGTCCGAAACGCGAACATATCCGATTTTACGGCCCCTTGGCTGATCTGATCCCATATCCTCAGTGTGAACCGATTCATTGCCCAAACAATCGCAAATCATGGCGTTTTTCCTCTGTTCAAAAGGGTTCCCTTTTGAACACACCGCTCTGCCTCATTTTCGTGCGCCCGGCAGCATCGAGAAAGTTGTGGAAAACAGCGCTTTGGTGACCGACTGCCGAACTTCTGATATCCCTAACAAAAGGGAACCCTTTTGACCTTTGTTCACGGCCTGCGATCTCAATCAGGAGGAACAAATGTTTCTGACAGGTGCTATCATCATCGCTGCTGGCGTAGCTCTGGCGTTTACCTGCCACTATTTTTTTGAAGTGAGGCGAACCAACAAGGCCGGTATTGTCGAGGTTGACGGCTTCTGGGATTACATTGTCCACTTGCTCACTCGGGTCATTCTGACCGTCGTTCTCACCGGCATTATCGTGTACGGCTTCTCGTTCATTATTCGCGGCATCTTCGCGCTTTGACTTTCTGACTGACTGGTTGCTCCTGCAACCGGTCTGGCCTTCGCCGAGAAGTTGGGGGTGCAAAGGACAAGGGCGTTGGAACAACGGGACCAGAGCCACGCGCAGCTGCAACGCATGTGAAGCGAGCATGGCGAGGAACCACCCCTTGGACTGCGCCGGGGGCGACAGCCCTAAGCAGGCGTCCAGCGGACTGAACCGCTGGTCGTGGGGGTATCGGGGGAGCCAGAACGTTCCCCTGATTGCGGATCAATCGTGCATGTCGGTTGTGCATGGTTTGGTGCAGGTGGAGAGGGAAATCTCCAAACCCAGCGAGCGAGTTCCAAGGGGCGGCGATAGGCCCTTTGGTCATGATCCATCTTTGACAAGATGGCGGCATTCAACCGGCGGACGGTTGATCTATGGGGTGTTGGGGAGAGATGACATCTCCCCGACGAGGGATCAAACACAGATATGTTTGCATGGCGATGAACAGGCTCAATGCCTGGGCCTCGTCATTGGCTGAGGGGGATAGAACGGGGGAGCGCAGCAGCCCCCTTCTCAAGTGGTGTGGTACTACCACACACATCTTGCGATCACTCCCAAGATCGGAAGATGGCCGAAGGATCGCAGCGCAAGCGCGATTCACAGCACTGCGGCGTGGCCCAAAAGAGCAGTCCTTGATGTCACTTGCGACTACGGCACTCATTCTCTACGCCGAACCAAAGCTACAGAGATTTACCGAAAGACTGGCAATGGTCGCGCCGTACAACTTCTGCTCGACCACAAGAAAGTCGATAGCACTGTGCGGTATCTTGGCGTCGAGTTTGAAGACGCACTCAGCATTGCTGAGCGCATCGACATTTGAACAATTTTGGCGAGCGGCAATGCCTTTCGCCGAACCGCAACCGGCGAAATCCTCCGAAACCAACATTTTTGTTGCATTGGAGAACGCTGGCGCTCACCGAGAAGCAGTATTTTGGTGATGCGAAGCCTAAAGACCGACAAAGAACTGGATGATTACCGCATTCGCAAGGTCTACAAAAAAGGCGGACACCAGCGGCAAGACGATGAAAGCCAGGGGAGCCGGACCGTAGCGTTTGGTCACAGAGGACATGTTTGCAATCGCGGTGGGTGTTGCGCCGAGAGTGAAGCCCGCAAACCCGGCACTCAGGACTGCGCCCTGATAACTCCGGCCCATCAGGCGGAAGAAAACGAGCATGATGAAGGCAACCGTCATCACCGCCTGAAGACCCAGAACAATCAGGATTGGCCCGCCCAAATCGGTCAATGTCCACAGCTGCAAACTCATCAGAGACATCGCCAGGAAGACTGAAAGGCAATAATCAGATATCACCGCGAGGGACTTGGTGCGGGCAGGCCAAGTGATCCGCGGCAACAGGTATGGGATCGTGTTTGACATTGCGATGCCCACCAACAGGCAGGGTACAAAAAGAGGTAGCTTCACACCCACTTCGAGAATGGCGAGGTGCAGAAAATACCCGATGAGCATCGCAACGTGTACGGCCAGCATCCCGCGCATCAGGCTGACGTGGTTGATCAGGTCTTCGGGGTTTTCTTCGTCATCGAACTCAAGACCGACGATGGGTGCCTCGTCCTGATCGCTTTGTAATCCGTTGCGGTCTATCAATCGCTTTGCAATCGGTCCGCCCAGAACAGCAGCCAAGATGAGCCCAAGTGTGGCTGCGGCTACACCCATTTCTGGCGCGGCATCGAAGCCGCTCAGCGCCTCAATCTGGGGACCCCATGCAATGGCGGTCCCATGTCCACCGATCAGTGAAGCGGAGCCCACCAGAACAGACGTTGCGGAGGGCAGCCCAAAGAAAGTCACGGCCAAACCGACCACGTTCTGCAGGACCATGAAGCCCAATGTCAGCGCCAGAAGCAGGACCAGCAAACGCCCCCCGCGAAACAGGTCTGCAATTTGTGCGTTCAAGCCAATAGTCGCAAAAAACACTACAAGAAGGTAGTCGCGCACTTCCAGATCAAAGGCGATCTGTGTGCCTGTCAACGCGAAGAACGACCAGGTCAGAAGGGCAACCACGAGGCCTCCGGACACCGGCTCAGGGATGTTGTAGTCGCCTAAAAAAGACACTTTGCGTGTTAGAAACGCGCCCAGAAAGAAGACCACAAAACCAAGCGTCACCGAGATGAATGCAGGGACGACGATCACTGTCATGTACTACCTGCACGCTTCGTGAAGGTAAGGTCAGGCAGACGCATCGACTTCGCCTTGCTTCACGTTGAAGAAGATCGCGTAGAGCGTCGGGACGATGATCAATGTCAGGATTGTCGCAAAGCTGAGGCCGCAGATGATGACAACGGCGAGGGATTTGAAGAATGGGTCCCAAAGCAGCGGTACGACGCCGAGGACTGTTGTCAACACGCCTAGAGAGACGGGTCGCACGCGGCTGACAGCCGCATCGACCACGGCGGACATGCGCGCTTTGCCGCCCTCTATCTGACTGTCCATCTCGTCGATCAGGACGATTGCGTTCTTAGTCAGCATACCGGTCAGCGACAAAACGCCTAGAATTGCCATAAATTCCAGCGGTGTCTGAGTGCCGGCAAGGCCGTAGATCACGCCGATCAGCGCAAAGGGTACGACCAGCCAGATGATGATGGTTTGGCGCCACGCGTTGAAGAGGAACAGAACGACAAGGAACATGGCCCCGAAGCCAATCGGCATGGTTGACGCAAGGCCCGCATTCGCCTCGGCGCTATTCCCGAATTCGCCTTTCCATTCCATGCTATACCCTGGCGGAAGGTCGATGGCTTCAATTGGGCCTTTCACCGCCTCAAAGAGATCTCCGGACAGAACGCCGGGCGCATTGTCGGATTGCGCGGTGATAGCCAATTCCCGATCGATGCGCCGCAGGTTTCCGGCCTCAAACACAATGTCGAAGCGTTCAACGACCTGGCTGATGGGGATGTAGCTGCCGGTTGCTGCGCTGAAGACCTGAATGTTGCGCATCTCAGCAATATCGTTGCGCGCCGTTTCGACCGGGCGCATGACCACGTTGCGCAACTCGTCGTCCTCCCGGTAGACGCCCAAGGTCGTTCCAGTCAGATGGCTGTAAATCGCATTAGAAATCTCGCCCTGGGTCAGCCCGACCCTGCGCGCATCGTCGATGTCGATCACGGGTCGAACCACTGGTATCTGCTCGCGCCAATCGTCTTTGACCGCGACCGCACCGGCTTGCGCCATGATGGCTTTGGCTTGCGCGGCCAGATCGCGCAGCACCGCTGCGTCCGGACCGAAGAACCGCGCTTCGATCTTCGATCCGCCGCCGGGGCCAAGAACGAACTTCCAGACCTTGGCGTTTGATTCAGGGTAGGTCTCGTCAATGTGGGTCTGCAAATTCGTGCGCAAATCATCGATGATCGAGAAGTCTTCCACGTCGACAAGAACCTGACCATAGGCTGCATTACTGTTCTCGGATTCGTAGATCAGCATAAAGCGCAAATGTCCGCCGCCAACGATGGTGTTGGTCCCGGTAACCCCATCCAGGCCGCGTGCGAACTCGGCGATCTTCAAGATATCGCTTTCGGTGCGGGAGATGTCCGTGCCCTGCGGCAGGAAGTAGTCGATCACGAACTGCGCGCGCGTCGAGGACGGGAAGAAACCGGCAGGCACCGCGCTGAACATTACGATAGCAGAGGCAAAGAGGGCCACCACAAGTCCCACCGTGATCCAGCGCACGCGGATAGCAAGGGCGAGCAAACGGCGATAGCCACTCAGGATAGCGTTTTCCTGTTTCTCAGTGCCTTCTTTGCCCGCCTTGAGCAGCAAAGTGCAATAATAAGGCGTCAGCCAGATTGCAACGAGCCACGAAAACGAAAGTGCGATGGCAATGGTCCAGAACAGGCTGCCTGCATATTCGCCGGTATTGTCCGGGGAAAACCCGATCGGTGAAAACGCCAGAATGCCCACGACCGTGCCGCCAAGAAGCGGCCACATCGTCTGCTTCACGACGGCGCGCGAGGCCTCTGAGGCATCCTCTCCGCGCTGCACCCGCACGAGTGTTCCTTCGACAACAACGATGGCGTTATCGACCAGCATACCGAGCGCGATAATCAGCGCACCAAGAGAAATGCGCTGCATGTCGAGGCCATAAAGATACATGCCAAAAAGCGTGCCCGCGACGGTGACAAGCAAGATGCCCCCCATCAGCACGCCAGAGCGCAGCCCCATGAAGACCAGCAAAGTGCCGACAACAATCGCAAGAGCCAGAGCCACGTTGACGACGAAGTTGTCGACGGACGCTTTGACGCTCGCCCCTTGATCCGAAATGGGCAGGATTTGGATGCCGATGGGCCGGTCGCCTTCAAGCGCGGCGATACGTTCGTTCACAGCCTGCGCCATGGTCACGACATTGCCGCCCTGCGTGTTCGACACGCCAAGTCCAATCGCGGGCCGGCCATTCCGGTAGAGCAACGACGTCGCGGGTTCCTTTAATCCTCGGTCCACTGTCGCGATGTCGCCCAAGCGAAAGGAGGTGCCCGTTTGCGGATTAGTAATCAAAAGCGCCTCAATGGCCTTGATAGATCCGACCGCGCTTTCGGGGCGCACCAGTAGTCGCGCCGATCCCGCCTGGATCGATCCCGCGGGGGTCACGAGGTTTTGTCCTTCCAGAAGTTGCTGAATTTGCGACGGCGCGAGACCCAGTTCGGTCAAGCGAGCGGGAGAGTACTCAACATAGATAACCTCTTCTTGTACCCCGTTCAGAACCACCTTGGACACACCATCTACGGTGACAAGTTCGCGCTGAAGGTCCTTGGCGTATTCATACAGGTCTGAGATCGTGAAACCTTCGCCGACAATCGCGTAGTATTGCGCATACACATCACCGAAATCGTCGTAGACTTGGCTGGGCAGTGCATTTGGAGGCAACTGAGACTGCGCATCCAGTATCTTGGAGCGCATTTGCGAGAACTTTTGGTTCAATTCCGGATAATCCGGCGTCGAGGCGATCGTGAATTCCACCGTCACCGTGCTGAGACCAGGCGACGAAACCGACCGCACTTCGTCCACGCCTTGAAGTTGTTGCAGCGCATTTTCAACGACTTCGGTAACTTCTTCGGACACTTCTTCAGCGGATGCGCCCGGATATGGGGTAATGACCTGCGCTTGACGAATAACGAATTCGGGGTCTTCAAAGCGGGGCAGAACAGTGTAAGCGAAATACCCTGCGTAGAGAATGAGCAGAGTGACGACGTAAGAGATCAGCCGCTTTTTCAGCGCGAAACGGGCGAGATCCATCAGCTCAATTCCCGACTTCGCGGATCGGGCGGATTGTCATGCCACTCTGTATTTCGCTGACCCCCGCCGCAACCACCACGTCTCCCTCGGACAAGCCGTTTGTGATGACGATACTTGCGCCATTGGCTTCCCCTAACTCGACTGCGCGCTCCAAAACGACGCCCTTATCATCGACCAACCATACAAACGGTTCGCCATCAGGCTTGGAGGCGATGGCCGAGAGTGGCGCAATCACCTGCATGCCCGCCCCTTCAGTTGACGCGACCACGTTGGCAACCATTCCAGGCAGGATCACCGCCCCTTCGGGCACTTCAACCGCCACGCGCCCGCGATAGGTTTGGGTGGCGCTGTCGGCCTGGACAGAAAACTCGACGAGTTCCGTTGAAAATTCTTGGCCGGGAAGCGCATCAAAAAAGGCTGTATTAGAAACTTGATCGGGACCGTTTCGCGTGAGTTCAGTGACGTCCGGGCCTGGAATGTCAAAGGCCAGATGCACGACACCGAGGCCTTGCAAGAGAACGATGCTCTGACCGGCCTGAACGTTCGAAAAGTTCTCTATATCCCGGCGCGCGATGATCCCGTCAAAAGGCGCAATTAGGGTGGTGTCCGCCAGTGCATCTTGCGCCACCTTAATCTGCGCATCTATCCCGCGAATGGCTGCCTCAGAGGCGGCAATCTCCTCAGGGCGTCCGCCTACCTGGCCAATGCGCAATTGCTCTTGCTGAGCGCGCAAATTGGCTTCGGCCACCCGAAACTCTGCCTGCGCGCCTTCAACTTGCGCGAGGGTTGACACCCCCCGGCTCAAAAGCTCTTCAACACGGGCTAAGGCCTCCCGTGTCTGGTCGACCTGCGCCTGCGCGGATTCGACGGCTGCTTCCAACGCAACGATCTCTTCTTCACGCGCACCGGCCCTTAGGGCGTCAAGCTGTGCAACGGCCTGATCGCGCTGACTTTGCAAGGCAGAAAGCTGGTTTTCGTAGTCGCGTTTGTCGATCTGAGCGATGACATCCCCCGCCTCCACATTGCTCGCGGCGCGGATTGGAAGGTCGATCACCTGTCCGGACACTTTGAACGACAGTTCGATCTCGCGTGACGGAAGCACTAGCGCAGGATATCGTCTGGAAATTGTGGCATCTGTCGCCGTGATCTCAGCCACTTTTGCAGGTCGGATCGTCTGCTCTTGCGCACTACTCAATGTGGAGGACACGACGCTGACAACCGCCGCGATCGCAATGTTGCAATACCATTTCATGAAAACTGCTCCCCAAACGACTTAACTTAGTGTAGCATCTCAAAAAAATTCGAAAACCCGAAAGTACGAGATTGAGTAGCTTTCAACAAATCCTCTTGGGTTCCGGCCTGCTGGCCACAAGCGCAATCATCCACGTCTTGGCCGTCGCATTGAGCGTGCCTGTCTTCAAGGTCTTTGCTGGTATCGTCCCGAATGACAGACGCCCACTGCGCCGGATCATCCTCTTCCTAATGCTGACGATCGGTGTGCTCGTCGCTGCACACACGGTTCAAATCTGGACATGGGCAGTGGTCTTTATTCTGATCTCAGACCTGCCAGATTTGCCAACCAGTTTCTACTTCGCAACTGTTACCTACACCACACTTGGCTATGGAGATATCGTCTTGGGAGAAGGCGCGCGCATCGTCGCAACGTTCTGTGCGATCACCGGTCTACTGACATTTGGGATTAGCACGGCCTTTTTGATCGGCGTCTTATCGAAAGTGCTTCCAGAGAGTCTTGGCGACGAGTGACGCGATATCTCTGCATCAACCAGAAGCGGGACTCTGACAACAGTCAATACTCTCAGTTAGCTCGCGAGCGGCACTTTTGTTTACATCTGAAGCATCGAATCTGGCGCAAGGTCAGGTGCCTTGAGTGGCGTCGAAGCTCCTTGCCTAGAACGACCGGTTCGGTGAAATCTGCCGCAATACAGAAAATCATACGCTGCGCCAGCTAAAGCCGCACGTGCACAAGGCAGCTCTGTCCCGCACTGCCGCAATCTTCTAGTTGGTTTCCATCCCGAATTTCACCTTAGTTTGTCACTGGACGATTAGATCGCAAGGCGCTGTGCCTCGCGCAGATGGTCGGGCAGAAGAGGCCGCGCTTGCGGCCTCTTTGATTTACCGAAGCTCTATAACGCTGGTTCTATCTCTTGGCTGTGGCCCGCATCCTTCGCCTCATCGCCGATTTCGCGGATCATGATGCGCCCGTGCAGGGGTATCGCGTCGAATTTGAGGCTGAGGCCTTTGCCGTCCTTGTTGGCCCAGGCGGCTCCAACGCGGTGCCAGTAGGATGTCTCGCCTTCGCCGGTCACCTGATAGATGATGTGAGTTGGGCGGTTTGTGTTTGTGTCATTTGTCATGGTCTTACTCCTTTGTTTGTCTGGCCAGGACACCAGCGTCCGGCCTCATGGGTGCAAAACCTCCGCCGCTCAGATCGGGCGGATCATGGCCCACACGGGGGTGCGTCAGCACCCTGGTGCGGGCAGGCCATTGATCAGGACGATGCGGCGGGGAAACCCATGAATTGAGGCCGGATGCGGGACCTGCGCCAGATCGAAAGAATTGAAGAACGCCCGCAAATGACTGGTCACCACCGCCTGTGGATGACCAACGCGCAAAAGATGACAGGGCGATTTCAGCTATGATATACTGGCGTTAGGAGGCAGGAATGGCTGAAACAGAGCAGAATGAACAAGTAAAAGAAGACAATGTGACCGCCGACGTGGAGTCCACTGATCCGGATTACGTCGCGTGGCGTGAAGCGCAGATTCGTAAGGCGCAAGAGACATACCGGCAGAACTCTGACCAGACGATCCCGCTGCAGACGGTGATGGCACAATTCGGTCTTGAACATTGAGTTCCTGCCGCAGGCGCTGACCGATCTGGACAGTATTCTTGATTACATTGCACAGGACAATCGCGCGGCGGCGGATCAGACCGTGACCCGTATTCTGCAATCCATCCGCCATCTTGAGACTTTCCCGTTGATGGGCCGTGACGGCAGCGTCGATGGCACACGAGAGCTGCCCATTCCTGGTCTCAGTTACTGTGCGATCTATGAGATTGTCAGTGCCACTGATCTTGTGGTGCTGCGCATCCTGCACACCTCTCGCAAATGGCCCCCAGACGGATCGTGAGCGGACAACGCGTCTAGAAAGGCGCTATTGCAGCCCGGTTCGTGCCGCAACGGAGACGCTGATCTACGCACAGCGATAGATCAGACGCTGCCCGGCCACGATTGTTTCGCTGTAATCCACGCCCAGATCACGGGCCAACGCATCATAGTCAAAATACCGCTCCAGTGTGTCCGGTATCTCGCCCATGATCCCCTCGGCCACAAACTCAATAGCCAGATCGCGCAAGCTGTCCAGATAATAGACATCCACATCCAAGTCATCCGGGCGATCTGTGCCCAGATCAAAGGCGCAGCTACATTCCCCGATGGCGAGAATGGCGCGGGTCTTCTGATCGGTGTCCCAGCCTTCAAGCGCCGCGATCACCAAGGCGATGGTGTTCTGATACAAACCCAGGGCATCCGCCAATGCGGCGTCGATGGCGTCACCATCAATGAACTGCAATTCGAATTCCTCGACCGGTTGCCCAGCCTCGTTGCGCAAGACGGCGGCTTTGATCGTAAAATCTTCTGCGGTCTCGAAATAGAAACCAGTGGCGGTGATATCATAGGGTTGGGCGTAAAATGTGCATGGCATGGGCCGGGTCCTTTCGTCTTTTGAGTGGGACCTCCACATCCCCATCCAGCGACAAAAATGGTGGCGGGGTTTTTGGAGGTGAGGCATCTGCGCCTCTCCTTCAAACCCTGCCTCCCGGCTGAGGGCGGGAGGGGGCCCGTGCAATAGGAAAGTCAAGGACCTGAGGGAGGGGGATCGCCCGGCCTGCACGACGCCGCAGGCAGAGGAAGGTTGGGGACACCCTCTGAGACGCCGATCTTTGCTGTTGCACGGGGAGGGCTGGCCCTCCGACAGAAACATCTCTTAATGATCCCAAAGGGCGCGTCGCCCCGATTGCCAAGACAGGCACATTCTGATCACAATTGACCGCATGTCACCGGTGACAAGGAATCGCGCGATAGCATGGCAACACCTGAAGAAACCCGATTGCGCGATGCGCTTTCCTCAGCGCTGCGCCACTATGAAGAGGTAATGGACGCCCCGTTTCCGGGACAGGTCGTCCTGAGCGTCATGGATCACCCGGAGTTCTGCGCCTTTGCCCATGTGGAGGCAGGCAACGTACATCTACAGGCAAGCACGGGCACGGTCAGTGCGTTGGACCAGCTTTGGCAGCAGGCGCTACAGAACACCGACATCCTGCAATGTGATGGCCAGCCAGCAGCTGTCGATCCGCAAGCTTTGACTCAGGTCTCGCTGATCTGGCTGTTGTTCCATGAACTTGAGCACTTCGGTCTGGGGCATTTCGAAGACACCCAATCTGGCCCGAGGATCGAAGCGGCGTCACCACAAACCCTCGGCCTGATCACCAGTGCCGTGCCCGCTTTTGATCCCGAAAATGTCAAAGCCGCTCCTACATCGCATCTGTTGAAACGTCAGGAGATGGAAGCCGATCATGAGGCCATTGAGCTTGTTCTCGAAGCCTACAGCGCTGACAATTGGATGGGGTTACGCAGCCGTGCCGCCTGTATCTCCGCCGTCATGATCTTGATCGAAAAAGCGGATGAGAGCACGGCCCGCCCCGGCCAATCCCACCCCAAAGCCGCCACGCGCCTGTTCCAGCTTCTGGGACACCTCGCGCAACTCTGGCAGGTGCCAGCACAGATCAAAGCACAGTTGGCCGGGCGCGAAACCATTGATCCCAATGACCTGCCGCCGGATGAAGAGATCGCGGCCTATCAACGGCAAGTGATCATACCCGTGTTTGCTGATGCACTGTGCTTGGCGAAGACTGTTGGCGCATCAAACGCCGTCGCCGAACTACAGGATCAGGTCAGCTTTTTCCGGGACCTCGCCAATGCCCAGCTGGGAAACATGGATGCTCTGGTCACCCCTGGGGCAAAGGAATGGGCTGACTTGCTAGCCGATGCTGAGGCCCGCTGCTGACCACTGAGGCGCCGCAGCATCGAACCGAACCGCGCGCCAACTCGCCGACAAGAACGGCCGATTGTGTTGAAAAACTCGAAAATCTGACAGTAGAATTTTTGTGCCAGAATCCGTTGCATCAGCAAGGTTGAAGCCAAATGCCCGGTAGGGCGTCTGAGAGCCTCGGACATTGCCAGCGCTGGTCTTGGGCCGACCCCCTCGACGAATTTTCAAATAAGCCTTCTATGAGCAAGTTTTTGACCCGTTTTCACTAAAATCGGAGTTTTTCAACAATATCGGCCCATAAGAGACATTCGCCAACCCACTCAGATGCTGCGTTTGCAGCCCGCTTTGCTGCCATTCGCTGCAAGTGCAAATTCAAGAAATACCCAACTCACAGTCTGCGGGACTTAGTGCTCTTTCGCTGCGACGGCACGAGTGGCCGCTTTCCGAGTTTGATGATCCGCGTTGATCTGTTCAGAGCAAGCTACCCACCAACCTTTCGGAAAATTCGATTCAAGGTAGTCGGCGGAAGCTGGTTCTAATCATCTGGACTTGAGAAAGCGGAACTCATCGCTTTGACAAGACTTTCGGCAGTGAAAGGTTTTTTAGCGATGATCGCAGGTGGATAGCTGGCCGTTATACTTTCGGTGTCACCATAGCCAGTCGCGAGCACAAAAGGGATGTTGCGGTCCGCCAAAACCTGCGCGACAGGAAGGGACGTCTGGTCACCCAAATTTACATCAAGAAGCGCGAAGGTGATTGTGTTAGCCTTAAGAACAGCCAGCGCATCGGCGACAGAGCTGGACATGTGAACATTGTCCGCTCCATTGTCTTTAAGAATATCGGAGGCATCCAGCGCGATCACCATATTGTCCTCAACCACCAGGACGTCGCCGCTCAGGTTTAATGATCGGCTTTCTTTGTTGTCCACGATACTCAGGCTGTCGTCTGCAACAATCTCTTGGATATCAGAAATGGCAGTAGATGGGATCATGATGTCTGCTTCAAATCCGGTCATAAGATAACGCGTTTTGACCGTACCCTTGAGTTCGTAAGGTATCGTTTTTTCAATGATTGTCGTTCCAAATCCCTGACGGGATGGCGCCTTTACCGGTGGGCCACCAATTTCGCGCCATTCGATCTGCAACGCCCCGTCATCCTGAATACGAAGATCAATTGAAATTCTTCCAGAACGGTCCGTCAGCGCGCCGTATTTAGCGGCGTTTGTCACCATTTCGTGGATCACTAATGCCATCGTTGAGAACGCATCAGGCCTGAGCATGGGCGCGTCCCCTGTGATCGACACGCGATCCTTCGCATTCGTCAGAAAGGCGTTCACTTCGACCTCAATCAGCTGTCTTAATGAACTGGGTGACCACTCCTGCCGTGTGAGTTGATCATGCGCGCGCGCCAACGCCTGCACGCGTCCGTCCAGCACTTTGGTGTAAGTTGCGACGTCTTGCGCGCCAGCCCGGCTTTGAGAGACCAAGCCTTGGATCAGATTGAGAATATTGCGGACACGGTGGTTAAGCTCGGCGATCAAAAGTTCTTGCTTGTCAGCGGCTTTCTGGCGGGTTTCATTCGCGTTATCAGTCAGTTTCAGCACGATCTCGATCAGCGACACCCGCAACGACTCGCCTATTTGAACCTCACTGTCGGTCCAGCGGGTTGACGTGTTCCTGACCATTTCCGACCACGCATCGAAACTTTTGCGAGGTGTCAGGCGTGTCCCGTTCGGGCCGACTTCGACAGGTTTGTTCGGGTCACCCGCCCATTTAACCGATTTGGCGACCTCGCGCCGGAAAAACACGATATAGTCCCGTGGCGTACGAGAAATCGGAACAGCAAGGACACCCGCAATATCAGCAGAGAAATCCGCAGCCTCCGGGTACAGCGCCGCAAGCCTGTGCGTCGCAAAGACCTGACCTGTCGGAGCCGTGTTCAGGAATCGTGCGAGTTTCTTGAATTCCACCTCGTCAGGTGCGTCCCCAACAGATGCATAGCGCCCATCTGAGTAAACCGCGACACCATCGTTTGCGATGAGGCCACGCAATTCGTCCGCGATCATCTCAAACCCATTGATAAGATTTGTCCCACCGGAGAGTTGGATCATCAGATTGTCATGCATCTGCCGCGTTTCGCTGCTCTGAACGCGCGATGATATGTCGATTTTCTGAACCAGCTCATACGAGAAGAACTGCGCGAACAGCTCGATTGCAGTGCGCCGCTCAAAATCGACGTGGTGAGGCGCTTCATGGTGGCAGGCGAACAAACCCCAAAGCTTTCCATCTTTGATGATCGAGACTGACATAGAGGCTGCCACGCCCATATTCCGTAGATATTCCAGATGGATGGGCGACACGGCGCGCATTACAGACAACGACAGGTCCATTGGGATGCCCTGCACATTCGTGGGCGGGGTAATCGGCGATACCGCCCCGTCGACATCAGCAATAAGCCGCAGCGTGCTGCGCATATACAAAGCGCGTGCTTGCTTCGGGATGTCACTGGCAGGATAGCGAAGCCCAAGAAAGGGCACCATACTCGACTTACGCTTTTCCGCGATGACCTCACCGGTACCGTCTTCGTCGAATTGGTAGACCATCACACGGTCAAAACCGGACATGACCTGAACAGCCATCGCGGCCTGATCACAAGCGGCTTTGATGTCATTGGCACGTCTTACCCGCGCGATCAAAGGCTGAACCAAACTCATTTCGTCGCGACTTTCGGTGTCAATCTTGGGTTCAAATTCGAAGACATATGTTTGATCCAACATATGCACCGACACGTCGAACAACTTGCCGTCGCCAAGAACGTCGTATCCAAACAGCCGGGACGAACTGGTCTCTACATTCAATAGTTGCAGTTTTGTACGTAGATCGTGAACTGTCTTCTCAGGCAGCAAGTCCATCAACCGTCCACCGACTGCGTCGTCTGGCGAGACCTGGAGGATATCCTGCACATTTTCCGAGACATGATTGACCATGAAATCAGAGGACGTTGCAATCAGACATCCATACCCCTGCACACCGCCCAGCAAATGGATTGGTTCCCGGTCACAATTGGTAAGATCAACCGCTTCGTCTGATGTGATGTAGTTTTGTTCTTCGGTCATGCGAGCGCATCCTCAACTGTGACTATCTTGGCGAACGCCGCCGCGAAAAGTTGGAATTGTATTCTTGTGTCTTCTACGATGGCATCAGCCCGTGCGCTGCCGGGTGGCACAGCTGAAAGCGCACGACATGTTTCGGGCCACAGTTTCGGATCGATGGCTTGACTAAAATATGTGTTTGCGCGTTGGACGCAGGGATCCGTCGATGCGCCCCATCGTTTGCGCAGGATTTTTGAACCAAGCCGGGATCCCGCCACCATATAATCTATGGACAAGGGGTCGAGCGCAGATGGCGCCGGTAGGTCAATCGCATGTCGATGACCGGATACACTATCAAGATCCGCAGCAAGGCCGTCGATCATGTCAGACAGTACCGACGTGGAAAGCCCCTGATCCCACGATCGTGACCGCATCACAACAAAGCAGCAATGGTGTATCTGCAAGAACACCCTGAAATCATCCAATTGCGCAATGTCGAGCGTCGTGATCATTCGATCCAGAAGATCATGATCCGTGCGTGTTTTCTCCCGAAGCGCGTGTCGAAAATCTGCTTCCATCATGGCCCTGCTCCCCAAAAGCGAAGACCGATTTGGGCAATTGTTATGGTTTGGCGTAAAACTCTCACAGCACATCATCTTTGTCATTAATCTATGACATAGATACCGACTATATTTACTCATTAAAAGTCGTTGCGCTATCTGCAGGCGCAATATCCATACCAAGAGGCTGCATTTCCGCTCATCGATGTTGGCTGAGGTTGTTCCTAGCTACAGGGGGCATCTAAATACTCAGCAAAGCGGACATTGGTATAGTTTGCGGCATTTGTAACTCTGGGCTCTTCGCGGCCATCGGAGCAACCGCGGCATTCTGTGCCAAGGTCGGATCGCCTCGATAAGAACGGCCCATTCCGGAACTTGGAGCGGCCTTCAAGGTGCTGCGGCCGCAGCCCGCTTAGCGGTCATTCGCCGCGAATTCATGAATTACGCATCGTCAGCGCCCATGGCTTTCTGACGCGGTCAGTTTGATCAGGTAGCTGCGCGCCAGCTTCTGTTTGACTAAATCAGAAAGGGCAGTCTGAGCCTCGGTTTGTGTCCGGTACCAATCGTGGCAATGCCGCCCCCAAGTACCAAAGCGGCCCCACTGTCGGTGGACGCCGTGTTGGCCAAACAGGTCTTTGGTCAGCCCCACGGAATAGAACCGGTTCATATTGAGGGAGGGACCTATGCGGCACATATCAATTTGCACCGATCTCCTCCTCGCTCATCGGAATATAGTCGATAGAGACCCGTTCTAGACGAGGCTCTTTTTGCTCAAGACCCCATCGGCGTTTCGTGTAGAACTCAAGTGCTTTCCGGGTTCTGGCCTCAAGCACGTCTGAGGTGAACCCAAATTCAATGCGGACCACGCGTTGCTGCGCCTCAGTCAATCTTGAATGCGGTTTGAGTTTCAGGATGGCCCAGGTGAACCAATCGTCATCTCGGGGTACCGCACCAGCTGGCTTGGTTTTTGCGAACGACTGATCAGGGTCAATGCGAGCAGGATGGAAGTCACGGAAACCCTTACGTTCAAAACACCAGGCTCGTACGTGAAGCCTAACGCCATCAGAAGCGAACCGAACAGGTGCAATCCAGCGAGTCATCGGTTCTGGATCTCGCATCGATTGATAAACGATCCTTGTTGCCTCTTTCGCCCTGAAGGTACGATAGAGCGGCCGTAAGACGCGCAGGTCCTGAGTTCGTTGCAAATCTGGCAATCTATCGAATGCGGGAGATGGTGTGCCGACTAAGAGTTGCTCCAGCTCCATCGAAGACGACTTACCAGTGAGCTGTTCAAAGCTGTGATCGGCAAGGTATTGGCGCGACGACGCATCATAGTGCAGCGCGTCTTTTGGCGCTTCGGCGAGGTAAGTCCGAAAATCGAGAGCGGCCTGCGCATTCGAAATACCAAAACGCTTAATCAAGGAAGCACGAGTCGCTGCACCGTCCCAGAAAAACAGTCTGTCGAGGTATTCTAGGCGCGCACGCTGGGCATGTTTGAGGTCTTCGAAGGGCATGGGGAAGGATATCTTGACTCTCCACCGTTGTCCATATAATTTTTACATGTATAATAATTGACGGTGCGACATGAGAATACTTCATACTGCAGATCTGCACCTGGGGCGTCAGTTCATGGGGTTGAGCCTCGAGGAGGATCATGAAGCCATCCTAGGCCAGATTCTCGAGACGCTTTTGGCAGAACGGGCCGAAGTTCTTGTGATTGCAGGGGACGTTTTTGATCGTGCTTCGCCGCCCAATTCGTCAATCCGGCAGTTCAACCACTTCCTCAAGCGCGTGGCGGACGAGACCGAAGCCGCCGTAGTGATGATTGCGGGAAACCACGATTCCGGTGACCGGATCGAGGCAATGTCTGTCTTCTCCACCGCGTCGAGGGTGCTGGTGCGCGGAATCGCCGACGCGGTCGAGACTCCGCTTTTGCTGAGTGACGAGCATGGCGAGATCGCCTTTTCTGCGCTGCCCTTTTCCTATGAATACGCAGCGCGGGAAGTGTTCAGGGATGAGGGTATCAGCACGCCAGCAGATGTCGTCGCGGCCCAGATCTCCGCAGCGAGGGGTCAGGTGCCCGAAGGAGCGCGTTGGGTCGTAGTGGCTCATGCCTTCGTTACAGGCGGCGCTGTCGGTGAGACCGAGCGCGCCCTGACACGGGTCGGCGGGATCGAAACTGTGCCCTCTGATGTCTTCGACGGGGCGGACTATGTAGCACTGGGGCATTTGCACAAGCCGCAGGAAGTAGGCGCAAGCCATATTCGGTATTCCGGCGCACCGCTCGCGTTCGGTTTTGACGAGGCGGGAAGTGAAAAATCCATGACTGTCGTCGATCTCAAAGTTGAAGGGGTCGAGATCCGTACCGTAGCGTTCCGTCCGATCCGGCAAGTGCGCTCGCTGACCGGAGCATTCTCGGATCTTCTGGCAGGAACGCCTTCTGAAGACTTCATCCAGGCCAATCTGACGGATGAAAATCCTCTGATTGATCCGATGAAGCGGTTGCGCGCGACCTTCCCCAATGCCTGCCATCTGGCCTACGACCGTCAGGCACGCGCTCCGGAGACAAAGGCGCTCGGCAACGGACGAGCCGCAGTCACGCCGATCGAGATGGTCGGCGACTTCATGAAGGTTGTGCGCGGCCGGGAACCAAATGCCGCCGAAGTCGCGATCGTAGCGGACAAGCTCCACGCGGCAGCCTCAGGGGAGGAGCAGACATGAGACCAATTCGCCTATCGCTTCAGGCCTTCGGGCCGTTCGCGACAACCGAGGTGGTAGATTTCCGCTCTGCGCTGGAAACAGGGTTGTTCGGAATATACGGTCAGACGGGGGCGGGTAAGTCGACACTGTTTTCGGCGATGTCCTTCGCGCTTTTTGGAGCACCAACCAAGACCGATCAGGAGCCACGGTCGCTGCGTTCGGATCACTCTGCGCCTGATTTACCCACTGAAGTCGAATTTGTATTTGAGCTCGGCACTAAAACCTACCTGATCCGTCGTCGTCCGGCGCAAGAGCGTCCGAAGGCGCGCGGCGAAGGGACAACAGATGACGCAGCGGAAGCCTCCCTATTCGACGTTACCGGGATTCCGGTGGATACGCTTGGCCCGAGCCAACCCGGTCGCGTAATTGTAGAAAAGAAGGTCTCGGTAGTTGGGAAAGAGGTCGAGACTCTGCTTGGCTACGGAGCGGATCAGTTTCGGCAGATCGTACTCCTACCTCAAGGCAAGTTCGAAACGTTCCTTACCGCAAAAACCGATGCGCGGGTCGACATATTACGAGATCTCTTCGACGTTAAGATCTATCGCGATCTCGCTGCCCGTCTGAAGGAAGAAGCCTCAGAGGCAGAGCGAGCTTTGCGGGACCAGCGAGCACTCTATGTGGCCCGGCTTGAGGAACGCGGCTTCGAGAGCGCCGAGGCACTGGAGGTTGGAATTTCTGCGGCGGAAGCTAAGGTTGAGGAGAAGCAGCAAGTTCAGCAGATCGCTGAGGCGGTAAACGAAGCCGAGCGCAAGACTTTGGCCGAAGGCGAACAGATCGAAAAGGCTTTTGCCGCTGTCGACACGGCGCGGCAGGCGCTTGACGGCCTCGAAGCGAAAATGGATGAGGTTGATGCTCTGGCGAAGCGGGTAGAGGCTGTCAGCAATGCCTTGCAAGCTCGTGATCTTGAAACGGCTTGGCACAATGCGGAGCACGACACAAGACTTGCGGTGGATGCCGTTTCCCACGCTGAAGCGGAGCTAAATACCGCCAATGGGGCGAAGGAACAAGCAGCGCAAAAGTTGGTCGAGGTGCGGTCTGACGAGGAGCGACGGAAGCAGGTTCAGGCCGACCTGACAAAGTTGGAGGCGATTGAGAAGCAGGTCGGGCAGGCTGCGGAGCTACAGAAAGCGTTCGATGAAGCTGCGACGGACGAAGCCTCAGCGAAGAGGGCGCTGACCGAGGCCATAGAGGCCCGCGAAAGGCTCCAGTCTCAGCGTGATGCGACCGATCTGGCGCTTGAACAGGCGCGAAAGACCGAAACGGTGCGAGGCAAACTGAACGGTGAGCTGGCCGAGGTCAACCGGGATCGGGCCAAGGCAACGGCGCATGCAAAGGCACAGGGAGCTGTCGCCGATGCCGAACGAAAGGTCGAAGCAGCATCGCGCGAGCTGACCACTACAGCTGATGCGGCACAGGCTGCCGAGGCGACCTTGGCTGATGCCGAGGTACGGCTTTCGCGGACGCAGGCGATCATTCTGGCCGAAAAGTTGACCGAAGGAGCGCCCTGCCCTGTCTGTGGTTCCCACGATCATCCTGCGCCGGCCCATGGCAAGCCCGAGCAATCTGGTTTAACCGAAGCGTTTCGCAACGCGCAGTCTGAGGCGAGAACTGCAGCCGAGGCCCGGGTTCGGGCGGAAACCGAACTCGGCAATTGCCGAACATGGTTGGATGAAAAAAAGCGGACGCTGGACGAACAGGAACGGCCCGAGCGCACGATGGCGGAACACGAAGCTGAAATCGCACGGCTTGAAGGCGATGTCGCCGCGCTTGGAGAAGTGGTCGATCTAGACGCGATGGCGGGGCAGTTGGCCGAACTCAAGCGTAAAGTGACCGAGGCAGAAACTGCCGAGACTACGGCGCGCAACGCTGCGGGAAAGGCCGAAACCGTTCTTGCCGGTGCGCGCGCCAAGCTGGATGCCGTGATCGAAGGCCTGCCGGAAGGTCTGCGCACATCCGAGGCGGTTGTCGCTCGACGGGAGGCTTTGCAGAGAGAGCAAAGGCAACTCTCTGAGGCGCTGGAAGTGGCGACGGAGCAGGACCGAGCCGCCAGTGAAACGCTCACCCGTGCGCACGAGCAGCTTGAAGCAGCAAAGCGGGCGCGCGACGCGCAGCAACAGCGCGTGAAAAAGGCCCAAGGTGATTTTGACGCTCGGCTCGCCGAGGTCGGGCTGGACAAAGCGGGATATGATGCTTGCAAGAGCCATTTCCCGAGTCTCGACGTCGACCGCAAGAAGGTGACCGATCACCGCGATGGATTGATCGCTGCTCGCACGACATTGCAGAACGCCATAGCCGCTTGCGCAGATCATGAACGCCCGGACCTTGCCCCGCTTCAGCTGGCGTTCGCAGAAGCCATTCAGAACTTGAACGCGGCTAACGCTGCATTCGCCACGGCGAGAACGGATGTATCGTCACTGACGGAATTCAAGAAATCACTTGCCGCGGCCCTGGCGGAAACCGAGCGGCTTGAAACTGAGACCGGTCCGCTCCGGGGGCTGGCTGATCTGGCCAACGGCAAGAACGATTTCAAGATGACACTCGAGACCTTCGCGATCGGTGCAATGTTCGACCAGGTTCTCGAGGCGGCAAATATGAGGCTCGACCCTATGACGCGTGGTCGCTACCGGCTGACGCGAGGACTCGAGGCATCTGGCGGTCGCGGCAAGCGTGGGCTCGAAATCGAGGTCTTCGACATCAACACCGGCAAGGCGCGTCCGACAGCCACGTTGTCAGGCGGCGAGACCTTTATCGCGGCACTGGCCCTCGCGCTTGGGCTCGCTGATGTGGTCGAGAGCCTTTCGGGCAAGATCCGGATGGACACAATCTTTATCGACGAAGGCTTCGGTAGCCTCGACACCGAGAATGGGGCGGGCACGCTGGATCAAGTGATCCAAGTACTTGCTGCGCTGACAGAGGGCAGCCGGGCTGTGGGCCTGATCTCACACGTCGGGCTGGTGCAGGAGGCTATTCCGCAAGGCTTCTACGTGCGCTCGACCCCAAGCGGCAGCCGGGTTGAGGAAAGAAGGGGGCTAGGATGACCGAACGGTGGTACTTTCGAAAGGCTCACACTCGGCGGCTGTTTAGGGGCCGTACGATCTCTGTCCGTGGCGGTTGGGTGCTCCGGGGCAACGAAGGACGCAGCAAGAGCGCATCATTCAAACGGGCTTGTCCAATCTGCAATGCCCCGATCCTAAGCGTTGGCATGCCAAGAGGTGGGTGGGTCCACTTCGAGGGGCGTAATGGGCTCACACGCGTGAAACATCCATGTCTTCATCTTGGCGAAGGTTTGAGCGCGCGGCGTGATGAAAAAACTCCGGATCTTTTTGACTTTCTGTAAAAATGGGGAGCAAATTCCAAAAAATATGGACCTCCGTCTTCGGCGAAGAGGCCAATGTGACGCTGATCTTCCCACAAAACCATTGAACCTTGGCTCAGGCCTCCGACCGCACTCGCGCTTCTTCAAGGGCTGTGCTCAGCTGTGATCGACGACTTTCTGCCAGTCGTGACAAGCCCAACCGTCTCGCTAGTGCCAGGGTAGGGTCATCTGTCTGGATAATATTTGGTTCTTTTCTCAACAAACCTGCAAGCTCAGCAATGGAAATTTCGGCAGGATCACGTCCAGGAATTTCGCGCCACTCGACAATATGTTCGGGCGGGTTCCTCCAGAGAAAATCCCCGGTGGTTTCCCGAGTCCGGCTTAAACCCTTGGTAGCCACTTCTACCCGCGCGCGGATCCTAGCACCAACACGTTTCCATCCATGTCGCTCAGCGACCTGGCGCGAAACTGCATCCAAATGAATTGGCTCCATGGACGCGACAATCTCGCGGACCATCAGGCGAAGGGTCTCATCGTATGATGGATCGTGAAAGGCGTCTGGATCTGCTTCAAGCGGGTCATCCGCGTTTGGAATATCCCCCAAGTCAAAAGCACGCTTCGCCTGAGAGGCGACGCGATCTAGCTTTGGATGTTGTTCTCCTTGAGCCTTTACAACGGCTTCTGGCTCATTCTCTTCCGTTGCCGCCGTTTCAAAAAGTGCAGGTGTTGCAGTTTCGGGAGCCGCCACCGTAGTATCGACTTCGTCAGTCTCCTCAAGACCCTCTTCGACTTGTTGCCGATCCTCTTCAAGATGTGTCCTGAGGTCAACGTCTAGCCGCTCTAAGACATCACGCCTATGGGAGAACCACTCGGTGGACCATATGCGTTCAATCCTCCACCCCAGACCTTCAAGGACCGCTTGACGCATGCGGTCTCGATCGCGCGCAGTAGGCGACGAATGATAGGCCGCTCCGTCGCACTCAACACCGGCCAAATAGCGACCTGCACGATCAGGATGGACGATGCCAAGGTCGATCCGATAGCCCGATACACCCACCTGAGTGCGAACCTCCCAACCAAGCGCTTCCAGAGCGACTTTGACCTCGGCCTCGAATGGACTGTCCACGCCGCCTAGGGAGCCTGTATCTGCGGCAGTCAGGGCATCAGGGCCGCGAGCGGCATAGTCAAGGAAATCCCTTAGGTCGCGGACGCCTTCTGCTTTTGTCCGGGAGACGTCGATGTCGTTTGCATCAATGGAAGTAAACACATGCATCTCGCGCCTTGCGCGAGTGACAGCAACATTGAGGCGCTTTTGACCCCCATCTTGATTCATCGGCCCGAAATTCATCGATAGCTTGCCAGCAGCATCGCGGCCGAAGGTCGTGGAGAAGATCATCACATCGCGTTCGTCGCCCTGAATGTTTTCAAGGTTTTTCACGATAGCCGGTTCTTCGCGCTCATCAGAAAAGAACCATTCCAGCTCTTCACTGTCGGTGCGCGCTTTGTCGAGGTGATCAAGGATGCGCTGCTGTTGCTGAATATTGAAAGTGACTACGCCGATGGTTTCGCGGCCGTCTTCTGGTTTTTTCAGCTCAACCCGCAGACGCTTCGCCAAAAATTCGGCCACGGCTTTGGCTTCCACGGGGTTGGTTCGAGAGCCGCCGCGCTCATAGATCCCATCGACACGATGTAGTCGCACCGCTTCTCCCCAAGCACGTGGCGCGGGGAATGTCACAAGGCTTCCATCGTAATAGCGAGCATTCGAAAAGGCGATCAGACCTTCGTCCCGAGATCGATAGTGCACTCTAAGAACGTTGGATGGCACGCCAGCTGCTACTGCTTCATCTAGAATAGATGCCTGGTCCCTTTCGTAAAAAGCCAGCTCCTCATCATCTTCCTGCACGCGATCAAAGCCACGAGATGGTGGCATCTGTTTCGGGTCGCCAACGATGATCGATTGACGCGCTCTAGCGATCGCACCGATGGCGTCCCAAGTCGTGATTTGCGACGCCTCGTCGAAGAGAACAATATCAAAGCTGGCCTGGCCTGCTGGTAGGTATTGCGCAACCGAAAGTGGCGACATGAGTACGCAAGGTGTCAGCTTGGTCGTGGTCGGACCCAGTCGATCGAGCAATGTGCGGATCGACTCCCGTGGTCGTTGTTGGCTCATTAGGTCTCGCAAACGACCAAGGGCCGAATTACGGGCTATGTTTTCCGTCCGAGGCAAACCGTGGGCAATGCGCCTGCGAACATTTTCAGCAGCTAAATCTGCATGACGGGCGTCGAGCTCTCGAAAGGCTTCGATCCGATTCTGATGCTTCCAACCAATGAAAGTGCGAAGCGGAGCCGCGGCATCTATGGCTAGGGGAGTCCACCATGCCGCATATGCGCGATCAAACACGTCCTCAGCATCCTCAACATCACCGACCTCCAACGCTGCACAAAGCGGCGCAAGGCCTCTAGCCTCCGCTTGCGCAACTAGGCCGCGCCAATGCAACCAATCCTGCAACCGCCGTGTATCGCGGCGAAGTTCCAGAAGAGCATCTCGCAGGTCGACGAGGTCCATATCCAATGTGCGACCAGCCAACCGCTCAAACCGAGCACGGGCTGGTGCCATCTCATCAAGCGCAAGCACCAATGACTTTGCCTCAGCACGTCCAAGACCTTCAGCCGGATTGATAGCCGCAGCAGTGGCGGCAGAGTCCGTTGCAGCTACCCTGATAGCCGCGGCTTTGAGTGCATTCGTATCTGTTTCGCGCCCGCGCCAAACGCTCAGACCAGCCAACGGATGTGTATCGAGAGCAGCGAGGACCTCCTGCATCTCCTCAATCAGGTTCAAATCGCTTTCCGGATTTGCTTTTCCCTGTGCATATGCAGACAGAGTTCGTCTGACGGCACTTTTGCGAAACATCGAAAACGGCCAAAAACTTGCAGCCGCGCGCCGCCACTCGGCGTCGATTTGTGCAACTGGAACGCGTGGTAAGTCCCGAGCTGAATAGGGAACAGAAAGGCGGCCTTCGGCTGTGTCTAATCTGGCCAGAACTTCTCGCAGAGTTTCGGTCTCAGCTTGGACCTCAGCAGGATCACGTCCACCCAAAGCCGCGCGGTCAGTTTCTTCCTCTTCAAGAACCGCTCTTGCCAAAGCCTCAAGCGTTGCTGGATCAGCAGCTGGGTTCTGACCGACTGCATTTGCCATCCCTGTCCGTGCCTTCAGTGCTCTAGGGAGTAAATCCTCAAGCGCCGAAGCTGCGGCTAAAAGCTCATTCGTCCAAGCGTTGGACCAACCGCCCTCAGGTTCCTCAATCAATCGCAATGCACCTGGATTGCGAACGCGTGGCGCTACCTCGCCCAATTCACGAGCGAGGCGGCGTAAGCTCTCACGCGTCTCGTTGTCATGGGTGTCCATTCTCTCCCAAGACAAACCAATAGGGACCTCCCGAGATGCTAACCCAACGGCTTCAAAGACCGTTAACCCGTTCTCATGTCTTTGATGCAGGGCTTCAACGTATTCGTTGAGTTGGTCTCGCTCGAGCCCAAGTTCCGTTGAAATACGCGCCCATTCCGCCTCGGCTTGCCCGTCCGAGGGTCTTTCCCAAGCCTGCCCAAGTTGCCGGATTACGTTCTTCCGTTCAGCTTTTGAGCTGTGAAGCTCAAGTACCGCATCGCCTAATCCGTAAGAGGTTAATCTGCGGTGTACCACATCAAGGGCGGCAGCCTTTTCTGCGACGAACAGAATTGTCTTTCCGTGGGCCAAGCAATGCGCAATCAGGTTGGCAATTGTCTGGCTTTTCCCTGTTCCGGGCGGTCCGATTACGACCATGTCGTGACCTTCGACCGCACCAGCAACTGCAGCCAACTGTGAGGCGTCAGCTGGAAGCGGCGTGAAGGTCTCAGCCGGTGGTAGCTTGGATTCTACTTCTTCGGGCCTTGGCAATCCTGGCGCATCCGGTGGGACAAAGGGGTCATCAGGAGTGTCGATCAGATGCGAAACTAGGCGGCTTTCACGTAGCTGATCTGTGCGATCAACGAGATCTTTCCACATCAGATATTTCGCGAAAGAGAAAGTCGAAAGAGCGAGGTCTTCAACAACTTCGAAGCCGGGAATATCTCGAACAACTTCGCGCATCCGCTTAAAAATGCGTGGAACATCTAGGCCCGCATCATCTCGTGGCAATTCGCCCTTGAGGTCCGGTGCCTCAATGCCTTGTTCGGCCAGTTTCTCCAACAAGGTCAGATTGAAACGGACTTCATCGCCCTGATGAACGAGCGTGAAAGGTGAAGATGCCGATGCTCTTCGTAGGGTCACAGGGACAAGCAGCAGAGGTGCGCGGTGATCCTTTTTCGCAGTCTCTGTCTGCTTCCAACGAAGGAAACCAACCGCAAGAAACAGCGTATTGGTCCCCCCCTCAGAAAGGTCGCTTTTTGCTTTACGATACAGTGTGATGAGACGCTTTCGCATCTGATCTCCAGGAAGAGGGCTGCAAAGCTCGCCTCTGTCAAACGCATCCCGAATGACACGCGCATCAATATCCTCGCCAGTTTCCCGACGGTATTGCTCTGGGTCACGGCCAAGTCTCGGATTCTCGTCTGGTAGGCTGACCATCCTGAAGGCGCGCCCTTCAGTGAGCTCATCTTCCAACCGCGGTACATCATGACACTTCAGCATCAATGACCCTTGGGTGTCGCGGAAATTCAGCAAGCGGTTGCGCAAAGATAGGTCAAGCAGCTTGCGCTGCCATCGATCGATCCGGCCTTGTGGTGTTGCGGGCGCCTCGTCTTCGGCCGGATCAGGTGGCTCAAAACCTTCCGGCGGGAGGAGATCTTCGAAGGCAGCCATTGGGTCTGCCGCGGCGGGAGCCTCGGTTTCGGTCGGCTCGCTTGCACGCGCCAGTGGTCGGACCCCCGATGATCGACAGCGTGCAATATCAACCGCAACACCAAAGAGATGCTCTTTTGGCTCATCCAATTGTGCACCACCTTCGACGACGGCGCTACGGAATGTGCCGCGCTTGCCACCGGTCAGGAGCGTTGTTTCGAACGGCAGGAATTCACGGGCGACAATCGCCTTACGTAGCTCTGTCACATCCCAGGTCTCAGCGGTCGAAAAAGTCCGACTGACCAGCCAGACACCCGCAAAAGCATGGCCTTCGGTGAAGATCACAACCGGATTAAGGCCAGCAGCCTCCAATGCGGCGGCCAGAAGCAGGCTCGTGTCCAGACATGTTCCAAGACCTTCTTCCGCCAATCGGCTGGGCATTCGAACCTTTTGTCCGCGCTTCTCAAAGGAAGCGGGCGGTACCGCGTACCGTATGTCCATTCCCTCAATCGACGACCAGATTGCTGCGGCGATAGCCCACGCTCGAGCCGGGTCTCGAGATTGGTACCCGTCAAGACCAGAGGGCAGACCTTGTCTCGTCATTGCATCAGAAGCTGCTCTTAAGACTGCGGCTACACGCGTGTCGTTCGGCTGTACAAAAGCAGCCAATAGTTGGCCCATTTCATGGATGCCGCCCCATTCATCTCGGGCCAGAAGCTCTACCGACGCTTCAAACAAAATTGAGGGATGATCATCATCAAACTCTGCAACTAGCCGAAGCTGCCCATGCTCAGCTTCGTTCAAGTTGTCAAAAAATGCGCTGTTTTGTTTTGTTTCCAACTCGGCTGGAACGACCGATCCACCGGGTAAAATCCGATCAAACGGCCATTCTCGCGATTGCGCGAAAAGAGGGTGAACATCTAGACGGAGCTTACCTGCAGGTAGACCCTCTTCGCCGGCTTGGAGCTCGACTTTGCGCAGCAGTGGAACGGCATTTTGCAAAGATGCATAAGTCAGTCGTTTAGTATGTTCGACTAGGAGCTGCGCTTTGGCTGCTTTCCCGTTTTCATTTTCATCACTAATTGCATGCACTTAAAAATTGCCACCTATGATCTTTACTTTGGAGTGGCGTCGCAACCACAACCCTAAGCGGAAACTTGCCAAATAACCAACAGGGTGTGAAGCCCCTATTCGCTAAATCATTGAAAAAGCTGAAATGGAATACGAATGATTAGGCTGAGCTAATTCCTGCACTCGCTGTTCACAAGCGACCCTCGGATTGCAAGGGAAATTCAGAGTTCGCCGACTTCGACGCAGCAAAGCCGAATCTTAGCGGCAACTAGTGTATGTCTTTCAAGTACTGCAAAACTTGAATGTCCGCTCCCAAAAAACTGCGGTATTGACCTCGCATGCGCAGCGAATGACGGCTTCCCGCCGATTCTGTGGAAAAACAACGTGTTGCTGATGCAGAAAGTGTGGTTCTGAACAGAGCGCGAGCGCCTTTTCTATCAGGCTTCGCACGTTTGCTGCGGTGCGGGAAGGATCTTGGCTAATTTACGG
>NZ_JACNMP010000022.1 GCF_017592335.1 Pseudaestuariivita rosea | reverse complement strand
CGAGACGCCGCCGAACGCACGATAGAGGCAACATGGCGCAGGATCGGTAAGCTGCTCGACCGCTTCACCCCGCAGGAATGTGCGAATTACCTTGTCAACTCAGGATACGCTTCAACCTGATCTCATCTTGCTCTAGAGCATAATCCTAAAAAACTGCGATGTATTTGATAAGCGCTAAGGGCAGCGACCGGCCCGAGGGTGGGTGCTGGAAGCGCCCGCCCTGGGGGGCGGGTCGGGCGCTGCCCGGTGGTGCCCACCGGGCGGGATGGGTGGATATAACGTTACAGGTTCTAAGGCGATGCTCTAAACCGGTGGTGCCCACCGGGCGTTTGCTTGGAACTTCATACTATCCACCACACACCGGGCAGTCGGTGCGCTTTTTCAGCTTGATTTTCCTGGTCTCGGCATAAAGCCCGTCGTAGATCAGCATTTGGCCCGTTAGGCCCTGACCAGCGCCAGTGATTTCCTTGATCGCCTCAACCGCCATCATCGTTCCAAGAACACCGGGCAGGGGGCCAAGCACGCCGGCCTCGGCACAAGAAGGCGCTAGGCTGGGGTCGGGGGGCTTGGGGAAAATGCACTGATAGCAAGGGCCGACGGTGGCGTTATAGGTGCTGATCTGGCCTTCCCATTGAGTCAGGGCGGCAGCGATCAGGGGTTTGCCAAGCGCGACGCAGGTTCGGTTGACCAGATACCGGGTGTCGAAGTTGTCGGTGCCGTCCAGCACGATGTCATACTCGGCGATCAGGTCTTGGGCGATATCCTCGGTCAGGCGGCGGTTGTAGGGGCGGACGGTCGTATAGGGGTTCTGGGCCTTCATCGCGGTTTCGGCCGAAAAGACCTTGGGCATGCCGATACCGGCGTCCCGGTGGATGATCTGGCGCTGCAGGTTGGTGTTTTCGACCGTGTCGTCGTCGATCAAGCCGATGGTGCCGACGCCCGCTGCGGACAGATACATCAGCGCGGGCGCGCCCAGACCACCGGCGCCGATGACCAGCACCTTGGCCTCTTTCAGCTGTTTCTGACCCAGCCCGCCGATTTCGCGCAGCACGATGTGGCGGGCATAGCGTTCCAGTTCGACCTCGGCGAAAAGCTCGGTGCGTGGGGGTGGATCGGCGCTGACCGGGTTGGTGCGCGCGCGGATCCACATCAGGCCGCGACGATAGAGCAGGGCGACACCGACAAAGCCGCCAAGCAGCAGCCAGAGCTGGGGTGAGCCGCCCGTGCCTTCGCGGATCGGGTGACCATCGGGCAGCGCGATTTGCAGGGCCATGACTCCGGTGAAGAGAAGCCCGATCATGATCCAGCGCGCCTGATGCGGCGTTTTCATCAGCGCGCCGATGCCCCAAAGCACGCCTGCCATGACGAAGACAAAGATCATGCGCGCCCCGTTGATCCGAAGCCGCCCTGGCCGCGGTCGGTGTCTGATAGGTGGTCGGCGGCGGTGAACCGGGCCTGTATCACGGGTGCAATGACCATCTGCGCGATGCGGTCGCCGTGGGCGACTGTGAAAGGTTGATCGCCCAGGTTCATCAGGATCACACCTAGCGGGCCGCGGTAGTCGCTGTCGATGGTGCCGGGCGTGTTGGGCAGGGTGAGCCCATGTTTCAGAGCCAGGCCCGAGCGGGGTCTGATCTGCACCTCATACCCCGGTGGGATTTCGATGTGCAGGCCGGTGGGGATCAATGCGCGCGCCATGGGGGGCAGGGTGATGCCCTGGGCGCGCTGGTCAGGCGGCAAGTTGGCACGGATGTCGGCACCTGCGGCACCCGGTGTTTCGTAGGTGGGCAGGGGGATGGTCTGGTCGGCGTGCTCGGTCCAGATGTATCGGATGATGGGTGTAGTCATGCGGTCAGGGCCTGAGCGATACGGTCGGCCAGCTTGCGTGCGACGGCGGTTTTGTCCATGCGCGGCCAGTCCTCGGGGCCCTGATCGGTGATCAGGGTGACGTCGTTTTCCGACCCGCCCATGATGCCCGTTTCGGGGCTGACGTCATTGGCGACGATCCAGTCGCACCCCTTGCGTTGACGCTTGGTCGTGGCGTTTTCGATGACGTTGTCGGTTTCGGCGGCAAAGCCGATGACAAGGGGCGGGCGGGTGTCGGTCATTTGTGCGACCTTGGCCAGGATATCGGGGTTTTCGGTGAAGCTGAGCGTTGGCAGGGTGCCGGAGCCATCTTTTTTGATCTTGCTGGCGCTGGCGTCGGTGACACGCCAGTCGGCGACGGCGGCGGTGAAGATGGCGGCGTCTGCGGGTAGGGCGTTTAGGGTGGCGTCGTACATCTGCTGCGCGGTCTCGACCCGGATGACCTGGGCGCCGGTGGGCGGGGACGTGTCGGCGGGGCCGGTGATGAAGGTGATGCGCGCTCCCAGGGTCAGAAGCGCCCGGGCGATGGCGGTGCCCTGCGCCCCGGACGAGCGGTTGGCAATATAGCGCACCGGGTCGATGGGTTCATGCGTGGGGCCCGAGGTGACGAGGATATGCTTGCCCTTCAGCGGGCCATCGGTCAGCGCGGCCTCAATCGCCGTGACGATTTCCAGTGGTTCGGACATGCGGCCGGGTCCGTATTCACCGCAGGCCATATCGCCTTTGTTGGGGCCGACGGTCAGGATGCCGTCGCCGGTCAGAGTGGCCAGATTGCGCTGCGTTGCGGGGTGATCCCACATGCGGACGTTCATGGCGGGCGCGATCAAGACGCGTTTGTCGGTGGCCATCAATAGGGTTGAGGCCAGATCATTCGCGTGCCCGCCCGCCATCTTGGCCATCAGATCAGCGGTGGCGGGGGCGACGACGACCAGATCGGCGGCGCGGGACAGTTCGATATGGCCCATCTCGGCCTCGTCTGTCAGATCGAAGAGGTCGCGATAAACCTTCTGCCCGGCCAGAGCTGACACGCTGAGGGGGGTGACGAATTCTTCGCCCGCGCGGGTCAGAACGGGGGTCACGGCCGCGCCGCGTTCGCGCAGGCGACGGATCAGGTCGAGCGATTTGAACGCCGCAATCCCGCCGCCGATGATCAGAAGAATGTCTTTTCCTGCCAGCATTTGTGGTGCTCCGATAGGGTCAGTGCAGGTTTAGGCAGGTCGAGGGGGCTGCGCAAGTCTGCTTGGGGTTTGCTTATGAGGTCCCGGATCAAGTCCGGGACTGCGCAGCATGACAAATTGAGGCGGGCCGGCGATGGCCCGGCGCCTGCGGCGCGCTTACGGACCAATTTGCGCAGTGGCACGTCGGCACTTTAAACTTTCCACCGATTTTTATCGGAAGTTCAGGCATGGATCGGGGCGGTCAACGGGGTCGGTGATCAGCCACAGATCATAGGGTGGCGTATCTTCTGGGTGTGCTTCCAGCTGGCCAATCGATAACACGGTGACATTTGGCCGGGCGGATTGGATTTTCGCAGGCACGGCCCAGTCGGTGCGCGCATGTCCGTTGCCGGTGATCACAACGACGGGTCCGCCGGTTTCGTCCAGCGCTTGCAGAGTGGTGCGGGAGAAGGCGGCGTCGCGCAGGCGTTGTGCCTCGACCATGCCGGGCAGCATCTCACGTGGCAGGGCGTCGCAATGGGCGGTGAACTGCAATTCTTCGCGCGTGGCTTGCTGATCTTCGGGCAGGGGGTCCAGCAGAAAGGCCGCCGCGTTATCGCCGAACACTACCGCCGCGGTTTCCTGCATGGCGGACATCAGGTCATCGCGCCCCACAGCTGCGCCGTAGACCGTGGCATCAGGGGCGGCGGTAAAAATCGAGTGATACATAGCAAAATCGGGCCAACCAGACTGATCCCAAGCCAGAGTGTCCGCCATCAGGGTCTGATCCATTCGATCAATATTGCGTATCGCATCGGCCTGACCCGGCGTCAGCATTTCAAAAACCAGTGCCTTTGGGGTGATTGCGCCAACGGCCTGCGCCTGATTGACGTGATGGTGCGGGTTATCGTGGATTTCGCCAATGATATAAATGTCGGCGACTGGAAGTTTATCAAGATTGTCCGTGCCGATCAGCTCGGCACGGACGGGACTCGTTACGTTTATGATACTGGTTACAATGAAAACGGTGGCAATCGCCCGAGTTAGCCTAGAAATTCCAGAACCTCACGCGATTGAGTTTCAAGACTTTTGCGCATTTTGGCAAAGGCTGCGGCTTCAAGCTGACGAACACGCTCTTTCGAAAGACCCAGTTCCTGCCCCAGACTTTCCAGTGTGCGGGGGGCTTCACGCAGCTTGCGTTCACGTACGATGAATTGTTCGCGTTGGTTCAGCCCCGACATCGCGTCGACGAGCCAGTTGCGCAGAGTTTCCGTGTCATGCTGATGCTGGATCGTTTCAGCGGCTTGTTGACTGTCGTCTTCAAGCGTATCGATCCATTCACGACCTTCTTCTTCCGTTGATTGGGTCGCGTTCAGGGAATAATCCGATCCCGCCAGACGACCCTCCATCATTTCAACGTCGTGCAGGGGGACGCCGACCTCGGTCGCGATCATCTGGCGCAGTTGGTGCCGATCCAGCGTTTCGCCAGCGGCGGCGGCTTCACGTTCCAGACGCGCCTGTACGCGGCGCATGTTAAAGAATAGTGATTTTTGTGAGCTGGTCGATCCGGTGCGAACCATGGACCAATTGCGCATTACGTAATCCTGGATCGACGCTTTGATCCACCAGACAGCATAGGTTGAAAAGCGCACGCCGCGGTCTGGGTCGAATTTATCTGCGGCTTTCATCAGGCCAAGCCCGGCTTCCTGGATAAGGTCGTTCATCGGGGCGCCATAGCGTTTAAATTTGGCAGCCATTGATATGGCAAGGCGCATGTAAGCTGTTACAAGACGGTGCAGTGCGGCTTCGTCGCGCCGATCCCGCCAAGCATAGGCCAGTTCAAGTTCGGTTTCCGCGTCAAGAAGCTCGGCCTTCATGGCGCGCCGCGAGAGTGATTGATCAGAATATGCATCAAGTGGCATTTTGGACCCCCCGGTCTATACCCACAGTTGGGTTTGTGCTTCCATGTCATTCGGTGTTACGGAACGTTACCTGGATTGGATCACAAAAAGTTTGGAAAAAATGGTCTTGCCGGAAATTTCTTTGGTTCTAGGGGCGGCGGCCTCGGGTAAGTCGACCTTTGCCGAGCGTCTTGTTCGCGGAACGGGCGCGCCAAGGGTCTATATCGCGACGGCGCAGGTTTTCGATGACGAGATGCAGCGTAAGATTGATCGGCACCGCGACATGCGGGGGCAGGGTTGGCGCACAATCGAAGAGCCGTTGCATGTTGTGTCAGTCTTAGGCGACGCCACTGCGGGCGAGGTCATATTGCTGGATTGCGCAACGCTTTGGCTGAGCAATCACCTGTTGGCCGAAAATGATCTGGTTGAGGCCCGTAATGTGCTGCTGCACGCGCTTGAGGTCTGTCCGGCGCGCGTCGTTGTCGTTTCAAATGAAGTCGGGGCGGGAATCGTGCCGGATACCCCGCTGGGTCGTCGTTTTCGCGAAGCGCAGGGGCAGTTGAACCAGCGATTGGCGGAAAAAGCTGATCTGGTGGTCGCTGTTATGGCGGGGTTGCCAATAGTGCTGAAGGGCGAATTGCCTTGACGCGGTTGTCTTTGGTACGTCACGGGCCGACACATGCGAAAACGATGGTTGGGTGGAGTGATCTGCCCGCGGACCTGTCGGATACGGGTCAGGTGGCCCGGTTGGCGGCGTATTTGCCCGACGATGCTGTTATTGTGTCTTCGGATTTGACGCGTGCTGTTCAAACCGCTGATGCGATTGCGGGTAAGCGTCGACGCTTGGCGCATGATTGTGATTTGCGAGAGATGCATTTCGGGGCTTGGGAGCTGCGCAGTTTTTCTCAGATTGAGGCCGAAGACCCCGAACGCATCCGCGCCTTTTGGGATCATCCGGGCGATGTACGGCCCCCCGGTGGCGAAAGTTGGGATGATATCAGCCAGCGTGCGACGCGTGCGGTGGACGGTTTGCTGCAATCGGGGGTTAGCCACGTTATCATCGTGGCCCATTTCGGGACAATCCTGACTCAGCTGCAGCGGGCGTTGGGGATCACGGCCTATGAAGCCTTTGGCCACCGCATCGATAATCTGTCTGTGACCGAGCTTTCGGTAAATGGTGATGATTGGAGCGTTCAGCGGATCAATCACCGTCCGTGATGGTTCCGTGCACAATTCGTTACTTTTCAGTCAGCCGGTATCTGCTAGGCTTGGGGCATGACATATGACATCGCCCTTGGGGACCGCAGTTATTCATCCTGGTCGTTGCGCGGCTGGTTGCTGTTTAAAAAATTCGGCCTGACCTGCACGCCGCATTTTGCGACACTTTACACGGATGAATTCCCGAAACTGCTTGAAGGTTTCGCGCCAGCCAAAACGGTGCCTGCGGTTCGATTTCCGGATGGAACTGTGGTCGCCGATTCCCTTGCGATTGCCGAAGAATTGGCCAGCCGTCACCCTGATGCTGGGCACTGGCCGTCTGATCCGGTGGCGCGGGCTACTGCGCGGGCTTTGGCGGCGGAAATGCATTCGGGGTTTTCCGCATTGCGGTCTGAATGCCCGATGAATTTGCGTAAATGTTATGTGGATTTCCCGGTATCCGATGCCGTGCATGCCGATCTGGATCGTCTGGATCAAATCTGGGCGCATTCGCGTCAGATCACGGGCAGCGCGGGGCCGTGGCTTTGTGGGCGCTACTCAGTTGCAGATGCCTTTTTCGCGCCGGTGGCCGCACGGATTACGGGGTATGGGCTACCGGTCAGTCGCGCGGCGCAGGATTATGTTGATGCGCAAATGACCGATCCTGCGTTTGCCCGCTGGCGCCAGGCGGCACTGGTCGAGGGGCCGGATCAGGCGGCCTATGCGATGGAGTATTCAACAAAACCCTGGCCATATTAACCAATCCGAAAGACTGCGTAGTCTAGCGGTTAACCAAGTTTTAGCTTGGAGAGATCGCATGGTTGCGCTGGCCTACACGGTGGCATTCGAAGGGGTTGAGGCGCGACTGGTTGAAGTTCAGTGCGCGGTGACGCCGGGTTTGCCCGCGTTTTCGATTGTCGGCCTGCCCGACAAGGCCGTGTCCGAGGCGCGCGAACGGGTGCGCGCGGCGATGTCGGCCCTGGGCATCGCGCTGCCATCCAAGCGGATCACCGTTAATCTGTCACCCGCCGATTTGCCGAAAGAGGGATCGCATTTTGATCTGCCGATTGCGATGGCTTTGCTGGCAGCACTTGAAGTTATCCCTTTGGATGAGGTCGAAGGATCGGTTGCACTGGGCGAGTTGTCTTTGGATGGGACGCTTGTGCCGGTTGTGGGCGCATTGCCGTCGGCCATGGCCGCGGCCGAGGATGACAGAACACTGGTTTGTCCCAAGGCCTGCGGGGCCGAAGCCGCTTGGGTCGGTGCAACACCTGTTATCGCACCTGCTAGCCTTTCCGAAGTTGTGCGGCATTTCACAGGTCAAAGTGTTTTGTCGCCAGCCAAACCGGGCGAGGTTGAACTGACAACGGGATCGCGCGATCTGCGCGACGTCAAGGGGCAGGAACGCGCCAAGCGCGCGCTTGAAATCGCAGCGGCTGGTCGCCATCACATGTTGATGGTCGGCACGCCTGGATCGGGTAAATCCATGTTGGCGGCGCGCCTCCCCGGCATTCTGCCGCCTTTGACCGCGGCCGAGGCACTGGAAACCTCGATGATTCATTCGTTGTCGGGGCTTTTGAACGACGGTGGTATCTCACGCGCGCGACCATTTCGTGAACCGCATCATACGGCGTCGATGGCGGCCCTGGTCGGCGGTGGGCGCGGTGCAAAGCCGGGCGAGATTTCTTTGGCCCATAACGGCGTTTTGTTCATGGATGAATTCCCGGAGTTCCCGCGAACGGTTCTGGAAACGCTGCGGCAGCCTATCGAAACGGGCGAAGTCGTTGTCGCCCGTGCCAACGCGCATGTGCGCTATCCCTGCCGTTTCATGCTAATGGCCGCGGCGAACCCCTGCAAATGCGGGTATCTGCCCGACGCCAACCGGGCCTGCAGCCGCGCGCCGATCTGCGGCGAAGACTACATGGGGCGCATCTCGGGTCCGTTGATGGACCGCTTTGATCTGCGGGTTGAGGTACCCCCGGTCGATTTTCAGGATCTGGATTTATCCGATGCGGGCGAAAGGTCTTCCGATGTGGCGGGCCGTGTTGCTGCCGCGCGCGATATCCAGTCAGACCGATTTTCGGAACAACCCCAAATGCGGGTGAATGCCGACGCCGAAGGCAACATTCTGGAAGAAATTGCAGCCCCTGACCGCGAGGGGCGCGATGTGTTGTTGAAAGCCGCCGAACGCTTTGGTTTGTCGGCCCGCGGGTATCACCGCATTCTGCGTGTGGCCCGCACCATTGCCGATCTGGCCGGGTCAGAAGGCGTCAGGCAGCCGCATATCGCCGAGGCGCTGAGTTTTCGGCTGACGCTGTCGGGGAACTAAATGCGACTAAGTCAAAACGGCGCTTTCGACGTAAATTTCATCCCCTTGCCGCCGTCTGGGTGCTTCAGTTGTAGCGTCTCTGAATGCAGCATTAACCGGGGATAGCCGCGCGCCGGGCCTTCGGCATAAAACGGGTCGCCAAGTATCGGGTGGCCGATCGCCTGGCAATGAACCCTTAGCTGATGTGACCGCCCGGTTTTTGGCATCAATTTCAGGCGCGTTTCCGTGTCGCCCAGTTTCAGCACCCGCCATTCCGTCACTGCAGGCTTGCCGTTTTCATGATCAACCATTTGCCGTGGGCGGTTGGGCCAGTCGACGATCAAGGGCAGGTCGATCGTGCCTGTTTTACCCTCAACCTGTCCCCAAACCCTGGCGATATAAGTCTTTTTCACATGGCGCTTTTCGAATTGTAGCCCAAGATGGCGCTGCGCATGTGGGGTCAAACCAAAGACCATCACACCAGATGTATCCCGGTCCAACCGGTGCACCAACAGCGCCTGCGGAAAGGCTTTTTGCACACGGGCCAACAGACAATCGGCCAGATGTTCCCCCTTACCCGGCACTGACAAAAGCCCCGCCGGTTTATTGACGATCAACAGTTCGTGGTCGTCATGTATGATATCCAGCGGGCCCTGTGGGGGATTATAGGCGTCATCCATGCCGGTCTGATACGTATGTGCTGGCGGGAAGGTCCATCTTACTGATCGCGCTGAGGTAATCCATCAGCGATGTCATAATAGTCACCTTTATCAGACACATAGATGTGCTTTTCCAAACGAAGTCCCGTTGGACTGTCCAGTGATCCAAGCGAAAAACTGATTGTGTCTTCGGAATATGCTTTCCAGAACAGGAACGACCCGCATTTGGCGCAGAACCCGCGTTTTGCGATATCAGAGGCTTCGTACCAAGCGACGGGTCCGTCGATTTGGATATCGGTTTCTTCAATAACAGCCGAGGCCCAGACGTGCCCCGACTGACGTCGGCACTGACCGCAGTGACAGACGGACAACCCGCGTGGAGTGCCGGTCACACGATACGTAATGTCGCCGCAAAGACAGCTTCCTTTTTGCATGTTAACCTCTTTTATCATGTCGCATTCTGAAAGATATCGGCCAGAATGCGGGACAGCGCGTCAGCATCTTTTTGGGTAAAGGCGTCGGGTCGGTCACTGTCGATATCGAAAACGCCCAGCAGGTCACCTTTGCCGTTCCACACCGGCAGAACCAGTTCCGAACGCGTGCTGCTGGAACAGGCGATGTGTCCAGGAAAGGCCTCGACATCGGCAACCAGTTGCACCTGCCCGGTGCGTGCCGCAGCGCCACAGACGCCGCGGGAAAAGGGGATCACAAGGCACCCATGCCCCCCCTGATAGGGGCCGATCTTTAGAGTGTCATTGCCGGTATTGCGATAAAATCCCGTCCAGTCGAAACGGTCGTCGGAATGGTGCACCTCGCACGTGACGGTGGCCATCAGGGCGACCGTATCGGTTTCGCCATCGGTCAGGCTGGCGATTGTTTTGGTCAGGTGATCGTAGTCGGGCATCAGGGACGCTCAATCGCGATAGCGGTGCCTTCACCGCCGCCGATGCAAATGGTGGCGATGCCGCGTTTCAGGTTTCGCTTTTCCAATGCGTTCAGCAATGTCACCATGATGCGCGCGCCCGATGCGCCGATGGGATGACCCAGGGCGCACGCTCCGCCGTTCACGTTGACCTTGTCGCGGGGCAGGTTGAGCTCTTGCATGAAGGCCATGGGCACGACGGCGAAGGCTTCGTTTACTTCCCACAGATCGACGTCATCCGTTGTCCAGCCCAGCTTTTCCAGCAGTTTTTGCGCGGCGGGGACGGGGGCCGTTGTGAACCAGCCGGGTGCCTGGGCGTGGCTGGCGTGCCCAAGAATACGCGCCCGTACGGGCAGATCATTGGCCGCGCAGGTATCGGCATCTGCCAGCACAAGCGCCGCGGCCCCGTCCGAGATGGATGAACTGTTGGCGGCCGTTACAGTTCCCCCATCGCGAAACGCAGGCTTAAGCTGAGGTATTTTTTCGGGCCGCGCCGTGCCGGGTTGTTCGTCTTCGGTGACTATCACGTCACCGCGGCGGGTTTTCAGGGTTACGGATGTGATTTCGTCCTGAAAAGCACCTGATTTCTGCGCCTCAAGCGCGTTTGACAGCGATTTCAGCGCATATTCGTCCTGCGCATCCCGTGTGAACTGAAATGCCTCGGCGCAGTCTTCGGCAAAAGTGCCCATCAGGCGGCCCTTGTCATAGGCATCTTCCAGCCCGTCCAGAAACATCGAATCCTGCACCTGCTGATGCCCGATCCGGGCGCCGCCACGCATTTTAGGCAGCAGATAGGGGGCGTTGGTCATGCTTTCCATTCCACCCGCAACCATGGTTTGGGCGTGACCCAATGCGATCTGGTCAAAGGCCATCATGGCGGCTTTCATCCCCGATCCGCACATCTTGTTCAGCGTTGTGGCCGGGACGTCTTCGCCCAGACCTGCCGCAAAACCGGCCTGACGGGCAGGCGCCTGACCCTGACCTGCGGGCAGGACACAGCCCATCAGAAGCTCATCCACTGTTTTCAGCGTGGCCTGATCCATCGCCGCCTGTATCGCCGCGCCGCCCAGGGTGGGGGCATCGACCGTCGAAAATGCACCCTGAAATCCGGCCATCGGGGTTCGGGACGCCCCGGCGATCATTACGTCTTTCATAAAATCCCTCCGATTTTATCGGTCTTGCATACCGAATGGTAACTATTGGCGTCTAGCTGTTGGGAATGTCTAGGGGATATTCGTGATGCAGCTACACTCTACTGTCGAAAATGATGTGATGGTCGTCATCGTTGCCGAAGCCAGAATTGATGCCGCTGTTGCTATCAAGTTCAAGGATACCATGCGTGAGGTGACGCGCGATGGACCGGATCGCATTGTCTTGGATATGTCAAAGGTCGAATTTGTTGATTCGTCCGGTCTGGGGGCCATTGTTGCGGCGATGAAGCTGTTGCCGAAGGGCCGGGTATTGGAACTGGCCAGTCTGACGCCGACGGTGGATAAGGTTTTTCGTCTGACCCGGATGAACAGCGTCTTTCCCATTCATGCCGATATGCAGGAAGCATTGTCAAACCGCGCCGCTTGAACCGGCCCTGATGCGACTGACGGATGCTGCTATGCAAGATCAATGTTTACATTTTCCCGGCGACGAATTGGCGGTTCGACATGCGCTTCGAAATCTGAAAGACAGGATTGCCCCCTATCTTGATGGCGCAGAAGAAACGGCAACGACCGAGATCGTGCTTGCCGAAGTTCTCAATAACATCGTCGAACACGCCTATGCCGGCAGCGGTGATGGTTGGATCGAGCTGCGTTTTGGTCTTGTTCAAGATGGTATTAATTTCGATATTTTTGATTCTGGCGTACCCATGCCCGATGGCAAACCGCCCGTACCGGAAATTTCGGCATTGGATGTGGATATACAGGATTTGCCCGAAGGTGGCTTTGGCTGGTTCATGATCCATGATCTGACAAAAGGTTTGCGGTACGAACGCGCGGACGGACGGAATCACCTTAGCTTTCGGCTGGTTTTGGGAAAGCATCTGTATGCAAACTGACTGAACGCCCGAAGGTTGCCGGTAACGACGATCTTGTGATTCTTATTCATTGCCCCCCTATATTTTGATCTTCAAGGTATCCACAAGATCGCGGTATTCCCAGAATTGTCGCGTAATTGAGAACAGTTGGGGTCAGTGAAGTTGATCGTACACTCAAAAATACATCTGGTCTCATTATTGCCTTAGTCCGTTCCAACACATGCCTGAAAAGGGTGTGAAGTATTAGGGGTAGCTGCAAATAGCTTCCCTCGGCGTCGCGTTTTACAGCCCCCACCCAGTGCGCGACGTCGAGGTACAATAACCTCAGAACACGGTAGACATTCTGAAAAATACTCTTAGACCAATGTCTTAGAGGGGGCACAAGAATGCGCGATTTTCATCTGCCGGGGCGATCAGCTGTTTATTCATCAAATGGCATGTGTGCCACATCGCACCCACTGGCAGCCCAAGTTGCCATAGAAACACTGAAATCAGGCGGAAATGCCGTTGATGCCGCGATTGCAGGTGCTGTTCTTCTGGGCATTTGCGAACCTCAGATGACAGGCATCGGCGGTGATTGCTTTGTTCTTTTGTCGCCGAAAGACAGTGATGCGATTGTTGCATTAAACGGATCTGGCCGGTCCCCGAAAGGACTGAACGCTGCAGACCTAAGGGCGCAGGGCCACAAAACAATTCCGCCAAGCAGCGCCCATGCGGTTACAGTTCCGGGGGCCGTTGATGCGTTTTGCCGTCTATCGCAAGATTGGGGTCAGCTTGATCTGGCGCGGGTTTTGGCACCAGCGACTCACTACGCCAAAGTGGGCGTTCCGGTCGCGCCACGGGTTGCGTTGGATTGGCAAGCCGATGGTGATGCCCTGCAGGATGTGGCCCGGGCGAAGTACCTGACAAACGGACAGTTTCCGAAAGCAGGTCAGATGTTTCGGGCGCCAGGCCAGGCCAAGGTTCTAGAAAAAATAGCGAAAGAGGGACGCGACGGATTCTATCAAGGTGAAGTTGCCGAAGACATGGTGCAATCGCTGAATGCGGTTGGCGGTACGCACACTCTTGATGATTTTGCCAACACCGAATGTAACTATACCGACCCAATTTCCGGCACCTACGGTGATCTTGAACTGGTAGAGCATCCACCGAACGGCCAGGGGGCAACAGCGATTTTGCTGGCCAATATTCTGTCGCAGTTTGATCTGTCTGATATGAATCCGCTCGGATCACAACGCGCGCATATTGAGGCTGAAGCGGCGAAGCTGGCCTATGACGCCCAGTACCGATTTATTGCCGATCAAACGGAACGGTTGGATCATATGTTGTCGTTGGACACGGCCCAAAAACTGTCCGCTTTGATTGATCGCACGAAAGCCATGCCGTCTGCCACTTCGATCGCTGAGTCTGTTCACAAGGACACGGTTTATATCACTGTGGTCGATCGTGATCGGATGGCTGTTTCGTTGATCTATTCGATCTTCAAAAGCTTTGGGTCAGGGTTGGCGTCGGAAAAATTCGGTATTCTGTTCCAAAACCGCGGCGCGGGCTTTACGCTGGAAGAGGGCCACCCAAATGAAGCAGGCGGCAGTAAACGCCCGATGCATACGATTATTCCAGGGATGTTGAAGAAAAACGGCCGGGTCATGATGCCTTTTGGTGTCATGGGTGGACCGTATCAGCCGAACGGTCATGCGCGTTTTCTGTCAAATATTGTGGATTTTGGTATGACCCCCCAAAGCGCCATTGATGCACCGCGCAGCTTTGCCCACATGAATATGCTGCAAGTGGAACGTGGTTACAGCGATCAGGTCCGACAGGAATTGGCCGATCTTGGTCATATGGTCCAAGTGCCTGATCAGCCGATTGGCGGGGCGCAGGCTATTTTGATCCATGAAGACGGCACGTTAGAGGGTGCATCCGATCCCCGGAAAGACGGATGTGCGTTGGGGTACTAAGGTGCCAACGTGTCTGAGGTGACCAAAGGTACTCAGCTTGTCGCGGTTGTTGTCACCTATAACAGGTTGAGTCAGCTGAAAAAAACGCTGACTCGACTGCTGCAGGAAAATGTCAGTGCGTTGCATCACGTGATTGTTGTGGACAATGCGTCGACGGATGGGTCAGCAGATTGGCTGGATGCGCAGTCCGATCCCCGTTTGACGGTTTATAAAATGACCCACAATACCGGCGGTGCGGGTGGTTTTGCTTTTGGCATGAAAAAGGCAATGGAAGAGCACAATGCAGACTGGGCTGTTGTTCTGGACGACGATGCGCGGCCCTATCAAGGGGCGTTTGATCAGTTTCATGCGTTGGATAAAAGCGGATGGGATGGTTTTGCGGCCGCCGTTTATTATCCTGACGGTCGTATCTGCGAAATGAACCGCCCGTCTCGCAATCCGTTCTGGAGCCTCCGGACGTTTGTTCAGACCACACGAAAAGGGCGCGGTGGCTTCCATCTGAACCATAGCGATTATTCGGATACTGGGGTCGTACTCGTTGATGTCACATCATTCGTGGGATTTTTTATATCGCGTGAGGGCGTTGAGAAAGCAGGTTATCCCGACCCCGATCTGTTCGTTTATGCCGACGATGGGATTTATACACTGGGTCTTAGAAAGGCGGGCGGGCGTATCGGTTTTGTGCCCTGGATCAGGTTTGAACACGACCTGACGACATTTCAGGGGGATAAAAATCGCTTCAAGGCGATGTGGAAGGTCTATTACTATCACCGTAACCTGTTGATATTATATCGAAACGCTGCTGGCCCATGGTTTTGGCCCGTTCTGCCGCTGATCCTTGGTAAATGGTTTTCAAAGGTGCGGTACTACGAAAATGATAAGCGGCTGTTTCTGAAATTACTTACTATGGCGGTTCAGGATGGGCTTTTGCGGCGCAAATCACGGACACATGCAAGTGTTCTGAATATTGCGGGCGATTCCTGACGATGCATCGGTGCTAGGGCAATCGGGCCAGACGGTCATGCAATAGATCGTGAACACGATCCACATCGGCACCCACAGCAGCGTTGATTGCAGGGTAAACACCTGGCGGTTCCGCGACCGTTTTTCCGATCGCCTCGCCCTGCGTTACGACATCAATGGCGGTGCGGCGAAATGCAAAAGCATCGGGCTGCACACAGGCGACGATTGCAGTCGGATCGTGCATTGAGCAGCCATCGAACTTGCCGACGGTTTCGTAGAATTTAATGTAGTGATAGCTCATTTCCTGCAACAGCCCGCCTAGACGCGGTGCTTCCCACGCGACGTTGGAAAAATCGCTTGGGGAAAAGCGGATTTTGTGGGTCACATCCAGGCCGATCATCACCACATTCGCGCCCGAGGCAAAAACCAACTGGGCCGCATGGGGGTCGTGATAGATATTCGCTTCGGCGTGGCGCGTGATGTTCCCGCCCGCATCCACCGATCCGCCCATCACAACGATCTGGGCGCAGTTCTTTGCAAAATATGGGTCTTTTTGAATAGCCGCGGCGATATTTGTCAGGGGCCCGATGGCGCAGACCGTTAGTTCGCCTTTATGCTTTTGCGCCATTTCAACCAGAAATTCTGCGGCGGGCTGGTCAATTGCCTGTCCAGTCGGGGCTGGTGCGGGCAGTGGCCCCAAGCCTTCGTCCCCATGGACGCGCAGCGATGGTTTGTGGGGCGGAATGACCATGGGTTTATGGGCGCCGCGCGCCACAGGAATGGTCAGGCCCGCGGTTTCGGCCAGATAAAGCGCGTTGCGCGTCGCCTGGTCGGTTGTGACATTTCCGAAAACGGTCGTCAGCCCAAGCAGATCAATGTCGGGTGCGGCGGCCGCGTAAAAGATCGCGATCGCATCATCAATGCCCGGATCTGTGTCGATGATCAGTTTCGTCGTCATGTGTTGAAAAGGAAGTGTAACACGTCGCCGTCTTTGACCTGATAGGCCTTACCCTCGGCCCGCATTTTGCCAGCTTCTTTGGCGCCTTGTTCGCCGTTCAGTGCGACAAAATCGTCGTAGGCAATGGTTTCGGCGCGGATGAAGCCCTTTTCAAAATCGCCGTGGATCACACCAGCGGCCTGGGGGGCCAGTGTGCCTTGCTTGATCGTCCAGGCGCGGGCTTCCTTGGGGCCGACGGTGAAATATGTCTGCAGATGCAAAAGATCGTAGCCCGCGCGGATCAGCCGGTCCAGACCCGCCTCCTCAAGCCCCATTTCGGAGAGGAACATTTCGGCCTCATCCGGTTCAAGCTGGCTGATTTCCTCTTCGATCTGGGCAGAGATGATGACATGTGAATTGCCCTGCGACGCAGCCATTTCAGTGACTTTGGCCGAGTGTTCATTGCCGTTCGCGGCCTCGGCCTCGCCCACGTTACAGACATAAAGGACGGGTTTTGTGGTCAGAAGCTGCAGCATCTTCCAGGCCTTGGCGTCTTCGGCATCCACCTCGACTACACGGGCAGGCTTGCCAGCTTCAAGCGCATCCATCGCGGCCTTTAGCAGACGTTCCTGCTGCACCGCTTCTTTATCACCGCCACGGATTTTACGAACAATGTTTTGCAGGCGCTTTTCGATCGACTCCATATCGGCCAGCATCAGCTCCATTTCGATCGTTTCAGCATCAGCCACGGGGTCCACGCGACCTTCAACATGGGTGACGTCGCCATCTTCGAAACAGCGCAGCACATGGGCGATTGCATCGACTTCGCGGATATTGGCCAAAAACTGGTTGCCTAGTCCTTCGCCTTTGGACGCGCCTTTGACCAGCCCGGCGATATCAACAAAGGTCATACGCGTCGGGATGATCTCGCGCGATTTTGCAATGTCGGCCAGCTTGTAAAGACGGGGATCGGGCACCGCGACCTCACCCACATTGGGTTCAATCGTACAAAACGGAAAGTTCGCCGCCTGAGCCGCTGCCGTCTTGGTCAATGCATTGAACAGGGTCGACTTGCCGACGTTCGGTAGACCGACGATACCCATTTTAAAGCCCATCAGGCCCTCCGTCATCTGGTTTCGCGCATCTAGGAGAGGTCGGGTATAAACGTCAAGCAGGGCATTGATTTTCCCCGCTGTCTGGGTCACACCGCTTGGGTCCAGGAAAGGAAGACTATGACGCGCATCGATGCCAAATTCGCCGAATTGAAAGCCGCCGGAAAGAAGGCCTTTGTGGCCTATGTGATGGGCGGTGATCCGGATTATGAGACGTCGTTGCAGGTCGTGAAGGGGTTGCCGAATGCGGGCGTCGACATCATCGAACTGGGTATGCCGTTTACTGATCCGATGGCGGATGGGTCGACGATTCAGCTGGCCGGGCAGCGCGCGTTAGAGGGCGGCATGACCCTGGAAAAGACGCTGCAGATCGCACGCGAGCTGCGCAAAACCGACGACACGACGCCGATTGTGATGATGGGGTACTACAACCCGATTTATAACCGTGGCGTGGATCAGTTTTTGGTGGATGCGAAAGAGGCGGGCGTGGACGGGCTGATCGTTGTCGATCTGCCGCCGGAAGAGGATGACGAACTTTGCATTCCGGCCCAGGCGGCGGGGTTGAACTTTATCCGGCTGGCCACGCCGACAACCGATGACAAGCGCTTGCCGACGGTGCTGCAGAACACGTCAGGCTTTGTCTACTATGTTTCGATCACGGGCATCACTGGGTCGGCCGAGGCGCAGGCAGCTGATGTCGGGCCGGAAGTTGCGCGGATCAAAGCGGCGACAGATTTACCTGTTATTGTCGGCTTTGGCATTAAAACGCCTGATGCCGCTGCGTCCATCGCAGGTGTCGCAGATGGCGTGGTTGTGGGTTCGGCCATTGTCAGCGAAATCGCCGCAGGAAAACCTGTTGAAGATGTTCTGGAATTTGTGAAGTCTCTGGCCGACGGCGCCCATCGCGGCTGATCTAGATATCCCGCGATCTATCCAGGAACATTCGCAGTTTCGTCAAGTGGGGCAGAACACTTTCGACGTTATCTAGTGTGATGGTATCTGCCATTTTCTCAAATTCCGGCATCAGATCTTCGATTGCCTTTTGCCGCATCTGGCGCCCCTTATCGGTCAGCCACGCCCGTTTGCTACGGCCATCATCGGGGTTGGCGCGCAATTCGATCAGCCCGTGTTTTTCAAGGCCGGATAGCGTGTGGGTCATCGTGGTCTTGGCGACTTGAAAGGCGCGGGCCAGTTCGACAGGTGTGCGACCGTCCTGTACCCGGATCAGATGATTTAGCACAGCGAAGTGCGGCGCGATTATTCCGTTGGGCAACCGCGCCTCAAGCAGGGCGCGGCTGAGCTGTTCCAGTATCGCGATTTCGTTGAACAACTGGAAATAGGCGGCGTGTTTGTGTTCAGGCATTCATCAATTTCGTCTCTAACGGCCAGCGCGGCGTGCGGGGCACGGGCGCACCATAGCCAAGAAGCCCCAGCATTTGAACCGTTTCGCCATTAGGGGCATAAAGCTGATGCACTTCGTCAAAGGGGCCGGAAACCTCGGGGTATTCCTGCAGGGCCTGACTGACGGGGCGCAGCGCAAGACCCAGTGACGTTGTTTCAAGATTCAGTCGAAGCCAGTCGCGCCCGGCCTTGATCTGATCAAGGCGCGTATTCGTTGGCGTCGTCTGCACGACAAAAGCGGGGGCGCCCAGAATTGCCGCGGATGTGTCGTTGATTGCGCGCTGACTGCCGGGGTTATTGGGATCAGACGCCGCTTCGCGGGTCAGCATGCCGAACAGGGCAAGGGTATCGAACATAGGCCCACCCAGATCGATCCCGTCAGGGTTTGCATTGATTTCCGATTTCCCAATCCGTAACAGATCGACGCTTTCCTGAAAGGCGGCAGGTGTCGTGGCTTCGATCAGCCAGGCCTCATTCGCGATGCGGCCCAGTGTTGCGACCTCATCCGCGTCAGTTGCGATATTGGCATATTTGGCCAGGGTCGCGGCCATGCCAGCGGGAACCTGGCGTTCTTCGAATGCCTCTTTATGGCTGCGGCGGTTCATCACGTGGGCAAAAAGCGGGTCCGGTTCGGCGGCATTGGCAACAAAGGTGCAGTGAGCGACCGGTCCCGTTTCCCCTTCAGGATACAGAACGGTTTCAACGGCATAGCCGTCTTGCGCGGCGGCCATTTCCATCAGTTCGATAAAGCAGCCCATGCCGATGGTCAGCTGGCGGTCGAAAGGATCGGTGACCGGCAGACTGCGATCCGGGTCAAGATGTATCATCAGTTTGTCCTGATCGACCAGTTCGACCAGCCAGGGCTGCAGGTTGTGCGGATTGGGAGCCAGCAGCGCAAATGAGAGCGCGTTTTGACGTGGATCGGCGTAGGTGCCGGCCGCGTCCCAGGGGGCCAATGCGCGATGGGGCGTGCGGGTTGCAAGGAAGCCGCCAGCAGCAGCCCCGGCCGCGAAAATAGTTCCGCCGCCAAGAAGTGTGAGTGCTTTTCGTCTGTTCATGGATCACCTATTTAATTCGACATCGTACTAATATGATGCAATGTCGTACTAAATCAAGTTAGAACTTAACTTTGTTGAAAATTTCTAAGCTTTATAAGGTTTCAGATGACGAATGAAGTGCTGTACAGCGCGAGGTAGTGCTATGTCTGCACCCTCAGGCAAAGCATCCAAAGCGGCTTCGATATCCTTTACCAGAATACCAATTGTATTGTCTGTCGCGTATCCATCCTTGGCGAATTCGATGGTCTCAAAGCCCGACGCAAGCCAATTTTGACCCGAAGACGTGGCGACAAGATCCAGGAAATTCTGCTGATCAAGACCCGCCTGACCGGCCCAATCCAGTACCTGACGGGTCATCGCGGTTGAACCCGCGGCCAGAAGATTATTAAGCACCTTGGCTTGCATACCCGCACCGAACGACCCCATATGATGCAGAGTCTTGCCCATAGCCATAAAAACGGGATGCAAGGCGTCAAGTTGTTCAGTTGTGCAACCCAGCATGAAGGAAAGTCGCCGTTCCTGTGCTGCAATCTGTGCGCCCGACATGGGTGCATCAATTAGTTGAATATTTTGTGGAACCCGGTCGCGCAGATGCCCGACATAGCGGGGCGAAAGGGTCGAGCTGATGATGATATGGCTTAAACCGTCCGCATGGTCGATCACCTTTTGATCAGTGAAAAGTACAGCTTCTGTTTCATCCTGATCCCGCACGACCGTGATCAGATGAGTCAGCCCTTGGCAAAACGCATCAATATCATTCGTGACGGGAAGATCACGAAATTCAGTTGCTGGCTTAACGTCAAACCCCTGCGCCGCGAAGCCTGATTCAAAAAGGGCGCGCAACATCGGCGCGCCCATTCGTCCGCATCCGGCGACGCCGATCTGCATCAGTGGATGATTTTTTCGTCTTTCACGAACATATTGGCCCAGGCACGGTCGATCAGATCAGGGGACATCTGATAGGGGATGCCTTCGAATTCGCAGATCGAGATCATCTGGTCGATCAGGAAGATCGGCTGGTAGTTCGCGTAAATGTTGTTGATCGTCGGATATTTGACCTTAAGCAGGTGCACCAGAGACTCTTCATTGAGTGGCATGTTGCGCTTTTTCGCGACCATGGCAAAGATTTTCAGGAAGTCTTCCTGGTTCGGACCGTCGATTTTGATCTTAAAGAAGATACGACGCAGCGCCGCTTTATCGAAGATTTCGTTCGGGTGGAAGTTGGTCGAGAAAATGACGAGTGTATCGAACGGCACCTCGAATTTCTCACCCGATTGCAGGGCTAGGATATCCTTGTTTTCTTCCAGCGGAACGATCCAGCGGTTGACCAGCGCCTGGGGCGGTTCAGCCTGACGGCCAAGGTCGTCGACGATAAATACACCGCCGGTCGACTTTAACTGCAAGGGCGCCTGGTAGGTCCGCGCGGTTGGATTGTAGACCAGATCCAGCATTGACAGCGACAGTTCACCACCGGTGATCACGGTGGGCCGTTCGCAGCGCACATAGCGTGTGTCGAACCGATTGCTGCTCCGACGAATCGAGTTCGGATCATCCACCTGCGCTTCGGCCGCCGAGTGAACGATCGGGTCATAGACCGTGATGACCTGACCAGTGTATTCGATGGCGCGAGGCACAAATATCTTATCGCCGAGTGCGTCACGAATACCGTTTGAGATTGAGGATTTACCGTTACCGGGCGGGCCATACATCAGGATTGAACGGCCAGCACCAACCGCTGGTCCCAAATGGTCCAGCAGTTCATCGGGCAGGATCAGATGCCCCATAGCGCCGGTCAACTGGTCGCGTGTAATCTGAATGTTGCGGATCGACTGACGTTTAACCTGTTCGGCATAGACCTCAAGTGGGACGGGCATTGCACCATAGTACTCGGACTGTGAAAGCGCATCTAATGCCCGCGCTTTTCCAGCATCGGTCAGTTGATAGCCCATTTCGTTGCCGGATGTAGCATGAAGTGTACCCGTTGACTGAACAAGGTTCTGTGACCGTGTCATATCGATCAGTTCTTGTGTGACCGGAACAGGCAGGCAGACGGCCTGGGACAATGTGCTGACGTGTTCCAAATTCATGCGGAACATCGTTTTCAGCAGAATATCCCGCATCATGACGATTGACAGCTGCATCTGATCCAGCGATCGCGGCGCTGGTGGCGCGATAACCGATGTCGTCTCCATATTCATGGTCTGACCCGCTTTCCTAGTAAATTCACCCAGACGGTATCGCCCACATCGACATCTGCCAACCGAAACAACACCGCACGTTCAAAATAATGGCGGTTCGTGGCGTATCTTTGACTAAATTGTGGTGCCGGGAAACAAACTGTTGCCGACCTTACGGCAATTCAGCGCCGAAACGTAGGGCAAGCGCCAGATAAATGACCAAGGTTGCGCTTATGGTAAAGCCCATCGGAAATTTTGAACCAGTGTTCCAGCTTTCCCAGTTATTGGCCAGCTTTCGAAGTAGGCTGTATTTTACCAGACGATGCGTGGTCCAGGCCCCAAGAAGTGCTGCACAAAAAATTTGCACGACGATAATCATATCGGGAAATGAGAAAAGAGGGGCGGCAGCGGCTAGGTATTTCGCATCGCCTGCGCCTAAAACGCCAGCAGCATTAAATAAAATACCCAGAACCAATACGATGATGACAGCGAGAAAACCCCAAAGATAAGTCGAAAGGGGCAGTGCAATCGGACCAATAATCGCGTAAACCACAAATAATGTAATCACGGCATGGTTCGGGATCTTCATACGGCTTAAATCAGTCCACGCGATGTAAAATGCGATGGGTGCGACGAAGGGTAGGAACCAGAGTGCTGTGTATGCGGCGATATTCATTATGCTGTCCGAACGTTAGAGTGATTGGCCGAGAATAAACCCGGCCAGCCTTTAGTTCGAGACGTTATTTTCCAAAGCACGCAAGCTTCGCACCGCATCCTCAAAGTGTTGCGGATGTGTATCAATCGCTTCACGAAGCAGACCTTTGCCAACATTCACATCGCCCTGCTTGATAGCCGCCAGCCCCATTGTGTGCAGCAGCTGCGCGCGCTCAACTTGTGTGATATCGATCAATGGGATCGAATATTTACGTTGCGCGGCCCGTGCCAGAATAAGATTATTTTTGGCCGTGAACATTTTGGGGTTGTCCTGAAGGGACTGTACGAACAGCCGTTCAGCGCCAGCATGGTCACCGCGATTAAGTTTCGAGAAGCCCCAATTGTTCAGGACGCTCGCCGGACGCGTGGTTAGACCGACTGCAGTTTCATAGAAACTATCCGACTTATCCCATTCTTGATTGCTATCGGCTACCATGGCCTCAAGCCGGTAACGTTTGTAAGTTTCATGGGTTGGTGGAATGCTGTTCAAAACGCTTTCTGCCCGATCCCATTCATTGTTTCGGATCAGGGCATCGGCCAGTTCAACACGATCATTCAAGGTCGACTCTTCGTGGTCGACAACCTTGGCCCAAGCCGCAACGGCCTGCGCATTTTGCTTGGCCCGGATTAGGGATGAGGCCAAACCCCGCTGCAGATCAATCCGATCCGGGGCATTCGCTGTCGCACGCCTGAAATAAGATACGGCTTCATTCGGATCTGCCGCGGTGGCCATGACGTCGTTAAGATTGCTTTCATCGATAACATTGAGCTCTTTCAACGCACGTTCGACTTCAGCCTCACCATTTTGTTGACCACATGCCGACAGCCCGAAAGCCGCTGTTATACAGATGCCAAAAATTACCTGCTGGCGCATTTTCTGCGTCCTCTTACTGCTTCGCCTCATTCATGGTGTCGTCAGGATCAGGTAGTCCCCTGTGCCACGACGCACCAATTGTATTTTTTGTTCTTCTTCATCATACGTCGGATTTTCGACTTTTGCGAGCGCTAAGCGCAAATTATCGCGAATTTCGTCACTATTTCCGCTATCTAAGGCAAAAGCACGCTGAAAAGCACGGGCTGCCTCGCGATATTTGCCTTGTTCGTAGTAGACAACACCCAAATTATTCCAAGCAGGCACAAAGGTTTCATCTTCATCCAACGCTTGCTTCAACACGCGTTCTGACTGCCCTAGCCGTCCTAGGCGCAGGTTGGCAGATCCAATTGCGCTAAGAACATCGACCGTCAGTCCTTGATCGCTAATTGAGCGAATATAGGATTTCAGTGCTAATTCGTATTGCCCCGCCGCCATCAACCGGTGACCAACCGTCAGACCATCAACAGCCTGCCCGCCGCGCGCGACTCCGGGTGCAAAGGGGCTATCACTACTACGCCCAAAGCCGCCTGTATCACAGGCGGCTAAGATAACCAGCATAGTGCTACAAGTAAGTAGAGTTTTAGTCATTTGATGACATCTGATATTATTTATTGGCCTGCCATTTCAGCCAGTTCACTGACAACACTATAGACCGACGGTCCAACTAAAATGAGCAAAAGTGGCGGAACTGTAAATATCATCGTCATCAGGGTCATTTTGGTTGGAAGCTTATTAGCTTTTTCTTCAGCGCGCATAACGCGCTTATCCCGCATCTCTGCTGCGTATACGCGCAACGAGTCCGAGATAGAAGTGCCAAAACTAGAAGCCTGGATTAAAACAGTTGTAAAGCTAGCGACATCTTGAACATCAGTTCGTTCACCCATATCACGAAGAACAGCGGACTTCTCTTTCCCAGCTTTCATTTCGTTAGCAACAATATCAAATTCTTGTGCAAGAGCAGGATAACCTGCTTCAATTTCACCCGATACGCGAAGAATTGATTGGTCCAACGATTGACCAGCTTCGACGCAAACCAACATCATATCCAACGCATCAGGAAAGCCATTGATAATCTCTTCTTGACGTGCCTGTCTTCGACGCTCAACCCAGTAGCGCGGCAGAAAATAACCTGCGAGCGCCGGAAGAAAGGCAATCAACATGAGGGTTGTTGACGACATATTATCATCCGTAGCCATTCGCACCAAGGCCAACAAACCGCCAATAATCAAAAGACATATTGCCAGAGCAAAACTAACGAAGTGATACATACGGACAGCATCTTTGCCACGATAACCTGCTTGCATTAGCTTTAACCGCGTGGCGGAATATTCTTGCTCGTCTTCAGGCTCAAGAAAGTTTGAATATTTATTTAGCGCTGAGAACTTGCCACCCATACGCAAAGATTGCTTCGTGTCAGAGCTTCTACGTTGCTTTTCTTCGCCTCTAAGCTTTGCTAATGGGTCTTTTTGTTTTTTCAAAAAAACAGGCAGCGTCAGAAGAACAAGTAAAACGCCAAGTGCACCTACGACTAAAAGAGGACCCATTGGGCCGAACTGTTCGATAAGCGTAGAGTTAATTTGATCGAGAATTTCCATTTTAGGATTCCTACACTTTAATGTTGACTAGCGCTCTCATCACAAAGATGTTCGCGATCAAAAATGCTGCTACAACCAGACAAGCGGGAATGAAAATCGCAGTTTCACTAACTTCATCGTAATAATCTGGTCGAACTACATTCATACCAATTAGAACAAGAATTGGAAATCCGGATAAGAACATACCCGAGAAGCGAGCCTCAGATGTAATAGCTTTTACACGTCTAAAAAGGCGAAAACGAGATCGTATGACCTGTGCTAAACCATGTAAAATCTCTGCTAGGTTACCACCTGATGTTTGCTGAATTGTAACCGCAACCGCTAAAAAGCGCATATCCTGATTGTCTAAGCGCTCAGCCATTGCTTTCAAAGCTTCTCCCACATCACGGCCATAGGCCGCTTCATCTGAAATAACGCCCATTTCGCTTCCAAGCGGGTCTTTAATTTCTTTCGCGACAACGTTTAGCGCGCTGGAAAACGGATGACCTACCCGCAGGCTTCGCACCATAAGCTCAACTGCTTCTGGCAATTGCTCTTCAAGCATCGCCATGCGTTTATTTGCGGTATTATTAACCCATACAAAAACACCGCCGACACCCATCACGACTGATACGACCAGTCGGATTACCAAACCGGCCTCGGTTAGAAGCGTTAGTCCAACGAAAGCGAATACCGTCATACCACCCATGATCATAACCAGCTGGGCAGGAGTGAATGCAATATTCGCTTTTTGTGCTTTGTCGGCCAGCATCGAATAGAACGGAATGGACCGCGACTTCATATGCTGGCTCATTTCCTTGCGGAGTTGTTCAAGCACCTGTTCGCGGGCAACACCCTTTTCAAGCATTTCAAGGCGACGGTTCACCTTGGAATTCAGGCTGATGGACTTGCCAAATACAACAAGATATAGACCTTGAACCGCCAGCAAAACACCAACAAAGATAAGGCCATAAATAAAGATGGCTGGATCGAAACTCATACCGCTTACTCCGCTGCCATTGGCTCAAAGATGGACGAAGGCAGATCGTACCCCCACAAACGGAACCGTTCTGAGTAGTGTGACCGAACGCCGGTGGCCGTGAAATGCCCAAGGATTTTGTTGTCAGGTGTCAGACCGACGCGCTGGAAGCGGAACACTTCTTGCATCGAAATCACGTCACCTTCCATACCGGTCACTTCGGTGATCGAAACCATCCGGCGCGAACCATCCTGCAGACGGTTAGCCTGCACGATAAGGTTCACAGCGCTTGCGATCTGGCTGCGGATTGCCTTGATCGGCATTTCGATACCGGCCATAGCCACCATGTTTTCCAAACGAGACACAGCATCACGGGCCGAGTTTGCGTGGATCGTTGTCATTGATCCGTCGTGGCCTGTGTTCATCGCCTGCAGCATGTCGATAACTTCTTCACCACGGGTCTCACCCACAATAATGCGGTCGGGACGCATCCGAAGTGCGTTTTTCAAACAGTCGCGCTGACTGACTGCACCCTTGCCTTCAACGTTTGCAGGGCGGCTTTCCATCCGGCCCACGTGTGTCTGTTGTAGCTGAAGTTCCGCTGTATCCTCAATCGTCAGAATGCGTTCTGCATCATCGATGAAGGACGACAACGCATTCAGGGTTGTCGTTTTACCAGAACCCGTACCACCTGACACGATCACATTCAGGCGGGTTGATACTGCGGCCTGAAGATAGGCTGCCATTTCTTCCGTAAAGGCGCCGAAATCGACCAGTTTGTCGATACTTAGCTTTTCTTTCTTAAATTTACGTATCGAAACCAGCGATCCATCAACTGCAACAGGGGGAACCATTGCGTTGAAACGAGATCCATCAGCAAGGCGGGCGTCGACATATGGATTGGATTCGTCAACGCGACGACCCACGGCAGATACGATCTTATCAATGATCCGCAGCAGGTGGCGTTCGTCTTTGAAAGTGATGTCACTTTGCATCAGCTTACCATCACGTTCGACAAAAATCTGCTGTGGGCCGTTGACTAGGATGTCGTTAATCCCTTCGTCTTTCAGAAGGGGTTCAAGCGGGCCAAGGCCTGTCACTTCGTCATAAAGCTCTTGATTGAGATGAGAACGCTCTTCACGGTTAAGAACGATACTCATCTCATTGAGTGCTTCTGTCGCGATTTCGTTAATCTCAGCACGTAAATCCGACTCTGTCGCATTTTCAAGGGCTGACAGATTCAAGTTGTCCAGAAGGCGGCTGTGCAGTTCCAGCTTGATCTCGGCCAGACGCTCTTTACGCTTCTTTTCCTTGTCCATCACGACGGGCTGTGCTGCCGCACGTTGCGGCTTCATTAGGTTTTTTGCCGGTGTCGCAGCTGGTGCTGCGGTCGGGGCAGCCCCGGTTTTGACTGGTTTCAGATCAGCGGGTTTTCCAGCATCGGCCGCTGGCTTTGTTCCCTGAGGTTTCTTGTAACGTGAAAACATCGATAAACGCCCTTTTCAGTACTATCACAATGCCGCTTCAGCCGCAGCCAGATTCAATTCATGTAGCGACTGAGCAAGTTTTTGGATTTCCTTGCGCAGGGGATTTTTGCCAGCAGTTTCTGCAAGTGGTTCACCATGGTCCCCAGATTCCATGACCTGTTTTCCGCCATCTGGCAGAAGAACTTCAATTTTGATATCAAGCGTTTCGCCCATACGCTTAACGCGTGATTTGCCCTGCATGTCCGTGAATTTTGGCGCACGGTTCACCGCATAGCGCAGTTTTTCGTATGGTAACTCTTCTGCTTTGAGGGCTTTAATCATACGCAATGCGTTTTGCGCCGATCTCATATCCATTTCAAACAAAGCAAAATAGACTTGCGCGTCGTTCAGAACTGTTTCAGTCCATGCCACCAGTGTTGACGGCATATCGATAACCACGTAGTCGAAGTTTGCCTTTGCCATGTCAAGAATTCGGATCACATCTTCTTGTCCAAGAATGTCCAGTGGAAGGATATCCGTTGGGGCTGTCAGAACCTGAAGCTTTTCCTTAAAAGGTAAAAGGGCCTGAAGAAAGCTGTCGCGATCCATATTTTCCGTATCAACCAGCATTTCATAAACTGTTTCACGGCGTGCCAGATCCAGGTAAGTAGCAGTGTTTCCAAACTGCAAATCAAAATCCAGAAGACATACAGTAGGTGCATCTTTCTTTTGGACGTTTGCAAGCTCCCAAGCCAGGTTAACAGCAAATGTCGTTGAGCCAGAGCCACCAACAAGGCCATGAACAGGAAGCACGACGCCGTTTTTGTTGCCCAGGAACTTCTTGGCGGGTTGGCCTTCTGTTTCTTGTACTTCGGGCTCAGCCGTGCGGATGCGTTCGATTGCAGCGTGTAGCTCACCATCAGGCAGCGGGTAGGGGATAAAACCATCAGCCCCGGTTTTCATAAGCCTGTGCAGAGCACCTGGGCTCACTTCATCAGCGATCAGGATGGCTTTGATTTTCGCATCCTTCGCTGCTTTGACGATATCCTCGATCAGCGAAAGATCTTCTTCGTCTTCGGCGTCGACTGCGATGGCCACAAATTCAAGCTGTGCTGCATCGGGTTGTTGAAAAAACGGAAGCGCGTCGTTGAAGCCTAGATCACCCCAGCTTTCACCTAAGGCAGCCTCCATATCATCGATCAGCAGATCGAAGTTTTGAATATCTCGACAAATGGTACAGGCTGCGATCGGTGCCGCTTCCTCTTGCAACATAGCGCTACTCATCGCTTATAATCCTCTTAACTTTCCCAGCTCAGGGCCGACTCACTACAAACAAGCAGATTATGTTTGATTATAAGCCCGCCCAATACAAAAAGCGCCAGGGTTTTCCTGGCGCTTTTCCCCTATTTAAGAGAATGTTGTCAGACTTTGGCAACATTGCGGCCAAAAAACCGCGATTATGCGGTTTCTTGGAACGGTTTTTTTAGCCACCGGTTGCAACTTCTCCCGACACGCCACCTAGGTCACTCTCAATACTTGCTCCGGGAGCAATATATTCACGGAAGATCACGTTTGCATATTTTCCGTTAAGAAGAGCTGGGCTGTTTTTGACAAACCCGGCTACCTCGGTAACAGCCCTGCGATTGCGGCGCTCACGATCTTCAGTGGCCACAACTGGCTGAGTTTCACCGAATGAAACCAGTGCCTCCAGTCTGCTGCGATCAACACCTTGGCTCACCAAGTAGTTCACCACTGCAACAGCCCGTCTGCGACCAAGCGTCTGATTGTAATCACTTGATCCCACCAGATCAGCATGTCCAAAGACACGGAAGTGTACTTCAGGGAACTGATTGATCCAGCTTGCTTGACGGCGCAGTGTTTCACGTGCTGCTTCGTCAAGAACTGCACTGTCGAAAGCAAAAGTCACCGTAGGATCGACCTCGCTTGCAAAGCGGCTGGACAGGTTGACTATGGCTGTCCGCTGGCCCGATTGGATTAGGACATTGTTCATCGTTGCGTTGCCAAAGTTGCCCTGGTCGACCTGAGATCCCGTTTCCTGGGCCAAGCCGGCTGCACCAGTGCCGCTTTCACAAGCGGCAACAAGGGCCAGAACGCTTACCATTAAGATTGTCTTTTTCATAGCTCTCAAGCCCCTTAGTCCATTACGTAGCCATAGGACCCGTTGAAGTCCTGTTTGGCAACTTCTGCCTCGACGCTACCAGCCCGCAAAGGACCTTGTGCACGACCGTTCAGGAAGAATTCAGCTTCCGTTGGCAGTGTGACACGGTCGGTTGGCAAGGCCAGCGCTTCACCACGAGTTGGGGTGACCAGATGTGGTGTTATGACGATCACCAGTTCAGACTGACCACGCTCGAACTGAGCACTCCGGAACAGGCTGCCCAAGATTGGAACATCACCCAGCCACGGAGTTTGCGTTTGCGAGTTGTTAAAATTGTCTTCCAAAAGACCAGCGATTGCAAAGCTTTCACCATCACGCATCTCAACAGTCGTTTGCGCCTCGCGTCTGCGGAAACCGAAGATTTCGATGCCATCTGCGGCTGAAGAGAAACTGATTGAAGTGTCAATCGAACTTACTGCAGCTTCAAGTGACAAATTGATTGTATCACCGTCCACAACGCGTGGTATAAAGTTCAATTCGACACCGAACGGCTTGAACTCAACTGTGACGGTGTCTTCATCCTGTGCTACCGCGACAGGATATTCACCGCCTGCCAAGAAACGAGCTTCCTGACCGGAAAGTGCAACTAGATTTGGCTCTGCAAGTGTTCTGACCACCCCTTTTGATTCAAGCGCTTCCAAAAGCCACTCAACCTGATAATCACCAATACCAAAAGTGAGTTGTGCAGTATTTGGTGGAGATTCAAGAGCACGTCCACCAAGAGTTGCGTCTGGTCTTGGATCTTCAACATTTCCTGGTGCAGGATCACCATCGATTATACGCAATCGTGATCCCAACGCTTTCGCCGCTGTCCGCTGCATCTCTGCAAAACGTACTTTCAGCATAACCTGTTGTGTGCCACCAACCATCATCAGATTGGAAACGCGACCAGGTGCATAGCGTTCAGCTAGGTCCAGCGCGCGATCAAGTCTTGCTGTGCTTGAAACAACGCCAGATAGAACGATACCGTCGTTAGCGGTACGCACTTCGATATTTTCACCAGGAAGGATCTGACGAAGACGTTCCTTGAATTCGCCCAGATCAGGACCCACGCGAATTTCAACATTTGAAATCAAGCGACCGTCACCACCCAAAAGGGTTAGTGTCGTGCGACCTGGTTCCTTACCCAACACATAGATCGTGCGATCTGATAATGTTGAGATGTCAGCGATTGCCGGGTTGGCAATACTGAGTTCGGCAAATGGGACGTCACTTTCGACGACCACAGCCCGACTCATCGGCACGTTCAACGCACTCGATGGAGCACCACGCATTATGCGTAATGTTTCTGCACTAACCCCCGTAGGAATCGTAGCAAAGGTAACAGCAAACCCCAAAAGGGCTGCCTTAAACAGTTTTGTATATTTCATGTGACCTGCCTCTCCGATCACGCCCAGTTTAAACAGGTCTAACGCCTGCGATTATGTGCACAGTGCGCGATTTCGGGATTTATTGCAAGAATCAATGTGTTGCGGGGAAAAGTTTATGTGATTCCACTGCAACAATTACACATTTGTAGTGGTATTAAAAAAAAACGCCACTGCATTTAGTGGCGTTTTACTCCGGCATGAAGTTTTTAGTTTGTGCAGGGAATTTCTATTCTTTCAGTCTGGGCGCCTCGCCTGACAGTCTGGTAACATCTTTCTTCTTGTTGGATAGCTTCCGGGGCTTGAATCCCAAGGACATCATTCGCGTTGATTGTTGTCGTTGACCCAGCTGTCGCGGCGGCGTTTATATCTTCGCCCAAACCGATAAGCGATAGAGAAAGAGTTCCGATATTTTGGGCCGCCTGCAGTCTTAGAACCTGTTCTGATGTTGCTTCGACGGTCACTGTCCGCGCAATCTGGGTCCCTTCGAAGTCTGGATCTGCAGATTGGTCAATAGCAATAATCTCAACGCCGCTTTCAATCTGTTGCGTAATCGTCTGACCCGTTGTCGGCGACCTACCTGTCCAACTTACGTCGACCTTGTCACCGGGCCTTAGTAAGCCACCAACACCAGTGCCGACGTTCACATTGATCGTGAACGCACGCATACCAGGGGATATTCTGGATCGTATGCCCGCGTCAGCGCCGGGGGCAGACACTTTGACAGCCATCAGTGGTTCACCCTGCTCAAGGGCGCGCAAGACATAACGCGGTTGGCTTCCGCCATTCGGGAAGAGATCTTCAGCGGTTTGAAAGGTGCCTTCAGGGACGGCATCCACAGGCCATCTGACTGCGGCAACATCATCTTGGCCAAGGCGCTCGCCATATCTGATCGGCCGAGTTGTAATATAAACTTCTGTGGTCGGAACAATCTGAGCTCTTGCTGCGCGTTCAGCTGCAAGCTGTGCTTCTTGTTGAGCATAAAAGTCACGTGCCATATAAACGGCAAAGCCGGCCAACCCAAGGCCGAGCAATAGTACGATACCGAAAACCAAACGCATTACATTCCCCTTTGTAAGCTCGCTACGATTAATACAACGACGCTAATTGTAATGCAAAGTCAATTAAGTGAAATAATGTCAGTGTTCGCTACGTCACTACCGTTTCTATTTAGCAAGCATTTAAATAACATGAAGCTACATAATATTTGAAATTGCGGCTACGATAGAACCTGCTAAGCCTTCGGTTGCGCCACCAATTGTTCCTATAACAAGCGTCAAAACCAGAAAAACTGCAGCTGCTGTAAGAACAATGTAGTCAACGGTGATTGCGCCTTCCTCAGCGCGCCAGAAATTCCACGATATTACTTGCATTGGGATATCCGTATTTTATATTTTCATTATTAAACTTGGCGGGTAAGTAAGCCGTTTGTGTGAGCTAAATGTGTTGAAATAATGAATTTATTTGGCTTATTCAAAATGCATGGCGCCATAGATAGTGCATATATCAATTTATAAAAATGAAAAAGCTGCGCAAATACGCAGCTTTTTCTAAAGTTCTGATAAAGAACTTTATACGGCAAATCTGTCGTTGACTTGGTTAAACCGATCACCAATCGAGGTTGCCAGTGTCGTTGTTGATTCTCTAGTCGGCGGGGGGTGTGTTAAAATTGGTGTTAACCTGGTTAACCCGATCACCAATCGAGGTTGCCAACCCCGTTGTTGAATCTCTAAGGAATGCAAACACGACGACCGCCAAAAGCACAACGCCAGCAGTCAACACAATGTAGTCAACAGTTACAGCACCGGACTCGTCGTCACGGAAATTTTTCAGGAACTTAAGCATTACATTTCTCCATTACTCATCGCTCAGTTATCCATCGCAGGGCTGTCATGGTCAGCCTCTCAAGACCAAGCCCGCTTTGGATGCCTAAGATATAGCCAGTGGAATGGGGCAAGAGTTGGGCGGCGGGTGCACAAACGCTAACAATGTATAAAAGTACTCAAAAAATTTCCTAAGATACTGTTTTAAAATCAAAAAAATGGACATTTTCTTGCCGATCGGCACTTTTAAAGGTGTGTTTATGGCACAATAGACATTTTTTGAATTCACAGATCATGGATAAAGCTCGCCTGAAAGTGGTTTTCGTTACTAAATAGGAAACAAGTATAACAAGAGCAGGATCCGCACATGCGGTTAATGGCAAGTCTTCTTGCAGGGGTGATTCTTTTGTCATCACCTGCTTTTCCAGATGATCCTCCTCCGTTTCCGGAGTTTACGTTTAAACGTGTGAAACCGCCGACGCCTGATACCCGGAAGTTCATCACGGTTCAAATTGAACCAAAGGCAGATACAGCCCCAGAGACTGCAAAGCCCGACGGGTCTGTTATTGAAGACAATCTGGCTATGTCTTGGTTTTGGAAAGAGATATCGCCGGATATGACAAGTGCAGGTGGTCACAGGTTAGAGCTGGCCGTGAACCACTTGCGCAACGCGCCTGCGGGCAGCGGTGTCAGCACTCCGCGATTGAGCACTTTGCAAAATATCGCAGATGATCATGGCATAGAGATCCTAAAACAAACTGTTGGAACCAATGTTTCGCCTGCGTTGGTCCTGGCGGTTATAAGTGTCGAATCCTCGGGACAGACAGATGCCGTCAGCTCAGCAGGTGCAGCCGGGCTGATGCAACTTATGCCTGCAACGGCTGCGCGGTTTGGTGTGACGGATCGTATGCAGCCTGATCAGAATATCAAAGGTGGTGTTGCTTATCTAAGTTGGTTACTGGAACGTTTCAATTCGGATCCGGTTTTGGCTTTGGCAGGCTACAACGCAGGTGAAAATGCGGTTCTCAGCAACAATGGAGTGCCGCCTTATAATGAGACTCGGGCTTATGTGCCCAAAGTTTTGGCGGCTTGGACTGTTGCGCGTGGTTTGTGTCAAACCCCACCCGAATTGGTGACCGATCCTTGCGTTCTAAGGATCCGGTCCGGCGATACCTGAAATCAGAGTTTATTTCGCTAGGCCAGCTTTGCGTTCTGCGATGGGAAAAATGAAAAGTCCGATACCGATCGCGAACCAGAATGTTACCAGACGAATAATTAGTGTTGCTGCAACTGCAGTCTCAAGTGAGACACCATTCAAGGACAACAGACCGATCATTGCGGCCTCGGCCCCACCGACCCCACCGGGCGCACCGGTCAAGCCACCAGCAAGAGTTGAAAAAACAAAGATAGCGGTTGCTGTCCAGAAACTGACATTGCTGCCCAGCCATCCCAGTATCAGATAAAAGGCATAGCCTTCGGCCATCCAGCCAATAATTCCCAGAAAAGCACTTATAATAAGCGTCCAAGGCGTCGTGAATGCCCCCAAAGATCGCGCCGCGCGTCTGACTTTGCCCATCAGACGCGGGAAAAGCCCGGTGCTTCGATAACCAACGGTCACGACGTTTGACAGCAAGTCGGGGTGGGTAAAGACAAAGGCCGTCCCCAGTGCCAAAATCGCAAGGGGAATGGCGCCGGCTATCCCGGTCTGAGAAAAGATCAAAGCCAATCCCAGAATAATAGCCATGGCCGCCAGATCGGCCGCTCGATCCACCAGAACAAGGGGGGCAAGCCTATCATAGCTCCAACCCGTTTCGCGGCGCAGCCAGCGCATGCGGATCAGTTCGCCGACCCGGCCTGGTGTCGCGCTCATTGCGAAACCGCCCAGATAATGGCGTATGTCGCGAAGGGCACCACTGGGTAATCCCAGACGTCTGGCGAAGAAATGCCAACGCACCGTGCGCGCCAGATAGTTCACCAAAGACAGGCCCAGCAATGCGGCAATCTGGATGACGCCCAGTCGCATTAATTGCGCTTTTGTTTCGGACCAACCGGTTGCAACCGCAAGCCCCGCCAGACCGCCAATCATCAGCGCCAATAGCACTATCATCAGCGCGATATCGCGCCAGTTCCGGCTTGGTGTTCGGACGTCAGGGGTGCCTGCGTTACTCATCCATACTGCTCAAGAAACAGGTTTTCGTATCAGGCGCCTTACCACAAGTGCCCAATCTCACAAGCGTTTTCGAATCAATGCACTAAGTTGTGTTGCGTACGGTCTTCGCAAAAAAGACCGCCGCAGATCTGCTAACTAGACCTGAAAGACATCTGCCCAATCGGGGTGTTTTTGTCGCTGCGCGTTCACGAACGGGCAAAGCGGAACGATCTTGAAGCCGTTCTGCCGTGCATCCTGAACCATACGTTCGACCAGGACATGACCTAATCCAGTTCCCCGTAGCTCTTCCGGCACGCCGGTATGATCGGCGATGATGGTGCTGGCGGACAGGACGGAAAACGTCAGCTCGGCTTCTTGGCCGTCTTGTTGGATGAAATACCGACCCTTGGAGCCATCAATTTCTTTATGAACTTCAGACAATAGTAGCCTCGGTCGCTGAAACCAGTTCTTCGCGCGTCACACCGGGGGCCAGTTCAACGACTTGCAAACCCTTGTGCGCCACGTCCAGCACGCCAAGATTTGTGATGATCCGGTCCACCACGGCTTTGCCGGTCAGAGGCAGAGTGCATGATTTCAGAAGTTTCGACTCACCCGCCTTATTCGTGTGATCCATAACCACGACGACACGGCCCACACCGGCAACCAGATCCATCGCGCCGCCCATGCCCTTAACCAGCTTACCCGGAATCATCCAGTTGGCCAGATCGCCATTTTCGGCTACCTCCATCGCGCCCAGGATCGCCATGGCAATTTTACCGCCTCGGATCATGCCGAAACTGGTCGCGCTGTCGAAATAAGCCGTATGCGGCAGTTCGGTGATCGTCTGCTTGCCCGCGTTGATCAGGTCCGCGTCAACTTCATTTTCGGTCGGGAAGGGGCCCATGCCCAACATTCCGTTTTCAGACTGCAATGTCACCTCGATCCCATCGGGTATGTAATTGGCGACAAGCGTCGGGATGCCGATCCCAAGATTGACATACATGCCGTCTTCAAGCTCTTGCGCCGCGCGTTCGGCCATCTGGTTTCTGTCCCAGGGCATTTACTTCTCCTTCTGCAGGCTGCTGTGCGGCTAAGTCTGCCGGTTCATTATAGTAAGCATCTGTTCCTGGGCTTCGGCCTGAATATCGGCTGCTTCAAGATGGATCATAGCCGTGGCCAAAGCGACAGTTACATTCGAATTATCGTGGGTTGGGTCGACACCAAACAATTCCAGCGTCATCCGTTTGGCGCGGTGCAGATATTCTTCGACCCGGGCGGCGCGACGGGCATCATCCAAACGATCCATAACTATTCCCTTAGGCTGCGCGCGTGGTACGCTGTTCAATGCGCTTTTCATGTTCGCCCTGGATCAGGCGGTGCACGTAGATACCGGGTAAATGAATATGGTCGGGATTCAGACTGCCGGTTGGTACGATCTCTTCGACCTCAACCACGCAAACCTTACCACACATGGCGGCGGGTGGATTGAAATTGCGTGCGGTCTTGCGGAAGATCAGATTACCTGTTTCATCAGCTTTCCAAGCCTTCACGATGGATAGATCGGCAAAAATGCCCTCTTCCATAATATACGTCTCGCCGTTGAAATCCTTGTGTTCCTTGCCATCGGCGATCACGGTGCCCACACCCGTTTTGGTGTAAAAGCCCGGAATGCCGCAGCCGCCCGCCCGCATGCGTTCAGCCAATGTGCCTTGTGGGTTGAATTCCAGCTCAAGCTCACCCGACAAATACTGGCGCATGAATTCAGCGTTTTCACCCACGTATGAGCTGATCATCTTTTTCACCTGCCGCGTCTGCAGCAGGATACCAATGCCGAAATCATCAACACCCGCGTTGTTCGAGGCAAAGGTCAAATCCTTTGTCCCGGCGTCCTTGATCGCCTGCAGCAAAAGCTCGGGTATCCCGCACAGCCCGAAGCCCCCGGCGGCAATGAACATGCCATCGAACAGAAGCCCATCAAGCGCCTCAGTCGCATTCGCGTAAATTTTTTTCACCTAATTCCCCTTCGTGCCATGGCTGGGTAAACATGACCGTGCCGTAACGTAATGTGACCATATGGGAAAGACCCAAGCAAGGTCCAGAGGGGAAGAGCTAGACCGATCTGCCCCTTCAGCGTCTTCGCTTGGAAATATAAATGTCGTTGCCAAAACTGTTGTCGATCTGGGATGCGCCAGGCTAATGGGCCTTTAGGTAAACTTTAAGATGGAGGGTACAATGGCAAAACGTATCAAACCCGAAGATCAAGCCTCCTTTCGAGGTGATCTCTAAACGTCGCAGATCCTTCCCGTCGGAAACACGGGTCAAGACCGGCACTCAAACGGTGCGCGGGCGATTTGGAGCTTCAGGAAAATGATCCCTGCCCATGTAGTTCGGGGCGGCGCTACAAACGATGCTGCCTCAAGAGCGGTAAGTTCGACGGTAGCCTCAGGGACTATTACTTTCAGAGAGCGCTGGTGATCCGGCGCTCATTTCTTCCGGATCGATCAGGAACTGCTCAATCAGCCTTTTTCGCGGCTGTTTTCTTCTTCGGTGCGGCTTTTTTGCGGGCGGGTTTCTTGCCACCTTTTGCGGCCTTTCCTTCGATCAGCTGCACGGCCACTTCCATCGTCACGTCTTCGGGATTGACGTCCTTGGGCAAGGTCGCATTGATCTTTTCCCACTTCACATAAGGCCCGTAGCGCCCGTTCATCACATTTACCGGACCACCGTTTTCGGGGTGCTCGCCCAGTTCCTTCAGCGGTTTGGCGGGGGCGGCGCGACCGCGGGTGGGCTTTGCAGCCAGAACCTCAACTGCGCGGTTCATGCCGATGGTAAAGACCTCATCCACATCGGGCAGGTTTGCGTATTTCTTGCCGTGTTTCACAAACGGACCATAACGCCCGATGCCGGCTTCGATCATTTCACCATCGTCTGGATGCGGCCCGACGTCGCGCGGCAGGCTCAGCAGCAGCAGTGCTTTTTCCAGATCGATGTCCTCGGGCGCCCAGCCTTTGGGCAGCGAAGCGCGCGGCGGCTTTGGTTGGTCTTCGGTCGGCTCGCCACGCTGCACATAGGGGCCGAAGCGCCCTTTGCGCAGGGTAATCGCGTCACCCGCATCATCGCCCAGGTGTTTCCCGTCCGGGCCAATTTCGTCGCCCTCGGCGCCCGGTGGACCAAAGGGCCGCGTATATTTGCAGTCGGGGTAATTCGAACAGCCGATAAAGGCCCCACCGGATCGTGCCGTCCGCATCGAAAGCCGCCCAACACCGCAGTTTGGGCAAAGCCGTGGATCGGTACCGTCTTCGTTCGGTGGGAACAAATGCGGTTCCAGAACCTCGTTTATTTTTTCCAGAACATCCGTGATGCGCAGTTCGGATGTTTCGGCAATAGCAGCCGAAAAATCACGCCAGAATTGATCCAGAACGTCCTTATATTCCCGCTCACCCGCGCTGACATCGTCCAGTTGTGCCTCAAGATCAGCCGTAAAGTCATAACCCACGTATTTATGAAAGTAATTCGCCAGAAACGCCGTAACCAGCCGCCCCTTATCTTCGGGGATCAGGCGGTTTTTCTCTTTGCGGACATAATCACGATCCTGAATGGTGGTCACGATCGAGGCATAGGTCGATGGTCGCCCGATACCCAACTCTTCCATTCGTTTGACCAGAGTCGCCTCGGTGTAGCGGGGTGGGGGCTGGGTGAAATGTTGTTCAGGCGTAATCGAGCGCTTATCCAGAGGTTCGCCCTGCGCGATTTGAGGAAGACGCTTGTCATCGTCATCAACCACCGCATCATCGCGGCCTTCCTCATAGATCTTGATAAAACCATCGAAAAGCACGACCTGACCCGTAGCACGTAATTCAACCTGACCATCGGCCGACGCGATATCAACAGTCGTACGCTCCATCCGGGCTGCCGCCATTTGGCTGGCGATGGTACGTTTATAGATCAGGTCATACAGTTTGCGTTGATCGGGCTCGGAAATCTTTAGCTTATCCGCCGATTTCGACATATCCGTCGGGCGGATACATTCATGCGCTTCCTGAGCGTTTTTCGCCTTGTTCTTATACATACGTGGCGATTTCGGCAGGTAGTTTTCGCCATATTTATTCTTGATTGCGTCACGCGCCGCCATCACAGCTTCGGGCGCCATGTCAATGCCGTCGGTCCGCATATAGGTGATCAGACCGGCTTCATAGAGCCGTTGTGCCGTGCTCATCGTCTGCCGCGCGCCAAAGCCGAATTTGCGGCTGGCTTCCTGTTGAAGGGTCGAGGTCATGAAGGGTGCCGATGGGTTGCGACTGGCTGGCTTTGCCTCAACCGATTTCACCGTCAGATCGCGCGAATGGACGGCCTGAACGGCCAGTTCGGCGGCGGTGTCGTTGGCGATATCGAATTTGTCCAGTTTCTGGCCGCCCAGAACCGTCAGCCGGGCCTCAAAATCCTGACCACGGGGGGTGCCCAGCATCGCCTTGACCGACCAGTATTCCTGCGCACGAAATGCCTCAATCTCCATTTCGCGTTCGACGATCAGTCGCAGGCAGACTGATTGCACGCGACCCGCTGACTTCGCACCGGGCAGCTTGCGCCACAGGACGGGCGACAGATTGAAACCCACCAGATAATCCAGTGCGCGACGGGCCAGATAAGCCTCGACCAATTCCATATCTACGGCACGCGGGTTCTGCATCGCTTCGGTCACGGCAGACTTGGTGATCGCATTGAACACAACGCGACTGACCGGCGTATCCTTTTTTATCGACTTGCGCTTGGTCAGCGCTTCCTGCAGGTGCCAACTGATCGCCTCCCCTTCACGATCAGGGTCGGTCGCAAGGATTAGTTCACCATCTTCGGCCAGGGCATCGGCAATCGCTTTGATATGTTTTTTGCTGTCGCTTGCCACTTCCCATTTCATGTCGAAACCGTGGTCAGGATCGACAGACCCATCTTTGGGGGGCAGGTCGCGCACATGCCCATAGGACGCCAGAACGGTATAATCCTTACCAAGATATTTGTTGATTGTCTTGGCCTTGGCAGGCGATTCCACCACAACAACAGGCATCTTGATCCTCGCGACTCAAATAGGGTGTTTAGCGGCGCAAGATGTGGGGGCGAACCGCGGATTGTCAATGCGCAGGATTTTGCAATTGCTTAGGACAGCGATAAAAGACCGCCGGGATGACGTTGAATTTTCCCCGATAGCTCCAGTTCCAACAGGATCGGAGCAATGACATCGGGGCGTGTTTTTACATCACGTATCAGTTGGTCCTCTGACATGGGGGTGGGGCCCATGCAATTCAGCAGCTGCTGATGAAGTTGTGCGGTGTTAACCTGCGGGGATAGCTGTTTGGCGGTCTCGGCGATGGGTGCCCGGGGTGCAGGCACTTTGCTTTGAAGGCATTCAAGAACATCATCCAGACCACGCACCAATGTGGCGCCATCACGGATCAGCATATTGCAGCCAGATGCACGTGCGTCAAAGGGATGACCTGGCACCGCCAGTACCTCTCGGCCCTGATCCAAGGCGTTGCGTGCGGTGATCAAGCTGCCCGATTTCGCAGCGGCTTCCACCACCACAACGGCTTCTGATATGCCCGATATTATACGGTTGCGGATCGGAAAGTGTCTGGCAGTCGGTTGTAAACCGGGCGGCTGTTCTGACAGCCGAAGACCCTTTTCCGCGATCTTAAACGCAAGTTCAGTATTTTCAGCAGGATAGATCACGTCGATGCCACCCGCTTGCACGGCGATGGTCCCACCCTGCAGCGCCGCGTGATGGGCGGCGGTGTCAATGCCGCGGGCCAGTCCGGACACAACGACAATGTTCTGATCCACCAGTCCCTTTGCCAGCGACTTGGTCATTCGGGTTCCCAAAGATGACGCATTGCGCGCCCCCACCAGCGCGACCATTTGCCTTTGCATCAATGAAAGATCGCCCAACGCCCACAGAAACGGTGGCGCATCGGTCAGACTTGCCAGGGTGGCGGGGTATTCAGGCTGGCCAATGAAAATAAGCTGCGCGCCTGCTGCATGACCAGCCTTTAACTCAGCCTCAATCATGGTTTCGGGGCAAATCTGATAATTCTTGACCCCCGCGGCTGACGCGATTTCAGGCAAAACATCCAGTGCAGCTTCGGCCGAACCGTATTCACCCAACAACCGATAAAATGTTGAAATCCCAACCCTGCGAGAGCGCAGCAGACGAAGCCATGTAAAACGTTTGTCTTCCGTGGTGGGTGGGAGTGGGGGGTGAGTGGAAGAGTGTGCGTCTTCAGTCATCCATGTCTCCGCCTGCTTGCAGAATCGTTTCTAGGGTGAATCGGTTAATGGTAGGTAAACTAGGATTGAACAAATTTAGGCATGTCTGCCGAACCGCCAATTCGGCCCGTTATGAAAAACGCGACGTCGAAAATGCATCCCGCGTCGATTTTGCCCTGTTTTCCTGATATCCAACCCGCTAACAAGAGCCGAAGATTGAATATGGGTGCATAACATCCATAGAAAATGGGAGAATTACGCCAATGAAGGTCCTGGTGCCAGTCAAACGCGTGATCGACTATAACGTAAAAGTTCGCGTCAAGGCGGACGGCAGCGGTGTCGATCTGGCAAATGTCAAAATGTCGATGAACCCTTTCGATGAAATCGCAGTCGAAGAAGCGATCCGTCTGAAAGAAAAAGGCAAAGCCGACGAAATCATCGCGGTGTCGATTGGCGTGAAGCAAGCCCAGGAAACTCTGCGCACAGCGTTGGCCATGGGTGCCGACCGTGCGATTTTGGTCGTGGCGGCTGAGGATGTTCACCAGGATATTGAACCGTTGGCAGTTGCGAAAATCCTGAAGGCAGTCATCGACGAAGAACAGCCTGGCCTGGTTCTGTGCGGCAAACAGGCCATTGATAACGATATGAACGCCACAGGTCAGATGCTGTCAGCTTTATTAGGCTGGAGCCAGGCCACCTTTGCATCTGAACTTGATGTGGATGGAGACAGCGCGACTGTCACCCGTGAGGTCGACGGCGGTCTGCAAACGATCAAGGTCAAGATGCCTGCCATCGTGACCGTCGATCTTCGCCTAAACGAGCCACGCTATGCATCGCTGCCAAACATCATGAAGGCCAAGAAGAAGCCTTTGGACGAAAAGACAGCTGCCGATTATGGCGTTGATGTCAGCCCGCGGTTGGAAATCGTGAAAACCGCTGAACCGGAAGAGCGGAAAGCGGGCGTTAAAGTCGGATCAGTGGACGAACTTGTTACCAAACTGAAAGAAGAAGCGGGGGTTCTGTAAGATGGCTGTACTTCTGATTGCCGAAGTATCCGGCGGCGAACTGGCCGTCGATGCAACCGCCAAAGCGCTGACTGCGGCCAAGCAAATGGGCGATGTCACGATCCTTTGTGCCGGTGCCGATTGTGCCGCGGCGGCTGAGGCTGCTGCAAAACTGGATGGCGTGTCCAAGGTGCTGTGTGCCTCAGACGCCGCTTATGGTCATGATCTGGCCGAACCGTTGGCCGATCTGGTCGTGTCACTGGCCGGTGACTACAGCCATATCGTTGCGCCTTCGACAGCGGCTTCAAAAAACCTGCTGCCGCGTGTCGCGGCTTTGCTGGACGTCATGGTAGTTTCTGAGGTCACCGCCGTTGTAGATGCGAACACATTCGAACGTCCGATCTATGCGGGCAACGCGATCCAGACGGTTAAAACTGCAGACGCCAAAATCGTCGCGACGATCCGCACATCGACTTTCGATGCGGCGGGGCAGGGTGGTTCGGCATCTGTCGAAAGCATTGATTCGGCTGCGAACCCCGGCTTATCCGAATGGGTCGAAGATAAAGTCGCTGAAAGCGATCGGCCCGAACTGACATCGGCCGGGGTTGTCGTATCAGGTGGGCGCGGTGTTGGGTCCGAAGATGACTTTGCCCTTATCGAAAAGCTGGCCGACAAGCTGAATGCCGCCGTGGGCGCATCCCGCGCCGCGGTTGACTCAGGGTATGCGCCGAACGACTGGCAGGTGGGCCAGACCGGCAAGGTTGTCGCGCCCGAACTTTACATCGCAGTTGGGATCTCGGGCGCCATTCAGCACCTTGCGGGGATGAAGGATTCGAAGGTCATAGTCGCTATCAACAAAGACGAAGACGCCCCCATATTTCAGGTTGCTGATTACGGATTGGTCGCGGATTTGTTCGATGCTGTGCCGGAGTTGCTTGAAAAGCTATAGTGTACCGACACAGATATAGGTTCCAAGACCCCGGATACCGTCCGGGGTCTTTTTCTTTCTGAAGTGCCCTTCGAGGCCTACAAGGCATTGATCAAACGATGCGCTTCTATGTTGTCGTTCGGTGCCAAATTGGTAGATTTGCAAAATGCTGGAATGGGTCACCATCGCAATAAATGGCATCAGTCTGTCCCTGTTCTTGGGCATGATCTGGATATTGGTCGGCACCTTTGTCGCATTTCTGCCAATGCGGCTTCAGTATCCGCCGGGGATCATCTTACTGATCGCCGCGCCTTTTCTGCTTGGGCTCCTGGCCTATGAACATGGCCCTTGGATTTTCTTTGCCGGTCTCTTTGCTTTTGTATCGATGTTCCGAAACCCGCTGATCTATTTTTATCGTAAATGGCGGGGTTTGCCGTGGGATGGCCCTGGCTGATCTACGCTGATTTTACCTTTGAACGCCCATCATCCAAGCTGAGCAGAACCTGTTAACAGATGGTCCCGGTCAGCAAGTTTACGATTTAAACGGTCAGGCTGATTTTCTATGATCGTTTTGAAAACTCACACCAAGCGGTTGATCACGTGAACAGTTCTTTCATATTGGCGTGCCTTTGGATTTTGACGGCCAGCATCATGGGTATGATCCCCAGCAAAGATAACCATTGGACGCGTGCTTATTTTCTGATCGCGGTCGGTATTCCGCTTTTGGTTTATCTGATCTATCAGAATGGGCCGGTCATCGGGTTTTTGTTTCTACTTGCTGCGACGTCTATTCTAAGGTGGCCGGTTATCTATTTGTGGCGGTGGATCAGACGGATGGTGAGTTAGGATGATCGTTCAGTATATATCATTGATCTTGATCGTCAGCGGTCTGGGTATCGGTATGAAGTTGATGCAGATTGGTATGACAGATACGCAGCGGTGGGGTGCCTCTGCACTGGGCAGCGCGATATTCTTACTCTGGCTCTTTTCCATGTGGCTTTTCGTCAGCTGGTTTGACCATGTTGATTGGGTGGACTTTGCGCGATTGGGATTTGGTGTGGTGATGATGGCTTTTGGATTGGGGGCACTGGGTCTGTTGATGCGCCCTGGAAAAAGGACGCGCGGATGATGTTGAAGGTACGCGGGCGATTGACGCCTGATCGAATGTTGGCCGATCTGACCTGGCTGCGCGTCGGCGGGCCTGCGGATTATCTGTTTCAGCCTTCAGATGTCGAGGATTTGCAGACGTTCCTGCAGGACTTGCCTTTGGATGTTAAGGTCTTTCCGATGGGCGTCGGATCAAACCTGATCGTCCGCGATGGGGGACTGCGCGCGGTTGTCATCCGCATGGGACGTGGCTTCAACAATATCCACGCTGAGGGACAGCGCGTGACCGCTGGTGTGGCAGCACTGGATGCCCATGTGGCGCGCAAGGCGGCCGAGCTTGGTGTCGATCTGACTTTCCTGCGGACGATTCCTGGCGTCATTGGCGGCGCTGTGCGGATGAATGCGGGCTGTTATGGGTCATATATTGCCGATGTCTTTGTCAGTGCGCGAGCCGTGACGCGGGCAGGGGACCTGGTCACGCTAAGCGCCGATGATCTGAACTTTCGCTATCGCCAGACGGACCTGCCCGATGGCTGGGTTCTGATAGACGCAACATTTGAGGCACCAAAGGGCGATCCTGCAGAGCTGGCTGCGCGGATGGAAGCGCAATTGGCCAAACGCGATGCCACCCAACCCACAAAGGATCGCACGGCGGGCAGCACCTTTCGCAATCCGGCCGGATTTTCCAGCACAGGCCGCGATGATGATGTCCACGATCTGAAGGCATGGAAGGTCATTGACGATGCAGGAATGCGCGGCGCAACACTGGGTGGGGCGCAGATGTCGCCCAAGCATTCCAACTTTCTGGTCAACACAGGTAACGCCACGGCGGCTGATTTAGAAAATTTGGGCGAAGAGGTCAGAAAAAAGGTTTACGCGTCCAGCGGAATACAGCTAGAGTGGGAAATCATGAGGGTCGGTGAACCGGCCCCGGAATAAACTCCCCGTAAACGGGGCAATAAGAACCGGTCAACGTGCCGGATAAAACTGAGGCAGTAACGTGGGACAGTCGGGCAGACATCCCCACAAAGTGGCCGTCCTGATGGGTGGACCTTCGTCTGAGCGCGAGGTGTCTTTGTCCACAGGGCGTGAATGTGCCGCCGCTTTGCGGGACGAAGGATTTGACGTGGTTGAGGTTGACGCCAGCCGCGATCTGTCTGCGCGCCTGATAGACATTCAGCCTGATGTGGTTTTCAACGCGCTTCACGGTCGGTGGGGCGAAGATGGTTGTGTTCAGGGCCTGCTGGAATGGCTGCAGATGCCCTACACGCATTCCGGTGTTCTTGCCTCGGCTCTGGCGATGGACAAACAGCGCAGCAAAGGGTTTTATCGCTCGGCCCAGCTGCCTGTTGTAGAAAGTGTCCTCGTTCCAAGGGCCGAGGCCGAGGGCAGGCACGTGTTAAAGCCGCCCTATGTTGTCAAACCCAACAACGAAGGCTCTAGCGTCGGGGTCTATCTGGTGCATGAAGATGCCAACGGCCCGCCGAAGCTGGCCGAAACGATGCCGGATACGGTCATGGTCGAAACCTTTGCGCCCGGACGCGAAATGACGACAACCGTTGTGGGTGATCGACCGCTGACGGTGACGGATATCCTGACCGACGGCTGGTATGACTATGATGCGAAGTATGTCGAGGGCGGCTCGCGTCATGTTCTGCCTGCCGATATCCCGAAAGATGTATTTGACGCCTGTATGGATTACGCCTTGCGGGCCCACCAGGTGCTGGGGTGCCGCGGTGTAACCCGTACGGATTTCCGGTGGGACGAGGCACGCGGGCTGGATGGCCTGATCCTGCTTGAAACGAACACCCAGCCCGGCATGACGCCGACATCGTTGACGCCCGAGCAGGCGGAACACTGCGGCATGGGCTTCGGCGCGCTGTGCCGCTGGATGGTCGAGGACGCCTCATGCAACAGATGAACGTCCCCCGGCCCAAGCGCGATCCGGCGCCGTCCCGCGTGGCTTACCGCATTCACCGGCTTTGGCTGACGCCGCTGTTCCGCGCGCTGATGCGCGTTGGGGTGCCCGCATTTATGGTGGCACTCGTTGTCGGTCTTTATGTGTCTGACGAAGAAAACCGCGATGCGATCAACGGCATGGTGCACGATATGCGTGTGGCAATCGAAACGCGTGACGAATTCATGGTCAAATTGATGGCCATCGACGGGGCAAGCCCGATCGTCGCAGAAGATATCCGCGAAACACTGTCGCAGGATTTTCCGATCAGCTCGTTCGATCTGGATCTGGAGCAAATGAAAGCGCAGATTGAAACGCTGGATGCCGTCAAATCGGCGCGTCTGCGCATTCAGTCGGGCGGCGTGCTGCAGGTGAATGTCACCGAACGCGTGCCTGCCGTGGTCTGGCAAAGCCCTGAGGCACTGACGCTTTTGGATAATACCGGTGCGCGGATCATTGCGATTGGGGATCGCTCGGAACGGTCTGATCTGCCCCTGATCGCGGGCAGCGGGGCCGATGCAAAGGTCGGCGAGGCGCTGGAGCTGCTGACTACAGCGGAGCCATTATTGCCGCGCATCCGCGGGCTGGTGCGGGTCGGTGAACGGCGGTGGGACGTCGTGCTTGACCGCAATCAGCGCATTTTATTGCCCGCAGATGACCCTAATCTTGCCATGGCAAGGGTTATAACACTGAACGACGCGCAAGAAATGCTGTCGCGCGACCTGGCTGTCGTCGACATGCGGATTGCGCATCGCCCGACGATCCGACTTCAACAAGATGCTGCCGCTGAACTGAGACGTATTCGAGTATTTGAGATGGGAGTAACGCAGGAATGACCGATCTTTATGCCATGCAGCGGGCAATGAGACAGATGCGAAAAGCCGCGATGCAACGCGGTGTTGTGGCTGTGCTGGATATCGGAACATCTAAGATTGCCTGTCTGATCCTGCGGTTTGACGGGCCCGAGCGGTTTCGTGAACAAGACGGCATAGGGTCGATGGCCGGCCAAAGCTCATTCCGGGTTATTGGTGCTGCGACGACGCGGTCACGCGGCATCAAGTTTGGCGAAATCGCAGCGATGGGCGAAACCGAACGTGCCATTCGTACGGCTGTTCAGGCGGCACAGAAAATGGCCAATCAGCGTGTTGATCACGTGATCGCCTGTTTTTCCGGTGGGCGGCCCAAATCATACGGCCTGGACGGTGCGGTGGACCTTTATGAGGATGCGGTCAGCGAATATGACGTGGCCCGCGCCCTGTCGGCCTGCGATGTGCCCGATTATGGCGATGGGCGTGAGATTTTGCATGCTCAGCCCGTGAACTTTGCGCTGGACCACCGTAGCGGTCTGGCAGATCCGCGCGGGCAGATGGGCAATCAACTTGCCGTTGACATGCATATGCTGACCATCGATGCAAATGTCATTCAGGACCTGCTTTATTGCCTGAAGCGGTGTGATCTGGAACTGGCCGGACTGGCCTCATCTGCTTATGTGACGGGCGTTTCATCCCTGGTCGAAGATGAACAGGAACTAGGCGCGGCCTGCATTGATATGGGCGGTGGCGCTACGGGCCTGTCGATCTTTATCCGCAAACATATGATCTATGCCGACAGCGTGCGTCTGGGCGGTGATAGCGTGACCAGCGATATCTCGATGGGGCTTCAGGTGCCAACAGCTGTCGCAGAACGCATCAAAACCTTTTACGGCGGTGTTGTCGCCACGGGCATGGACGATCGTGAAATGATAGAGGTCGGCGGCGATACCGGCGACTGGGAACATGACAGGCGCCGTGTCAGCCGCGCTGAACTGATCGGGATCATGCGCCCCCGGGTCGAGGAAATTCTGGAAGAGGTGCGTGCACGCCTTGATGCAGCGGGTTTTGATCATCTGCCCAGCCAACAGATCGTATTGACAGGTGGGGCCAGTCAGATTCCGGGTTTGGATGGATTGGCCAGCAAGATACTCGGCCAGCAGGTCCGCCTTGGGCGTCCGTTGCGGGTTCAGGGTTTGCCACAAGCCGCAACCGGGCCTGCATTTGCCGGGTCTGTGGGTCTGAGTCTGTTTGCGGCACATCCGCAAGACGAATGGTGGGATTTCGATATTCCGATGGACAAATATTCCGGTCGGTCACTCAAACGCGCTTTGAAATGGTTCAAAGACAACTGGTAGGCGCAAAATATTGCCCGTTTGCGGATACCAAGCGGAATCGCGCTTAAAACCGGCTATATTTTGTGGAGATTTTGCGTTTTTTTCGTGACGTCCGCGAATCAAGTCTGTAAACTATTGGCAGAGTAGGCAAAAAAGCCCGAAAAATCGGGCACAGTAAAAGCAGGCGGATTGACTATGACATTGAATCTCACCGTGCCCGTTCACGAGGAACTGAAGCCGCGTATCACCGTGTTCGGTGTGGGTGGCGCTGGCGGAAACGCCGTTGACAACATGATCGAGAAACAGCTCGAAGGCGCAGAATTCGTCATAGCCAACACCGATGCGCAAGCGCTTCAACAGTCAACGGCACCTGCCAGAATCCAGCTTGGTGTTAAAGTCACCGAAGGTTTGGGCGCTGGTGCACGCCCCTCGGTCGGGGCTGCGGCCGCCGAAGAGAGCATTGAACAGATTGTCGATCATCTGGCTGGCGCGCATATGTGCTTTATTACGGCAGGCATGGGTGGCGGCACCGGGACAGGCGCCGCCCCAATTATTGCTCAGGCCGCCCGCGAGTTGGGCGTTTTGACCGTTGGCGTTGTCACCAAGCCCTTCCAGTTCGAAGGGGCCAAGCGGATGCGTCAGGCCGAAGAGGGTGTGGAAGCGCTGCAAAAGATGGTCGATACGCTGATCATCATCCCCAACCAAAATTTGTTCCGCCTTGCCAACGAAAAGACTACGTTCACCGAAGCCTTCAGCATGGCGGACGATGTGCTTTATCAGGGCGTTAAGGGCGTCACCGATCTGATGGTGCGCCCCGGCCTGATCAACCTGGACTTTGCTGACGTTCGCGCTGTGATGGACGAAATGGGCAAGGCGATGATGGGCACGGGCGAAGCAGACGGTGAAGATCGCGCCATTCAAGCCGCTGAAAAAGCCATCGCAAACCCGCTGCTGGATGAAATCAGCCTGCGCGGCGCGCGCGGGGTGCTGATCAATATCACCGGTGGTTATGATCTGACCTTGTTTGAGTTGGACGAGGCCGCGAACCGTATTCGCGAGGAAGTCGATGCGGACGCCAATATCATCGTTGGCTCGACCCTGGACACAGATATGGAAGGCAAGATGCGTGTCAGCGTTGTTGCCACTGGTATTGATGCCGCCGAGGGCATGGACGAAGCCCCGATGCCACGCCGTAGTATGGCCCAGCCATTGCAACAGGCTGCTGCAGTTGAGGAAGAAATCCAGGAAGTAGCTGAAGAGCCGGCCCTGTTCCCTGAATTCGAGGCACAAGAGGATGACGTGGCCGAACAGGATGATCTGCCGCCCCCAGCCTATCAACCGGAAGTCGCTACACAAGAGCCAGAGCCAGCGCCGCAACCTGTCGCCTCGACGCCAGGGACACCAACTGCACAAGCCTTGCAACGTTTGCAAGCCGCCGTTGAAAAAATCCCAGCGCGTGAACCTGTCCAAGCGGCTAATCAGCCCGACGAAGAGGAAAAGCCGCGTTTTGGCATTAACTCTTTGATCGGCCGTATGACCGGTGCACATGAGGCTGGGCATGAACGTCCTGCGGTGCAACCGCTGCGCCAACAGCCGCCCGTACATCAGGCCTATGATGATGAACAAGACGCTGGTTCAGATCAGGATCGAATCGAGATTCCAGCGTTCCTTAGACGACAAGCTAACTGATAATATGCAATTAGAACTGAAAATCGCCCCTAAAACGGGGCGATTTTTCATTTTAGTATAAGTTTTTCATGAATGTTTGTTACATGTGATGTGACAATAAGCATATTAAGCATATTTTGGCGATTTCTGACAACTTCAGCCGTTCGATTGATAAAAATACTTTTAAAACAAAAGGCTAGGCGTTTTAAAATCATTCCAGCACCATATCAGGTCATTTGGCCGTTAATAATTTCTGCAATTGCAGCATGATCAGTGGCAGGATTTGCCGATCAGTGTTTCAAGGCGTTGCAAAGAGTGAATTGTCCTTTGGGTCAGACCCAATTACCTAAAATCCAAGGCAGTAATTAATCAATCGTTAAGAATCGGCAGGATAATCGACCGTGCAGACGACACTGAAATCTCCGATCAGCTTTACAGGCGTTGGCCTGCACTCTGGCGTACAGGTTCGCATGACACTGCATCCTGCTTCCGCTGAATACGGCATCTGGTTTCGTCGCACGGATGTGCAATTGGGCAATGCACTGATCCCCGCACAGTGGGATCAGGTTGAAGTATCGCCGCTTTGTACACGGCTGGTCAACGATGCAGGCGTATCCGTTTCAACGGTGGAACACGTGATGGCAGCCTTGGCTGGATGCGGCGTTCACAACGCGTTGATCGAAATTGATGGCCCCGAAGTTCCCATTCTGGATGGCAGTTCTGCGCCGTTTGTCCGGGCCTTTTTGAACCGTGGAATCAAGCAGCTTGCCGCCCCAGTCAGCGCGATTGAGGTTCTAAAGCCTGTTCAGGTGACACATGGCGACGCAACTGCGCGCTTTGATCCTGCGCAATCCCTGCATATCGACTTCGCGATAGATTTTGCTGATCCGGCCATTGGACGGCAATTTAAGTCGCTGGACATGTCGAATGGCACTTTTGTACGTGAATTGTGTGACAGTCGTACGTTCTGCCGCAAGTCCGATGTTGATGCGATGCATGCGCAAGGGTTGGCCTTGGGGGGTACGCTGGATAATGCCGTTGTCGTTGATGGTGACAAAATTCTTAGCCCAAGTGGGCTGCGCCATCACGATGAAGCGGTGCGGCATAAAATTCTGGATGCGATGGGTGATCTGGCCTTGGCGGGCTATCCTTTACTGGCCCGCTACACCGGAACACGGGCAGGCCATGCCATAACAAATAAATTGCTGAGGGTGCTTTTTGCGGATCCGACAGCTTATCGCATTATCAAATGCGATTCGTCCCATATTGCTAAGTTGCCCGGCTTCGACCTGCACGAAGAAGACCTGCCGCTGATTGCCTAAGCAAACAAAGGCTTGTGAGGTGTTTGAAACTGCATCCTTAGCCGTTTTGCCCGGAAATTTTCTGTGCTAGACCCATTTCGATTACTGGTGTTCGTCCATCGGGCACACGCTTATCCAAGGGGTTATTGGGAATGATGGGGCTTAGGGCAAAAGGCTTTGCGGCAATTCTGGCCATGGCACTTTTGGCAGCCTGCGGCGGCAATCAGCGCGAGCAGTCGCTGGAAAATTTTACCGCGGAAGAGATTTATCGTCAGGCAGAGGCTGAACTGGAAGAGGGTAACCCAGACGAGGCTGCCCGTCTTTTTGGTGAGGTCGAGCGACTTTATCCATACTCTGAATGGGCCAAGCGTGGTCTGATCATGCAGGCCTTCGCCTATCACCGTGATCGCGACTACGAAAATAGTCGGGCCGCTGCGCAAAGATACATCGATTTTTACCCTGCCGATGAAGATGCGGCCTATGCGCAGTACCTCTTGGCACTTAGCTATTACGATCAGATCGATGACGTGGGCCGCGACCAAGGGCTGACGTTTCAAGCCTTGCAAGCCTTGCGGACCGTAATCGAACGCTATCCCGAAAGCGAATATGCGCGATCGTCCATCCTGAAATTCGATCTGGCCTTTGATCATTTGGCCGCGAAAGAGATGGAGATCGGGCGCTATTATCTGAAGCGTGGACATTATTCTGCGGCGATCAATCGGTTTCGTGTGGTTGTCGAGGAATTTCAGACAACAACCCAAACGCCCGAGGCATTGCATCGCCTTGTGGAAAGCTATCTATCCCTTGGTCTAACGGAAGAGGCGCAAACAGCGGGTGCGATTTTGGGCTATAACTATCGTTCAACTGACTGGTATGATGACAGCTACAAGCTGTTGACCGGTCGCGGGCTAGAACTTGAAGCGGCCGGCGACAACTGGCTTAATCAGGTCTATCGTCAGATGATACAGGGGCGCTGGCTCTGACCCTCGTGGCGCGTTAAGGTCTGCAAATGCTTAGGGGTCTGGATATCCGCGATATGCTGATTATTGACCGGTTGGAATTGGAATTCCAGCCGGGTCTGAATGTGTTAACCGGTGAAACAGGCGCGGGTAAGTCTATTTTGCTGGATGCTTTGGGGTTCGTCTTGGGTTGGCGCGGGCGGGCCGAATTGGTCCGCGCAGGGGCAGATCAGGGCGAAGTAACAGCCTGGTTTGACCTGTCTGCCGATCACCCGGCCCAAGCCGTTCTGGAAGACGCTGGTCTGACACGCAGTGATGAGCTGATCCTGCGCCGTGTGAATACGCGTGACGGACGCAAAACCGCGTATGTCAATGACAGGCGGACCAGTGGCGATGTGCTGCGTGCATTGTCCGATACCTTGATTGAATTGCATGGTCAGCATGATGACCGCGGGCTTTTGAATGCCCGTGGACACCGCGCTTTGTTGGATTCCTTTGCAGGTAACAGCGCTATGCTGGAAGCGGTGCGTGCTGCTTGGCGCAGCATGTCAGATGCGCAAAAACGACTGCACATGGCCGAGGCAAAACTGGATGAGGTCCGCGCCGAAGAAGATTTTCTGCGCCATGCCGTAGGTGAGTTGGATCAGATCGATCCGCAACCAGGTGAGGAAGGTACATTGGACGCGCGTCGCCGGTTGATGCAAGGCGCTGAACGGCTGCGCGAAGACGTCGGCAAGGCCTTGGCGGCCCTTGGGTCTAATGGGGCAGAGGGTTTAATGACCGACGCGTCACGCTGGCTGGGGGATGCCAGCGACAAAGCAGAAGGCGCGCTCGATACGGCGCTGGCGGCGCTGGAACGTGCGATGGTCGAACTGGGCGAGGCGCAGCAGGGCGTAGAGCAATTTCTGAATGACCTGACTTTCAACCCGCATGAGTTGGAAGAAACAGAAGAACGCCTGTTTGCAATCCGGGCAATGGCGCGCAAGCATGGTGTTTTGCCCGATGAACTGTCGGAATTAGCCAATGATCTAAGGGAAAAACTGGCGGCTTTGGACGGCGGGGCGGCTGATATTGAGGCGCTGAGTAATGCAGTTTCTTCGGCGCAGGACGCTTATGATCGGGCGGCATTGCAGCTTAGCAAAGCGCGGCAAACGGCGGCCAGAAATCTGGATCAGGCGATGGGCGCCGAGCTTGCGCCACTGAAGATGGAACGCGCGGTCTTTGCAACGCAGATCACCAAAGGCGACCCAGGCCCTGAAGGGTATGATCAGGTGGCGTTCTCTGTTGCGACCAACCCCGGTGCGCCGGCCGGACCACTGAATAAGATTGCTTCAGGCGGGGAACTCAGCCGATTTCTGTTGGCGCTTAAAGTGTGCCTGACGCAAGAAACCCGCGGCCTGACCATGATTTTTGACGAAATTGATCGCGGGGTTGGCGGCGCAACGGCTGATGCAGTTGGACGGCGCCTCGCATCTTTGGCAGAAAACAGTCAGGTCCTGGTTGTGACGCATTCGCCGCAGGTAGCTGCCCTTGGGGGCCATCATTGGCGTGTCGAAAAACGGGTGCAGGATGATATGACGACCTCAACCGTCTTGCATCTTGGTCCGCAGGACCGCATCGATGAAATTGCGCGTATGTTGTCGGGCGATACGATCACGGATGAGGCACGCGGTGCAGCCAGGGCACTGTTGGCGGGTTAGTGCGCTGGCGGGGTTGGATACGGACCGGCTTTGGCCTAAGACATTCGCTATAAACATAAAATTGCCAGCCGCGCTGACTGATCATGCGGCATAGCCAACCGGATGCCAGTTATGGCGCAGAACACTGATAACCCTGTTGCGAAACAGCTGAACGACGTCGTTGCAGCCTGTAAAAATGGCTGGCAAGTGCTGAAACATCGCGGACCGGGGCAGATTCAGTTCTGGTTCATCGCCCTGCTGATCGGGATTGCTGCGGGGTTCGCAGCACTGTTTTTTCGCAAAGGAATCATAGCGTTACAAAGCTGGCTTTACGGCGTGCCGGATGTCCGCAGCATTCACAGTTTTGCTGAAACGCTGCCATGGTACGTGGTGCTGATCATCCCTGTCTGCGGCGGATTGGTCGTGGGTCTGATCCTGCATTGGTTCACGCCTGACGGGCGGGCACGGTCGGTGGCCGATGTGATCGAGGGGGCGGCGCTGAAAGATGGCCGCGTGGAAAAAAGGGCCGGTCTGGCGTCTGCATTAGCGTCGATGATCACACTGTCGTCGGGCGGATCAACGGGGCGGGAAGGGCCGGTGGTGCACTTGGCTGCGGTCATCTCAAGCTGGGTATCGAACCTGATCCGGGCTGATGGGATCACGGGGCGGGACTTGTTGGGATGTGCGGTGGCAGCAGCCGTAAGTGCTTCATTTAATGCACCAATTGCCGGGGCGCTGTTCGCGCTTGAGGTCGTTTTGCGGCACTTCGCGGTGCACGCCTTTGCGCCCATTGTCATCGCCTCGGTCGCGGGTACGGTGATCAACCGGCTTGAGTTCGGCGATGTGACCGAATTCACTCTGGCCACCGAAGGGGCGCTGGCCTTTTATGTCGAACTGCCCGCCTTTCTGATCCTGGGGCTGGTCTGTGGGCTGGTCGCTGTTGCGCTGATGAAATCAATCTTTTGGGCGGATGATTTTGGGGACTATGTTCAGGCAAAATGGCGCATTCCACGGTACATCAGACCCGCGATTGCAGGCCTTGGGCTGGGTGCGCTGGCGATCTGGTTTCCGCACATCATCGGGGTCGGGTACGAGACGACGTCAGCTGCCCTGACGGGTGAGCTGATGTTGCACGAAGCCTTTGTTTTCACAGTATTAAAGGTCATCGCAGTGGCCATCACAATGGCCGGTCGGATGGGGGGCGGAGTGTTCTCGCCCTCACTCATGATCGGGGCCTTGACCGGGCTGACATTCGGTCTGATTGCCACGGGGCTTTTGCCCGATGTCAGCGGGTCACCCACGCTTTACGCCCTGGCTGGAATGGGGGCCGTGGCCGCGGCGGTTTTGGGTGCGCCGATCTCAACCACTTTGATCGTTTTTGAGCTGACGGGTGACTGGCAAACGGGGCTTGCGGTGATGGTCGCGGTGTCACTTTCGACGGCGTTGTCGTCGCGGTTGGTGGATCGGTCGTTCTTCCTGACACAGTTGGAAAGGCGGAACATTCATCTGGCGGCGGGGCCGCAGGCGTATCTGTTGGCGATGTTCCGCGTGGCCAAGGTGATGCGCCCGAAAGAGGCGGAAAATGCGGCCAGCGAAGACACCTGTTGGGAGCTGATCCAACAGGGCATTTATGTCGATATGAATGCCACGTTAGAGCAAGCCATGCCATTGTTTGAAAAGGCGAATTTTCCGTTTGTGCCTGTTGTGACACTGGGCGCGGGCGATGCCCCACCGGAACTGATGGGCGCCTTGTTTCAGGTTGATGCGCTCAAGGCCTATAACCGCGCTTTGGCGGCCACTGCGGCCGAGGAGCATTCGTAACGCAACGTTACAAAAGTAAACGCCCCGTGCGTATGGATTTTGGGGCAAAAACAAATGTGCAATTTGCACATTTATCGCAAAACCGGACAAATCAGATGTGCAATTTGCACATTTTTCGTAGGATTTGCCGCGATTTCGTGATTCCCACGGATTTTGCCTGAAATCACCCTGTGGATAAAGTTCATGTCAACGCGCGCGGAGGCGATAGAGTTCGGTAACACTCTGCCCTAGTTAACCATTTCCCGAGGCCATTAACGTCTCATAAATCGCACCGCACGGTGCCAAAGTTTGCAACTTTACAAAAATTGTCTGACTTCAGCACCTACCGGTTAGATTTAGGGGTTTGCGCAAGGGAGGATTTCTGGTTCATCGAAGCCATTATGGAGCGAAGATGAACAAGAAGTCCGGGACATCGAAGGATGCCGCTGACAAGTTGGTCAGGGGGATCAAGC
>NZ_JACNMP010000021.1 GCF_017592335.1 Pseudaestuariivita rosea | reverse complement strand
CCGTAAATTAGCCAAGATCCTTCCCGCACCGCAGCAAACGTGCGAAGCCTGATAGAAAAGGCGCTCGCGCTCTGTTCAGAACCACACTTTCTGCATCAGCAACACGTTGTTTTTCCACAGAATCGGCGGGTTCCGGACATTCGCCGCAACCGCAAAGTGAGTTGAGCGGCGAACTCATAGTTTGCGGAGATTTTGTTGAAAAACTCCTGCTTGATTGATGACCTAACGGCTGATTCAATTCTCTTATCGAGCGGGAGGATTGGCGATGATGGGACCAAGGCAAGAGGCGCAGGCGGCTTTGTTCTACGAGTTTCTGCCCTGACAAATATTCCAGCAACGCATCGGTTTGGGACAATGTGTGAGCTGCCCCTAGGTTTGTAGACGCTTTGCCCCCTAATTTTGAGGCGAGGAAGCCGACATGGGGACAAGCAATTACAGCGACGAGTTCAAGCGCGACGTAGTGCATCAGATTACGGTGCGGGGTTACCCGACCCGCGACGACGCGCGGCGAGACGTGTTCGAATACATCGAGCTATTCTACAACCCAAAGCGCAAGCACACGAACAACGGCATGCTGTCGCCCGTTGACTTCGAGACCAGACAGCAGAAACTGGACAAGGCGGGTGTCTAGGAAAATAGGGGTACCTCAGTGTCAACTGAATCAGCGCCATTCAAAAGATACCGGAGAGAGTAGACGGCGATCAGCACCGCCTACGCCATACCCGTATAGAACGTGATGCCTGTTATCGTTTTGAGCATAAGAAATCCCTCGTCCGGTTAACCAGCACTCGCCCCAAGGCTGGCAACTTTGTTAGACCACGCCTCGATGATTTCTGGCTTTGCCTCGCTGGCTTCCGAAAAGTGGGTGACGTGCAAGGGCGTGATGCCAATGAACCCAAAAACTTGTGAGCGAAGCTGGCGTACCATTGCAGTCTTGTAAACGAGCCGGAAAAACCAGTTCGGCGTGTCCGAAGTCATGATCAGCCGTGCGGTTCGCCCACGCAGAAGTGGCTTTGGCATCCCAAGAAGCGTCTTTTCGCGCGTGTCGAACGCAGTACCAGGAAGAAGAATTCTGTTAAACAGGCCTTTCAACTTCGCAGGTAGCCCGCTCCACCACATGGGCGTCAAAAGTAAGATATGTTCGCTCCATTGCAGATTGTCCACCACACCCTTGAGGCCCGTTTCAAGAGGCTTCAGGTCCTTGTATCCACCGCCTCAAAAGTCGAGATCAAAATCTAAATCACTCAGATGGGTGATCCGAACGTCGTGCCCCGCCTTCGCCGCAGCCTGCGCGTAATCTTCTGAGAACTGCTTTGACAATGAAACCTCGCCAGGGTGTCCGTTAAGGACGTAAATACGTTTTCCAAACATGTTAGCTCCATAAAGGTGACCGCGGTCAATATGTGGCTTAGAAAAATTCATGGCTCGCGCGAAACAACTCAGAAGCTTGAAGACACGGAAACGCCTCCTGAGCTCTGCAAGGGAGATTGTCTCGTGTTCCGGTTATGAAAAGCTTCGCGTAGAGGAGGTTGTGTCACGTGCAGAAGTTGCGAAGGGTACATTCTTTGCTCACTTTAAAGACAAAGACGCGCTTATGGACATTCTGGTCGCGGAACGATTGGAAGCCCTACTCGATGATTTAGAGATCGTCCAAAACTTCGACTCTGTCGAACACGTGGTTGCCAGTATCATGCCGTTCCTCAGTTTTATCTCCGGTGAGCGATACATTTTTGACCTCTTTCTACGCCTGTCAGGTGCACTTGCTGTCGAGGAGGTCGGAAAGATCGCCGAATCCATATATCGATATGACCGTATCCTGATTGAAAAACTGAAAAGTGGCCCCTTCCGCCAGGACATATCGGCGGAGCTTTTGTCTGAAGGAATTCAGGCTTTCCCGGTCAGTTCGATCGCACTCAGCCTTTGTGCGCTACAAAGTGACCAGAACGTCAAAAACAGACTTACCATACAGCTAAATGCTTGGATGTGTCCCAGCTAGGCTACCATCTATGTTGCACTTCTGTTCCGCCAACTTGGTAAGGCAAAGCCGACCTTCGTGCAATTGACAGCGAAGGTCGTCCGTTTCGCGCCCATTCTGCAAAATTTCTTGCGGTGAGGCGAAGGTCTGTTTTTCAGATGTTTGCCATAATTGATAGTGATGGCGTGATCGCCAACCTAATCCGGATGAGGGCCGCTGTTTCCAGCGTTCCTCATCAAAAGTAAGGCTTACGAGATCTGCAAGGTGTGCCCGGATGCTGATCTATCGCTTTGACGTGTTGACTAAAGCGTTTCCATGGCTCAGCATTGTGCACAGCAGGTATTCGAAGTGATTAAGAAGGACAATCCCTACTCAGAGACCGTGCGAAGACGGTTTTTCGGCTTGGCCGCAAGTTTGAGTGTCGAGCTGGAAACAGCTTCGAGGACACCGCCACAAAAGGAAACCAGACATTGATGGAGCAGAATCCAAGGGCCGCAAAGTCCCGCGATCTGTGAATTCGAGCATGCACGAAATTCGCGCAAGATGGCACGCGAGGTGTTTCATCAAAATGAGGGACCGGGGGTGGGTCTGGAATTCTGGCCGCGTGGCGGGGACCGCACGTGGGAGTGTTCTGTATGGTCAGGTCGAATTGAGAAAAAAGCCCATCCTGACAGCGGAAACTGAAAGATCCGATGAAAGGCCAAAAGCTGAAACTTTCCGTTGTGGTGCCGATGAAGGGCGATGAGACGCCCGAAGTGCCGCAGCCGCCCGATTGGATGACCGGTGATTGCCTGCAAGCTAAAACACATCACCCATTGGCTGCGGTTTAAGGGCTGAGATGATCCGCACCATTTACCTACACGGTGCCCTGGGCAAAGCCTTCGGCCGCGAGTTCCGTTTTGCCATCGACACCCCGGCCGAGGCGGTGCGCGCGCTCTGCACTCTGGTTGAGGGGTTTGAGGCTCATGTGCGGGATCGGCTCTATCAGGTCTTTCGCGGGGCCGAGGTGAATGGCCGCGATCAGTCACCGCAGGAGTTGCACATCGCTTTTGCCGCGGAGGAGACCGAGCTGCATATCGTGCCGCGCGCAAGGCGCGAAAGACGGCGGGTTGGGCAAGGTTATCACTGGCGCGGTTCTGATCGCTGCCTCGTTTATTCCGGGCGTTGGTCCGGCCTTTGCCACAGCCTTGACACAAATGGGCGCGGCGATGGTCCTGGGCGGCACCTCGCAGATCCTGCGCCATGATGGGGTAGAGGTGACCGAAGGCAGCTACACCTTCGCCGAGACGGTCGATCTGACCGAGGTCTATACTTCGCGCCTGTCCGCCCGGCTGAGCCAACAATACGTTCTCGCCATGGTCTACGTCGGGGCCCGGTTCAAACATCTCATATTCGAAGGCGATGGATCGCAGAAGCGCTTGTTGCGGTTCGGTGGTTTGGTATTGGATTTGGTTGGTGTCAGGCAACTCGACCACCGTCATTGGTGTGATTTGCAGTTCCCGCGCGATCATCCGAAGCAATGCGGCCAGGCGAAAGTCCATTTGCATCATATCAGCTGAAATACGGGCGCGGCTCTTCAAACCGCCAGATCACCGATCCGCTCAACCACCATATCCCAGTCTTGTGTCGGGGCGCTTTCAGCTTCAACATCCAGCCCATATTCGGACACCCGCGGGATAAAGGCCGTTTTCAGCCCCGCAGCCCGCGCCACCGTTAGATCGTCGTTATGGGCAGCCACCATCACAACCCGCTCCGGCGCCAGGCCCAGTGCGGCGCATGAGGCCAGATAGACCTGCGATTTGGGCTTATAGTCCTGCGCAACCTCAGCCCCCAGAATGGCGTCCCACGGAAACCCCGCGAACCGGGCTAACCGAGCCATCAGCGCGATTGAGCCGTTCGAACAGGGCGCAATAAACGCCCTCTGCCGCAACGCAGTCAGACCGGGCACCGCATCAGGCCAGGGCGGCAGCTGTTCCCAGGCGCGGTTCAGCTGGCCGCGCGCGGCCGGGTCAAAGGCGCCTTCTATACCGAAATGATCCAGCGTTTCGTTCAGATTTTCCAGATGCAGCTGATCCAGCGGTACATAGCCGCGCCCACCGGATCGGACACGTTCCATCGCGGGCTGATAGCGTGACCGCCAGTACATCGCGAAATCGTAAGGGTCAGTGGTCAGACCACGATCCGCAAACATTCCCGCCGCGACATCCGCCACCCCCGTCCGCCAATCGACCAGGGTGCCAAAGACATCAAAGATAAAGGCCCTGTCCAAAGATCAGCGGGGTTTGCTTTTCCAGCTGTCCAGCCACCGCCGAAACCGCCCGCGGGTTTCATCATAGCGCTGATCGACCGCATGAAACGTATCCCCCGCCCCTTCGACCAGAGGATCAATCCGCGCCTTGCGGAACCGGATCCATCGCACCCGGATTGCCCAATAGACCGCAAACAGCACAATCAGAATAATGATGCTGACCCACGGGATGGGGTAAACATCCGGCCCCTCGACCGGGCGAATGCTGATGGCATTGGGAAAGATCGACAGGAACCTGTTACGCCAACCGTAGTGCGTGATCACGACCCAGACGGGATCGGCACTTGTCGAGATATAGTCATTCGCATCGGTATAAAGATCGGCGGTGTCAAACTTGAAATAGGGCGGCCAGTTCCAGCCAGTGTCTTCATTTCGGTAAACAACTCGCCCTTCGTTCGGCCTGATTGCTTGAATGAACTGAACATCGCGATTGACCAATGTCTCTGACTGATCGTCAGGAATAGACCAGAAAATGCGTGTCCAGTCAGCCAGATCAATGCGTTCTTCGTACGTATTCACAATCCGCACGACGTCTTTCTGAGGCAGCGTATAATGCAGAAAGGCCAGGACGAACGTCCAAAAAACGATCCTGAAACCCCATTTGATATACCGCATCCCGTCCCCCTAGTTCACAAAATTCGTGATGTATATAATCGTAATCATTAATACGACGGGCACAATATAAACGCCCCAAAGAAGTTTCTTGCGAAACGAATTATCGTAATCCTCCATCCCTTCGCGGATAAAGGCATCGCGGTCGCCGATGCGCACCTCCTGATCCCATTCGCGCGCCAGTTTCGACCGGCGCACGCTGCGGGAATAAAGCGACAGAACGACATAGACGATCGTCAGAAAGATAAATCCGATAAAGATAACCCGCAGAAGCGCCATTTATCGCCCCCTTACCGCGCGCCAGGGGCTCATCATGTCGATCATGCTTGGCATCTCCTCCATCGGGGCTTCGTGCCCGAACAGCGCCTGTCGGGCGGCGACCTTGTCGACCAGATATTCGCGTTCCAGAAACTCGGCCACGAACTTCTGCTTTTCGTCGGTCCAGCCTGCATAGCGCTTATAAAACAATTCCTTATGGCAGATAAACAGCTGCCGCACGTCCAGCGGGGCCAGTTCAGACAGCAGCATGTTGACCAGATCGTGGTGATCATGTGGTTTCGAGCGCAGAGTGTAAAAATACGCCGGATGATCCGAGGTGATGCGCGGCCAGGGTCCGTTATCTTCGGCCCAGCGCAGCAAGGCCGCCAGGCCGTTGAATTCTTCGGGCAGCAGCTTCAGGTATCGGCGCGCAAACTGGCGCAGTGCGGTGCGGTTCATCTGGCCGATGGGTTCATCCATCGTGGCCGCGACATGGACCAGGATGAAATCCATCTTCTGACGCAGGATCGCGGTGGCGTCGATGCCGCGGGCGCTGACAATCGGTTCGACCAGATCGTTTGCCTGCAGAAACGCCGCGATCTGATTGCGTGATGACAGGCTGAAGACATTCGCAATCGGCATATCACCCAGATCATCCGCATCGCCCGATGTGATCACCGCTTCGCGGTCCAGATCGCGGAACACATAAAGCCCCCCGAAATGCGACGTCCAGAAGCTTTTCTGCTGAAAACTGGCCGCCGTCAGCTTGACCGGGTTGCGCGTGACGTCGCCGGTTTTCTTGGCCATGGTGATCATATCTGCGATCAGAACGTCGTCGAACCAGGCGTCCTCGTCCCGCTTGAACCGGTCGATCAGATGGCCCAGCTTGGCCGCCTGTTTGACGGTGCCTTCGGTCGTGTCGGCCTCAACCTTAACACGCCGGATATCCAGCAGGCTGGCGGGGGTCGAGGCATCGTAGACCGAATTCACCAGTTCACCCGCCACGGCATCGCGCGCAGTCAGAGCAAAAAGCTGCGCCTCGTTTTGTTCGATAAACTGCCGCAGAATACCACGAGAGGTCGAAAATTTCGCGTCCAGCAGCGGGGCGGTTTTCTGTTCGGTCGTCAGCAGGATAAATTGCCGGTTCACACCCGCGTGGTTCAAATACAGATCATCGCCCAGCTCATGCCCGATCTCGGGGGAATAGCCCGAGATATCGATGTGAAAATCCTCCAGCCCCGTTTCCCGCCCCGTCAGATGCCGCAGCGCGCGGTTATAGCGTTCGACCAGAACAGGGCTGCTGACCTCGATCAGGTTGCCAAACATCAGGCCGCGTTCGATCAGGTGCCTCATGCCGCCCTCCGCCGCATCAGTTTGACGATGGTGAAGGTCAGCGCGCCGATGATTGCCGCAATAATCAGATAAGGCGCCGAAAACTCAAGGTTCAGCATCAGCCCCAGGCTTCCGCCGCGCCGTCCGATATAGACACGCATCAACATCCAAAGGGCAAACATGATGGCGGTGGAGGCTGCGATCGTGATCACTAACCCTGGCAGCCAGCCAAGCGAAACGCGCCGGGCCGCGGCCTTGCCGATAAAAAACGGCAAAACGATCATCAGCGCGTAATATGCAAGCTGCTGCCATTGCATTACCAGGTATTCTCCTTCCAGTGGCGGTGCTGGTTTGCGGCCGACAGTACCACAAGCGGCCCCCAGAGGAAGGCCGACAGCATGCCAAGGCGCAGAAAATGCAGGAAGGATTGCAGAGGCACATCCCCGATCAGCTGGAAAATCGCGTCCGATTGCAGCGCATAGGCCGCCCAGAAATACCCCATGGCCAGGGTCAGCATCAGGGCCGCTGTGACCACCCCGTTCAGGATCAACCCGCCCGCCGTTTCGGGAAACAAAGCCCCAATCCGCCGCGGCACCCAAACCGCCAGGACGCAGATGATAATCAACGGCACAACAACGCCCCCCGCGCTGAGCACCCAATCAATCGCCTCATCCCGCGCCACGTCATTGGGGTTTATGTCAACGCCCATGGGGTTCATTCAAAGCACCGCACTGCCATCACCATCCCGCCCGGTGTTCTGAAAGCATATGATACGCCGCAATCAATTACTCACCGCCTCAACCCTAAGACGTTCTAAATCTTGTTGCAAAAGATCGCGGTCATATCCTCTATACCAGTAAAACAACTCATCTGCTCTTATTTGCACTTTCTGCGCATCCAGCACGGCTGCGATATCGCCATTGCTTTTGACGCTGAATATAAACGGCAGCCAACCATTATAGTGATGTTCAGCACCACTTAACTCTAAGACAGTAAAACCATCATCTGCATACCGGGTATCAATATGCACAAGCACGAAGTTGTCGGCAAAAAAGGATGCCAGGTCTGTAGCCTTCTGAGTTTGATCTTCGGATGATCTTTCGCGAAGTGTGCTTTGATACTTCTCTGCATCTTCGGGATCAGAATAAGTATAGTTGAATTCGTCACTCACGCCCTGAATATGGGCATGAAAAACGTGGCACCATATACACCACTCGGCACCGTACGAGACCAAAAGCACCTTATTTTCTTGCCTTGCAATATCTTGGGCGCGCTTGAAAAGCGCGACCTGAGAACCACACTCATCATATAGTTTCGATCTGCCGCCACGACACTCAACAATTGGAGTTTCTGGCACGACTACTGCTTGGGTTTCTGCTTCAGCAAATGTGCCAGATGATAACACAAAGGTAAGGCATATGAAGCCGGTGATCGCTTTCAGCTTCATGATACTCACCCCTTCCCCTCCACATACCGCCGTTTGGCTTCTTCCTGGCGGCCGAAGTCTCGGACCATGGTCTCAATCGCGACCTCATCCGACTTATCCGCATAGCGGAATTCGCTGTCGGCGTAGCGGTTGATTTCCTGGATGACCATTTCGACCGTGATCGGCTGGCGCATGTCTTCGATCATGGCTTTCTTGGTGTCGTAATCCTTGCGCAGGAACAGGTCGGGGTTTTCCATCCATTCATCGGGCAGCTCAAAGTCCATCGCGCGGACCTTGATCGCGTCGGTGATGTTCTTGATGGCGCGGCCGGTGAAACGTTCGTCGGCCTCTTGGATACCTTTCAGATAAGTGCCCAATTTCGCAATCGTATCCAGCTGCCCCAGATCCGCCGCAACGCGGTCGTAGACGCGCATCAGGCCTTCCTCGTGCGGGCGGTTGTGGCTTTCGAAACTGGCGGCGACGGCTTTCTTGATCTCTTGCGCGGCGAAAACCTCATGATCGCCCAGCGGGATATCATGGTTGCGGCCCATCAGCAGATGCAGGATGTCGATGTAATCCTCGCGCGTCTGCGGCCCATCGACCAGAAACCGAGCGCCCGCCCGTTGGCGCAGGGCGTCATCGACATTTTCGGGATAGTTCGAGAACATCCCAAACGTGCAATTCCCGCGCACAACAGTATTCGCGCCCGCGAAACTTTCCATCAGCACGGCCGTAATCTCAAGCTGGCCCGCGCTGGATTGCCGGTCGCCGCGCTTGCCCGCCAGCTGGTCGATGTCGTCGATGGTGCCAAAGCCGATCACGCCAGGGTCGATGACATTGTTGATAAAGGCCTTGGCGTTCTGGCCCGATTTGCCCTGATAGCTGTCGATGTTGTCAGTGCTCAGGTTCTGATAGCGAAAGACATAGCCCGCATTCTGGCAATAGTCATTGATCATCCCCGCCATCATCTGGATCAGCGTGGTTTTCCCCGTGCCCGGCGCGCCGTCGCCCATGAAGGTAAAGATGAACCCGCCCAGTTCGGCAAAGGGGTTCAGGCGGCGGTCAAAGTCATAGGCCATCAGCATTTTCGACAGCTTCATCGCCTGATATTTGGCGATATGGTTGCCGACGACCTCATTCGGTTTTTTGAAGGTCATCGTCAGCGTCGTACCCTTGGCGGCGCGGGCGGGGGTGAAGCCCGATACGGTAAAGCCCTCTTCCTCGACCCGCCAACTGGCCGCGTTAAAGGGTTCCAGACGGCCAGCGGTTGAGGCACGCAAGGCCACCTTTTCCATCAGCGCCTCGGCATAGGCCAGGACGCAGGCGACCAGTTTGCTGTCATCATCGACGAACAGGCCCAGGTCCTGATCCAACTCCCACAGAATGCCGTGCAGGGCCAGCTGAGCGTTATCGGTCAGCACTTCCTCGATATCGCCGATTTCGACCGTGACTTCACTGGCGTGCGGGGCCAGAAGGAAGGCCGTGGCCGAGCCGAAGACATAAAGCGTCACCAGCGCCTCGGCCGTCAGCAATTCGCTGAATTCGGTTTTCTTGCCGGCGGCCAGCGATCCTTGCAGGTTCTCGCGTTTCAGATCGGCCAGGCCCGTGCGGTCGGCATAGGCCTCACCCACGGCCAACGCGATTGACAGCGCCCGGCGCAGGGACTGCAGAACCGTCGCCTGCAGGGGTGAGGTCAGCGCGTCATCCCCGCTTTCGATGCGGTCGATCAGATGCACGCCCTCGGTGCGGGCCGTGGGTTTGGTGACAAGCCCCGGCGTGGTGCTGCGAAACCGGCGCCGCGTGCCGATGCCCGATGATTTTTCGGGGGCGGGGGCGGATTTGGCTTTGGCGATGCGGGGGGCGTGGTCGAAGCCATCCAGCATACCGAGGGCAGCGGTGTAGTGCTTGACGATATCGTCTTCGCGCAGTTCCATCTGATCGGCGGAATGGGTCATGGTTTTATCTCCAATCTCTTAATTCAAATAACGCGCCAGGTGTGAAACACCGGGCAGCGCCCGACCTCCCCCGTCACGCCAAAGGCGTGCTTCCAGCACGACGGAGGGCGCTTCTCGCCCACCCGAGGTCGGGCACTGCCCTATGGATATTGCTGAAACAGTCAACGCGAGCACTCACCTATAACTCAACACCCGCCCCTGTGGGCTGACGACAAACTTGCGCACGTCGGAAAAGCCCGGCGGGCGTTGTTCTTCCAACACCTGAAAGGGGCGCTGGGGCAGGATGATGGACCGTTCGATGCCTGTCGCGCCGCTGTCCGATCCATCCGGCGAAAAGGGGTCCAGCGCGTAGACCTCGCGTTGGACCGAGCCGAAAAAACCGGACTTTTCCTGACGCACGTCCTTGCTTAGCAGCTCTTCGGTCGTCCAGACCAGCGCCCAGTCTTGGCCCTCGGGCGCGCGGGCCTGTTCCAGCACCTGGCGGATCGGCCCCGTTTGCCGGGTGAAGGCGTGTGAATACATCGGCCCCAGATGAAACCGCCGCAGCCGTTTGGGGTGCAGATCACTGAAATCCTGATCGAACCCCTGCGCAATCGTGACCAGCTTCAGCCCAGCAAAGGACTGGGCCATCAGATGCGACTGCACCTCGGGCCAGCGCCGCTGATCCTTGGGCAAGGCCACGCGGCCGGTATCCTCGACCTCCATCAGGTAAATCGTAGGCAGGTTCTGCTGGCTGTCATAGACCGCCCAATGCACCAGAAAATCGCGCCGTCGGTCGTGCAGGTTACGCTGCCACAGTGCTTCGGGGTCGTTGCGGGCCCAGAACAGCTCGCCCTTCAGAAGTTCTTCGTAGTAAAGACGCTGGCTCAGCGCATATTGCAGCTTTTCCGGGATCGACAAATCGCCCACAATCTGGCGGATCATGTCATCTTTCAGCGCGTCGGCATCGGGCATATTGCGCAGATGCCGTTCGGCCTGCTGGGCATCGCTGGCCATGGTCAGCAGTTCCTGAAACACCGGAAACCCGCTTTCATGCCGGTCAAAGGTCAACTGCCCCGCCCGTTCGATCCGGCCCGCAAACAGATACTTGTTGCTGAGCGCGCGGAAGGTAAAGGTCAGCCCCGCCAGATACCGCCCCAGGATCGCAACATCAGCCTTGGACAGGCGTCCCTCAACCTCCATCGTGGCGGCCACACGGGTCAGATGGGTGGTGATCGCATTGAACTTACTGAAATACCGCCGCACGACGCGGGTGTCGTCCAGCTGATGGTGATCCAGTTTCAGGGCGTCTTTAGTCATTGTCAGTCAACGCCTTTTGATCTGTGCGCGAACGTCGCCTGGGCATGAAGTAGTCGATCCCCTCAACCAATTGCTGCGTCATATCCCGCGGCAGAACCCCCCATAAAATCCGCAAAACGCTCAGGAAAATCGACAGAAACAAGGTTCCGAAACCCGCAAAGGCGATGCTGCCCACAAAAGCCACCACAGCCGCCGCAGGCATCCATTCCATATCATTGACATAAACACCCCAGAGCGTGCCCAGAGCTGAAATCGACAACACGATTGCGACGAAGATCAGGAAATATCTCACGATGCTCCATTTCCTGTTGTGTCCACCTGAAGCCAGCGGTCAAACCGCGCGGATAGTAATTCGACTTTAGGAAACCAATAACCAAGACCCCTCAAAACAGTCGGTGCAAATGCAATCGTAAAAAACGCAGTTATGATCAATGCAAGCGACACCATTAAGATAAAACTCAGAAACGATATTCTGACGACCTCTAAACTGAAAACAAGCGATACCATCACGGCACCACCCAATAATGTCAGCCGGAACAACATCTTGAAGCGGCGCGACGAGGTATCGTGGTCAGCCATTCCGAACCTTTTTGAAACCACCAAGTAAAACAAAGGCAACAAGGCCGCTTAGAACTATAATCGCGAGCAGATAGCCTGTGACCTTCTCAAGATAATATACGAACCAACTGACATCAGTCCAAACCAGTTGACCTGATGGTGTCTGCGTGGCGGCACCCCCAGCATCCCGATAAACGAAAGCAGCTTGACCGTTTTCAACGCGCGCATCAATCACAACGCCACCCACCAAAAGATGCGAGATAACGAAGAAACCAAGAAGAGACAAAACGTGTAGCTGCCAGCGACTATTTGATGCTGCGTCTTGGCCTATCGGTGTTTCAGTTTCACGCATTCTTGTTCAATTCAGTGTCGTTCTGTCCCGGACGTGATCCGGGACCCCATGGCGCAAGATCCGAGGCCCCGGATCACGTCCGGGGCCGCAACAGATCAAGATTGCGCCCCGTAAGCGTTCTTGTCGTGTTTTTCGACGATCTTCTCGAACCGTCGCATGAAGCGTTCGTCGGCTTTGGCTTTGGCCTCCAACACCTCGCGGGCGAAGATCATGTGGTCTTCGTGGGCCTCCATCATCTCGGCCATCCGCGCGTTCGTTGCCGCACCGATACCGGCCATCGCGGATTGCGCTTCCTGGTCGGTCTGCACGCCGATTTCGTTGATGCGGTGGGCCACGTCCTGCTGCTGCGCGGTTTTCAGCGATTTGGTCAGCGCATCATACAGAACGACCCGCTGTTTCGTATCTGTCTGCAGCTTGTTGATCAGCACCATCTGCGTCGCTGCCTGGTTCTGCAGCGAATCCGTCCAGGTTTTGCCCTTTTCGATATAGCGTTCCAGCGTCTGCGATTCGGCCAGTTTCACCTGTTCCTGCTGGACCAGTTCGTTATAGCGCGTGTTCAGTTCGGCCAGTTGGGTTTCCAGCTGGGTGCGCGTGGCGGCGTCCTGTTCGACGGATATCTTGTTTTCCAGCTCGATAATCTGCGGGTCCATCGACTGGATTTCAGTCTTGACCGACTCAAGCTCACCCACGACGGTTTCGCGTTCTTCCAGCGTGACGGTCAGGTTTTTCTCGACCTTGTCTTTCTGGGTGTTCAGGGTGTCCAGCTGACCCTCCAACAGTCTGACGATCACGTCGGATTTGCCGATCAGATCCTGCAGCTTGTCATCAATGCTGGCGGTGCGCATCCGTTCCTGACGCATCGATTCCGCCTTGGCCTTGGAAAAAATGCCGACAACGCTTTCCCACCCGGTTTTCGACCGCATTTCGTCGAAATCCTTGGAAAAGCCCGCCGTCACATCATCAAGGCCCATGATCAGTTCAGCGATATTGGCATTCATCAATTCGGTATGCTGATGCACGTCGTCCAACGAGGCGTTTTCGATATCGATATTGATGTCCTGACCCGATTTCATCTTGCCGCGGGCGGTCTCAATCCGGCTTGTCAGCTCGGCAATTTTATTCTGGGCATCTGCAACCTCTTGTTGCGACTTGCGAATCTGGGCGTCAAAATCTGCCATCTATGTATCCTCATCTCCAAAATGCTTGCGCTATATATGGTGGCATTTATCCGCGCCCGCATGACATTTCACTGCGAAAAACCGCCAGTGTGGCTTTTCTGTTGCTAACTATACCGTAAAGATATCACGTCGGTATCACAAATTTGGACAACACACAGATGACCAAAACCCCCGTAGAAATTGATGTCTATTGCGGCACGTTTGCCAGTCAGCCGCTGGTCTATGCGCATCTGGCCGATATCACCGCGCCGGGGATCATCGATCTGGACCATGTCGAGGTCATCTGCCGCACGAATCCCGCTCCGCGTCTGTTGCATTTCTTTGATCAGCCCGCATCCAACAGGATCGAAGATGCGATGGGCCTGAACGATACCTGTGTGCTGGTCTTGCCCGGGGCGGGGGTGAGCGCCGAGCACCTGAAAACCAGCCCCCTGCTGACGCGGCTTTTCACCTTCATCGGGCACCGGCATCGGGCCGCGCCATGAAACCGGGCCCACGCAATCTGATCACGGATGTCGCGGGGTTGCTGGTTGGCCACGCGCAGGATGACACCATCAAAACCGGCTGCACCGTTCTGACCGCGGGCCGTCCCTTCGTGGCCGGTGTGCACATCATGGGCGGCGCACCGGGCACGCGAGAGACCGAGCTGCTGGCGCCCGACAGGCTGGTGCAGGAAGTCGATGCGCTGGTCCTGTCTGGCGGATCGGCCTTTGGGTTGGATGCGGCTTCGGGCGTGGCGGATGGGCTGCGGGCGATGGGTCGGGGGTATGAGGTCGCCGGTCAGCGTGTGCCCATCGTGCCGGGTGCGATCCTGTTTGATCTGTTGAACGGCGGGCAGAAGGATTGGGTGGAAAACCCTTATCGGCCGCTAGGTCGCGCCGCCCTTGATGCGGCCGCCTCGGATTTCGCCCTTGGCACGGTGGGCGCAGGCACTGGTGCGACGACGGCTAATCTGAAGGGCGGGCTTGGGTCGGCCTCGGCTGTTCTGGACAGCGGCCTCACCGTCGGCGCCCTGGTTGCGGTCAACGCTGTGGGGTCCGTCACGGTGGACAACACGCCACATTTCTGGGCCGCCCCGTTTGAGATCGACGATGAATTCGGCGCCCTTGGCCCCACAACACCGCAAAACCCGTCGCAATTCCCACGCACCAAACTTAGCCCCCGCGCTAACACAACCATCGGCATCGTTGCGACAGACGCCGCCCTGACCCAGGCACAAGCGACCCGAATTGCTATCGCAGCCCATGACGGGTTGGCCCGTGCGATTGTGCCCGCCCACACGCCCTTTGACGGTGATCTGGTCTTTTCGGCGGCCACAGGCACCAAACCTGCCAGTGATCTGGACCTGCTGGACATCGGCCATGCGGCCGCAACAACCATGGCCCGTGCCATCGCACGCGGCGTTTTCAGTGCCACTTCCGCGCCCGGCGATCTGTTGCCGTGTTGGCAAAATCCCGACACATAATCCTCAATGCGCATTTTTCACGTGTCATGGGCCTTTTCGCGCCGCACAGGCCTGCGTATAAAGACGTCTAATCAGATCAACGGGGCAGAGTCGCCCGCGGGCACGGAATTGGGGTAGGTAAAAAAATGTTGGGATTGGGTGGCGTCTTTTCGTCGGACATGGCCATCGACCTGGGCACAGCGAACACGCTGGTCTATGTCAAGGGCAAGGGCGTAATTCTAAGCGAACCGTCGGTGGTGGCCTATCAGGTGAAAGACGGGGTGAAAAAGGTTCTGGCCGTGGGCGAAGATGCCAAGCTGATGCTGGGCCGGACCCCCGGCAGTATCGAAGCGATCCGCCCCATGCGCGACGGTGTGATTGCCGACTTTGATGTCGCAGAAGAGATGATCAAGCACTTCATCCGCAAGGTGCACAAACGCACGACCTTTTCCAAGCCCAAGATCATCGTCTGTGTGCCCCATGGGGCCACTCCGGTCGAAAAGCGTGCGATCCGCCAGTCGGTGCTGTCGGCCGGTGCGCGGCGCGCGGGGCTGATTGCCGAACCCATCGCAGCGGCCATCGGCGCGGGCATGCCGATCACGGATCCCACCGGCAACATGGTCGTCGACATCGGTGGCGGCACCACCGAAGTTGCGGTTTTGTCACTAGGCGACATCGTCTATGCCCGCTCCGTCCGCGTCGGTGGTGACCGCATGGACGAGGCGATCATCAGCTACCTGCGTCGCCAGCAGAACCTGCTGATCGGCGAGGCGACAGCGGAACGCATCAAGACCTCAATCGGCACAGCCCGGATGCCCGACGATGGACGCGGCGCCAGTATGCAGATCCGGGGACGCGATCTGTTGAACGGTGTGCCCAAGGAAATTGAGATCAGCCAGGCCCAGGTCGCCGAGGCGCTGGCCGAACCCGTCCAGCAGATTTGCGAGGCCGTCATGACCGCGCTAGAGGCCACCCCCCCCGATCTGGCCGCCGACATCGTGGACCGCGGTGTGATGCTGACCGGGGGTGGCGCGCTGCTGGGTGAATTGGATCTGGCGCTGCGCGAACAGACGGGCCTGGCCATTTCGATTGCCAACGAAAGTTTGAACTGCGTGGCGCTTGGCACCGGCAAGGCGTTGGAATACGAACACAAACTGCGGCATGTCATTGACTATGACAGCTGATTTTCTTTGGTTTTGATCCCGCGACCGGTCTAAAGTGCGGGTAATCCGGGTCACCGCTAGGGGAAACCCATTTGGCAACTGAGAAAAGCGCATCCGAGCTCTATTTCCGCCCCGTCCGGCGTTTGCTGGTCGGGCTGACGCTGGCTGTGCTGGTCGGCATCTTCATTCTGTGGCGCATCGACAGCCCCCGCGTGGAACGGCTGCGGGCCGATATCACCGACCGGTTCGTACCGAATTTTGACTGGATGATGGCGCCGGCAACGGGGGCTGCGAATATTGCCAGCGACTTTCAAAGCTATCAGAAAATCTATGAACAAAATCAGGAACTGCGGCGCGAATTGCAGCAGATGAAAGCCTGGCGCGAAGCGGCGCTGCAGTTAGAACAGGAAAACGCGCGCCTGCTGGATCTGAACAACCTGCGGCTTGACCCAAAGCTGACCCATGTCACCGGCGTGGTGATGGCTGACAGCGGATCCCCCTTTCGCCAATCGGTCCTGCTGAACGTGGGATCGCGCGACGGGATCATTGATGGCTGGGCCACGATGGATGGCATCGGACTGGTCGGGCGCATTTCCGGGGTAGGGCGCAACACGTCGCGGGTGATCCTGCTGACCGACAGCCACAGCCGCATTCCGGTGACGATCCAACCGTCGGGGCAACGCGCCATTCTGGCCGGGGATAACGCCGCCACACCACTGGTTGAATTTCTGGAAAGCCCCGATCTGGTGCGGGCTGGCGACCGGGTTGTGTCGTCAGGCGACGGCGGCATCTTTCCCGCCGATCTGCTGGTCGGACAGGTGGCCTTTGACCCCGATGGCCGGATGCGCGTCCGGCTGGCAGCGGACTACGAACGCCTGAAATTCCTGCGCATCCTGCGCAGCCGCCCCAGGGAACCGATCCAGGATCCCGGTTCTTTACTGCTGCCCGTGCTGCCGCCGGTGTCCGGCCCCCAACCCCTGACCGAGGAGTTGGCAGATGGTTGAAACACCGCTTTCGCAAAAACTCGGATACTGGCTGCTTTATATCTGCATTGCCTGCGGTATTGTTGTGATCCAGCTTTTGCCGCTGCAATTGTCGCCAATCAGGCTATTCAGCGAACTAAGGCTGGGCTTTCCATTGTCAGGCCAGTCCTTGCCATCACTGACCGCCTCAATCCGATCCTGGCTGACCCCGGATATCTTGCTGGCGATCACCTGTGCGTGGATCATGCGCCGCCCGGATTATGTGCCGGTGATCCTGGTGGGCGTCATTTTTCTGCTGGCCGACCTGCTGTTGCAACGCCCGCCGGGTCTATATGCGGTGATTGTCATTCTGGGCACCGAATTCCTGCGCACCCGCGCGTTTGAGCTGCGCAACGGATTCTTTATCGCAGAATATCTGACCGTAGCCGCCGTGATCTATATGATCGGGCTTTTGTATTTCTTTGCCTGTTCGATCACGATGATCGTGCGTCCCGATTTTCTGTTGCTGTTTATCCAGTCGATGACAACAGTGGCACTTTATCCGCTTGTTACTTTTGTATCGCGCGCGGTCTTTGGCATTTACCATATTGGTCCCGGCGGCGGGGACGAGGCCAGAGGGCGGCTATGAAACAGACAGCGCGGGATATGGCGATGAGCACAAAGACAATCACCCGGCGCGGGCTGTTGCTGGGGGGCGCGCAGATCGGATTGCTGGGCGTTCTGGGCTGGCGGATGCATGATCTGCAAATCCGGCAATCGGATCAGTTCCGCCTGCTGGCCGAAGAAAACCGCATCAACATGCGCCTGATCCCGCCATCGCGCGGGCTGATCTTTGACCGCAACGGTCTGCCCCTGGCAATCAACGAACAGAACTACCGCGTGACACTGGTGCGCGAAGATGCAGGCGACGTCGAAGCGGTGCTGCACCGGCTGGCGCAGATCGTGCCGTTGACCGATCAGGAGATATCCGAGGCGATATCCAATGCAAAGCGCCGCAGCCCCTTTGTGCCTGTGACGATCAAGGACTGGATGACCTGGGAAGACATTGCCGAAGTTTCGGTCAACGCCCCCGTCCTGCCCGGCATCACGGCCGAGGTCGGGTTGTCGCGTCATTATCCCTATGGTCAGGAAACAGCCCATGTGGTGGGTTATGTCGGGCCGGTCAGCGATTATGATCTGGAACGGCTGGAAAACCCCGACCCGTTGTTGCAGATTCCGCGGTTTCAGATCGGCAAGACCGGGGTTGAGGCCCGGTGGGAAGAACGCCTGCGCGGGTCAGCCGGCACCAAACGGATCGAGGTCAACGCCGTCGGCCGCGTCATGCGCGAACTGGACCGGAACGAAGGCGATGCGGGCCAAGATTTGCAACTGACGCTGGACACGTCCCTGCAGAACTACGTCGCCGAACGGCTGAAGGGCGAAGCGGCATCCGTTGTGGTGATGGACTGCGCGACAGGTGATATTCTGGCGCTATGCTCGGCACCGTCTTTTGATCCCAATCAATTCGTGCGCGGCATTTCCAGCCAGAATTACAATCTGTTGCGCGACAACAAATACCGGCCCTTCCGCTGCAAAGCCGTGCAGGATGTCTATCCGCCCGGATCGACCTTCAAGATGATCACTGCGCTGGCCGCAATTGAAGCCGGTCTGGTCACACCCGAGGAAACCGCCTGGTGTCCCGGACATATGGTCGTGGGTACCGGCGGTCAGCGGTTCCACTGCTGGAAGGGCGGCGGACATGGCCATGTCGATCTGCACAAGGCGCTGAAAGAAAGCTGCGATGTTTATTTCTATGATATCGCACAGCGGGTCGGTATCGACAAAATCGCTGAAATGGCCCGCAAGCTGGGTCTGGGCACCCGCCACGACATCCCCATGCTGGCCGTCGCCGAAGGTCTGACCCCCGACAAGCAGTGGAAGCGGTCTGTGCGGGGCGAAATCTGGCGGATCGGCGATACGGTCAATGCCTCGATCGGGCAGGGTTATGTGCTGGCCTCGCCCCTGCAACTGGCGGTAATGACGGCGCGGCTGGCAACGGGCCGGTCGGTGGAACCGCGCCTGATCAAGTCTGTAAACACCGTTGAAACGCCCCTGGACGAACAGCCGGATCTGACCATATCGCCAAGCGGTTTGCGGTACATTCGCCGGGCCATGTACGCCACCTCGAACGACCGCAAGGGCACCGCCTATGGATCGCGTATCGTGGCCGACGAATTCCGCATGGCAGGCAAAACCGGCACCAGCCAGGTGCGCCGTATCACGCTGGAAGAACGCCGTCAGGGCATCACCCGGAACGAAGACCTGCCCTGGGAACGCCGTGACCATGCGCTGTGGGTCAATTATGCACCCTTTGAAAACCCGCGCATCGCAGTCGCAGTCGTTGTCGAACACGGCGGTGGCGGATCACGCGCCGCGGCCCCCATCGGGCGTGATGTGACCCTGCGCGCGCTTTATGGCGATCTGCCCCCGGTCGAGGCTTATCCGACCAAGGATCGGGATCGCATCACCGAAATGCACCGCCGGATGAGCCTGCGTGATTTCGATACAAGCCCCCCCAAAAGCGACCGCGCATGAGCTATCTTGAGTACAACGTCAAAACTGTCCCCACGGGCATCCGCAAGGTTCTGTATCTGAACTGGCCGCTTGTGCTGCTTTTGATCACGGTGGCCAGCTTTGGGTTTCTGATGTTGTATTCGGTTGCGGGCGGGTCTGTGTCGCCTTGGGTCGAACCGCAGATGAAGCGCTTTGGCATGGGACTGGCGCTGATGTTCATCGTTGCGATGGTGCCGATCTGGTTCTGGCGCAATATGGCGGGGCTGGCCTATGCGGTATCGCTGGTGCTGCTGATCATGGTTGAGTTTTTTGGTGATGTCGGCATGGGCGCACAACGCTGGATCGATCTGGGTTTTATGCGCCTGCAACCGTCCGAGTTGATGAAAATCACGCTGGTGATGCTGCTGGCGGCCTATTACGACTGGCTGCCGGTCAACCGCGTGTCGTCACCGCTGGCGGTCCTGATTCCCGTTCTGCTGATCCTTCTGCCGGTGTTTCTGGTGCTGCGGCAACCCGATCTGGGCACGTCGCTGCTGCTTTTGATGGGTGGAGGCATCGTGATCTGGCTGGCCGGTGTGCACTGGGGCTATTTCGCGGCGATTTTCGCGTCCGGCGTCGGGCTGGTGACAGCGGTCTTTGCCAGTCGGGGGACGGCCTGGCAATTGCTGGAGGACTATCAATACCGACGCATCGACACCTTCCTGAACCCCGGCACTGATCCGCTTGGCACTGGCTATCACATCACACAGTCGAAAATCGCGCTTGGGTCCGGTGGGTTTTCCGGCCGAGGTTTCATGGAAGGCACCCAATCGCGCCTGAACTTCCTGCCCGAAAAGCACACCGACTTTATATTCACCACCCTGGCCGAGGAATTCGGCTTTGTCGGCGCCTTTTCCCTGCTGGTGCTGTACAGTCTGATCCTGATTTTCTGCTGCGTGTCGGCGTTCAATAACAAGGACCGCTTTGCATCGCTGCTGACCCTTGGCATCGGCGGCACGTTCTTTCTGTTCTTCGCCGTCAACATGGCGATGGTCATGGGTCTGGCGCCGGTCGTGGGCGTGCCCCTGCCGCTGGTCAGTTACGGCGGATCGGCGATGCTGGTTCTGATGGTGGCCTTCGGCCTTGTGCAAAGCGCCCATGTTCACCGTCCGCGTCAGGGATAATCGATGATCAACGTGTTTTTCGCCGCCGCCCCGGCGCGCTGGCCAATCTATGAAGACGCCCTGCGCAAGGCTTTTGCCGAGGCCGGGCTGACGGTTGACCTGTCACTGGATCATGCGCCCGATCAGGTGGATTATATCATCTATGCGCCCAATTCCGGTGTGACTGATTTCACCCCCTTCACACGCGCAAAGGCGGTGCTGAACCTGTGGGCCGGGGTTGAAAACGTCGTGCATGATGAAACGCTGAATATCCCGCTGGCGCGGATGGTCGAAACGGGCCTGACCGACGGGATGGTCGAATGGGTCACGGCCCATGTGCTGCGCCACCATATCGGGATCGACACCAATCTGCGGCGACAGGATGGTGTGTGGCGGCAAGAGGTCCCGCCGCTGGCCAAGGATCGCAGGGTGACCATTCTGGGCCTGGGCGAACTGGGCGCGGCCTGCGCGAAAATGCTGGTGCAGTTGAAGTTCGATGTTAGGGGCTGGAGCCGCAGCGCCAAGTCCATCGAAGGCGTACACTGTTTTTCAGGCGACGAACTGGATCAGGCGCTGACCGGCACGGATATTCTGGTGCTGCTTTTGCCGTTGACGCCCGCGACCGAAGATATCCTGAACGCGGACCGGATCGCATTGCTGGCAAAAGGCGCTGTCGTTCTGAACCCCGGCCGCGGCGCGCTGATCGATGACGATGCCCTGCTGGCCGCACTGGACAGCGGGCATCTGAAACATGCAACATTGGACGTATTTCGCACCGAACCCCTGCCTGCCGATCATCCGTATTGGAGCCACCCCAAGGTCACCGTCACGCCCCACGTCGCATCCGAAACCCGCGCCGAAACCTCATCACAGACGATTGCTGAAAACATCCGGCGGGCTGAGGCCGGATTGCCCCTGCTGCACATCGTTGACCGCGACCGCGCCTATTAGGCCACGCCCGTTGCCCCACGACCGAACCGGTGGCGGGGGGATGTGTATCATCTAAGTAAGAAAGGCGGCGCCGCCCGCTTTGGGCTGGTTTGCCAGATCGGGGTCGCTACGCCCCCACCTTTTGATCTCATGCATGATTTTGCAGGTGGCCCGTGCTGCGGGGTGTCAGTCCGAAACACGATGTCTGAAAACCATTTTAGTCCGACGTCGTGGGATGGGGTTTTAGGCCAAAGATGCTAACAACGGATTGCAGTTGCGTACGGTGGGATTTGAGTATTTGTGGAACAATAATGACAATACCCGCTTTATTGTTCCATAAGTACTCCGGGGGAGCGCCAACGGCGCGGGGGCAGAGCCCCCGCCATACTACCTTAAAATCGGTGGTTTGTCCGGATCGGACCCCGGCGGTTTCGGCTTATACTCTTCGGGCGCAGGATCGGGCAGGTCAAACCGCAGGCCGACCTTGGCCAGCCGTGCCGCCATCCCATCACTGGCGGCGAAAAAGGCCACGTCCAGCATGCCTGCTTCGACGCCGCTAAACGTCAGCGCCTCGGCCACGGCCTGGGCCAGCGCGGGTTCGGCGTCGGGCGCAGGATCGATAAAGGCCAGCATGTGTCCGGCCACGCCGGTGTCATAGATCACCTGCACCAGATAGGCGGAATGTGCGCGGCCCGCGGCCAGCGCCAGTTTGGTGTCCAGGCCGGTGATCAACCCCTCGGGCAGGCCGGCAGGCGGCTTCAGCTCCTGCGGCCGCGCCTGCAGCTCTTCGGGCGCGTTATCCAGTGTTGCAACCACCCATGCGATCACATCCGGCGGCAGCAGATATTCCGAGGGCGCCCCCAGGTTCAGACCAAGCCCCAAGCTCTGCCCCTGCAGCATCCCGACCAAGGCCCGCCCGGACAGCGCCACATAAGGTGACGTCTGACCGGCAAACGCCGCCAGCCGTTCTTCCAGATCGAAGGCCAGAACAAAGCCGGTGCCTTCGACCTCAAACAGGCTGGGGCTGATCTGATCGCCCACCGGCTCGGCCTCAAGCAACACGAACAACTCGGCATCGACCAGCCGTTCGTAGAACCGCAGGCGGTCGGCATCGCTGTGCTCAATCGCTGCAAAAGCCACATCAAGCGGCGTCTTGTTCGTCATTCAGAACCTCACGCACACGGGTCTGCAGAACGCGCAGCAGCTGTTCCTCAAACCACGGATTTTTCTTCAGCCACGCCGTATTGCGCCACGACGGGTGAGGCAAGGGAAAGATGCGCGGTGCATGTTCACGCCAGCCCTGCACCGTCTCGGTCACAGACCCGGGCTGATCCAGATGATACTTCTGCGCGTAGCCGCCGATCAGCACGGTCAACCTGATCTGCCGCAAGCCTTTCAGAATATTCGCCCGCCAGGTTTTCGCGCAAATGGCCGGGGGCGGCAGGTCGGACCCGGCCGCGTTATACCCAGGAAAGCAGAAGGCCATCGGCACGATCGCCACGCGGGTCCGGTCGTAAAACTCGGCATCCGTCATCCCCAGCCACTGCCGCAACCGCTTGCCCGACGCATCCCAGAACGGCGTATTCGCCTGATGCACACGCATTCCCGGCGCCTGACTGGCAATCAGGATACGCGCCTGGGGCTGAAACCATACAACGGGATTGGGACCATGGGCTGTGGCGGTTTCGGCAAAACGGTCTTTGCACAGGGTGCAGGCCCTTAGGTCTTCGATCAAACGCTCCATCACCCTATATGTGGCAGGGCGTCGCGGGATAGCAACGGCCAGGCATTGCGATGCCCCGAAATTATGCTAGGTCAGGCGGCAGGTCAAAAGGAGCAGGCATGGAAAAACAGATCAACCCGACCGTGAAGATGGTTCTGGAACTGGGTCCGCCCATTCTGTTTTTCATCATCTACATGCGCCTGCGCGATCAAAGTTTTACCTTTGGCACAGTCGAATATTCCGGCTTTATCGTGTCCACCCTGATCTTTGTGCCGATCCTGCTGACCGCGATGGCGATATTGTGGTGGCTGACGGGCAAACTGTCGCGGATGCAGATTTTCACCGCCATCATGGTGATTTTCTTTGGCGGGCTGACGGCCTGGTTCAACAATGAGGCGTTCTTCAAGATGAAGACCACGCTGGTCTACGGCGTTTTTGCGGGCATTCTGGGCATCGGGCTGCTGCAGGGCAAAAGCTATCTGCAGTTTGTCCTGTCCGAGGCGCTGCCGATGAAGGACGAAGGCTGGATGATCTTCACCAAGCGCCTGACGCTGGCTTTTGTGGTGCTGGCCGTCGCCAATGAGATCATCTGGCGCACGATGTCGACCGATCTGTGGGTCAAGATCGAAACATTTGGCTTTCCGCTGGCGACGCTGGCCTTCCTGTGGTGGCAGATCATGGCGCTGCAGGATTATATTGAGATGGATGATCAGAAGTAGAATTGTTTACCACATAGACTGAGGGCAGCGCCGACCCGAAGGGGGCGCAAACGCGCCGCCCTGGGGGGCGGGTCGGCGCGGCCCGGTGGTGCCCACCGGGCAGGTTTCTAAACCAAACCTATTTCAACGGATCATCACTCACCCCTTGCCCCACGCCATTCCCCGGGTGTTAATACATGCCAGCGTTTGGGAGGACGGATATGAGCTACAAGGCCCTTTATAAAAGCTGGCAAGACAACCCCGCGGCATTCTGGATGGGCGCGGCGCAGGCGATTGACTGGGTCAAACCGCCCTCAAAAGCGCTATTTGATGACAAGGCGCCGTTTTACGAATGGTACGCCGACGGACAGTTGAACGGCTGCTGGAACGCCGTTGACCGCCATGTGCAGGCCGGCCGCGGCGATCAGGCGGCCATCATCTATGACAGCCCCGTCACCCAGACGAAACAGCAGATCACCTATGCCGAATTGCAAACGCGCGTCGCATCGCTGGCGGGTGCGCTGCGTGCCAAAGGCGTAGAAAAGGGCGACCGCGTTCTGATCTATATGCCCATGGTGCCCGAAGCGGTCGAGGCGATGCTGGCCTGCGCACGCCTGGGCGCCATCCATTCGGTGGTCTTCGGCGGTTTTGCGGCAAATGAACTGGCCGTCCGAGTAGATGACGCGCAGCCCAAATGCATCATCGCGGCGTCCTGCGGGATCGAACCGGGGCGGATCGTGCACTATAAACCGCTGCTGGACGGCGCGCTGGACATCGCCAGCCATCAGCCCGATTTCTGCGTAATTTTCCAGCGCGATCAGGAAGTGGCCAAACTGGAACCGGGCCGCGATGTCGATTGGCACGCGTTTCAATACGGCGTCGACCCCGCCGAGTGCGTGCCCGTCGCGGGCAACCACCCGGCCTATATCCTTTATACCTCGGGCACGACGGGCCAGCCCAAGGGCGTCGTGCGGCACACGGCCGGGCATCTGGTATCGCTGCACTGGACGATGAAGAACATCTATAACGTCCAGCCGGGTGGTGTGTATTGGGCTGCCAGCGATGTGGGGTGGGTCGTGGGTCATTCCTATATCTGCTATGCGCCGCTGGTCCACGGCAACACGACCGTCATCTACGAAGGCAAGCCCGTCGGCACCCCCGACGCCGGGGCCTTCTGGCGGATGATCGAGGAATACAAGATCAAGTGCCTGTTCACCGCACCCACGGCGTTCCGCGCGATCAAGCGTGAGGACCCCGAAGGCAAACTGATGGGCGACTATGATCTGTCCAGCCTGCAAAGCCTGTTTCTGGCGGGCGAACGCGCTGACCCCGACACCATCGAATGGGCGCAGCGCCATCTGGGCGTGCCGGTGATCGACCACTGGTGGCAGACGGAAACCGGCTTTGCCATCGCAGCCAGCCCCTTGGGGGTTGAGGCGCTGCCGGTCAAGATCGGCTCGCCCTCGGTCCCGATGCCGGGCTATGACGTCCAGATCCTGGACGAAGGCGGACACCCCGTGGCACCGGGTGAACTGGGCGCGATTGCCATCAAACTGCCCTTGCCCCCAGGCACCCTGCCCACGTTGTGGAACGCGGCCGAGCGGTATCAGAAAAGCTATCTGGACCAGTTCCCCGGCTATTACGCAACCGGTGATGCGGGTATGAAGGATGAGGACGGGTACCTTTACATCATGGCGCGCACCGATGACGTGATCAACGTGGCCGGGCACCGCCTAAGCACGGGCGCCATGGAAGAGGTCCTGGCCGCCCACCCCAACGTCGCCGAATGCGCGGTGATCGGGGTCAAGGACGATCTGAAAGGCCAACTGCCCCTTGGTTTTCTATGCATGAATGCAGGCGCCAACCGGGATGAGGCCGAGGTCACGGGCGAAGTCATCAAACTGGTCCGCGACAAAATCGGCCCCGTCGCGGCCTTCAAACTGGCCGTGGTGGTCGACCGGCTGCCCAAGACGCGATCCGGCAAAATCCTGCGCGGCACGATGGCCAAGATCGCCGATGGCGAAGACTACAAAACGCCCGCAACCATCGACGATCCGGTGATTTTGGATGAGATCACGTCAGCCTTGCAGCGGGTGGGATATGGCGGGCGGTGATTACACAAAAGGTGCAATCATCAGATCGGTGAGGTCCCGGATCAAGTCCGGGACTGCGCGGGGCCATTCCTAGGACGCCGACCCAAACGCTGCTTCAAGGGCGATTTGGACCATGTCGCCGAAACTGGTCTGGCGGTCTTCGGATGCCATCGCTTCGCCCGTCAGCAGGTGATCTGATACCGTCAGCACCGCCAGCGCGCGGCGTTTATAGCGGGCGGCCAGGGTATACAACTCAGCCGCCTCCATCTCGACCGCCAAAATGCCGTGGCGCGTCATTTCTTCGTTCAAATCGGGCCGTTCGTCATAGAACACATCCGACGAATAGATACCGCCCACATGGGTCGTCACATCGCGCGCCTCGGCCGCCGCAACGGCCCCGCGCAGCAGCCCCCAGTCGGCGCAAGGCGCATAGCTGAGGTCCTTGAAAATCCCCCGCGACGGTGTCGACATGGTCGAGGCCGTCATCGCAATCACCACATCGCGCAGCTTGATGAAATCCTGCATCGCGCCCGTCGACCCGATGCGGATCAGCGTTTGCACATCGTAATCGCGGATCAGCTCATTGGCGTAGATCGACAGCGACGGCATCCCCATGCCCGACCCGTGGATCGTCACGCGGTGCCCGTTCCAGGTGCCGGTAAAGCCCAGCATCCCGCGCACCTCATTCACCAGCACGGGGTTGTCCAGAAATGTCTCGGCGGCCCATTTCGCCCGCAGCGGGTCGCCCGGCATCAGAACCGTTTCCGCGATATCGCCGGGCTTTGCGCCGATATGAATGCTCATGAAAAATCCCCCTTGGTTTGGCGCAAGATAGCCCATCAATCGCTGGCCGCAATGGCTTTCGCCGGTTACACTGGCATCGAAACGGGGGACTAAGATGATCAGATTGCACACTCTGCTTTTCCTATTGCTTGTTGGGTCAACAGCCCAGGCCGAACCGCGCGCATTGGACCAGACGCTGCAGGATGCCTTCGCGGCCAATGAATTGCCCGGACTGCACAGCGCCCTGATTGCCGTGGGCGACAAAACCCTGGCCGAGGTCTATTTTACCGGCGAAGACGAACGCTGGGGTCAGCCTATCGGCCCGCGTGATCATGGACCGGACACACTGCATGACCTTCGATCGGTCACGAAATCCATCGTTGGGCTGCTATACGGCATCGCCCTGGCCGAAGGCAAAGTGCCCCCCGTCGATCACGGCCTGATTGCGCAGTTTCCCGAATACACCGACCTGAACGCCGACCCGCAGCGCCGCGCGATCCTGATCGAACATGCGCTGACGATGCAGATGGGCATCGAATGGAACGAAGACCTGCCCTACACCAACCCGCTGAACAGCGAAGTCGCGATGGAGCTGTCGGACGACCGCTATCGCTATGCGCTGGACCGGTCCATCACCGGCGCGCCGGGCGAAGCTTGGGTCTATAATGGCGGGGCCGTGGCCCTGATCGCCAAGCTGATTGCCGATGGCACGGGCCAGCCGATTGACGCCTATGCACAGCAGGAACTGTTCGCGCCCCTTGGGATCACGCGGTTCGAATGGGTGCGGGGCGCGGATGGGGAACCGTCAGCGGCCTCTGGCCTGCGCCTGACCGCGCGCGATCTGGCCCGGATCGGGCAGATGATCAATCAGGACGGCATGTGGAACGGCCAACAGATTGTGCCGAAAGACTGGTTTGAGGCGTCATTCACCCCGCATGTCACCACATCGCATGGGCTGCGATATGGCTATTTCTGGTGGCTGTCCGACCAGGGTGACCCGCCCATCTGGATGGCCGGGTTCGGCAACGGCGGGCAACGGCTGACCGTGCAGCCCGACGTCGATTTCCTGACGGTCGTCTTTGCGGGCAACTACAACGATCCAATGGCCTGGCAACTGCCTGTCAAAATCATCAGCGATTTCGCCGTCCCCGCCGCAAGACGGGAATTGGGGTCAGAGTAATTCCACCCCTTAGTCAGCACGGAATCAAGGACCAACGGCCCGCCGTGCCAGCGCCGGACCGGCCCAATGGGCCGGCGCTTTTGTGGTTTATTGACAAAGCCATTCATCGGATGTGATTGGCAGCCATAAATCGCAACCGCGGGAAATTCGGCGGCGCCGTCCCCCGGTCCTCCGCTGGGACGGCTCGCATCGAGTGCAAAATCATGCAGACCAGCGCGTTACCCTTAATGATAGCCTGCCTATATCACCTCAGCCGGATCACAGGCGCGGGGCCAAGCGGGATCGGGCCAAAGAACATGGTGCCGTTCTGAAAGGTCATCGGCACATCTAAGCTGTTGGGATTACCCGATAATCCCGCCAAAATCTGCAGGGCATTTTCGATGGTGGGCAGGATATCCTGCGGCACGAAACCGGCCTGAACGGCAACGCCCAGGATTTCGCGCCAGTTTTCAGCCTTAATGTGAATCCGCCCGTCCGGCACCCCTTGGTCGTCGATATCTACCCGCCCCGTCGCGCGCAGCTCCAGATCGCCCCAGTTCGCCCGGATCAGCTCAACATCAAAAAATGTAGGCTGCGGCCGGGCCTGCTCCACCGCAAATCTGTCCCAGGGTTTATCAAATCCGGCGGTCATATCGACCTGCATCATCTGAATATCGTCTGGCAGCAAACCCGCCGGATCAAGCCGCCGCTTCAGCTGGCGATCCAACACCAATTCGGTCAATTCTGCTTTGATATCATGGGCATCGGGCACAGCTTCCGCCTGCGCCGTTGTAAAATCACCCACTGCAAACCGCGACTGCCAGCCCTGCGACGACCTAATCTGCATGTTGCGCACCGACACCGATGACAGATCCAGTGTCAGGGATGGACCAGGCTGAAAACCGACGCTGGCCTGCATCACCTCGCTTTGTAGATCAAGCGTTTCATAGGGCGACGCCAAACTTTGCCGGTCTGCAAAGACCACATCGATGTAGCTGGGTGTATAGCTTTGGGCCTGAAACTGAAACGACGGCGCCGTCCAGGCCAGACCGGTTTCGGGGTCAGCCAGCTGGATGTTTTCCAGCATCGTATTGAAAGACAACGGAAAACCCGTGGTTTGAACATCAGCGTCCGCAACCCAACCTTCGGTCCGGCGGTCTTCCAGCCAGGTGTTTGCCCCCTGCTCAATCGCGGTGGACACAACAAACCAGTACCCGCCATAAAGTACGGCCACGATGATAAATATTCTGATGGCCCCACGCATTTTGGCCCCTTTCGTATTCAACCCCTTTGGTGTTTATAGACCCAAATGGATCGGGACCAGAAAATATGACATTGTGGGTTTTCGGCTATGGGTCGCTGATGTGGAACCCCGGTTTTGATGTGGATGAACGGGTCATTGCCACTCTGCACGGATTTCACAGGTCATTCTGCATGCGGTCGATCCATCATCGCGGCACTGTCGAAAAGCCGGGGCTGGTTCTGGCGCTGGATGCGCTGAAGGATGCGACATGCGACGGACTGGCCCTGCGGGTGCCGGACGATCAAGCTGACCAGACGTTGGATTATCTGCGGGAACGTGAACTGATTTCGTCTGCCTATGTGGAAAAAACACTTGATTTACAACTGCGTGATCGGCGCCATGTGCAGGCGGTCAGCTATGTGGTTGATCCGCATCACGTGCAATATTGCGGCGGACTGGCGCTGGAGGAACAAGCGCGGATTATTGCCACTGCCGTCGGCGGGCGGGGGCCAAACACCGAATATCTGTTCAATACAGCAGCACATTTGACCGAATTGGGCATAGAAGACACGGACCTGACATGGTTGTCACAACGTGTGCGTGCATTGGTCTGATAGTGCTTGGCGAAGCCGCATGGCTGGCGTAGGTTAAGGCGAAAGAAGAAACTGTGTCAGGATAAGTCCACATGGACATCACCGACCGCGAGGCCGAGCCGTATTTTTCCCGCCCGATCCGCCAGATCTTTCTGATGCTGGTGACCCTTGGGCTTGTGGGCGCAGGTGCTTATCTGGCCTATCCCAGTGTTGCGCCGGTTTTTCTGGCCAATCCCTATCTGAACGGCTTTATCTTTCTGGTTTTTGTCATAGGGGTCTTTGCCTGTTTCTGGCAGGTATTTCAATTGTCATCCTCGATCGCCTGGATCGAAGGATTTGCCGCCCACCGTACGGGCCATGAAATCACGACGCCGCCGCAATTGCTGGCGCCCGTGGCCGCCATGCTGCGCAGTCGTGGGGTGAATATGAAAGTGTCGGCGATGTCGACGCGGTCGCTGCTGGATTCGGTGGCGACACGGATCGACGAAGTCCGTGAAATCACGCGATATATCGTTAATCTGCTGATTTTTCTGGGCCTGCTGGGCACGTTCTATGGCCTTGCGACCACGGTGCCTGCGGTGGTTGAGACCATCCGGTCGCTGGCCCCGCAGGAAGGCGAAGGCGGGGTTGAGATCTTTTCGCGCCTGATGGGCGGGCTTGAGGCGCAGTTGGGCGGCATGGGCGTTGCCTTTGCCTCGTCCCTGTTGGGGCTGGCGGGGTCGTTGATTGTCGGTTTGCTGGAGCTGTTCGCAAGTCACGGTCAGAACCGCTTTTACCGCGAGCTTGAGGAATGGTTGTCGACCTTTACCCGCGTTGGATTTTCGGCTGGCGATGGCGACAGCGGGTCTGAACAGAATTTCATGGCGGGTGTGCTGGATTCGATGTCGGAACAGATGGAACACATGCAAGCCGTCTTTGCCGCGTCCGAAGAACGACGGATCGCGCTGGATGATAAACTGAACCGGCTGGCCGACGCAGTTGAGGCATTGGCCAGTCATGTCGATAGCGACAATCTTGTGCAGGCCACCCTGCTGGCCAAACTGGAAGAGGGCACAGATGGCGATGGGCTTGATACCGAAGCCCGCATGCGTCTGCGGTCCATCGATACGCATCTGCTGAAAATCCTGGAAGAGCTGTCAAGCGGTCGTCAGGAATCCATGATCGATCTGCGCGGCGATCTGGCCAATCTGACCCAGACCATCCGCAAGGCCGCCCAAGGCGAGCGCAGCTAGATGGCCCTGTCACGGCGTACCGGACAGCGGTTCCAGGCCTCGATCTGGCCGGGGTTTGTGGACGCGATGACCGCGCTTTTGCTGGTACTGATGTTTGTTCTTACGATCTTTATGATCGTGCAATTCATGCTGCGCGAAACGATCAGCGGTCAGGAAAGTGAGCTGAACGAACTGGCAAGTGAAGTGATCAGCCTGTCCGACGCCCTTGGGGTGGAACGCACCCGGACCGAGGATCTGGAAAATCAGCTTGGGCTTTTGACGACTACATTGGCAGATACGCAGGATGCTTTGGAAACGGCGCAGGGTCAGATCACGTCGTTTGAGGCACGCGTCGCGGGACTGTTGTCGGAACGGGATGAACTGACCGGCGCGCTGGTGGCCGCACAGGAAGAAATCGATGCGGGACAAGAGGCCGCGCGTCTAGCTGCGGCCCGGCGCGAGGCGTTAGAGGCCTTGATCGCCAATCTGGAAGGCGATCTGCAATCCACGCAAGAGGCATTGTCTGATGCCGAAGCCGCACGTCTGGCCGATGCAGCCGCCGCCGCGGCGTTGCGGGAACGACTGGAAGGCGCCGAAGATGAGCTGACCGCCATGACCCTTTCGCTTGAGGAAGAACGCAGGCGGGCCGAGGAAACGCTGACCTTGCTGGCCGCCGCGCGCAATGCCGAAGAAGAGGTGCAATCCGAGTTGGATCGGCGAGAGGCGTTGCTGGCCGTTGCGAATGATCGTCTGTCGGAAACCGAGGCGCAGTCCGCCGAAGATCAGCGCAAGCTTACCTTGATGAACCGGCAACTTGCTGCCCTGCGGGAACAAATGTCGACGCTGCAGAACATCATCGATGCCTCGGCCGAGGCAGATCTACAGGCGAATGTCCAGATCGAGGCGCTTGGAAATCAGTTGAACGCCGCACTGGCTCGCGCCGCATCCGAAGAACGTCGTCGGCGTGAGCTGGAAGAGGCCGAGCGTAGACGGCTTGAAGCCGAAGCGCAGAACCTTGAACGCTATCGGTCTGAATTCTTTGGCCGCATGCGCGATCTGATCGGCACGCAGGAAGGTGTGCGGATCGTCGGTGACCGCTTTGTCTTTTCGTCCGAGGTTCTGTTCCCCCCCGGCAGCGCGCGTCTGTCGCCCGCGGGACGGTCTGAGATTGCGAATGTCGCACGTCTTTTGCGGACGATTTCTGATGAAATCCCGACAGATATCGACTGGGTGCTGCAGGTCGACGGCCACACCGACAACGTGCCCATATCGGTCAGCAGCGCCTTTGAGGACAACTGGGAGCTTAGCCAGGCCCGCGCGCTGTCGGTCGTTCGGCTGATGTCCGAAAACCTGGGCATCCCGCCCAATCGCCTGTCCGCAAACGGTTTCGGTGAATACCAACCCATCAACCCCGCCAACACCCCCGCCGCCCGCGCCCAGAACCGCCGGATTGAGCTGAAGTTTACTGAGAAGTAGATTTGGGCAAGTGGCGCTTGGGGATTGACTAAGCAGCGGTAACTATTTTGCTGATGACCCATCAGACAGATTGAGCAAGCGGGTATTCCCCATCACGTCCAACGCAACGATATCGCCTGACACCTTATAGCTCCACGGTGGCTCAACGAATGTCGACCAGAGTTTTTCGCCTTCTATGGTCCATACGCCAAATTCTAATTCTGCGGACATCAAGACGTATGGGCCCGACCTATGCAGTTCCCAAAAACAAAGATCACAGCTATCTTCCCAAAGGCGTTTTTGCTTGCCGATGTCGTAGCAAAGCAAACGATCCCCGGCCCCTATGAAAAGAATATTGGTTTCTGGAACAATTAAAATGCCTGGCGTTGCCCCCCATTCATTTTGATATTTTTGGACAATGACTGTCGAAGGCCAATCGCTGGCAGCTTCGACATTAGATATTGCAAGAAAGAAAAACTGGCCTGCTGGATTATGGATATCGATCTGATCAATGAAACGCGCGTGTTTAAGATAGTCAGGATATAGATCTGGCAATTCTTTATCCTGTATCCAAAGCGTCCAACCGGAAATTTCTATTGTATGCAATGTGCTTATCCCACGATGCCCGTCAGTCTGCGGCCTTTACTTATCAGGCTATTGTCAGCGACTTCCACAACATAAAAAAAGCCCCGGATTTACTCCGGGGCCTCTGATCAATTTTTATCTGACTTAGTCAGCCGTCAACAGCGGCGGCTTTTTGGATGATAGCCGCGGGTTGCCGGGTTCTTCGATTTGAAGGTCCAGCTCGCCATCCTTGATGCCGACCTTGACGACACCGCCTTTGGCCAGTTTGCCGAACAACAGTTCTTCGGCCAGAGGTTTCTTGATGTTTTCCTGGATCACGCGGCCCAAGGGGCGCGCGCCCATTTTATCATCATAACCCTTGTCGCCCAGCCATGCTGCGGCCTCTGTCGACAGCTCGATCGTCACGTTGCGGTCCATCAACTGGGCCTCAAGCTGCAGAACGAATTTTTCGACAACCTGCAGAATGACCTCTTTCGGCAGTGGCGCAAAGCTGATTACGGCGTCCAGACGGTTGCGGAATTCAGGCGTGAAAGTGCGTTCGATCGCGGCTGTATCTTCACCTTCGCGACGGTCACGACCAAAGCCGATCGCAGCTTTTGCCTGTTCCGCGGCGCCGGCATTCGACGTCATGATCAGGATCACATTGCGGAAATCGACGGACCGGCCATTGTGATCGGTCAACGTGCCGTGGTCCATGACCTGCAGCAGGATGTTGAAGACATCCGGATGCGCTTTTTCGATCTCATCCAGCAACAACACACAGTGCGGGTGTTGGTCGACACCGTCGGTCAGCAGACCACCCTGATCAAAGCCAACATAGCCGGGGGGGGCACCGATCAGACGGCTGACAGCGTGCTTCTCCATATACTCCGACATATCGAAGCGCAGCAGTTCGACACCCAGGGTATCGGCCAATTGCTTTGCGACCTCGGTTTTACCCACGCCAGTTGGACCAGCGAACAGATAGTTGCCGATGGGTTTTTCAGGTTCGCGCAGACCCGCACGAGCCAGTTTGATCGCGCTGCTGAGCGCCTCGATCGCGGGATCCTGACCAAAGACAACGCGCTTCAGGCTGACTTCCAGGTCTTTCAGCACTTCGGCATCGTCTTTCGACACGTTCTTGGGCGGGATACGCGCGATTTTGGCAACCACCGCTTCGATCTCTTTCGCGCCGATGGTTTTGCGGCGCTTCGATTCAGCGACCAGATGCTGGGCGGCGCCCGCTTCGTCAATCACATCGATGGCTTTATCGGGCAGCTTGCGGTCATTGATATAACGCGCCGATAGTTCCACAGCGGTCTTGATCGCATCCGATGTGTATTTGATCGAGTGGTGATCTTCGAAATAGGGCTTTAACCCCTTCAGAATCTTCACCGCATCTTCAACCGATGGTTCGGTCACATCGATCTTCTGGAACCGGCGCGACAAGGCGCGGTCTTTTTCGAAATGCTGGCGGAATTCCTTATAGGTCGTCGACCCCATGCAACGCAGTTTGCCGCCCTGCAACGCAGGTTTCAGCAGGTTTGAGGCATCCATGGCCCCGCCCGACGTCGCACCGGCACCGATTACAGTATGGATTTCATCGATAAACAGCACCGCGTCAGGGTGGTTTTCCAGTTCGGTCACCACAGCTTTCAGACGTTCTTCGAAATCCCCGCGATAGCGTGTGCCGGCCAGCAATGCGCCCATATCAAGCGAATAAATCGTGGCATTTGACAGAACCTCGGGTGTTTCGCCCTGCACGATCTTGCGCGCCAGACCTTCGGCAATGGCGGTTTTACCAACGCCCGGATCACCGACCAGAAGCGGGTTATTCTTGCGACGACGGCACAGAACCTGAACGCAGCGCTCAACCTCGTGATCGCGACCGATCAGCGGGTCAACATCACCTTTGCGGGCTTTGGCATTCAGATCGACGCAATACTTGGCCAAGGCTGATTCTTTGCCCTCGCCCTCGGGTGCGGCGGCTTCTTCCTCCAGTTCAGTGGCACCGGTCACGGGGCGCGCTTCGCCAAAGGACGGGTCCTTGGCCACACCGTGAGCGATGAAATTGACCGCATCATAGCGGGTCATATCCTGTTCCTGCAGGAAGTAGGCCGCATTTGATTCGCGTTCGGCGAAAATGGCGACCAGCACATTGGCACCGGTCACTTCGGTCCGGCCCGAGCTTTGGACATGAATGGCAGCCCGTTGGATCACACGTTGAAACGCGGCCGTCGGAACAGCCTCGGACCCCTCGACGTCCGTCACCAGAGTCGACAGGTCATCTTCGATAAACTCAACCAGTGTTTTTCGCAGTGATTCAAGGTCAACACTGCACGCCTGCATGACTTTTGCCGCATCGGGTTCGTCAATCAGGGCCAACAGAAGATGTTCCAGCGTAGCCAGTTCATGGTTGCGGGCATTGGCCAGGGCCAGTGCGGAATGAATAGCCTGTTCCAGCGTGTTTGAGAATGACGGCACGGTTCTGTGCTCCTCTGATCGGGGTCGGGGTGGGGCATGGCCCCGTTACGACCGTGGCCTCTTAAGTGTTAAGGTTCGGTTGTTTTGCGAAACCTTCAAGAGTTTTTTCGTCGCGGCGGATCACTTTCTGGGCAAGGCTTGCAAAAACGCCCGCTTTCTTGGCAATGCCGTCGCGTCAACTGCGAATAAGCGCTGTCAGATGTCAGAAATTGTCTTTTTGCCGACGGATTTCGGCAAAAACCTGCGCCGCGCCTTGTTCTTTCATATGTATGGCATCCTGTACGACGGGCAAGTCCGCCCGCAAAAAGGGGTTTGTCTCAAGTTCATCTGACAGACGGGATGGGACGGTTGGGATGTTCTGACGTCGCAAATCGGCGATCTGTTCGACACGGGATATAAGGGCTGCGTTGTCCGGTTCAATAGTCAGCGCGAATTTTGCGTTGGCCTGCGTATATTCGTGACCGGAATAGACCATCGTTTCAGGTGGCAGCGCTTTCAGTTTCGACAGGCTGGTCCACATCTGTTCCGGCGTTCCTTCGAACAAGCGGCCACATCCAAGAGCCATCAGACTGTCTGCGGTGAAAACAGCATCGGACGAGGGGAAATAAAAAGCCAGATGCCCCAGGGTGTGACCGGATACATCCATCACCTGACACTGCGCACCACAGATGGTCAATGTGTCGCCGTCTTCAACCCCGTGGTCCAGACGCGGCAGACGTTCAACATCCGCCCGCGCCCCGATGACCTTGCAGTTATAGGTTTGGCGCAGTGGTTGGACGGCCTCGACATGATCATAGTGATGATGGGTGATCAGCAAATCCGTCAGGGTCCAGCCGTGTTTTTCCAGCGCAGCCTCAATCGGGGCCAGTTCAGGCGCGTCAACCAGTGCTGTTTCATCCGTATCCGGATTATGGATCAAAAAGGCGTAGTTATCAGTGCGACAGGGAACGGTCAGAATCTCAAGAGGCATGGCCTTTCCTTTTTCAACTGATAAGGTTGCCCCAAGGGTGCCCAATATATGAGACGCTTGCAATGCATCTTGATGTGCAGGATCTGAAATCTTTCTACTATCGCAGCCAGTTGGGCCGCGCCACACAGACGGTTCTGCGCAACCATCTGACACATTTCTGGCCCGAGGCGCACGGCCAGACCGTCGCGGGCTTTGGCTTTGCCGCGCCGCTGCTGCGCCCCTACCTGGGTGATGCGCGTCGGGTGCTCTGCCTGATGCCGGGGCCGCAGGGTGTGATGCCATGGCCTGGCGGGCAGGAAAATGTCAGCGTGCTGTGCGAAGAAATCCATTGGCCGATCCAGACCGGTCAAATCGATAAGCTGGTCCTGTTGCATGGGTTGGAAACCTGCGAACAGCCCTCGGCCTTGCTGGATGAATGCTTTCGCTGCCTTGGTCCGGGTGGGCGTGCGATCTTTGTCGTGCCCAACCGCGCAGGGCTTTGGTCGCGCAGTGACCGCACGCCTTTCGGCTATGGCAGGCCCTATTCACTGGGCCAGCTTGAGGCACAGTTAAAGCGCCATTCTTTTGCGATCGAACATTCGGTATCGGCGCTGTATCAGCCCCCGACCGAACGCAAATTCTGGCGCAAGACGGCATGGTTCTGGGAAGGTGCCGGTCAACGTATTCCTATTCTGGCCGCGGGCGGCATTCTGATGGTCGAGGTCAGCAAACAGGTCTATGCCCCCCGCAAACCGGGATTGCCCGCCGCCGTTTCCCGCCCACTTGAGGCACTGGACGGTCTGACCAGCCCCAGCCCCAAGCCCGCGTCACGCCAATGAGGTGGGTCATACGGATCATCGGCCACATTCTGATCGTGGCGGTTCTGACGATTGTGACCCAGATCGGTGGTATCGCCTGGCTGCTTGCACTGCTGATACGGCGCCGACTGCTGGCATTTCTGGTCATCTATACAGCGCTGAGTATTGGCGCGGCCTTCATCGCACCCCAGTTCGGACGCCAGCCTTTACGCTGCTTTGGTGATGCGGCACTGACCTCGGCCAGCCCGATCTATTGCGCGTTAAACAGGCACTATGTCACCCCTGAGATGGCCGATGTGGCGAATGATCTGGCGGGTCACATGGCCGCCCGTTTTCCCGGCGCGCAGACGCTGACCCTGGACGGCAGCTTTCCATTCTTTGACGGCTTCCCGCTGGCCCCGCACCTAAGCCATGATGACGGCGAAAAACTGGACCTGGCATTTTATTATGCGGACAACCGCCCGCCCTCAACCATCGGATACTTCGCGTTTGAGGATGGCGCGACCAACTGCCGTCCTGTCTGGCCGACCCTGAGATGGGACATGGGCTGGCTAAAGCCACTGTGGCGTGAGGCCACGTTTGATGCCGAGCGCACAAAAGCCGCATTGGAATGGCTGGCCGCCGATCCGCGAGTGTCAAAAATCCTGCTGGAACCGCACCTGAAAATCAGCCTTGGCCTGACATCCCCCAAAATCCGCTTCCAAGGCTGCCTCGCCGCACGGCACGACGATCACATTCATTTTCAGTTGTGATTTTACACGAACTGCGAGTCCGGGCCGACACTTGCTATGAACGGGGCGAAGCTGCTACTTCGTCCCAAACATCCGATCCCCGGCGTCCCCCAGGCCGGGCACGATGTACCCTTTATCATTCAGCTTCTTGTCCAGTGCGGCGGTGACGATTGGTACGTCGGGGTGCGCCTCTTTCATGCGGGCGACGCCTTCGGGCGCGGCCAGAAGGCACATGAAACGGATGTTCGTGGCCCCCGCCTGTTTCATCAGATCGACCGCGGCGGCCGATGAATTGCCGGTGGCCAGCATCGGGTCAACGGCGATCACCAGACGGTCTTCCAGCGCATCAGGCAATTTGCAGTAGTACTGAACCGGCTGCAAAGTCTCTTCATCGCGGTAAAGCCCCACGAACCCCACGCGCGCTGACGGGATAAGTTCCAGAACACCATCCAACAGCCCGTTACCGGCCCGCAGGATCGACACCAGCGCCAGCTTTTTACCTGCTAAAACAGGCGCTTCCATCTCGGTCAACGGGGTTTCAATCGTGCGATGCGCCAAGGGCAGTTCGCGCGTGATCTCATAGGCCAGAAGCTGGCTGATTTCGCGCAAAAGGCGCCGGAATTCAGCTGTTGAGGTTTCGCGTCGCCGCATCAGCGTCAGTTTGTGTTGCACCAGCGGGTGGGTGACAACGGTCAGGTGGTCAGACATCGGGCGGCTCCAGTCTTTTCATCAGGTCGGTTTTCAGATCATCACGACAAAAGGCCGCCTGCAACGCGGTTTTGTTCAGCTCAAGAAACACGCCGTCATCCCAGCCAAAAGTTTCGGCCAGGCGATCATATTCGTGGGTCATCGTGGTATGGAAAAACGGGGGATCGTCGGTCGAAACCGTCACCTTGACCCCTGCGCTATACAACTTTCCGATCGGGTGGCTGGCCCAATCGGGATACACACCAAGGGCCACATTTGACCCCGGGCAAACCTCAAGCACGATTTCACTTTCGGCCAGTTCATCCACCAGCGCGGGGTCCTCAATCGCGCGAACGCCGTGGCCGATCCGTTCGACGCGTAGATCACGGATCGTATCCCTGATCCCTTTTGGTCCGCGCCATTCGCCGGCATGGGCGGTCAGATGCAAATCCGCCTCGCGCGCCATGTCGAAGCTGTAGGCAAAATCAATGGGTTCACCGACCGTTTCAGCCCCCGCGATGCCAAAACCCACCAGCCAATCACTTGCCGTTTCCGCAGCACAAAGGGCTGCGCGCTTGGCCTGATCCGGGCCGAAATGACGGATGCAGGTGACAATCCCGCGCAGCACGATGCCGTGGGTGCGTTCCGCCTGATCTGCGGCCTCTTGAATGGCTTGCAGATATTCCCGCCAGGCCGCAACATCGCCACCCCCGCAGAAATCGGGTGACAGGAAGGTTTCGGAATAGATCACGCCATGTTTCGCACTTTCTTCCAGAACGGCTAGGGTCAGGCGATGATAATCCTCGGGCGTTTTCAGCGCTGCTGTCGCGGCTTCGTAAACTTCCAAGAAATGCGCGAAATCTGTGTGCGCGTAATGGCCGTTTTCATCAAATACGCCGTCCAGCCGCATCCCCTTTTCCTGGGCTAAACCACGGATAAAGGCAGGTGGTGCAGCGCCTTCCAGATGCAGGTGCAATTCGATCTTGTTCATAGAAAACTGCGCCCCGGTCCTTGGTTGGGAATACCCAGATGCATGGCGATGCTGGCCGCGACATCGGCAAAGCCAATCAGTCCGGCCTGACGTGGGATATTCCCCACCACAGGCACCCGTTCGCGGGTGTGATCAGTACCCGTCCAAGTCGGATCGTTGCCATGATCAGCGGTGAATATGATCAGATCATCAGCGCGCAAGTGTTCCAGCACACGCGGGATTTGAGCGTCGAACCATTCCAGCGCGCGAGCGTATCCGGCGACGTCGCGGCGATGGCCGTAAAGGCTGTCGAACTCGACAAAATTGGCGAAGATCAGGGCGTTGTCGGCGGCGGTTTTTGCCAGATCGATCAGGTGCTTCATTAGGTCAGCATCCGCGCCCTTGCGCACATCATCAATGCCCTGCATCGAAAAGATATCCCCGATTTTCCCGACCGCATGCACCGGATGCCCCGCGCCCTGAACCCAATCACATAGCGTAGGGCTTGGGGGTGCGACGGCATAGTCATGGCGGTTGGTGGTGCGGGTAAAGCCAACCTCAGGCGTGCCGACGAAGGGGCGCGCAATAACCCGGCCCACCTTCATCGCGTGCAGGGTCGGGGCCATGTCCTGACACAGCTGCAATAGCCGGTCCAGGCCAAAGGTTTCCTCATGCGCGGCAATCTGAAAGACGCTGTCGGCCGAGGTATAGCAGATGGGCCAGCCCGATTGCATATGTTCTGCGCCCTCTTCGACCAGTATCTGCGTGCCCGAGGCATGGCGGTTGCCCAGAATCCCGTCGACGCCCGCATGACGGCAGACTTCGGCCACCAGATCGTCGGAAAAACAAGGGATTTCATCAGGGAAATAATGCCAGTCAAACGGCACCGGCACACCGGCCAGTTCCCAGTGACCTGACGGGGTATCCTTGCCCTTCGACACCTCGGTCGCGGCGCCCCAAAGACCCTTGGGCGTTGCATTGAACCCCCGCATTTCCACGTCTGATGCCAGTCGCACCGCCGCCCCCAACCCCAATCGATCCAGATTTGGCATCTGCAATGGGCCGCTGCGCCCTTCGTCCGCGCGACCGGCCGCGCACGCCTCGGCAATATGGGCCAGGGTGTTCGCGCCGGCGTCGCCAAAGGCGTCGGCATCGGGTGCGCCACCACATCCGACACTGTCCATGACCACCAGAAACGCACGCGGCATCAGGATACCCTTTGATAGATTGTGGGCGGGATATCGGGTTCCGCGTCCCCCACGGTGATCGCGGCCTTCACCGCCGCCTCGGCCTGATCCGCGGCGGTCTCACTCGCTGCATGGATCATCATGACGGGCGTGGATCTATCGACAGGATCACCGAGGGATATGATATCAGAAAGCCCAACCGACGGATCGATCCGATCGCCTTCGCGCAAGCGTCCGCCGCCCAAACTGACAACAGCCTGACCCAGCGCCTGGCCGTCCATTGCGGTGATATATCCGTTTTCCTCAAGAAAGACCTCCCGCTGAACAGGGGCTGCGGGCAATCGGTCGTGCCAGCGTTCGACAAAATCACGTGGGCCGCCCAGCATCGCGATCATCTTCTGAAAACATTCAGCCGCGCTGCCGTCGAAAAAGCTGTCCATGACCTGCGTCGCGCCTTCGTCGGCATCATCGGCCAGCCCGGCGCTGGCCAGCAATTCGCCCGCAAGGGCGGCGGACAGATCGGGCAGCTCATGATCATGCTCATCCCCGGTCAGGGCCTGCATACACTCCATGATCTCAAGCGCGTTGCCCATGGATTTTGCCAGCGGCTGGTTCATGTCAGTGATCAGCGCAGTGGTCTTGCAGCCCGCGTCATTGGCCGTGTTCACAAGTGCCTCGGCCAGAGCTTGGGCATCCTCCATCGTTTTCATGAACGCACCACTGCCGACCTTGACGTCAAGCACCAGACCTTCCAGACCTGCGGCCAGTTTCTTGGATAGGATCGATGGCGTGATCAGGTCGATGCTGGCCACGGTTCCGGTGACATCACGCACGGCATAAAGCTTCTTGTCAGCAGGTGCCATATCGCCCGTGGCACTGACAATCGCGCAGCCGATTTCGCCCACGATCTTGCGAAACAGCGCCTCAGTCACTTCGGTTTTGACGCCGGGGATCGCTTCCAGCTTATCCAGCGTGCCGCCTGTGTGGCCCAACCCGCGTCCCGAAATCATGGGCACATAGGCCCCACACACAGCCAGGGCGGGCGCAATCAGAAACGACGTGCTGTCGCCCACACCCCCCGTTGAATGTTTGTCCAGAACCGGCGCATCCAGATCCCAGCGCAAAACCGTTCCGCTGTCGCGCATGGCTTTGGTCAATGCCACACGGCCTGTATCATCCAGCCCTTGCAGACAAAGGCCCATAGCAAAGGCGCCGGCTTGCGCATCAGACACAGCACCACTGGCCAGACCTGTGGCAAACCAGGTTAATTCATCGGCGCCAAGCCGTTTACCGTACCGTAAACGCTCAAGGATTTGATGTGCCTGCATCTTAGCTTTTTTCCATATGCTCAGTCGAAAAGGCACCGGGCAGCAATTCGGCAAGGTTTGTGACCTGTTCCTGTCCCTGTACAGTCAGCAAGATCACAGGCGTATCGGGGCCCCCGAATTCGGCCAGTTTCTGACGACACCCTCCGCAGGGGCTGATCGGCAGGGGGCTGTCGGCGATTACGACAACCTCGGTCAGTTTTGTTTCACCGGCGGCAACCATGGCGGCGATGGCGCCTGCCTCGGCACAAGTGCCTTCGGGATAAGCCACGTTTTCCACGTTGCACCCGGAATAGATCGCGCCCGAGGCACCACGCACGGCCGCCCCGACCTTGAAGTTCGAATAAGGTGCATAGGCTTTTTCGCGCACGGCCGTCGCTGCTTTTTTCAAAGACATACATCTGTCCCCCTGCGCCGACTTTGATCCGATGTCGCGCAGGATGCAACCCGGTCAAAGCTGCATCGTACTGTCACGGATAACCAGATGCGTTTCCAGCTGATAGCCCCGGACATCGCGGTCCTCTTCAATCGCGTTCAGCAGTTCCAAGGCCGCCCGCTGACCCATCTGATGCGCTGGTACCCGGACTGTGGTCAGGGCCGGATCCAGATCGGCAGACAGCGGCAGATCATCAAACCCCACAACGGCGATATCGCGCGGGACGGTCAACGCCTTTGCCTTGACCGACGACAGAACGCCATAGGCGATCACATCATTCCCGCAAATTATGGCGTCAGCACCCGATGACAGGATCCGGACGACAGCCTTTTTGGCCCATTGGACCGAATATCGCGTCTCAGCAAAGGCATGCAGTTTCAATCCGTGGTGGGCCAGTCTGGCCCGGACCCCCTGCACACGCTGTTGCGCCCGGTCGTTGCCCGCCTGCATCGCGGCCAGCATCGCGATTTTTCGATAGCCGCAATCCACCACATGATCGACCAGATCATACATCGCTTTCGCATTATCAAAACCGACGTTCGGCGCACCGGCGGCGGGATCATAAGCCCAGGCGCAGACGTGGCGCATAGCGGATTGCTGCAACAGATCACGCGCCTCGTCCATGCGGGTGTTGCCGACCAACAGCAACCCCTCGACCCCACGTTCGATCATCTGGCGGATCAGAAAACTTTCCTGCGCGGCATCATAGTTGGAAACCGAGATAAACAGGCCATAACCGTTCTGACGCGCTTCTTCCTCAAACGCGTTCATACCGGCCGCGAACATCGCATTGTTCAGGGTCGGAATAATGGCCCCCAGCGTATTGCTGCGCCGACGGGCCAGCGCCCGGGCCCCTTCGTTCGGAACATACCCAAGCTGAGCGATGGCCTGTTCCACCGTTTCACGCACCTTGGGCCGAACAAGCGATGATCCATTCAGCACTCGACTGACGGTTGCGGTGGACACATTGGCAAATCGCGCGACATCGGCCTGCGTGACCGGTCCGGTACCAGAATTTGCATTATCCCGCTTGTCAGTCATGGTTTTATGCTATTACACTCAATTGTAAGCGCATACAATAATATAGAAGGGGGATTCGCATGAAAATCGTTTTCGCTAATTCTGAAAGTCGCAAGGCCAGCGCGTGACCCGCTTGATGAACCGCTCGACCCTGACCGGGGCGATCACAGTTGTGGTTGTTTTTATGTTATGGTGGCTGCTGACCAGTGGCACGGGCCTGATCAATCCCCTGCGTTTCCCGTCCCCCGAAGGGTTCGCATCGGCGCTTGGGCGCATCTGGTCGGACGGCTATGCGGGCGGCACGCTGATGGAACACATCTGGCAAAGCCTGCGACTGGTGCTGATCGGGTTTCTGACCGCTGTTGTCGTTGGCATGCCGCTTGGCTTTCTGATGGGCTATGACCGGCGGATCGAAGCCTTTGTAAACCCGATTTTCCTGCTGTTGCGTCCCATTCCGCCTTTGGCGTGGATTCCACTTGCCATCGTCTGGTTCGGCCTGAACGATGCATCGAAGGTCTTTGTGATCTTTGTTTCCGCCTTTGTGCCATCGGTCATCAACACATATACTGGCGTCAGGAACGTACGGAAAACGCTGATCGAGGCCGCGCGCGTTCATGGCGCGACCGAGGCCCGCGTGATCAGCGAAGTTTATTTGCCGGACTCAGCCCCCATGATATTCACCGGCCTGCGCCTATCCCTGCAGGCCAGTTGGACAACGCTGGTGGCCGCCGAACTGGTTGGCGCTTTCCTTGGATTGGGCCGCGCGTTGCAGACCGCCTATCGTGATGTGAACACATCCATGATCCTTGTGACCATGGTCGCCATCGCCATCGCAGGCGCAATCACGACGATCCTTCTGGGTCACGTCGAAAAACGGGTCATCCGTTGGAGGGCCACGACATGAAGCGTCGTATTCCCCTGCTGGCCTATTCGATTGCCAGTCTGGTTCTGTTTTTTGGCGGATGGCAGGCAGTAGTGTCGGCCGGTCTGGTGTCCAGCTTTGTGCTGCCGTCGCCCATCGATGTGATCGACCGCACAATCACGATGATGATCCGACCCTTTGCAGGTGCCTTGTTGTGGGAACACGCACTGTCATCGATCGGGCGCTTTCTGGGGGGATTTGGCCTGGCAGCTGCAATCGGTATTCCCCTGGGCCTGATGATGGGCCGGTTCCGTCTGCTGGAAGACATTGTGACACCCCTGTTTGAAGGATATCGTTATGTTGCCCCGCTGGCCTGGGTGCCCTTTGCAGCACTTTGGTTCGGCACCGGCATCGGTGGCGCGATCATGGTTATTTTCACGGGGGCCTTTGCGCCCTGTGTCATCAACGCCTATCGTGGCGCGCGTCTGGTTGACCGTCATCTGATCGAGGCCGCACAAACCCATGGTGCCAGCGAGTTGCGCATCGGGTGGGAGGTTCTGTTGCCCGGCGCCTTGCCATCCATCGTCGCGGGCCTGCGCATATCCGCCGGGCTTGGATGGCAATCGCTGATCGGGGCGGAACTGATCGTTGTCAGTTCAGGCATCGGTTATGTGATGATCCAGGGGCAATCAAACCTAAGCCCCGAAACCGTTGTCACATCCATGCTGGTCATCGGACTGGTCGGACTGGCGATCGATTTTGGACTAAGAGCCGCAGAAACGGCCGTTCGCCGCAAGTGGGAGGGACAATGAGCGAGATTGTCATCGATAATATCACCAAGATTTTCGGCGAAGGCGGGGCCAAGCCCTTTACTGCAATCAAGGATGTCGATTTTCATGTGAAAGACAGGGAATTCATCTCGGTCGTGGGTCCGTCGGGTTGTGGCAAGACGACCCTGATGCGAATGGTGGCGGGGCTGGAAACGGTCAGTCGCGGTGAAATCCGCGTGGCGGGCAAACCTGTCAAAGGCCCGGGTCCCGACCGGGCGGTGGTTTTCCAGCAGTTTGCGCTGTTTCCATGGAAAACCGTAAGGGAAAATATCGTTTTCGGAATGCGGTCCAAGGGCGCCAGCAAGGCTGAACGGGACAAGGCCGTTCATCATTATCTGACCCTGATGAAGATGGAAGGGACCGAAGATAAGTACCCCCATCAACTGTCAGGTGGCATGCAGCAACGTGTGGCGATCGCCCGCAGTTACGCAACCGATCCGGGCGTTTTGCTGATGGACGAACCCTTTGGCGCGCTGGACGCCCAGACCCGAACAATCATGCAGGAAGAACTGGTGCGCGTCAGCAAGGATAATCCGCGCACCGTTATGTTCATTACCCACTCGGTAGAAGAAGCCGTCTATCTGGCCGACCGCGTGGTGGTGATGGGCCGCAACCCCGGCCATATCCGCGAGGTGATCGATGTCGCCCAGACGCGGCAGGCCGAAAAGTGGTCCGAAGAGCCCATCGACGATGTGATGGAAAAATCAAGCTTCACGCATCTGCGCGGACAGGTCTGGCGCCTGCTGCGCGAACAGATGGGCGATGACATGTAGGTCCAACCAGGGAGGATGACCGAAATGACTTTTAACTTCTTGAAAAGCGCAATGGTGGCGGGGGCGATGACCCTGCCGACAACAGCATTCGCGGCCGGGCACACGACCGAGGTTAACGTATCGTACCAGCCTGCGCTTTACTGGGCGTTGCCTTATTATATTGCCGACCAGAAGGGCTGGTGGGATGAAGTGGGGCTGTCGCCCAACTATTCGACATTCCCATCGGGTGCGCCTCAGGTCGCGGCAGCTGCGGCAGGTGACTGGGATGTGGGCGGCACCGGGTCTGCGCCTGCGGTTCTGGGGGCTGCGCGCTTTGACATCATCACCATCGGTATCACCAACAACGAATCCGCCGGAAACGCCATGATGGTGCGCGGCGCCGATGCCGAGGCCATTCGCGCCAACCCAGCCGAAGCGCTGCGCGGTCAGCAGTTGCTGGTCACGACGAATTCGACCGGTGAATATGCGTCAGCCGCCTGTATCGAAAGCTTTGGCCTGAACTACCCCGAGGATGTCGAGGTCGTGAACCTGAACCAGGGTGAAATCATCAGCGCATTTGCATCAGGCACCGGGGCTATGGCCGGTCTTTGGGCCCCGAATATCTATACGCTGGAAGCACGCGCTGGTGCGACACTGCTATGTTCGGGTCAGGATGCAGGCGCCATTGTACCCGGCGCCCTGATTGCACGCCGTGACTATGCCGAAGCGAACCCCGAGATGGTCGCGCGTTATCTGGCGGTGTTCCTGCGCGGTGTTCAGTACATCCGCGACAATAATGATGAAGCCGTGTCCATGATGGCTGATTTTTATGCACTGACCGGTGTTGAACTGGACGAACAGTACCTTCAGCGTGAAATCGACACACGTCCGATGTTTACACTGGACGAACAGCTTGAACTGATGGCGGGCGATAATCCGACTGCGGTTCAATGGTTCAATGGTCTGGGCGGTTACATGACATCGACCGGCACCCTTGAACAGGAACTGGATGCAGCCAGCTTTATTGATGCGCAATACATGCAGCTTGTTGCAGATACCCCTGAACTGGCCGCCTTTGCCCGCGGCGAATAACGTTTGTAGATAAAAAAGGAGACGACAAGGATGGACTACCTGAAGAAAGCCTCAAAGACAGCGGCGACCGGTGAGCGTGATGTGCGTGATACCGTGCAGTCCATCCTTGATGAGATTGAGGCGGGCGGAGATGATGCCGCCCGCCGATACGCAGCCAAGTTCGATGGGTTCGAAGGCGAGATTGTTGTGTCAGCCGAAGAACGGGCTGCTGCGTCTGGCAAAGTTAGTCAGAAACTGAAAGACGACATTCTGTTTGCCCGCGATAATGTGCGCCGCTTTGCCGAACAACAGCGCGCGTCGCTACGGGATACAGAATATGAGGTGGTCGAAGGCCTCATCGCCGGGCAAAAGCAGATCCCCGTGTCAGCTGCCGGTTGTTATGCGCCCGGTGGGCGGTACAGCCATGTCGCCAGTGCGATCATGACGGTGACAACGGCCAAGGTTGCGGGCGTGCCCCATGTGACGGCCTGTTCGCCCCCGAAACCGGGCGAAGGCATGAACCCCGCGATTCTTTACGCGCTGGATGTTTGCGGCGCAGATACAATCCTGAATTTGGGTGGCGTGCAGGGCATCGCGGCCATGGCGTTCGGTCTGTTTGGCACACCCCCTGCCCGCGTTCTGGCGGGCCCCGGCAATCAGTTCGTGGCCGAGGCCAAGCGCATTCTGTTCGGGCGCGTTGGCATCGATATGTTTGCAGGCCCCACCGAAAGCATGGTGATCGCCGATAAAACCGCCGATCCTGTCATTGTCGCATGGGATTTGGTCGGGCAGGCCGAACATGGGTATAACTCGCCCGTTTGGCTGATCTCGACCGATCTAGAACTCGCGAAAGAGGTCGAAAAACTGGTGCCGATGTTCATTCAGGAACTGCCTGAACTGAACCGCGAAAACGCTGTTCGGGCCTGGGATGAATATGGCGAAATCATCGTCGCGAAAGACCGGGATGAGGCCGCCAAGATCAGTGATGAATATGCCTCGGAACATCTTCAGGTGCAGGCAGACGATCTGGATTGGTGGCTGGCCAACTTGCAAAACTATGGATCGCTGTTTTTGGGCGAGGAAACGACCGTGGCCTATGGCGACAAGTGTTCCGGCACCAACCACGTTCTGCCAACCAAGGGGGCTGCGCACTACACCGGCGGTCTATCGGTGGGCAAATTCATCAAGACGGTGACATGGCAAAGGTCGACACGTGAAGCGAACCGCAGCATTGGCCAGGCTTGCGCTCGGATCAGCCGTCTGGAAGGGATGGAAGGCCACGCACGCACCGCAGATGTCCGCTTGGCCAAGTACTTCCCTGGCGAAAACTTCGATCTGTCTGCCGCTGACTGATGCGGCTTTTTGATCTGTCGGGGCGTGTAGCTGTTGTCACCGGTGCCTCATCCGGCATCGGTGCGCATCTGGCGGGCGCCTTGGCCGATCACGGGGCCCGGGTTGTGGCGGTTGCCCGGCGCGCCGATCAGCTTGAGGCACTGGCCAATGATAGGATCGCGGCCTGCCCCGCTGATCTGTTGCAGATCGACGATTGGGATACGCTGGCACGCGATCTGGCGGGTCCCTTTGGCCCGCCGCAGATCGTGTTGCATGCGGCTGGTGTGAATTTTCGCGAACCCGCCGAGCAGATCAGCAATGACAGTTGGGACAAGACTTTGGACCTGAATCTGAAGGTGCCCTTCTTCCTGTCGCGTGCGCTGATGCCCGCAATGGATGGCTGGGGGCGCATCATCACTTTTGCATCGCTGCAATCCAGCCGCGCCTTTCCAAACTCAATCCCTTATGGCGCGTCGAAAGGTGGCATCGCCCAACTGACCCGCGCCATGGCTGAGGCCTGGTCGCCCCAGGGCATCACAGTCAACGCCATCGCGCCGGGGTTCTTTCCGACTGAACTGACGGGGCCCGTCTTTTCCGATCCGGACCGCGCCGCCCGCAATGCCGCGCAAACCTGTATTGGTCGAAACGGAGTGCTGGATGATCTGACAGGGCCAGCGGTTTTTCTGGCCTCAGACGCGTCTGGTTATGTGACGGGCCAGGTGTTGCATGTGGACGGGGGGTTCACAGCGAAATGAGGGCCCTTGTTCAGACCGCCCCTAACGCCTTGGAAATGCAAGAGGTTTCTGAGCCCGAGAACAATGCCATCCGCGTGGCGTTCTGTGGGATATGCGGATCAGATATGCACGCCTATGCAGGCCATGATCCCCGCAGACCCACGCCTATCGTGCTGGGACATGAAGTCGCCGGATGGGATAGCGATGGTCGGCCGGTCACAGTTAATCCGCTGGTCACATGTGGCGTCTGTAAGTATTGCACGACGGGCCGCGACAACCTTTGCCCTGACCGCCAGATCTTGTCGATGCCCCCGCGGCCGGGCGGATTTGCTGAGGTTGTTTCTGCGCCAAAGGCGAACTGCGTGCCTGTTCTAGATGGTATCCCGCTTGAGGCCGCGTCGCTGACTGAACCGATTGCCTGCGGCTTGCATGCGGTTCGATTGGCCATGAACATCGCGCCGTTGGGTGAGGCGATGGTGCTGGGCGGCGGCGCAATCGGACTGGGTGCAGCTTTGTCACTGCGCGCGATGGGCGCGGATAGGGTGACGGTTGTTGAGCCAAATACGGACCGTGCAAAGCGTCTGATGGATTTGCCTGATGTAGATGTTCTGGATAGTCCGGTTATGGCCGACACAGTGATTGACGCCGTGGGCATTGATGCCACCCGCACCACCGCCTTTTCGCACGTGCGTCCCGGTGGTGTGATTGCCCATATCGGCCTGGGCGGGGGAAACGGCGGATTTGATCCGCGCTATGCGACGCTGCAGGAAATCACGTTTTTCGGTACTTACACCTATACCGCTGATGATTTTCGGGACACGGCCCAGGCGATTTTTGATGGGCGACTGCCCGTGAGTGATCACCTTGAGGCGCTAACCGAAACCCGCCCGCTGGAAGAGGGACCCAAGGCCTTTGCCGAACTGGCCTTGGGACAGGTTGCAGCGCCTAAAGTGCTACTTCAGCCTTAGGTCGGCCACCGCCCGGGCGTGGGTTTCAAAACCGGCAAACATGGCGGTCATTCGTTCGGTCACATCTGCAGGGGCGGTTTCCAGGGTACCCGCGTTCAAAGGTGGCTCGGGCGCGTATTCGGCCAGAAGCTGTATGCTTTGGGCGTATTCGGTACCGCGCAATTCCTTGATCATGGCCAGGCCGAAATCGATACCCGCCGTGACACCACCGCCTGTGATGCGGTTTCGGTCGCGAACGACGCGTTCGTTGACTGCGGTGGCACCAAAGGCATCCATGACGGACGCCGACAGCCAGTGGGTTGCGACCCGATACCCATCAAGCAGTCCGGCCTGACCCAGCAAAAGCGCCCCTGTGCAGACAGACGTGACATAGGACGCCGCCGCGCCCCGAGACGCCAGAAAATCGACCGTTTCCTGATCCTCCATCGCGTTCAATGTACCGCTGATACCACCGGGTACGAACAGGATATCAGGGCGATCATGGGCTTGTTCGAACGTGACATCCGGTAGAATTGTCAATCTGGTGTCACTGACAATGGGGTCCAGAGTTTTGGCAGCAACCTTTACAGTCGCGCCCCAAAGACTGCCAAACATGTACTGTGGCCCGACCAGATCCAGCGCAGTCATACCTGGATAGGCCAGCATGACAACCTGTTCATCGCCCACCCAGTCTTCGGGCCAGCCCGACATATCATGCAAGGGTGTGTCCAGATTTTCCCGAACTGATCCCGTTGGTAACGGTTGGTTCGCCTGTGATCGCAGCGTAGGTGCAGCTATCAAACCAAGGGCTGCGATGGCGGTAAAAGTGCGTCTGTCCATTTTGATATCCTTTTTCGATGATTTTGTGGCCCGGTGCCGGACCAGCCTTTTTGTCAGAGTGCTTTAGGTCGAAACCATCCAACCCTTTGAAAGATCAGCCAATCCAGGATTAGAACGATGATCAGGGATGCGCCCATCAACGGGAACAGGATCATCAGGGCGATGGCCAGTATGATCATTCCGGTTCCCAGCGATGCCTCAGGCGCTGCAGGCACGCCTAATGATCCCGCAGGCCGTCGTTTCCACCAGGCGACAAACCCTGACAGCGACAGGGCGACGCCCAGTATCGCTGCGATGGTGTTCTGGGCCAGATTCAACCAGCCGTAGGCTTCGCCCTGATGGAACGAAATACCCCAACTGACAGCCCTAGCGACGGGCGGATTATCAGCAAAATCAACACGGGCCAACACGGCGCCACTGTAGCGGTCGATGACCAGTTCGGTCTGATCGGTCCTGTTGGTTGAGGCGCTGCGGATCCAGAAGGCGTCATCGGCTTTACGGGGCGGACGCATTTCCAATGGATAAACCAGATCCTGGGCCCTTGCGGTCTCAATAACTTGTGCCCAAGGGATCGTATCCCCCTGGGACGCCAGGCTTTTCGGGGTGTCGCTGCCAAACCGCAGGCTTTTTGAGGATTGCCCGGTCGCCTGCTGCACGCGATCAAGACTGCCGCCCCAGATATCGGTCCATGGCAGACCGGAAATTATGATAGGAACGATCAAAATAGTGGCCAGCATACCGGTGAACAGATGTGTTTCGCGCCACCAGTTGCGTGTTTTGGGTGATCCGCGCGGCGGGCGTATGGCGTCGGACAGGCGGCGTGATCCACGCGGCCACCACAGGATGATGCCGGTGACAAACATGACCACAGCCCAATGTGCGGCCAGTTCTACAAACTTAGTGCCGAAATCGCCCAAAAGCAGTTCGCCATGTATCTTGCGGACGACCTGCATAGCCATTTCATCACGAGCGACACTACCTAGAATATTTCCGTCATATGGGTTGACCCAGGCCAATGAACGGACACCATCAGATGTATCATATTCGATGACGGTTGAGGTATCGTCGGCACCTGTCAGCGTGATGCCGCGGATGCGACCGACCTGTAGTGTGGCTGCCTGTTCTTCAAGCGATAGCGTGTCGTCCTGCGGGGTGACGGTCATGCGGTCGGCATAAAGCCAGGCTTCGATTTGTGGTTTGTACAGATAAATGCCGCCGGTCAGCGACAGCATTGCCATAAACGGCAAGACATAAAGTGAAGCGAGAAAGTGCCATTTCCATACCATGCGGTAAAGAGTGCCGCCATGTGCAGCATCACGCCGCTCGGGGCCCGAGGCGGAGATTTCTGTCATAGGTTTTCCTATCAGTATCGTTGAAAATTGAATGATTTCAGACGATCGCAGGGGGTCCCCTTTTGGGCGGCGGGCCATCCCAGACAGTTGTGGTTATGATTGTGCCGAGTGCCTTGGGCGGGCCGTCGGGCTGACCAATCAATCGCTGCCATGCAGACGGCGGTGCGGTCAGTTGCGCCTGCACAATGGCGGCAAGGCATGGACCGTGATCTTCGATCTCGGTTTCGATTGGATCACCGTTTTGGTCAAGAGTGACGGCCCGCAAGCCATCGCCCGTGCAGATCACAAAGGTCTGAAGCCCGACAGCTTCGCCGATGACGGCCCCCATACGCGGGACAAGAACGCCCAAGACGATACAGGCGATCAAAAGACCGCGGGGCAGCAATGCGATATGGGCAAAAAACCGGATCACGATAGCACTGTCGGTATCGCGCTGGTTCCCCGGCTGCAAGATGCAAAATCGTCCCGGCGACCCACCGTACGGTGGTATGAGAAGCTGTTTACCATTCGTTGATACTTCTTTTCGCAACCGAAGGCGCAGGGTCTTCGGATCAGGGATTTCCGTGCAAACGGCTAAGAGAAGGATAGCGCGCAGGCCTGTCCCTTGCGGCCTGAAAGGGGTTTTGATGAACAAAGCAATCACCGATGGGTTGGTCTTTATGCCGCCCGCATTCCAATTTGGTTTGGATCAATGGTCCAGCGGCGACGGAACGCCCGGATCGGATACGTATGACGGCGCTGCGAACGCGGCTTTTGTGCCGGCCGATCAGGACTTTGGCGGCTGTCTTGAGATGGTCAAGACCGAGTTGGACGTGCAGAAGCTGCGCTATATGGGGCAGACGCCGATTTTGCCGGGGTGCTATCTGCGAGTGACGGCCAGGATCAAGGCGATTGCGGGCAACCTGCCCAACGTTCGTATTGCCGGTTGGGCCGGGGATGCTGGCGGGTCGAATGTGACGGGACTGACCGCCGTGGGCCCGGCGACAAGTTTGACGCAATACGGTCAGGTGGTTGAGGTATCGGCGATCGTCGGAACCGGCACACGGGACGGCGTCGACATGCCGTGGAACAGTGACGTGGTTTATGGCCACTTCGGTCTGGATCTGACCGGACCTGCCGGGGGTGTTGTGCGGATCGATGATCTGATCATTGAAGATGTAACAAACCTGTTCCTGCGGGACATGATCGATATTGTCGACGTTCAGGATTACGGCGCAATTGGTGATGGCGTGGCCAATGACGCTGCGGCGTTTGAGGCCGCAGATCGGGCTGCCAACGGTCGGGTCATCGTGGTGCCAGAGGGAACATATCTGCTGGCCGATGACGTCACGATCGATTCCCGCATTCGGTTCGAAGGCCGTATTATCATGCCTGACGAAAACAGGTTGAACCTGCGCAAAAACTTCGATCTGCCAACCTATATCGAAGCCTTCAAGGACGAACGCCGGGCCTTCGAAAAAGCGTTTCAGGCGATGCTGAACAGCGGTGATCATGAAAGTCTGGATATGGGTGGTCGCCGGGTTCAACTGGATCGTCCGATTGATATGCAGGCGGCGGTCAACAATCGCGATGCCTATCAGATCCGTCGGGTGATCCGGAATGGCCAGTTGGACGCCCTATCCAGCAGTGGCTGGGACACGACCGAGGTCACATCAACCGCATCCTATTCGATACAGAACGACCGCATGCTGATAAATGTAGTGAATGTCGCAAACATTGAGGTGGGTTCACTGATCGAAGGCAACGGCGTGGGGCGTGAGGTTTACGTGGCTGATCGCAACATCGCAGCAGGCACACTGACGCTGACACAACCGCTTTATGGTGCAGCCGGTACCCAGACCTATACCTTCAAGCGGTTCAAGTATCTGTTGGATTTCCTGGGGTTTGAAAGATATTCCAGACTGGTTCTGGACAGCATCGAGCTGCAGTGTAACGGGCGCAGCAGTGGCCTGATCATGGCGAAGTCCGGCAGCATTTTTGAGATGCACAATTGCACGATCAACAAACCCAAGGATCGTGGGATCACATCAGCCGGTTCGGCCTGCCAAGGCATGATTATCGAGGCCTGCCAATTCTTGTCGAATGAGACCGCTTTGCGGGTTCAGGATCGGACAACGGTTGCGCTGAACGCCAATAAGAACGACGTCAAGCTGCGCAACAACCGCGCGATGAAGTTCAAGCACTTTGCGATGCTGTGCGGTGAAGGCAATCTGATTGTGGGCAATCACTGGTTTCAGGGCGATGACGAACCCGAAGGCGTTGCAATCGGTGGTCTTATCTTCACCACGCCAAATGTGAAATCGGCGATCACTGGCAATTACATCGATAACAACTTCATCGAATGGACCAACGAACACGATCCAACGCCTGAGTATAATTCACAGTTCTCATTCGGCGGGCTGACTGTTACGGGTAACATCTTTACCTGCAACGATGTATCAAGCGACTTCAGCTTCTTTGTAATCAAGCCCTATGGCGCGGGACATTTTGTGCACGGGCTGAACATGTCCTGCAATGTCTACAAATCGTTGAACAACAATATTCGGCGGATCGAAAAGGTGGACACCAGCTTTGCTGATCTGAACTATAACCGGCTGCGGAATATTTTGATTGAGGGGAATACCTATAACTCAGTCGATGAAGTCACACAGAACCCGGTATCCATCCGGCATGAACAGAATTCTGACCAGTCGGTCTGGCGGATCGATCTTGCGCCACATCTGCCATTTGGGGGTCGCGCACGTTGGTGTGAAAGTGTGGTTAACGATGGCCCGATCAGCAGCGGTAACACCACGATTTATTCGCAGCCCTATGTTGAACTGAGCCAAGGTGCATCAGGAAGCGAGATCGAATTGCGATGGCCCCAGAATTGTCGTGGCACGGTTATGCTGACCGCCCGCGTGGATAACCCGCTATAAGTCAAGAAGGGCTTTGCGGCATTTCGGTGCCGGTTCGAAAATGCGACACCTCAATGAAAAATCGAGGTGTCGTTTTTTATGTTGGTCTGTGACGGTGAACTTACTTTGCCAGATCAAACCGATCCAGGTTCATGACCTTGGTCCAGGCGGCCACGAAATCCTGAACAAAGCTCAGCCCGGCCTGATCTGTCGCATAAACCTCGGACAGGGCGCGCAGCTGCGAATTCGATCCGAAGACCAGATCGACCACGGTCGCTGTCCATTTCAGATCACCGGTTTTGCGATCCCGACCTTCCAACACTTCGTCGCTGTCCGGCGCGGGTTTCCATTCGGTGCCCATGTCCAGCAGGTTGACAAAGAAATCATTGGTCAGCGTGCCGGGGCGATCTGTGAAGACCCCGTGTTTTGAGCCGTCGGCGTTCAGGCCCAAGGCGCGCATGCCACCGATCAGCACTGTCATCTCAGGTGCGGTCAGTGTCAGCAGATTGGCTTTGTCGACCAGCAAATCGGCAGGTTCCCCCTGAACATCGCTGGCCAGGTAATTGCGGAAACCGTCGGCTTTGGGTTCAAGCACGGCAAAGGATTCGACATCAGTCTGTTCGTCCGTTGCGTCCGTACGCCCCGGTGCGAAAGGAACTGTGATATCATGCCCGGCGACCTTTGCAGCTTGCTCAATGGCGGCGCAACCACCCAGAACAATCAGGTCGGCCATCGATACTTTTTTCCCACCGGATTGAGCATCATTGAACGCCGTTTGAACGCCTTCCAACGCATTGAACACGCGGGACAACTGGTCGGGATTATTCGCCGCCCAGTCTTTCTGCGGGGCTAGACGGATACGCGCGCCGTTGGCGCCACCGCGTTTGTCACTGCCGCGGAAGGTCGATGCCGACGCCCAGGCTGTAGATGCAAGTTCCTGCAAGGAAAGACCTGTTTCCAGAATCTTCGCCTTAAGATCTGCAATGTCCTGATCGTCAATCAGATCGTGATCAACGGCGGGTACGGGATCTTGCCAGATCAACTCTTCGGCTGGCACCTCTTCGCCCAGATAACGGTCGCGCGGGCCCATATCGCGGTGGGTCAGTTTGAACCACGCGCGCGCGAAAGCATCGGCAAACTCATCGGGGTTTTCATGATACCGACGCGAAACCTTTTCATAGGCCGGGTCCATCCGCAGCGCCATATCGGCTGTCGACATCATAGTCAGCACGCGCTTGTCCGGATTGTGGGCATCGGGTGCCATATCTTTTTCGGCCACGTCTTTCGGGGCCCACTGCCAGGCGCCTGCGGGGCTTTTCACCAGTTCCCACTCATGGCCGAACAGCATGTCGAAATAGCTCATGTCCCACTTGGTCGGGGTCGGTGTCCAGGCGCCCTCCAGCCCGCTGGTGATCGTGTGCATGCCGCGACCACTTTCGAATGTGCTGGTCCAACCCAGACCCTGTTCCACGATTGTCGCACCTTCGGGTTCGGGGCCGACCAGGCCCGCATCACCCGCGCCGTGGCACTTACCAAAGGTATGACCACCAGCGACCAGGGCGACGGTTTCTTCGTCGTTCATCGCCATACGCGCAAAAGTTTCCCGAATATCACGGGCCGAGGCGACAGGGTCAGGTTCGCCATTGGGACCTTCTGGGTTCACATAGATTAGACCCATCTGGACAGCGGCCAGCGGGTTTGCCAGCTCACGATCGCCGGAATAGCGCGCGTCGCCCAGCCATTCGGCCTCAGGGCCCCAATAGATATCTTCTTCAGGTTCCCACACATCTTCGCGGCCACCGCCGAAACCGAATGTCTTGCCCCCCATCGATTCGATGGCACAGTTGCCCGCCAACAGCATCAGGTCGGCCCAGGAAATCTTGTTGCCGTACTTCTGCTTAATCGGCCAAAGCAGGCGGCGTGCCTTGTCCAGGTTGGCATTGTCGGGCCAGCTGTTCAGGGGCGCAAACCGTTGCGTGCCCGAAGCACCGCCACCGCGACCATCAGAAATACGGTAGGTGCCCGCGCTATGCCACGCCATCCGAATGAACAGCGGACCATAGTGCCCGTAATCCGCAGGCCACCAATCCTGCGAATCTGTCATCAGTGCATACAGATCCTCTTTCAGCGCCTTGAAATCGAGGCTTTCAAATTCTTTCGCATAGTTGAAATTTTTGGCCATCGGATTGGACGCAGGTGAATTCTGATGTAGGATTTTCAGGTTCAACTGGTTCGGCCACCAATGCTGATTTGCGTTGCTGCCCATGGCTTTGTTCCTGTTGGTACCGCCGAAAACAGGGCACTGACCTTTCTCTTCGAGTGGGGCTCCGTCCATGATAATCTCCGATTTGGTCTGCGTGAGCTGATACGTGGATGATGATCATCAGAGGAAAATCGTCAGGCCGCGATAGTCGAATGATCTGACATATTGATAACTCCGATGTTCAGTTAATAGTTTACCAGACGACAATCATAAGATTAAGTTGAATAAACTAATAGGTGCGATTAGTTTCCCTTATGAAGAATTTAACCCTGAAACAGCTTCGATATTTTGAGGCCCTGGCCCGGCACGGGCATTTCGGACACGCTGCGGCTGTCTGTTCCATTACCCAACCGGCTTTGTCAGTTCAGATCAAGGACCTTGAAGAAACCCTTGGCGCAACGCTGTTTGAACGCAGTGCACGGCAGGTCCGGCTGACAACACTGGGCGAAGAGTTTGCAGAACGCGTGCGCGATATTCTGCGGGCGGTCGATGAACTGGGCGATCTGGCACGCGCCTCGCAGGATGAACTGGCGGGCCGGCTGCGCATGGGCGTCATTCCGACGGTGGCGCCCTATCTGTTGCCTACGCTGATCAGCGAGCTGTCAAAAACGCATACCGAACTGGACATCTATCTGCGCGAAACGATTACCCCGAACCTGATCGAAGAACTGTCACGGGGCCGCCTGGACGCTGCGATTGTCGCCTTGCCCGTGTCCGAGCCATCCTTTACCGAGGTCGAATTGTTCAAGGAAAATTTCGTTCTTGTCAGGCCTATGGCAGATCAGAACAAACCGACCCCTGATCGCGACGCCCTGCGCGAAATGCGCCTGTTGCTGTTAGAGGAGGGCCACTGCTTTCGCGATCAGGCCCTGTCGTTCTGCAACATCCAATCTGCGCTGCCGCGTGAAATGCTGGAAGGCAGTTCGCTATCAACTCTGGTTCAGATGGTCAGCGTCGGCATAGGCGTCACATTGATCCCGGAAATGGCGCTATCAGTAGAACGACGATCAGCCGCCGTCTCGGTCGCCCGATTTAAAGAACCTCAACCATCGCGGACCATCGGAATGATCTGGCGCAAGACCAGCCCGATGGCAAAGCAACTGCTGCAACTGTCACAGGTCGTCCGACAATCCGCAGAGTTCCTGTATCTATCATCCGACAACATGCCCAAAGCGGGTATGCGATGACTGACAAAATCAGAAGCCCTTCGAGCAAGATAGATTAAAGTTTTGCGCGGCAGATCAAGAAACAAAGGGCTTACGTCGCCTTGTAATAAATCGGTTACATTTTGTCCCAGACAGGGGTTGAACCTGCTGACAACTTGGCATAACTAGCCACTGTTGGCGCGGGATGGAGCAGCCCGGTAGCTCGTCAGGCTCATAACCTGAAGGTCGTAGGTTCAAATCCTACTCCCGCAACCAACTTTATCGAACTTTTGGAGAGTTCATATTCATCTGCGCTTGAGGGATTGGCGGCGCTCAGCATTGCTATTATGTCGCCTTCTATGTCGATACAGTGGTGTTTGGATTGCCTATCGTATTGTACTTCGATGCGCTGTATCATCGAACGAAGTTCTTCGCCCGCTCTTCCAGAAATTGCTTCCTTTGCCAGTGTCTTCGCAAGATCATCAATGTATGTGCGATAGAGGGCTGGAAGATTTGATGGAAACGGAACTTCACTTGAACTAATAGCTTCTCGTCTGGCACGCTTTTCCTCCAGTTCACATTGAAGTGCCTTCAAACGGTCGTTCAAAGCAGGAGCAAAGGCGCCATTCTCGATCGCTGATATGATATGTCGAAGCTTGTCCTCAGTCTCTCTTATGCTTTTGTCACCCTGAGAGATAACATTTTCTAGATCTTTATTATAGCTTCGGATATGTGATTTGAATTCTTTTACAAATATTTCAAAGGCTTTTGGCTCCAGCAATTTATCGCGGAGACCGGTCAAAACAAGTTTTTCGACCTCGGTTTGTAGTATCCCTTTGAAGCCCACACAGACTGCCGGACCTTTTTCTTTTGCGTTCGCACAATAGTAACGCCTTCTAGCGCCGCTACCTGCAATAGTGAGTTTACCACCACACTGACCACACTCCAATAACCCCGACAGCAGATATTTTTTGCGCCGCAGAGCTTGGTTAAGGTCGAGTTTTTCCCGGGTCGAGGGAGATGACTTAGAGTTATTTGCTTCATAGTTCGCTTGACGTTGCTTAACGGCGTCCCACATCTCGTCAGATATAATTCTCAGATGCGGCACTTCGAAAACTTGTGTCCGTCTTCAGAGTTTTTCGGAGAACTGAGGCTGTTTGGTAGTGGAGGCTCTGGTTCAGTTTCAGTTTCAGTTTCAGTTTCAGTTTCAGTTTGAGTTTCAGTTTGAGTTTGAGTTTGAGTTTGAGTTTGAGTTTGAGTTTGAGTTTGAGTTTATGCGGCAGCTGATTGGTGCTGCAAGCGACGTGTTTGGATTGTCTTCTTTTTGATCTCCTCTCTCATTTTCAGGATCTTTGCGTCG